>NZ_LT960614.1:656500-1313000 GCF_900231165.1 Hartmannibacter diazotrophicus
GCGGCAACCCCTTCCAGCATGGGAACGCCGCACGACAATCTCGGACAGTGGGCGGAACTCTTGTCAGTCCGGCGCAACGCGCAAGCCATCCAGAATGTTCCGGCCCGGAATGGTCCGGCGAAGACCGGCCGTCGGCGCCTTGATTTGTCCGGCCTGGGACAAAAACATTCCGGCGCTTCGGCAGCCGACCGGCCCTCTGCTGATGGTCTCGCATAAACAAAAATAACCCCACACGAGAAAACCGTGGAGGCTGAAGCCCATCAGCGGACATTGTCCGATCAATTGTTACCCGGAAAATCGGCTGAATCAGGCGAAAAGTCAAGTGTTTTGCCCTTGCAAAGCCTGTATTTGCGGGTCATACGGCGCGCAAGCAAGGCTTGGGGAGGCCGTCGCCCGATCGCAACGGCGGCGAATTCCCGACGAAACGGCAAGGGGAGCGGCATCGGCCATGACCGAAGAGACGGACCTGAGGATGACGGTCGGCGCGGGCGAGGACAGTCGCGAGATAGCCGTGCGGCAACGGTCCGGCCGGGGGCCGGCGCTGGTCTGGCTCGGCGGCTTCCTCTCCGACATGGCCGGCTCCAAGGCCGAGACCTTGGCCGCGCATGCCGGCGACACCGGACAGGCCATGGTCCGCTTCGACTTCTCCGGCCACGGCATTTCCGGCGGCGACTTCGAGAAGGGCACGATCGGCCGCTGGGCCGAGGAGGCCCTGGCGGTCATCGACCGCTTCACCTCCGGACCGGTGCTTCTGGTCGGCTCCTCCATGGGCGGGTGGATCTCGCTTCTCGTCGCCCGCGAAATGCGGCGGCGCGGCGAGGCCGGGCGGATCGCCGGCATGGTCCTGATCGCGCCGGCGCCCGATTTCACCGAGAAGCTGATGTGGCCGTCCTTCACCGACGAGATGAAGGAAACGCTCGAGCGCGAGGGACGGCTGGTGCGCCCGAGCGACTATGGCGACGGCATGGTCATTACCAGGGGCCTGATCGAGGATGGCCGCAACCACCAGATTCTCGACGGCATGCTGGAGTTGTCCTGCCCCGTCCATATCCTTCAGGGCGTCCAGGATGTTGATGTTCCCTGGCGCCACGCCATGCGGCTCGTCGAATGCATCCCCCATGGCGAGGTCGTGCTGACGCTCGTCAAGGACGGCGATCACCGTCTGTCGCGGCCCGAGGATCTGGAGCGGTTGATCGCGGCGGTCGACAAGATGAGTGCCGATATCCGCAACGGCTGAAGAAGGACGCGGTGCCGTCCGGAACCTGGAAACCCGTCGCTCTGCACGCAGGACGACGCCATCCTTCGATCCGCCACCTTCCGATTCCAATCTCTGGCTGATATAGCCGGGTCAATGATCCGGCGCGGCGGGATGTCGCGCATGGCGCGGGCGTGAACACAGGACTGGGTTGATGGATGCGATGAAGCTGGTGGTCGTCGGGGCGGCGGGGCGCATGGGCCGCGCGCTGATCAAGACGGTCACCGAAACCTATGGTGCGGTCGTTTCCGACGCCATCGAGCACCCGGGTTCGCCGGTGATCGGTGTCGATGCCGGTGTTCTCGCCGGCATTGGCGAACTGGGCGTTCCCGTCACCGACGACCCGCTGACGGCCTTTGCGGCGGCCGATGGCGTTCTGGATTTCACCACGCCGGCCGCGACCATTGTCTTCGCCGAATATGCCGCTCAGGCCCGGATCGTCCACGTCATCGGCACCACCGGATGTTCGCCGGAGGACGAAGCGGCGATCGACGCGGCGGCGCGCCATGCCGTGGTGGTCAAGTCCGGCAACATGAGCCTCGGCGTCAATCTGCTCGCCGGGCTCGCGCGCCAGGCGGCGGCCGCGCTCGACATCGATTTCGACATCGAGATCCTCGAAATGCACCATCGTCACAAGGTGGATGCCCCGTCCGGCACCGCCCTGTTGCTGGGCGAGGCCGTGGCCGAAGGGCGCGGCGTCGGTCTTGCGCAGTCGTCGGTGCGCGTGCGCGACGGCCATACCGGTCCGCGCCAGCCGGGGTCGATCGGCTTTGCGACCCTGCGCGGCGGATCGGTCGTCGGCGAGCATTCGGTCATTCTGGCCGGCGAGGGCGAGCGCATCGAGTTGACGCACAGGGCCGAGAACCGTGACATCTTCGCCCGCGGCGGCGTCAAGGCCGCGCTCTGGGCGCGCGGCAAGAAGCCCGGCCGCTACACCATGGCCGATGTGCTCGGCCTTAACGACTGATTTCCTAGATTGCCATTTTCCGGAGCCCCGCTCATGAACCGTCTGCTTGTCCTTGTCCGCCACGGCCAGTCCGACTGGAACCTGAAGAACCTTTTCACCGGCTGGAAGGATCCTGACCTCACCGAGCGCGGCGTCGCCGAGGCGAAGCGCGCCGGCGAGAAGCTGAACGACATGCGCATCCGCTTCGATGTTGCCTACACGTCGGTGCTGGTGCGCGCCCAGCACACCTGCCGCCTGATCCTCGAAGGCATCGGCCAGCCGGACCTCGAAACGATCTGCGACCAGGCCCTGAACGAGCGCGACTATGGCGATCTCACCGGTCTCAACAAGGATGACGCGCGGGAAAAATTCGGCGAGGAGCAGGTCCACATCTGGCGCCGTTCCTTCGACATTCCCCCGCCTGGCGGCGAGAGCCTGAAGACCACCGCCGAACGCGTCCTTCCCTATTTCGAGTCCGAGATCCTGCCGCGCGTCCTCAAGGGCGAGAACGTGCTCGTCGCCGCCCATGGCAACTCTCTGCGGGCGCTGATCATGGAACTGGAAGGTCTCTCCGGTGAGGAGATCATCGCCCGGGAACTCGATACCGGCGTGCCGATCGTCTACCGCCTCGACGAGGAGGGCAAGATCGTCGACAAGGAAGTCCTGCAGGACTGATCCTCTTTCATCGTCAGCAAATCGATCGACGGTATACCGATCCGACGGCAGGCACTGCAGGGCGTGCGGCCTGCCGGCGTCTCAGTGCTTCGCGATCACCCAGACCGCATGCACGATGCCGGGGATATAGCCGAGCAGCGTCAGCAGCAGGTTGATCCAGAAATGCTTGCCGAGGCCGACTTCAAGGAAGACGCCGAGCGGCGGCAGCAGGATCGCGATCAGAATGCGAATGAAATCGGCCATGTCGTTCCCGTCGTTCGAGGTTGTCTGACCACAAACGGAAAAGGGGCCGGCGATGTTCCGGCCCCGTATCAAAGCGAACGATGGTGAGTGGCCGCTGCGGCCTACTTGGCCTTGTCGCCGTCGGAAACGCCGGTCTCCCAGCCGAGAATGGCGCGCTTGCGCGTCAGACCCCAGTGGTAGCCGCAAAGATCGCCCGTCCGGCCGAGCACCCGGTGACAGGGGACGACGAAGGAGAGCGGGTTTCGCCCGACCGCCGAGCCCACCGCCCGCGCCGCCGCTGGCTTGCCGATATGGCGGGCGATGTCGGAATAGGTGGTCGCCTTGCCGAGCGGAATGCGCAGCAGCGTCTCCCAGACCCGAACCTCGAAATCCGTGCCGATGAAGACGACCCGCAGCGGCTGTTCCCGCTGCCAGGCATGCGGATCGAAAATGCGCGCGACATAGGGCGCGGTGCCGATGACGTCCTCCTTGTAGACGGCTGCCGGCCAGCGCGACTTCATGTCGTCAAGCGCCGCCTCTTCCTCGCCCTGGTCGGCGAAGGCAAGACCGGCCAGCCCCCGGTCGGTCGCCATCAGGAGCACGACGCCAAAGGGGGAGGGGTGGAAGCCGTAGGAGATGGTGACGCCCGCCCCGCGTGCCTTGTAGGCGCCCGGCGACATGGCTTCATGCGTGACGAAAAGGTCGTGCAGCCGTCCGGGGCCGGACAGGCCGACTTCGAGCGCGGTATCGAGAATGCTGGCCGACTGGTCGAGCAACTGCCGGGCATGGTTGAGCGTCAGCGCCTGCAGGAAGGCTTTCGGGCTGAGGCCGGCCCAGCGCGTGAAGACCTTGTGCAAGTGGGCGGCCGGCGCGCCGACGACCGCCGCGATCTCGTCGAGTTCGGGTTGGCCCTGCCAGTTCTCGTTGAGGTAGCGGATCGTGTCGCGCACGAGATTGTAGTCGTCCGCCGCGATCAGCAACTCGTGCGGAGCACTGGAATTCATCATCAAGCCCCTCGTGCGCGGTAGAATGAGGCCGTTGCCGGGCTTGTCCGCGGCAATCGGACCGTGGGCCGAAGCGATGGGTGCCGGGCGCAGGATTTCCGGCTCGATGCGCAGGGGCAGGGCAGCAGCATCCATGAATGAGTCTCCTCTGATGCCACCGAAGTTAGAAAGACCATCAAGGTCATGCCACCCGATTTCCGTCAGAGCCGAAAAAAATGCAAGGAATTGCCGGTAGGATTTTCGCCGATCGCCGCCTCAGGCGCCCGCAGCCAGAGGTCCGCCGGTTCGGGCCACGCTCAAGGCGCGTGACAGCGCCTCGGCGAAGCTTTCCCGGTCGTCCGGATTGAGAAAGGCTCCGACAGGGTGGCGGGCGCCGTGAGACGAGAGTTCGAGCCGCGTCACGCCCTCGTCCTCGATGCGCAGGACATCGAGGCGGACCCAATAGGGATTGAAGGTGAGTTCGGCGATTTCGCCGCGACGGCCGACCCGGCGCAGCAGCAGGCTATCCGGTGACAGCCAGACTTCCTCATAGGCGCGGGCATCCTGGAAATTGCGGCGAAGGGCGACATAGAGCAGGGCGGCGTCGAGACCGAAGAAGCCGGCGACCGGCCAGAGGCCCTTGAGGACGAAGAAAATCCCGCCGACAAAACTGACCATGCCGACCGCCAGCATCAGCATGCTGAAGCCTTCGGGCGTCAGCGAGCGGTGAGGGGTAAGACGCGCCTGGAAAAACCAGTTGTCCGGCCGCGGCTTGTCGTCCGCCATGATTGCTTTCCGTTCGGGGTGGGCGTGGTGCATGGGCGATGATATTAGGACGGAACGCGGCCAAGAAAAGGCCCTTCCATCCGCAAAATGACGTAACCCGGTCGGTGAGCGGGGCGAACCAGGCCCTGGGGACTGGAGAAAGACAGGCGCATGAAGAGCGACGATTCGGGCCCGGCGAGGCAAGCGGTGAAGAAGGCTCCGGCTGGCAAGGCGGTCCGGGCGGGGCGCACGAAGAGGCCGAAGTCGCTCTATTCTCCTGCGGAAGTCGCCGCGATCTTCGAGCGCTTTCGCCAGCACGATCCCGAGCCGAAGGGAGAACTTGAGCACGTCAACGCCTTCACGCTTCTCGTCGCGGTGGTCCTCTCCGCCCAGGCGACGGATGCCGGCGTCAACAAGGCGACGCGAAAGCTCTTTGCCATCGCCGACACGCCGGAGAAGATGGCGGCCCTCGGCGAGGATGCCGTGCGCGAACACATCAAGACGATCGGTCTCTTCCGCAACAAGGCCAAGAATGTGGTTGCCCTGTCGGAAGCTCTCGTCCGCGATCATGGTGGCGAGGTGCCCGCCGATCGCGAGGCGCTTGAGGCGTTGCCCGGCGTTGGCCGCAAGACCGCCAATGTGGTGCTGAATATCGCCTTCGGCGAGCCGACCCTTGCGGTCGATACCCACATCTTCCGCATCGCCAACCGTCTGGGGCTCGCTCCGGGCAAGACCGTGCTCGAAGTCGAGCAGGCGCTGCTCAGGATTATCCCAGAGGACTATCTACTGCATGCGCACCACTGGTTGATCCTGCACGGGCGCTATGTCTGCAAGGCACGCAAACCTGCTTGCAATAATTGTATCATTTCCGACTTGTGCAAGAGTTCCGAGAAGTCGGTCACCAATTAATGGTAAGCAAAACCTTACGGTAATACAGAGATTTTGCCTCTTCATATAACGGAATCCTAAGGGCTCTAAGGTATTCTTCCCCTAAGATCGCACGGGGAAGTCCCAATGTTCCAAGTCTTGAATTGCCTTGCCGTTGACCATGATCCGCAACTCGTTCTGGTTGCGGCCATTGTCTGCGCACTTTCAAGTCTTTCGGCCATCAACTTCATTCAGCGGGCAACCGCGTCCGATTCCGGGTCCAGGTGGCTCTGGGTCGCCAGCGGCGGCTTCATGGGCGGCGTCGGCATCTGGGCGACCCATTCCATCGCGATGCTGGCCTATTCGGCCGCCGGCCCGATGGGCTTCAATCTCGGACTGACGGCCTGGTCGCTGGTGTCGGCGATCGGTATCTTCACCGTCGGCATGGCGGCCAGCGTCATGGAGCGGGGGCGGCCCCTGTCCATGCTCGGCGGCGTCATGGCCGGGCTCGGCATCGGGGTGATGCATTTTCTCGGCATGCGGTCCATCGAGTTCGCCGGGACCATCGCCTGGGACAGGATCCTGGTGCTGGCCGCGCTTCTGATCGGCATGGTGTTCGGCGCGATCGCCTTCCGGATCGCGACCAGCGGCGACAGCCGCAAGCACACGCTCATGGCCGCCCTGTTTCTGACCCTTGGCGTCGTCGGACTGCATTTCACCGCCATGGGCGCGGTGATCGTCGTTCCCGATCCGAGCCGCAGCTTCGACTCGCTTGGCGTCTCGGCGTCGGTCCTCGCCCTGATCATGGCCATCACCGCGGCGGTCATGCTGCTCTTCAGCCTGCTCGTGTCCTTCGTCGGCGGCCGGTCGCAGCGCCGGGCCTCCAACCGCGACCTCTATTTCCGCCTCCTGGTCGAGGGCGTCACGGACTACGCGCTCTACATGCTGGATACCGACGGCAACGTGACGAACTGGAACTCCGGGGCGGAACGCATCGCCGGCTACAAGGCCGAGGAGATCGTCGGCCGGAATTTCGCTGACTTCTTCACGCCGATGGATCGGCGGTCCGGCCGGCCGCAGGAGGCCCTGCGCGCCACCCGCGAAGACGGCAAGTTCGAAGCCGAGAGCGAACTCATTCGCCAGGACGGCACGGCCTTCTGGGCCCATATGGTCATCGACCCGATCTACCGGGCCGACGGAACCCTGATGGGCTACGCCAACATCACGCGCGACATCAGCCATCAGCGCGAGATCGACTTTTCCCTTGCGGAAACGCGGCGCAATCTCGACCTGGCGCTCTCGAACATGTCCCAGGGTCTCTGCCTTTTCGATGCCGACGAAAAGCTGATGCTGGCCAATGCCCGATTCCTGGACATTTTCGACCTGTCACCGGACACGGTCCGCCCCGGTCTGTCCTTCTTCGATCTTGTTCGCATGACCCACGCTGCAGGCACGTCCGAAATGGAATCGGCGCCTGAAGCGCATGAGGTCTACGAGCGCCATAGCGGTGCAATCAAGGCGGGGGAAACGGCGGCGGTGATCGAGGAATACCGGCCGGGCTGTTACCTCTCCATCATCCACAGGTCTCTGCCCGAGGGCGGCTTCGTGACGACCTTCGAGGACATCACCCAGCGCCGGAAATCCGAGCAGCAGATCGCCTTCATGGCCGAGCACGACCACCTCACCGGTCTGCCCAACCGCCCGGCCTTCAACAACTATGTCGATGACATGCTGGAGAAGGTGGTCAAGACCGAGGACAAGGTCGCGATACTCGGCATCGACCTCGACAAGTTCAAGGAGATCAACGATCTGCGCGGGCATTCCGTCGGCGATCAGGTTCTTTGCCGGCTGGCGGAACGGGTGAGCGCCGTTCTTCAGGACGACGAATTTTTCTGCCGCTTCGGTGGCGACGAATTCGCTGCGGTCAAGCGCATTGCAAGTGAGACGGAACTGAACGAATTCCTGGATCGTCTGGAGCAGACACTGCATGCATCGCTCCAGATCGACGATTTCGAGGTGGCGCCGCGCGCCAGCGTCGGCGTCGCGATTTTTCCCAATGACGGCACCAACCGCGAGCAGCTCATCAACAACGCCGACCTTGCGATGTATCGCGCCAAGGCGGCGCTGGGCCGCTTTGCCTGCTTCTACGAAGCGCGCATGGACGAGGCCGCCCGCAAGCGCCGGACGATGGCCCAGGCACTCTGGCGCGCGATAGAGCAACGCGAATTCGCCCTCTTCTACCAGGTTCAGAAATCCGTCAGCAGCGGCGAGATCACCGGCTACGAGGTGCTGCTGCGCTGGCATCATCCGGAGCGCGGGCTCGTCCCGCCCAGTGAATTCATCCCGATCGCCGAGGAATGCGGCGCCATCGTCCCGATCGGCGAGTGGGTTCTGCGCGAGGCTTGCCGCCAGGCGGCAAGCTGGGCCGATCCTCACAAGATCGCGGTCAATCTGTCGCCGGTTCAGCTGGCCCATGCCGATCTGCCCCGCCTCGTCCACGAGGTGCTGCTGGAAACCGGGCTCGCGCCGAACCGGCTGGAACTGGAGATCACCGAATCCACCATCATCGGCGACAAGGACCGGGCGCTTCATATGCTGCGGCAGGTGAAGGCGCTCGGCGTCACCATCGCCATCGACGATTTCGGCACCGGCTATTCCTCGCTCGAAACCTTGCGCTCCTTCCCCTTCGACAAGATCAAGCTCGACGCGAGCTTCATGCGCGAGGCCGAGACGAGCCTGCAGGCCAAGGCCTTCATTCGCGCGATGCTCGCACTCGGTCGCAGCCTGACCGTTCCGGTTCTGGCCGAGGGCGTCGAGACATCCGTTCAGCTGGACATCCTGCGCGCCGAAGGCTGCGACGAGGCGCAGGGCTACCTGCTCGGCCGGCCGGCGCCCTTCGAGACGGACGACGAAGTGGATGCGAACGGTCTCGTGGTCGAGCGCCTTACGGGCTGAGGCCCATCGAAAGCGGAACGTGCCACGAAGTCCGGGGCTTCGTTTTGAGGATGCGCTCGTCGATCATCTGGGGATCGTCGGTTCTGGCGGCGTGAATGCCCGTCTCGAAGCTGATAGGGTTCGCCCTTTCCAAGCTCGAGCCCAGCCGATTGCGTATGACCCTGACCGCCCCTTTGCCGCAGAGCGAATTCGACGAGCCGAACCAGGACGAGGCGGCCGTCGCCGCGGTCGGGCCGCAGGATGAGGCCGAGGCGGCTCCGGTCGGCCACATCACGCCCGTGATGCAGCAGTTCGTCGAGATCAAGGCGGCCAATCCCGACAGCCTGCTCTTCTTCCGCATGGGCGACTTCTACGAGATGTTCTTCGGCGATGCCGAGGTGGCGAGCCGTGCGCTCGGCATCACGCTGACGAAGCGCGGCAAGCATCTCGGCGAGGACATCCCGATGTGCGGCGTGCCGGTGCATGCCGCCGACGACTATCTCCAGCGCCTCATCGCCTTGGGCCATCGGGTCGCCGTCTGCGAACAGCTCGAGGATCCGGCCGAAGCTCGCAAGCGCGGCTCCAAGGCGGTCGTCCGGCGCGACGTCATCCGTCTCGTGACGCCCGGCACGATCACCGAGGACAATCTCCTCGATGCCCGGCGCTCCAATTATCTCGCCTCTGTCGCAAGGACCAAGGCCGGAGCGGAGGGCGCGGGGGACCGTTTCGCAGTCGCCTTCGCCGACATGTCGACCGGCGCCTTCCGGGTGCTGGAAGTCGAAGGCGGGGGGCTTGCCGCTGCAATTGCGCGGATCGAGCCGCGCGAACTGCTGATCCCGGACTCGATCATTGGCGACGACGACCTGAAGCCCCTCTGGCGCCAGTCCGGCGCGGCAAGCGTGCCGACCCCTCGCGCCTTCTTCGATGGTGCGACGGCCGGCGATCGCCTCGCCGCCTATTTTGGCGTTGCCTCGCTCGATGCCTTCGGCCGCTTCACCCGGCTGGAGCTCCAGGCGGCAAGCGCCGTCATCGCCTATCTCGACAAGACCCAGATCGGCCAGCGCCCGCCGCTCGACCCGCCGGCCCGCGAGGGCGAGACCGGCATCATGTCGATCGATGCGGCAACGCGCGCCAATCTGGAACTGGCGCGCACTCTGTCCGGCGAACGGCGCGGCAGCCTTTTGTCGGTGATCGACCGCACCGTCACCGGCGCCGGCGCACGTCTCCTGGCCGAACGCCTGGCCGCGCCGCTGACCGATCCGGAAGCGATCCGCCACCGGCTTGACGCGGTGGACCTTTTCCTGCGTGAACCGGCGCTTCGCGCCGACATCTCCCGGCGCCTTTCTGCCGCTCCCGACATGGCCCGCGCGCTCACCCGCCTCGTCATGGGACGCGGCGGTCCGCGCGACATGCGGGCGATCGGGGAAGGGCTGGAGGCCGCCGCCGGCGTTCTGAGGCGACTGGCCGAGATCGAGCTTCCCGGCGAGGAGATCGCCGCGGCGCTTGCCTCGCTGGCGAGTGCGCCGCATGGCCTTGCCGGGGATCTTGCCGCCGCGCTCGACGATGACTTGCCGCTTTTGAAGCGCGACGGCGGTTTCGTACGCACGGGCTATCGCGCCGACCTCGACGAGACCCGCTCGCTGCGGGATGAAAGCCGCCGCGTCATCGCCTCGTTGCAGGCGACCTATGTCGATCTGTCCGGGATCAAGTCCCTCAAGATCAAGCACAACAACGTGCTTGGCTATTTTGTCGACATCGGCCCGAACCACGCCGCCGCGATGATGGCCGCGCCGCTCAACGAGACCTTCATCCACCGCCAGACGCTCGCCAACGCCGTCCGTTTTTCGACCGTCGAACTCGGCCAGCTCGAAGGGCGGATCGCCAGTGCCGGCGAACGCTCTCTGGCGATCGAAATGCAGGTCTTTGGAGAACTCTCTGCGGCCATCGAGCGGGAGGCCGCTGCGATCAAGCGCGCCGCCGAGGCGCTCGCCGTCATCGACGTGGCAAGCGCCCTCGCAACGCTTGCCGACGAGCGGGGCTATTGCCGTCCGAAGGTGGACGACAGCTTCGCCTTCCACATCGAGGCCGGGCGCCATCCGGTCGTGGAGGACGTGCTGCGCACGGAAGGCCAGAGCTTTGTCGCCAACGACAGCGACATCGGCCCGTCGGCGGAAACGGGCGCGCCCGATGGCGGCCGCATCTGGCTGATCACCGGTCCGAACATGGCGGGTAAGTCGACCTTCCTGCGCCAGAACGCCCTGATCGCGGTCCTGGCGCAGATGGGCTCCTTCGTGCCCGCGAAATCCGCCCATATCGGCACCGTCGATCGTCTCTTCAGCCGCGTTGGCGCCGCCGATGATCTGGCCCGTGGCCGCTCCACCTTCATGGTCGAGATGATCGAGACGGCGGCGATCCTCAATCAGGCCGGACCGCGCGCGCTTGTCATCCTCGACGAGATCGGGCGCGGCACGGCGACCTTCGACGGTCTGTCCATCGCCTGGGCGACGATCGAGCACCTGCATGCGGTCAACCGCTCGCGCGCGCTTTTTGCCACCCACTATCACGAACTGACGGCCCTGTCGGAACGGCTGGAGCGGATCGTCAACGCGACGGTCAAGGTGCGCGAATGGAAGGGCGATGTCGTCTTCCTGCACGAGATCGTGCCGGGCGCCGCCGATCGCTCCTACGGCATCCAGGTCGCAAGGCTTGCCGGCCTGCCGCCGGCCGTCGTCGACCGGGCGAAGTCCGTCCTGGCGGAACTGGAAAAGTCGGGCGGCTCGGCGCCGGCCTCGCTCATCGACGATCTGCCGCTCTTCACCGCCGCGCGCCGTGCGCCCCGTCGGGAGGAGGCGCCGGAGGACATGCCGAAGGTGCTGGAAATGCTCGATGGCCTGTCGCCGGACGACCTCTCGCCGCGCGAGGCCCTGGAGATGCTTTATTCACTGAAGGCGGAGCGTCTGCGGGAAAAGCGGAAGGCCGATTGAGGCGAGCGGCGGATGCCTTCGTCACGTCAAAGGGCGGAACACCCCGGTTGCCCGGATTGTTCCGCCCTGACCGCCGACCGCATGAGAGGGGAAGCGGCCGGCCACTTTGCTGCGAGCCGTTGATCCCTTACTGGACCACCTGGACGACGACTCGCGTGTTCGGATCGACGATCACCCGCTGCTGGTTGACCACCGCATAGGCGTAGTCGGGGTTGTCGGGAACGTTGTAGAGCACCACCTGCTGCGGCAGCGGCTGGCCGATGACGACCGGCTGCTGGATGGTGACCGGCGGGGGCGGCGGCTGCTGGACCACATAGGTCTGGACGGTCTCCGGCGGCGAAGCGACGGTGCCGACGATGGCACCGGCCACACCGCCCACGGCCGCACCCACGGGGCCGCCGACGACGGCGCCGGTCACGGCACCTCCGGCTGCTCCGGTCACGGTTCCGTTGGCTGCGGAGGCGGAAGAAACGCCCAGCGCCATGCCGGCGGCAAGAGCGGTGGCGAGCAGAGTAACATTCTTGGTCTTCATCGTTTGGCTCCCTTTTGTGTTGAGCGCGATGAGCAAGAAATTCGCGGGCTCCCGCCAAGTTCCAAAATTTTTATTTTCGCCGCAAAGTGATGGCGGCTTCGTGTCATTCAGTCTTTCTTTGTGAACAGTAGGCTATCATGGGCATGACTTCCGCCCCGATCGGGAACTCTTGGCGTTCACCTGTTGCCGCAAGATGGCCCTTGCTCAGGGGGGCGGCCATGCGTTGGTCGGGGCTGGAAGTCTCGGCAGCGAGTCCCTATAACGCCGCTGCTGGATGGTAAACTCTGTTGCGTGAAGCGCTTCGCCTGATTCCCTGGAAGATTTGATGTCCCGAATTCCTGCCAATGATCCGCTCTTTGACGAAGACGCTCTGCGCCGTGAAATCGATGCGATCTGGGACAAATCATCTTCTCTCGACGTCGCCCGCAAGGACGTGCTCGCGCTCCTGAAACGCACCAATGCCGACGCCCGCGAGGCCGCGCGTGAACAGCTGACGAGCGAGCGCAAGGGGACGCTTTGCGCCAAGCGCATCTCGCATCTGACCGACCGGCTGATCCGGGTGATCTACGATTTCGCCATCGAGAAGGTCTATCCGGTCGACAACCCGTCGGCCGCCGAGCATATGGCGGCCGTTGCGGTCGGCGGCTACGGACGCGGCCTGCTGGCGCCGGGCTCCGACATCGACCTCCTCTTTCTCCTGCCCTACAAGCAGACCCCCTGGGGCGAAAGCGTCGTCGAGTTCATCCTGTACATGCTCTGGGACATGGGGCTGAAGGTCGGCCATGCGACGCGCCGCCTCGACGAATGCATTCGCCTGTCCAAGCAGGACATGACCATCCGCACCTCGATCCTCGAGGCGCGGCTCCTCTTCGGCGACGACACGCTGTTCAAGGATCTCGTCCAGCGCTTCCGCTCCGAGGTCGTGGCCGGTTCGTCCCGGGAATTCATCCAGGCCAAGCTGTCCGAGCGTGACGAGCGCCACAAGCGGCAGGGCCAGTCGCGCTATCTGGTCGAACCCAACATCAAGGAGAGCAAGGGCGGGCTTCGCGACCTGCACACGCTCTTCTGGATCGCCAAATATCACTACGAGGTGCAGAGCGGCGAGGAACTGGTGCGCCTCGGCGTCTTCTCGCGCTCCGAATATCAGCGCTTCAAGAAGGGCGAGGACTTCCTCTGGGCCGTGCGCTGCAACCTGCACTTCCTGACGCGCAAGGCCGAGGACCGCCTCAGCTTCGACGTCCAGCGCGACGTCGCCCGCCTGCTCGGTTACCAGGCCCGTTCCGGCCTGACCGATGTCGAGCGCTTCATGAAGCACTACTTTCTCGTCGCCAAGGACGTCGGCGACCTGACGCGCATCTTCTGTGCCGCCCTTGAGGCGACGGAGGTCAAGTCCGAGCCGATCCTCGACCGGGTGCTGGGCAAGCTGGCGATCGGTCGCCGCGGGCGGCGCAAGGACAAGGAGGAAGCCATCGGCGATCTCCTCGTCGAGAACAACCGCCTCCTTCATCGCGACGAGGAGATCTTCGACCGCGACCCGGTCGCTCTCATCCGGGTCTTCCACCTCGCCGACCGGCAGGACTATGCCTTCCATCCCGAGCTCCTGAAGCTCATCACCCGCAAGCTGAAGCTGGTGAACACGGAGCTGCGCGAAAACGAGGAAGCCAACCGGCTCTTCCTGGAAATCCTCTGCTCGCCCCGCCATCCGGAAAAAATTCTGCGCGACATGAACGAGGTCGGCCTGCTCGGCCGCTTCATTCCCGAGTTCGGCAAGGTCGTCGCGATGATGCAGTTCAACATGTATCATCACTATACGGTCGACGAGCACACGCTGCGCTGCATCGGCATCCTGTCGGACCTGGAAAACGGCCGCGAGCCGGAGCGCCATCCGCTGGCAACCCAGCTCCTGAAGGCGGGCACGCTCAATCGCAAGGTGCTCTATTTCGCCCTCTTCCTGCACGACATCGCCAAGGGTCGCCCGGAGGATCATTCGATCGCCGGGGCAAAGGTCGCCCGCAAGCTCTGCCCGCGTTTCGGTTTCAGCACCAGCGAGACCGACCTCATTGCCTGGCTCGTCGAGCAGCATCTGACGATGTCGATGACGGCCCAGTCGCGCGATCTCGCCGACCGCAAGACCATCCGCGACTTTGCCGGCGTCGTGCAGTCGATCGACCGGCTGAAGCTGCTCGTGGTCCTAACGATCGCCGATATCCGCGGCGTCGGTCCGGGCGTCTGGACGGGCTGGAAGGGCCAGCTTCTGCGCACGCTTTACTACGAGACCGAGCCCTATCTTCTCGGCGGGCACTCGCAGATTTCGCGCGAGCGGCGGGTCGAGGCCGCGCGCGCCGAGCTGTTCGGTGCGCTTGCCGACTGGCCGGAGGCCGAGCGCCACGCCTATGTCGCGCGGCACTATCCGCCCTATCTTCTGCGCGTCGATCTCGAAGCCAAGCTGCTCCACGCCGCGATCATCCGCAAGGTCGACCGCGAGAAGAAGCGCCTTGCCACCGGCTTCACGCTGAAGCCCTTCGAGGGCACCACCGAGATCACCGTGGTCGCGCCCGACAACACGCGCCTGCTCTCCACGATCGCCGGGGCCTGCACGGTGGCGGGCGGCAACATCGTCGATGCGCAGATCTTTACCACCACCGACGGCATGGCGCTCGACACGATCATGATCTCGCGCGAGCTTTCCGCCGACGCCGACGAGAGCCGTCGTGCCGAGCGTATCACCTCGCTGATCGAGGCGACGCTGGAAGGCCGCGAGAAGCTCCCCGAGAGCGTTGCCCGCAAGGTGGCGACGCGCCGGCCGACCAAGGCCTTCGCGCTCGAGACCCAGGTGACCCTCGACAACACTCTGTCGGACCGCTTCACCGTCATCGAGGTCTCCGGCCTCGACCGTGCCGGCCTGCTCTTCGACCTGACGCGCATGCTGTCCGATCTGAACCTCAATATCGCCTCGGCCCACATCGCGACCTTTGGCGAACGCGCGGTGGACGTCTTCTATGTGACCGATCTCATGGGCCACAAGGTCCTGACGACCGGCCGCCAGGGCGCCATCCGCCGCCGCATGACCCAGGCCTTCGACGGCGTGCCGGAGGCAAAGGCGGTTCCAAAGAAGCAGGTGGCGTGAAGCGGTGGCATCGCGTATCGAAGCGTCAGACGCATTCTGCTCTTCACCGGTGCCCGCCTCATGAATCTGTTGAAAAACTTCGCCACCGTCGGCATGGCGACCATGGTGAGCCGGGTTCTTGGCTTCGTCCGCGATGTCTTCATGGCGCAGATGCTCGGCTCCGGCCCGATGGCCGATGCCTTCTTCGTCGCCTTCCGCCTGCCCAATCTCTTCCGCCGGCTCTTCGCCGAAGGTGCGTTCAACGCTGCCTTCGTGCCGCTGTTCGCCCGCGCGGTCGAGGAGGGGGGCGATGAAAAGGCGAGACAGTTCGCCGAAGAGGTTCTGGCAAGCCTTCTCTTCACGCTGCTGATCCTGACCGCAGTCGCGGAACTCGCGATGCCTGCGCTCGTCTATGCGCTGGCGCCGGGCTTTGCCGACGACGCGGCGAAGTTCGATCTTGCGACCGGCATGACGCGGATCATGTTTCCGTATCTGATGTGCATGTCGCTGACGGCGATGGCCTCGGGCATGCTGAACTCGATGGGCCGCTTCGCGCTCGCCGCCTTCGCCCCCTCGCTGCTCAACGTCGTCTTCGTCATCGCACTGACCTTTATATGGTTCTCCGGCGCGGCGGGCACGTCCGAGGCCGCCTTCGTCCTTTCGTGGGCCGTCTTCATCGCCGGATTTGTCCAGCTTCTCAGTCTCGTCATCGGGCTGAGGATGATTGATTTCTCGCTGAAGCTCCGGCGCCCGCGCCTGACGCCGGGCGTCAGGCGTCTGCTCGTCCTCGGCCTTCCGGGCGTCGTTGCTGGCGGCATCACCCAGATCAACATCGTCGTCGGGACGATCATCGCCTCCAACCAGGAGAGCGCCGTCAGCTTTCTCTATTACGCCGACCGGCTCTACCAGCTGCCGCTCGGCATCGTCGGTGTCGCGATCGGTGTCGTGCTACTGCCGGATCTGACGCGCCAACTGCGCTCAAAAACGCCGGAAACGGCGCTGCACACCCAGAACCGGGCGCTGGAATTCTCCATGGCGCTCACCCTGCCGGCGACCGTGGCGCTGGCCGTGATCCCGGTCGAGATCATCCGCGTCCTCTTCGAGCGCGGCGCCTTCGGTCCCGAGGACAGCGTCGCGACCGGCCATGCCCTTGCCGCCTACGCTCTCGGTCTGCCGGCCTTCGTCGCCATCAAGGTTCTCCAGCCGGCCTATTTCGCCCGCGAGGACACGAAGACGCCGACGATTTACGCCGGCATCTCCATGGTGGTGAACGTGGTGCTGGCGATTGCGCTTTTTTCGGCCTTCGCCCACGTCGGCATCGCGGCGGCAACGACCGTCGCGGCCTGGGTGAACGTCGGACAGCTCACCCTCGGGCTCGTCCGTCGCGGCGAGTTCGTCTTCGATACCTTGCTCGTCAAGCGCCTGCCCCTGATGCTGCTGGCGAGCCTCCTGATGGGAGCGGGGCTCTATCTCGGTGCAAGGCAGCTCGATCCCTGGCTGACGCCCTCGGCGGGGCTGCTCACCTGTACTCTCGCGCTTATGGGCCTCGTTCTTCTCGGCATGGTGCTCTTTGCGCTCTTTGCCATCCTGACCGGTGCCATCGACGTGAAGCGCTACGGCAGGATGATTTTCGCGCGCGGCAAGGGCTGAGAAACGGCTGGCGGACGAGAGCGGACCGGGATGCGCCAATTTTATCGGCGCGTCCGCCCTTTGTGCCCTTGAACCTTCGCCCGCCTTTCTCCATAAACCGCGGACTTTCAATAAAAACCCTCGATGAGAGGCTTCAAGATGGCTTTCAGGCCCCTGGTCTTTTCCGGCGTTCAGCCGACCGGCAACCTGCACCTTGGCAACTATCTCGGCGCGATCACCCGCTTCGTCGAGATGCAGGACACGCACGACTGCATCTACTGCGTCGTCGACCTGCATGCGATCACGGTGTGGCAGGACCCGAAGGCGCTGAGGACCCAGATCCGTGAGGTGACGGCGGCCTTCCTTGCGGCCGGCATCGACCCGAAGGCGCATATCGTCTTCAACCAGAGCCAGGTGTCGGCTCATGCCGAGCTTGCCTGGATCTTCAACTGCGTCGCGCGCATGGGCTGGCTCAACCGCATGACTCAGTTCAAGGAGAAGGCCGGCAAGGACCGCGAGAACGCCTCGGTCGGTCTCTTTGCCTATCCGAACCTGATGTCGGCCGACATCCTTGCCTACCGCGCCACCCACGTGCCGGTCGGCGAGGACCAGAAGCAGCATCTGGAGCTTGCCCGCGACACGGCGGCGAAGTTCAACCATGACTTTGCCGACAGCATCGGCGAACTGGGCCTCGGCGAGGGCAATGAAGGCTTCTTTCCCCAGCCCGAGCCGCTGATTCAGGGGCCGGCGACGCGCGTGATGAGCCTGCGCGACGGATCGAAGAAGATGTCGAAGTCGGACCCGTCCGACAATTCGCGCATCAACCTGACGGACGACGCCGATGCGATCGCCCAGAAGATCCGGCGCGCCAAGACCGACCCCGAGCCGCTTCCGTCCGAGGTCGCCGGCCTCAAGGAGCGGCCCGAGGCGGACAACCTCGTCGGCATCTATGCGGCGCTCTCGGGCACGACCAAGGAGGCCGTGCTTGCGGACCATGGCGGCGCGCTCTTCTCCGCCTTCAAACCGGCGCTCGCCGACCTGGCGGTGGAGAAGCTCGCCCCGATCGCCGGGCGCATGCGCGAGCTGATGGCCGATCCGGCTTACGTCGACAGCGTGCTCGCCGATGGCGCCGCCCGCGCCCGCGCGATCGCGATGCCGATCCTCAATGACGTGAAGGACATTGTCGGTCTGATCCGAAGCTGATCCAAACCCTGTTCAGGACAAAAAAGTGGGCGCGGCCAAAATGGTCGCGCCCACTTTTTTGTCTGTAGGGAGGACAGGCAAAACCGGTCAGGCCGCCGCGAGGCGGCACGCCGTCAGAGAAACTGGGTGAACTCGGAAAGCTCCAGGCGCGGGTTGCGCGGGAACAGCTTCTCCGCATCGCCGTAGCCGAGGTTGATCAAGAGGAAGGACTTCCAGGTCGTTCCCTCGAAGAAGGCCGCGTCGACGGCGGCCGCATCGAAGCCGCCCATCGGGCCGGTGTCGAGGCCGAGCGCGCGAGCGGCGAGGATCAGGTAACCGGCCTGCAGCGTCGCGGACTGGAGGGCGGTCTTCGTGATCACCTCCTCCGGCGCACCGACGAAATTCGACTTCATGTCGGCATGGGGAAAGGTCTTCGGCAGATGGTCGTAGAAGGCCGTGTCATAGGCGGCGATCACCGTCACCGGCGCGCTCATCGTCTTGTCGACGTTGCCCGGCGAGAGCGTCGGCTTCAGCTTTTCCTTGGCCGCGCGCGACTGGACGAAGGCGAAGCGGGCAGGAAGGGCGTTGATCGCGGTCGGGCCGAACTCGGCGATCTCTGCAAGCTCCTTCAGGAGGCTTTCCGGCACCGGCTTGTCGAGCCAGGCGTTGTGCGTGCGGGCTTCGCGGAAGAGGACGTCGAGGGCGGTGGCATCGAGTGCGCCGCGGGTCTTGGGGAGGGCTGCATCCATGGCCGATATCTCCGGATACGAGGGAAAGGGCCACGGGAGGTCGGCCCTTTCCGCCTACTTAGGAGCGCACATGTCGCAATGCAGCGTCGGAAAAAGGAAAAGGACTGTCCATCAATGATGAACAGTCCTTTTGAATTCGTTTCAGGGCAGAAACAAGATCGCTGCAAGGCCGGTCAGGCGACGGCGCGAACCTCCTGCACGTCGGGCAGGAAATGCTTCAGGAGGTTCTGGATGCCGTGGCGCAGCGTCGCGGTCGACGACGGGCAACCGGCGCAGGCGCCGCGCATGTTGAGATAGACGACGCCGTCCTTGAACTTGCGGAAGGTGATGTCGCCGCCATCCTGGGCGACGGCCGGGCGCACGCGCGTCTCCAGCAGTTCCTTGATCGTGGCGACCGTCTCGGCGTCGGCCTCGTCGAACTCCTCCTCGCCGGCGGCGGCCGGTTCGTCGGACAGCATCACCGGCATCCCGGAGACGAAATGCTCCATGATCGCGCCGAGGATCGCCGGCTTGACATGCGGCCAGTTCGTCTCTTCCGTCTTGGTGACGGTCACGAAGTCGTAGCCGAAAAAGACGCCCTCGACGCCGGGCACCGCGAAGATCGCCTGGGCGAGCGGCGAGCGCTCGGCGTCCTCCTCGCTGGTGAACTCCAGCGGACCGTCGGCCCACACCACCTTGCCGGGCAGGAACTTCAGGGTCGCGGGGTTCGGTGTCGCTTCAGTCTGAATGAACATGGCTATATCGGCGGTTCTCTCAAACCACCGCTCCTTGGAACGCCTTTAATCTATAAATGGCCTCTCGGAGGCCAAGGTCAAGCGGCAATCGCGTTCTTTGCACGGCTTGGATGGGCGTTCGGTGACCCGAAGGGCAGTCAGGTATCGAAAGGACGAATGGACAAGGTGGGGCTTCACTGCGGCATCTTGATTGGTATTTTAGATTAGTCCGGTTTGGCGTCGTGTCTATTGTTTCTCCGTCTGATCGAGCGTTGCGGATTCAGCAAGAGGATTATTTGGATGCGCTATGGCCCGCTCGAATTCGCCTTTGCAGAGCCCTTGGCAAATGCTCTCGATGCCAATTCCATCTTCCGTTCATGGATCTTGGAAAGAACTAAATTCCATCCATATGCCGGAAATGCATCTTTGCTTCGGGAAGAAATGTGGGCCCAGCGCAGTCGCAGCGCTGCAACGTTGTGGCGATCTTACTTCACAGAAAAATGCCGCTGCCAAGGATGTAGAGGCCAAGAGACCGACATTTTAGCGGTTTTTTCCACTTCGACGCATTTCCGGTTCGCTCTGCACTTCGAAGTTAAACAGCCCACTGACAAATTCTCGAGCAAGAGAGATCAGGCGACAAACTATGCACTTCGAGCGAAATGCTGGGTGAAAGACCCCCCGAAATCCGTTTTGCCTCACGCCGACGCATCAACTGTCTTGTTATGCAGCAGATCGAGGCTTGCAGATTTCGCTGAGCAACTGCCCAAATTTGGCAGCATCATAACTTTCGAGGAAGTAACAAGTGCCTTTCCGAAGGTTCGCTTTCCCTCTTAGAGTCCTGGAGTGTCGGCATTTTCGACGAAATATTCGCGCCGATCCCTCAAGTCCGCAAAACCCCGTCCGGGCTCGCCTCGTCGATGGCCTTCGGCAGATGCTCGGCGAGAAGCTGCGGCAACTGGCTGAGATCGACGCCGAAGGCGCCGGCCAGCCCCTTGAGCTGGTCCGAGGAGAGGGCCGCCTGGATCTGGTCGGCGCTCACCGGCATGTTGCCGCCCGTGCCGATCCACGAGGCGACCTGTTCGCCCAGCCCGGCCTGGTTGAGCTGCGCGATGATGCCATTGAGCCCGCCGGAATTTTGCAGGACCTGTTCGGCGATCGACACAAGGTTGACCGGCTTTCCGCTGAGGGCATCGCTGACGATGCTGCCCAATCCATCCAACAGACCCATGGCCGCCTCCCGGCTGTAGACAGTATGAAAGAATTCTTAACACCGCGGGCGCCGGTTGTCACCGGCGGCGACCTTCACGCATCGTTTGCATGGCCTCGGCGGCATGGTTCGCCCCGTCCGCCGCCCGGCGACGTGCTCGTCATGTGTCAGCGGTGGGGATCCATAACCGTCCTGCCCAGTTCCTCGATATAGGCCATTCGCTGGCCCGCAGGCACGGGGACGGGGAAGTCGTCGAAATTGTCCCAGATCTTTCTCAAGCCGTGACCCGGCTGGAAAAGCCGGCCCAGATCATTCGCCCCGAGCTGATTGTCGATCGAGTGAACCGCCTGATTGGCAAAGGACCAGTTGGAGAGGAAATGGGCCCGGGTCGGAACCGTTGGCCTGCCGCCCCACTGGAACTCGACGAAGCCGAGTCCGAAGGGGACCCTTGGCGTCTGTCCGCCCTTTCGGAAATACTGAAACAGTTCCTGCGCTTCGAGGTCGGTATCGCGCGATTGCTGGCGCGGATCGAAGATGTTGGCGCCGTAAACGAATTTGCCCTCAAAGACGATCGTTCCGCCCCATTCGGAGATCGCCCGCCGAATGATGGCTGAAATCTCCTGCGTCGGCGTCCGCCCGTAGCGGGCAAGGGAATTGGGCCAGTGGCCCCAGCTCTCTCCCGGAAAGGTCTGCTCCCACATCGACTGGCCGGATGTGTTGGCGTCGAAGGCCGGCGAATAGCCCATGGCGTAGTGCACGAACTCGGCGATGATCGGGATGCGGGTGGTGTGCAACTCGTTGCCGACGCCGAAATAGGCGTCCATCATCTGATGGCCGCGACGAATATATTCGCCGATGCGTGGACCGGGATCGTAGAGGTTCAGCTTTCTCGTCAGTTCCTTGATCTTTTCCGGTTCCGTCGGTTGCAGGCGGGGGTTCCCCGCCATGTCGGGTTTCCCGAGCAGCCGCTTGGACTGGACCTTGTAGAACCAGTTGCTGAGCACGTGGACGGCGGGATTGCCGCCGCCGCCATATTGAACGGCCTTCAGCCCGGCGGTTCCGTAGATGAAGGTGGCCTCCTTGAAGGCCTGCTGCAATTCGGCGAGCCGTCCGGGATTCGAATGCGCATTGTAGCTTGCCGACAGGGTCGTGATCCTGTCCCTGAGGCCCTGGCTCATCGCGTGCTTCTGGGTCGGCAGGGTGTTGCTCGTGCCCTGGATCTTGGCCTTTGCGGCGATCCAGCGTCGTTCGAAGCTGAGTGCCTGTTCCTGATCGGTCACTGGCGGCTCCCGGCAATGCTTGGATTTGATTTCGCGCCCAATGGCTTACACGGGCGGCGGCGCGACCCGAGGACTGTCGGGATCAGGATAACGGGACCATGCTCTCAAGGCCTTGGCAAGGCTGGATTGCGAAAATGAGCTACGGCGCGGTCAGCGGTTGCGGACAGGGTAATCGAAGTCCAAAAATCGCCGATGAAGCCTCATCGACCATCGCGGCATGACGGATTGGCCAGCGATGGTCCGGCACGGCAAACCTTGATCGCGGCGTCACGCTACCGCCAGGATATCTTCCTTGGTCATGTTGCCTGGGATAATCGTCACGGGAATGTGGAACGGCGTGCCGGACTTGGCCGCAAGCGACGAGATCAGCGGCCCCGGCCCCTCCGCCGATGAAGACGCGGCCGCAAGCACCAAAATGGAGATGTCGCTGTCTTCCTCGATCAGCCCGTTGATCTCTTCCCCAAGACGTCCCTCGCGGATGATGCACTCCGGATCGACGCCAAGTTCGGACCGGGCCATCTCCGCATAATGGCTGAGTGTCGCCTCGGCCTCCTCGCGCGCTTCGGCGCGCATGATTTCCTCAACGCCCAGCCAGTGCTGGAATTCCCCCGGCTGGATGACGAAGAGCAGAACGAGCCCGCCGATGCGCGACCGCGCCGTCCGGGCCGCGGCATAGATAACCGCGTGCTCGCACTCCGGGGTGCCGTCGATGACCGCGAGGAATTTGCGTTTGTGCCCTTCTTCGCGGGCGAGGCGGCGCGTGATCATGGCGCGCATGCTGCCATCGCCTCGCCGTGACGGCAAGCCGGCTCTCCACGTATTTGCCCCATTCGACGAAAGCCCCATTGCATCGGGCCGGTGCTGGCCCATAATCCGGCTATTAAGGAGGGGGCCTTGCGCAAGGCCGGAAGACAAGCCTCCGTTGAAGGGGCGGGCGTGCAGGGCGCGGACCGAAAAACCCCGAGGGGAGATGAGGCGTCATGACCGCATTTCTGATCGTCGACGATCATCCGCTGTTCCGCGAGGCGCTGCAGAGCGCCATTCATCGCGACTATCCGGATGCCGTGATCGAGGAGGCCGGGTCGATCGATCTGGCTCACGAAAAGCTCGCCTCGGGCCTCGATGTGGATCTGGCGCTTGTCGATCTCTCGATGCCGGATACGCAAGGCTTCGACGGGCTGCTTCGCCTGCGTACCGCCTTCCCGCGGCTGCCGCTGGCGGTCGTCTCCGCCATGGAGGACCCGCGCATCGTTCGCGAGGCGCTGACCTATGGCATCGCGGGGTTCATTCCGAAGTCGTCCCGGCGCGAGGAACTCGGCAAGGCAATCGGCGACATCATGGCCGGTCTCGTCTATGTGCCGGAGGGGATCGAGGCGGCCGAGCCGGCCGATCAGACCCGCACCGATCTCGTCACCAAGCTGAAGACGCTGACGCCGCAGCAGATGCGCGTCCTGCAGATGCTGCGCCAGGGGCTCCTCAACAAGCAGATCGCCTACGAGCTTGGCGTCGGCGAGACGACCGTGAAGGCGCACGTTTCGGAAATCCTGCGCAAGCTTGGCGTCTACAGCCGCACCCAGGCGGTCATCGAGGCCGGGCGGATCGACTTTTCCGAGGTGCTGGGCGAGGACGCCAAGGCCTGAGGGCCTCTCCCTTCTCAGGCGAGCATATGCGCCAGCAAGGCCCGAAGCTCCGCAGGCCGGACGGGCTTGTTGAGGAGTTCCGCATCGGCGGCGCGCACCGCGTCGGCAACGTCCTGCGTATGGTCGGCGGTAATCACGACGGCCGGGATCGTGCGCCCGGCAAGCTGGCGCAGCACCGAGATCACGTCGAGCCCCGTCCTGCCGTTGTCGAGATGAAAATCGGCCAGGATAACGTCCGGCGTGCCGCTCGCGCGCATCTGGGCGACGGCCTCGTCGGGGCTTTGCGCGGTGACGACGTTGCAGGACCAGCGGGTGAGCAGTGCGGATGAGGCGGCAATGATCGCCTCGTCGTTGTCGACGACGAGCACACGCGTCTCGTTGAGGCCCATCGTGGCGAGCCTTGGACGCTCCGGTCTGGCCAGCGTTTCCGGGTCGATCTCGACCAGCGGCAGCGTCAGCCGGAAGGTCGTTCCCTTGTCCACCTTCGAGGCGAAGCCGATCTCGTGCCCGAGCGCGGCGCTCATGCGCCTGACGATGGCAAGCCCGAGGCCAAGGCCGGTCGGCTCGGCCCGGCCGATTCCCTCGCCGCGCCTGAATTCCTCGAAGACCGACTGGTGCTCGGCCTCCGGAATGCCGATGCCGGTGTCGGAGACCTGAATATCGACCACCCCGTCGCGCCGCGTCCTTGCCCCGAGGATGACCCCGCCGGACCGTGTGTAGCGCACCGCGTTGGAGATGAGATTCTGCAGGATGCGGCGCAGGAGCAGGGGGTCGGTGCGCACATGCGCCTTTGTCGGGCGAACCTTGAACTTGAGTCCCTTCTGCGCGGCGATCGTCGTGAAATCGGAGGCAAGGCTTGCGAAGACGTCGCCGAGCGCGACCGTCTTGACGTCCGGCTGCATCACGCCGGCATCGAGCTTGGAGATGTCGAGCAGCGTTTTCAGGAGTTCCTCGATCGAGGTGAGCGCCCGGTCCACCTGGCCCGCGATGGTCGTTCCCTCCGCCGTCTCCTGCATGTCCATCAGCGCCGAGGTCGAAAGCTTCGCGGCCGAAAGAGGTTGCAGCAGGTCGTGGCTCGCGGCGGCCAGGAAGCGGGTCTTGTAGAAATTCGCCTGCTCGGCCTCTTCCTTGGCGGCGCGAAGCTGCTCGTTGGTGGCTTCCAGCCGATGCAGGACGTTGGTCAGTTCCTCGGTGCGCGTCTTGACCTGCAGTTCCAGGTTGATCGCGGTCTGGAACAGGGAATAGGCGTTGCCGTGAACGTCCATGGACCGCTCGACCCGGTCCATCAGGGCGGCGTTGATCTTCTCCAGCTTGTTGATGCGCCGGATCAGGGCGGCTTCGCTGTCCTCGATCTCGGTCACCGCGCCGGACATGGCCAGATGCGGCTGCTGGCGGGCCAGCGGCGTCAAGGGCAGTGGAGGGGCATCCTTCTGCGTCAATTGTCAGCCTTTGCGTCCGCCGAGCGCGACGCCGGTGAAGGTCTGGTTCAGATGCATGGTCCGGTACTGCTCGCCATAGGTGTTGAAGCCAAAGACGCGGTGCTGCCGATAGACGGAGCCGAGGTCGTGCAGCACCTGCCTGTTCTGTGCGTCGAGCCGTCTCAGGATGCAGTCGAAGCCGATCACGAAATCGATGCCGTCGACGTCTTTTTCCATTTGTTCGAGGGCCTTCGTCGTGCTTTCGACGAGGTCGACAGCCTTTGCTACCGTCAGCACCACGCCGTCGTCTATTGCACAAAAGAAGGTGAGGGAGCCGTCGGGATTCGTGTTGCGCAGCGAGCGGCAGAAATACTCGCCGCCGACACGTACGACCATGGGGTGCGAGGCGAAGCCGAAGGGCGTGAGCGTCGCCGGATCGAGGCCGACGACCTCGGCATATTCGTAGGCCGCCATCTCGGCGTTGAGTTCGTGGACGATGCGCTTTTCCGGTTCCGACCGGGTGACGACCAGCCGCGCCGCCGTCGGCTCGAAATTCTCCGTCTTGAAGACCTTGAACGGACGTTCGGTGTGGACGAGCAACAGCAGCGCCGCGTCGCGGTGCGCCTTGCCGTCATGCAGGAGAAAGGTGCCGTCGAAGGTGAGGTCGTCGCCGGCCGATCCGCCGACGAGAGGGATGCCGCCGAGCGCCCAGTCGAGCGCCGAGACGATGGCCTCTTCCCGGTAGCACAGGCCGTCGATGAGGCTCATCGCGAAGATTTGATCGTCGCGGCCGGCCGGGCAGCGCCGGTTGAGCTCCGATTTCAGCCGGGCGACGGCCGCCGAGCATTCCTCCACGCCAAGGCTGCTGACGGAGGCGATGACCGTCGAGACGACGGAGAAGCCTCTCCTGGGAAAGGCGATCGCCACGGCGCCGTGGTCGCTGATGCCGAGATTGGAAATCTCGCCCGACGTGGTGCAGCCGCCGATCCTGACGCCCGGCAGGGCGTGCGCGAGCCTGTGGCCAAGCGCCGCGGCATCGAGATGGGAGGAAAAGAAGATAAGGAGGAATTCCGTGTCGTCCGGGACGATTTCGGCGCGAATGGCGGACGTGATCTCGTCGAGACCACCGTCGGCGATGCTCACCGTGCGGATCCCGGATACGAACTCCTCTCGCGTGTGGCTGGTGTCCACCTCGCGGCCCTCCTCCATGACGTTCGCCCGGCCTTTCGGCAATCCTTGCGAATTGCCGCCTCTTTTCCGGGTCTTCTTTTCGCCCTGCCACACGACCGACCGCTGGTTGAAGCCGGCACGAATGGCAAGATTGGCGGCCTTTCCGGCCATCCTGCCGATTTTGCCGGCAAAGGCAAAATCGAACAAGTTCGGCAAAATCCGTTCGAGGGGGCTTGGCAACCTATGCGAAAGTACAATATCGGCTTGTTGGAATCGATCTATCGTTGAGGCCCTTGCGCTTGTTTCTTCTCTGGAAAAAAGTCGGGCAATAACGATATGGTAGGTGTTGCGACCCGCCAGCGCACCGGCTTCACCGGTTCACGCGAACAAAACAGAACAACAAGAAGGGGAGTTGGCCCATGGACATGACAGGGGAATACCGAATCCCGGCGTCCAGGGATGCCGTTTGGGCGGCACTCAACGATCCCGAGGTCCTGAAGGCCTGCATTCCCGGCTGCGAGAGTCTGGAAAAGGACGGGGACGACCTGAAGGCGACGGTCGTCGCCAAGATCGGCCCCGTGAAAGCGAAATTCGCCGGCAAGGTGTCCTTCGAGAATGTCAATCCGCCGGTCGGCTACACGATCGCCGGCGAAGGCAGCGGCGGCGTCGCCGGTTTTGCCAAGGGCGGCGCGGATGTCGCGCTGGCCGAGGACGGCGCCGAGACGATCCTGACCTATACCGCCAAGGCCCAGGTCGGCGGCAAGCTCGCCCAGCTCGGCTCCCGCCTGATCGACTCGACCGCCCGCAAGATGGCCGACGAATTCTTCGGCGCCTTCTCGCAGAAGGTCGGAACGCCGGTCGCCGCACCGGCGGCCGCCGAGGCGCCGAAAGAGCCGGCCGAGGAAACAGTCCTCGAGCACGCCGTGCACAAGGCGGTGGAAGTCGAACACCAGGTTGAAGCGGCGGTCGAGGAAGCCGCCGCCAAGTCGGGTCCGTCCGGTCCCATGCTCTGGGGCTTGATCGCGCTCGGCATCGTCATTGTGATCCTGCTTTACGAAGTGCTCTGAGGCCGGCCGCCGTGGAGCGCCGCATGTGACCTGTCGCTTTTCGGGCCGGGATCAATCGATTTAACTTCGGCTCGGGTTTGAAGGATGAGCGTGCCGTGCACGCTCCGGACGCAACAGAAAAACCGGAAGCACCCGTCATCGCTCGTTGCCCGGCGGGAAGCCATCAGGAGGAAGAGTGCCATGGTATCGGTTTCGATGACGGTCAACGGCAAGTCCGTGACCCGTGAGGTGGAAGACCGGACGCTGCTCGTCAGTTTCCTGCGCGAGGACCTGGGCCTGACGGGAACGCACGTCGGCTGCGACACCTCACAATGCGGCGCCTGCGTTGTCCATCTCGATGGCCAGGCGGTGAAGGCCTGCACCATGCTGGCCGCACAGGCCGACGGCTGCACCGTCGTGACGATCGAGGGGCTCGCCAAGGGCGACCAGCTCCACCCCGTTCAGGCGGCCTTCCGCGAGCATCATGGCCTGCAATGCGGCTTCTGCACGCCGGGCATGATCATGACCGCGGTCGACATGATCCGCCGCCACGACGGCAAGCTCGACGAGGCGACCATCCGCCACGAGTTGGAAGGCAACATCTGCCGCTGCACCGGTTACCACAACATCGTCAAGGCCGTTCAGGCGGCTGCCGATGAGATGTCGGGCGCAACGCAGGCGGCTGCAGAATAACGCACGTCAAAGAGACGACAGTCTGGAACGCGACGCCTGCGGCTGTGATCGGTTCGATGGAATGGAATTTGGCTGAGCCGGGATTTGCCCTGGCGTCATCGCCAACCTTGGTCCGGCGGTGACAAGAAAAGCGGAGAGTGAGGCCATGACCTTGCTCATTCGCCGAAGCACCGGAACCACAGTCCTGTCAGGCAACGCACTGTTCGAATTCATTGGGAGGAAGCAATGGGTGTGGAAGGCATTGGCGCACGGGTTCTCCGCAAGGAAGACAAGCGCTTCATCACTGGCAAGGGCCGCTATACCGACGACATCGTCCTGAAGGACACCGCGCATGCGGTTTTCGTCCGTTCGCCCCACGCCCATGCGAAAATCCTGTCGGTCGACACGTCGGCGGCAAAGGAAATGCCCGGCGTCATCGACGTTCTGACCGGCGCCGATCTTGCCGGCGACCGCATCGGCGGCCTCATCTGCGGCTGGATGATCCATTCCAAGGACGGCAGCCCCATGAAGGCCGGCGCCCATCCGGCGATCGCCCACGACATTGTTCGCCATGTCGGCGACCAGGTCGCCGTGGTCATCGCCGAGACGAAGGCGATCGCCCGTGACGCCTCCGAGATGGTGATGGTCGAATACGAGGAACTGCCCTCGGTCGTCGATCCCGCGAAGGCGCAGGATGCCGGCGCGCCGCAGATCCATCCCGAGGCGGCCAACAACCTCATCTACGACTGGACGATCGGCGATGAAGCCGCGGTGAATTCCGCGCTCTCCTCGGCCGCCCGCGTCGTGAAACTGGACATCGTCAACAACCGGCTGGTCGCCAACCCGATGGAACCGCGCGTCGCCATCGGTTCCTACGATACGGGCGAAGAGCATTTCACGCTCTACAACACCACACAGAACCCGCACGTGGCGCGCCTCGTGCTTTCCGCCTTCATCGGCATCGCACCCGAGCACAAGCTGCGCGTGGTGGCCCCTGATGTTGGCGGCGGCTTTGGCACCAAGATCTTCATCTATCCGGAAGAGACGGTCTGCCTCTGGGCCTCCAAGAAGATCGGCGGCCGCCCGGTGAAGTGGACGTCGGACCGCTCCGAGGCCTTCCTGACCGACGCCCATGGCCGCGACCACGTCACCCACGCGGAGATGGCCTTTGACGCCAACAACAAGATCACCGGCTTCAAGATCCACACGATCGCCAACCTCGGCGCCTACATGTCGACCTTCTCGTCGTCGGTGCCGACCTACCTCTACGCGACGCTTCTGTCGGGCCAGTACGACATCCCGCAGATCTTCGCCGAGGTCGAGGCGGTCTACACCAACACGGTGCCGGTGGATGCCTATCGCGGCGCCGGCCGTCCGGAAGCGACCTATCTGATCGAGCGGATGATGGAAACGGCGGCGCGCGAACTCGGTGTCGATCCGGTCGACCTGCGCCGTGCCAACTTCATCAAGTCCTTCCCGCACCAGACGCCGGTCATCATGGCCTATGACGCCGGCGACTACGACAAGACCATGGACACGGCGCTGAAGGCCATCGACTACACGGGCTTTGCCGCCCGCAAGGCGGAGGCCAAGGCCCGCGGCAAGCTGCGCGGCATCGGCCTGTCCTGCTACATCGAGGCCTGCGGCATCGCGCCTTCGAGGGCGGTCGGCTCGCTCGGTGCCGGCGTCGGTCTCTGGGAATCGGCCGAGGTCCGCGTCAACCCGGTCGGCACCATCGAGGTCCTCACCGGCTCGCACAGCCACGGTCAGGGCCACGAGACGACCTTCGCCCAGCTCGTGCACGACCGCCTCGGCGTCGGTGTCGACAACGTCCAGATCGTTCATGGCGACACCGACAAGGTGCAGTTCGGCATGGGCACCTACGGCTCGCGCTCTGGCGCGGTCGGCATGTCGGCCATCGTCAAGGCGCTCGACAAGGTGGAGGTGAAGGTCAAGAAGATCGCCGCCCACCTGATGGAAGCGGCCGAAAGCGACATCGTCATCGAGGGCGGCGAGGTAAAGGTCGCCGGCACCGACAAGACGCTGCCCTTCGCCAACGTGGCGCTCGCGGCCTACACCGGCCACAACCTGCCGGACGGCATGGAGCCGGGTCTGAAGGAAGGCGCCTTCTACGATCCGACCAACTTCACCTTCCCGGCGGGCACCTATATCGCCGAGGTGGAGGTCGATCCGGAAACTGGCAAGACCACCGTCGAGCGCTTCGTTGCGGCCGACGACTTCGGCAACATCATCAACCCGATGATCGTCGAGGGGCAGGTGCATGGCGGTCTCGCCCAGGGCATCGGCCAGGCCATGCTGGAAGGCGTTTCCTACGATCCGGAAAGCGGCCAGCTCCTGACGGGGTCCTACATGGACTACTGCATGCCGCGCGCCGACGACGTGCCGACCTACGAGATCTATCACGAATGCACCCCGTGCCCGGGCAACCCGCTCGGCATGAAGGGCTGCGGCGAGGCGGGGGCCATCGGCTCTCCGCCGGCGATCATCAACGCCATCACCAATGCCATCGGTGTGCGTGAGATCGCCATGCCCGCGACCCCGGCGAGGGTCTGGGCGGCGCTGCAGGGCGCTGCCTGAGCTTGAATTGAACAGCCCCTTGCCGTTCTGGCGAGGGGCCGAACCCCATCGATCGTGGGAACCATGCCATGTATGAAACCAGCTACACCCGTCCGACCTCGCTGTCCGAGGCGGTCTCCATCCTGGCTTCGGACGATGAGGCCAAGCTTCTCGCCGGCGGCCAGACGCTGATCCCGACGATGAAGCAGCGCCTTGCCGCGCCATCGAAGCTGATCGATCTTGCCCGTCTTGCCGAACTGAAGGGCATCTCGGTCTCGGGCGACACCGTCACCATCGGCGCCGGGACGACCCATTACGAGGTCGCCTCCTCGTCGGACGTTGCCGGTGCGATCCCGGCGCTCGCCAGGCTCGCTTCGGGCATCGGCGATCCGCAGGTGCGTTATCGCGGAACGCTCGGCGGTTCCGTCGCCAACAACGACCCGGCAGCCGACTATCCTGCCGCCGTCCTCGGTCTTGGCGCGACGGTCACCACCAGCAAGCGCGGGATTCCGGCCGACGAGTTCTTCGACGGCATGTTCGCGACGGCGCTGGAAGAGGACGAGATCCTCGTGAAGATCTCCTTCCCCGTCCCCGCGAAGGCTGCTTACGCAAAGTTCGCCAACCCGGCCTCGCGCTACGCCATGGCCGGTGTCTTCGTCGCCAAGATGAAGGACGGCTCGGTTCGCGTCGCGGTCACCGGCGCCGGTCAGAACGGTGTCTTCCGGGTGCCGGCGATGGAATCGGCGCTGGCATCGAACTGGAGCCCGGACGCGGTGGCTGGCATCAAGGTCGATGCCGGCGATCTGCTCTCCGACATCCACGGCGATGCGACCTACCGCGCGAACTTGGTGACGGTGATGGCCAAGCGCGCTGTCGCTGCGGCCGGCTGATCGGGCAATTCAGATCCTGGAAAGAGGGGCTCGGCCGGAAGGCCGGGCCCTTTTTGCATCGCAGCGCCGGTGACGCTTCAAACGTGCTGGCCGCCGTTGACCTGGATTTCCGCCCCGGTCACATAACTCGACTGGTCCGAGCAGAGATAATAGATGAGATCGGCAACCTCAGCCGTCTTGCCGAGCCGGCGCAGTGGAATGTCCTTGATCATGTGTTCGGTGCCCGGCGACAGGATCGCCGTGTCGATTTCGCCCGGCGCGATCGCGTTGACGCGGATGCCCATCGGACCGAAGTCCGCCGCCATTTCGCGGGTGAGCGAGGCAAGCGCTGCCTTGGACGTCGCATAGGCCGTGCCCGCGAAGGGGTGGACCCGTTCGCCGGCGATCGACGTCACGTTGACGATCGAGCCTTCAGCCGCCTTGAGCTCGTTCATCAGGCCGCGTGCCAACATGATTGGCGCGAAGAAATTCACCTGGAACACCTGCCGCCAGATGTGCATGGCGGTCGAGACGCTGTCGAGGCGCGCGCCGGCGTCGCCCTTCGGGCTGATGCCCGCGTTGTTGACGAGCGCATGCAGCCTGGAGCCGTTGGCCTCCAGTCGCCGGCGCATCTCGCCGACCGCCAGGCCAAGATTGTCCGGGTCGGAAAGGTCGACCTGGATATGATCCTCCGGCCCCATCGGCCACGGGCACTTGTCGGAAAATGGATGGCGCGAGCAGGTGATGACCCGCCAGCCCTCGGCGGAAAAACGCTTCACCGTGGCATGTCCGATGCCCCGGCTCGCACCGGTCAAAACCAGCGTCTTGCGTCCTTCCGTCTGATCCTTGTCCGCCATGCCGTTGCCTCGCTCGATGCCCGGTGATCGGGCTCACTGATGGTTCCTGACAGATAGTGCAATTGCGAAGGCTGGGAAAGGAGGTCGATGGTTCAGAGCCTTGCCAGCAGTTCCGCCTTCTTGGTCTGGAACTCGTCGTCCGTCAGGATGCCCTTGGCATGCAGGCCGGCGAGACGCTCGATCTTGCCGAAGATATCCTCGTCCGTCGATGCGGTTGGCGGTGTCGGTATCGGGGAGGCGCTTGGGAAAACGTTTGCCGCTGCCGCGGGTGGCACGGCCGATGAGCCGGCTTCGTCCTCATGCTCGGCGACTGTCGCCGGAGCATGAGGAGGCGATGCCGTTTCCGGCTCGGCGCCCCCGGCTCCGGACAGCGGCACGATGTCGAGATCGGCAACGCGCACCAGCCCGTATTGCGACGTGAAGGTCACCGACTGGTCGCCGCTTTGCTGCTGCGAGAAGCCGCTGATCTGATGGTCACGCGTATCATAGACCGTGGTGCGTCCGCCGATGTCGATGGCAAGCCGGCGGCTTTGCGGGAAGAAGGCGTAGCGCAGATCGTTCTGGCCTCCCGTCGACGACGGTTGCCCAAGATCTTCCGGCCACCAGGCGCCGCCAGGCCGAAAACCCGGCACGAACAGGCTGACACCGCCGCCGCTCTGGGTCATGCCCTGACCCATGGCCCGATCGAAGCTATGTCCGGAGCCCTGGCTCTGACCCTGGAATCCCGACGGATAACCGCCGCCCTGCGATTGCGACTGCGAGGACCGGGCCGGCATCAGGATGCCGGCGGTGCGCGCCACGCCGGCAAGCTCGGTGCACAGTGCGTCCACCCTTGCCTTGAGCGCGTTGTTGAACATGTCGCCGACCATGATCATGCCGCCCTGCGACCATTGCCCCATGCCGCCAAGGTCGGGGTGATTGAACTGCGCCTGCGTTCCCTGACCGGCCATCACGGCAAAAAGCAGATGTTCCACCGCATCGAGGCTGACCCCGTGCCGCGCCGCGATATCGCCAAGGACGCGCCGACCCTCGTCGCTCAGTTGATCCATTCCACTTGCCTTTTGGTGAGGATTGTCGCTCGCCGCTGAGCGGGAGCCGATCGTTGCCTGCAGCCTATCATGCGCTGCGGCAAGGTGCTCGGCGGAATTTCACAACTGGCCGAGGCAACGGCGCCGGGCACCACGGGCGATGGACCGGGATCGACTGAATTCAGCCGGCTGCCCTCGCGGCAACGGGGCTCGCAAGGTCCACCGCGTCGAGCAGCGTGCGGCAATAGTCCGGCGAAACGTCCCGGTCCGCGAAGAGGATGTGGTAGCAGATCGGCGCGATCAGCCTGTCCACAAGTTCCGGCACGTCGAGCGGTGGCTCGCCGCGTGTGACGGCCCGCGCCGAAATCGTCTCCAGATGATCGGAGGTGTAGCGGCAGCATTTCGACGGACAGGAGATGTCCTCGCCGTTGGCGATGACGTCGCGCAGCAACGCCCGCCCGACCGGGGAGGACATTTCCTCGGCATATTGCAGCACGAAGGCCTCGATGTCCCCGGTGGTGCTGCCGGTGTCGTCCGGGTCGGAAATCGGCCGCAGGCGTTCCACGGCGACATCGGCCAGCAGCTGCGAGAGATCGCCCCAGCGCCGGTAGATGGTCGATGGCGTCACGCCAGCCCGCTCCGCGATCATCGGGACGGTGACGGAACCGCGATCCATTTCCTCCAGAAGCGCGCGCGTTGCCGCATGCACTTCGCGCTGGATGCGCGCGCTGCGGCCGCCTTGGCGCATCATTTCCCGGGACACCGGCGTCTCCTCATTCTGGCCTGACACGACGTTGCGATGGCCTTAATGCAAAATATTTGCATTAAGGGTGTGAATGGGCTATCTGTGCCTAACGCGAATATTTAGCTTTTATGGCAGGAGATGTCCATGTCCGCTTCCAGTCGTGATTCTAGGTGGCGGTTGTCGATGCGGGCGACAACCCTCTACGCGGTGATCGCGGCCATCACCTTTTCGGCGACGTCCAGCGCTCCGACACCGCTCTATCATCTCTATCAGCAGAGCCTGCATCTTTCGGCGCTGGCGATCACCTTGGTCTTCGCCGCCTATGCCTTCGCCATGCTTGGAGCGCTGCTCACTGTCGCCAAGCTGTCGGATTATGTCGGCCGCAGGCCAATGATCCTGGCGGCGCTGCTCCTCAACGCCCTGGCGCTTGTCATCTTCATCGTCGCCGGCAGCGCGGAAATCTTGATCCTTGCCCGCGTGGTGCAGGGCGTGGCTACGGGTATCGCCCTGGCGACGCTCGGGGCCGCCATCGTCGATACGGATCCGCGCAACGGCGCCGTCTACAACAGCTTCACCGCCTTTCTCGGGCTGACCGTCGGCTCGCTGCTCGCCGGTGCGCTGGTGTCATGGGCTCCGCTGCCGACGCAACTGGTCTACATGGTCCTTCTGGCCGTCAGCCTTGTTGAGGCCCTCGTCGTCTTCGTGATGCCGGAGACGATCGACAGCAAGCCTGGCGCGCTTCGGGCGCTGCTGCCCAACGTGGCCATCCCGGCGAAGGCACGCCCGGCCCTCATTCGCCTGATGCCCCTCAACCTCGCCGCCTGGGCGCTCGGCGGCTTCTACCTGTCCCTGATGCCGACCCTCGTTGCCGTCGCGACAGGGTCCCGGACACCCTTTACCGGCGCCGCCGTGGTTGCCGCGCTGATGCTGACCGGCACGCTGACGGTGCTTTGGCTGCGGTCGTCCAGGCCCGAGCGGCTGGTGCGCACGGGCGGCGTCTGGCTCGGCCTCGGCATTGCTCTCACGCTGGTCGCCATCCAGCAGCAATCGGCCGCCGGCATGCTTGCGGCAACCGTCGTCGCGGGCGTCGGCTTCGGCGCGACCTATTCCGGCAACCTGCGCACGCTGCTGCCGCTTGCCGGCGAACACGAGCGTGCCGGGCTGCTGGCTGCCTATTTCGTCGAAAGCTATCTGTTCTTCGCCATTCCGGCCATCGGTGCGGGCATCCTCGCGCCGGTCTTCGGGCTGGTGCCGACGGCCTTCCTCTATGGCGGTGTCCTGATCGCCCTCTCGATGCTCTCGCTTCTCGCCGGCCGGGTCAGCCCGAGCGCCTCTCCGCTCGGCGTCAGGTGACGGGCGGCGCGGTCGGAGCGATTTGCGCGCATTGAACAGGCCATGGTGGCTCGATATTGTTCGCGCCACCATGACGACCAACGACACCAGACATCTGCTTGCCGAGGCCGCACAGCGCGCCGCGGACTATCTCGAGGCTCTGCCGGACCGGCACGTCGGGCCGCTGCCGGGCGCGGTCGAAAAGCTCGTGAGCGCGCTCGACATGCCGCTGCCCGATCAGGGCAGCGGTGACGCCGATGTCCTTGGCTTCATCGACGGCTACGGGTCGCCCTCGACGGTGGCGAGCGCCGGCGGACGCTATTTCGGCTTCGTGACCGGCGGCACCTTGCCGGCAGCACTGGCGGCCAACTACCTCGCCAGCGCCTGGGATCAGAACAGCTTCGGCTGGACAAGTTCGCCCGCCGTCGCCGCCTTCGAGGTTGCAGCGCTGCGCTGGGTCAAGGAGGCACTCGGGCTGCCGATGGCGGCGGAAGGCGCGCTGGTCACCGGCGCGACGATGGCCCACTTCACCTGCCTTACCGCCGCCCGCAACCGCGTTCTCAGACAGGCGGGCTGGGACGTCGATGCCGACGGTCTTTTCGGCGCACCGGCAATCACCGTGATCGTCGGTGAGGAGGCGCATGCCTCGCTCCTGAAGGTCCTCTCCATGTTGGGCTTGGGCCGCAGCCGTGTCGTGAGGTTGCCCTGTAACGATCAGGGCCGGATCCTGCCGCGCGACCTGCCGCAGATCAAAGGGCCGACGATCGTTTGCCTGCAGGCCGGCAACGTCAATTCCGGTGGCTTCGACCCGGCCGAGCTGCTGATCGAGTGGGCGCATGCTGGCGGTGCATGGGTCCATGCCGACGGCGCCTTCGGCATCTGGGCACTGGCATCCCCTGCGCTGGCCGGATTGGCCAAGGGCTACACAGCCGCCGATTCCTGGGCGCTCGATGGCCACAAATGGCTCAACGTTCCCTATGACTCCGGCATCGCGCTTGTGGCGGACGCAAGTGCCCTCTCGGACGCGATGTCGATCAGCGGCGCCTACCTCATGTCCGGCGGGCGTCGCGAAGCGATGAATCTCACGCCGGAAAGCTCACGCCGCGCCCGCGCCGTCGATATCTGGGCTGCCTTGAAGTCGCTGGGGCGTCAGGGCCTCGCCGAACTTGTCGAGCGCAATTGCCGGCAGGCGCGCGATCTCGCCGACGGGCTGCGCGCGGCCGGCGTCGAGGTCCTGAACGATGTCGTCCTCAACCAGGTTGTCGTCAGCTTCGGGTCCGAGGCACGGACGAAAGAGGTCATCGAAGCCGTTCAGGCGGGCGGCGAGTGCTGGTGCGGCGCGACGGTCTGGAAGGGCAGGGCGGCGATGCGCGTCAGCGTCAGTTCGTGGGCAACGACCGACGAGGATATCGCGCGCTCGGTTGCCGCGATCGTGAAGGCCGTTCGCGAGACACCGGAACAATAGAAGCCGGCCTTCGAACCGCCTTCTTATTCCCGCGTCAGCACGCCCATGGCCATCGCCGCCGCCGAGGCGCGGTTCTCGATGCCGAGCTTGGAATAGATTTGTTCCAGGTGCTTGTTCACGGTTCGCGGTGAGAGACCGAGAATGTCGCCGATGTCGCGGTTGGACTTGCCGTGCGCCACCCAGAGCAGCACCTCCGCCTCGCGGGCGGTGACGGAAAAATGCCGGCGCAGCTTTTCTTCCGGGCTCGCGGCATCCTCGACGGTGAGCCGGAAAAGGAACTCGTCGTCGCCGCTCTGGCCGATGAAGGCAAGGATCAGGCCCTGTCCGTCCGGCGAGGTCAGGCGGGCCTGCGTCGCCTCGGGCGATGACGGGACAGCGCCGTCGTTCAGCCAGTCGCGCAGGGAATCCGGCAGCAGCGATGTATCCGCCTCCCTCTCCAGCACGGCGCTGAGCAATCGGCTTGCCTGCGGCGTGGACCAGAGCACCTCGCCGATCCTGCTGGCGGCAAGCAGATAACGCCCGGCGCTGTCGAGCGCGGCGCGGGCGCTCTGGGCGCTGCGGGCATTGGCAAGATGCACCCGGATGCGCGCGAAAAGTTCCTCCAGCACGATCGGCTTGGTCACATAGTCGACGCCGCCGGCCTCCAGCCCGCGCACGATGTGCTCGGTCTCCGAAAGTCCGGTCATGAAGACCACGGGCACGTGGGCGAGGGCGGAAATGCCCTTGAGCCGCCGGCAGGTCTCGAAGCCATCGATCCCCGGCATCATGGCGTCCATCAGGATGATGTCCGGCGTCATGCGGACCACCACCTCCAGCGCCTGATGTCCGCCGGTGGCGACAAGCACCGTGGAGCCGGCATCCTCCAGCGCATCGGTGAGGAAGCGCAATGTATCGGGCGAATCGTCGACGACGAGCACCGTGTCGCGGGTCCTTGGCGCCTCAGCCATGGGTGTCGTTCCCCCTGCCTGCGGTTTCAAGCACGGCCAGATAGCGGCCGAAGTCGAAGTTGCGCACGTGTCCCCGCAGCTCCTCGATGAGCGGCTTCAGGGCAGCGTCTTCCTCCAGACGATCGAGCCGCGCCTCGATGCCGCGAACATAGCCGATTCCCCCGAGCCGGATGAGTTCCTGCCGGTCCGCCTCATGCAGAAACTGTTGGCCGCGATGGCCGTTGGCCAGTTCGCCCTCGGCGGGCGGCGCATCGATCTCTTCCGGCCGCGCGAGCCGCGTGCCTTCCCAGTCGAGCTTGAGGTGGCTGCGGATCTTTTCCAGCAGCGTGTCGAGATCGAAGGGCTTCGGCAGCACGTCGTCATGAAGGGCGACATCATCGTCGGCTTCGGTCGTTTCGCTGGCCGGCCCGAGCTGGCCGTCGCCGAGGTTCGCCGACATCATGATGATCTTCGTCCGGTCGTGGCCGCCGCGGCGAAGCGCCCGGGCGAGAGCCCAGCCGTTCATGCCCGGCATGGCGATGTCGAGCAGGAAGAGATCGGGGCGGATGGCGGGCCCGATGGCAAGGCATTCCTCGCCGCTGCGCGCTGTCAGCACCGCGAAGCCGAGCGGTTTCAGGATCTCGGTCATCAGCTCGCGGTGCGCCGCGTCGTCATCGACGACCATGATCATGCGCCGCTCGCCGATGTAGCCGGTGATCGCTTCCCTTGGCGGCGGCAAGGCGTCCGGCGCGTCGACGGCGGAAAGCATGAGGCGCACCGTGAAGCGGCTTCCCTTGCCGGGTGTCGAGGTCACCGTGATGTCGCCGCCCATGAGATCGGCCAGAAGCTTGGTGATCGTGAGCCCGAGGCCGAGGCCGATCGGCGCCGGGCCTTCCTTGGGCGTCACCCGCTCGAAGGGATCGAAGATGCGGGCAAGATCCGTCTCGTCGATGCCGACGCCGCTGTCCTCGACGACGATGGTGGCGATCTGGCTGCGGTAGGTCACCGCGAGCCGGACGCTGCCCTTGTCGGTGAACTTGATGGCGTTGGTGATGAGGTTGATCAGGATCTGCCTCAGCCGTTTTTCGTCCGTCCGCACAACTTCCGGCAGGATGGGAGAGCGGTCGAAGATGAACTCCAGCCCTTTGGCCGCGGCCTGGAGGCGGAACATGTCGACGATCTGGGCGAGGAAGTCGCTGATGCGAACCTCGTTGCGCTGGAGCTGCAGGCGGCCGGCCTCGATGCGCGAGACATCGAGAAGACCGTCGATCAGGCCGGAAAGATGCTCCGCGCTGCGCTTGATCACCTCCACGCCCGCGCGTCGGCCGGCCGGTATACCCTTGTCGCGCTCCAGGATCTGGGCATAGCCGAGCACCGCGTTGAGCGGCGTGCGCAGCTCGTGCGAAAGGCCGACCACATAGCGGCTCTTGGCGCGGTTGGCGGCCTCGGCCGCTTCCTTGGCCTTCTGCAGCTTTGCGTCGGTCTTGCGGTGCGCCTCGATCTCGTTGAGCAGGGCCGTTGTCTGGCGCGCCGATTCTTCCTGCGCCACGCGCCGGCTTTCATGCGCGAGCACGAAGAACCAGGCGGTGATGCCGGCGACGATCAGCAGCGTGAAGAAGGCGCTCCAGAGCGCCGGTCCGACGATCTCGTCGTTGACCTCGCCGCCGTTGGTCGCCTGCAGGTAGATGAAGGCGAGGATGACGCCGATGACGCTGGCGAGCAGGCTGAGAATGCCGAAATAGGTGCCGAGCCGCGAATGACCGCGCCCGAGCAGCCAGTCCGGCAGGAAGCGGGCGAGGCTGATCTCGACCTGCGCTTCCAGCCGCGCCTTCGGCTTGCAGAGGTCGTGGCAGCGGGCATCGAGCGAGCAGCACAGCGAGCAGATCGGCGCCGAATAGGCCGGGCAAAAGGCCATGTCCTCCGGCTCGAAGTCGTGCTGGCAGATGCGGCATTCCATCGTCGGCTTCAGCCGCCAGTTGGCGCGGGGCTTGCGGGCAAGGTAATAGCGGCCTTTGCTTGCCCATGCGATGGCCGGCGCGGCGACGAAGGCGACGGCGAGCGCCACGAAGGGCGAGAGCGCCTCGGCGATGTCGCCGAACCAGCCAGCATGGGCGATGAGCGCCATCAGGGTTGCCAGCGTCATTGCCCCGACGCCGACCGGGTTGACGTCGTAGAGATGCGCCCGCTTGAACTCGATGCCGGGCGGAGAGAACCCGAGCGGCTTGTTGACAGCGAGATCCGCCGTCACGGTGCCGAGCCAGGCGACGGCGATGATGGCGAAGAGCCCGAGAGTGGCCTCCAGCGTCTTGTAGATGCCGAGTTCCATCAGCAGCAGCGCGATCGCCACGTTGAAGATCAGCCAGACCACGCGGCCGGGATGCGAATGGGTGAGGCGCGAGAAGAAGTTCGACCACGCGAGCGAGCCCGCATAGGCGTTCATCACGTTAATCTTGAGCTGCGAGACGACCACGAGGATCACCGTGACCGCGAGCACGATCGTCTCGTTGGGGAAGACGTAGTCGAAGGCCACCCGGTACATGTAGGCCGGTTCGATGGCGTGGTCCTGCGCGACACCGTGGCCGACGGCGAGCACCGCCAGGAAGGAGCCGAAAAGCAGCTTCGGCACGCCGAGAATGACCCAGCCGGGGCCGGCCGCCAGCAGCGCCCGCGCCCAGGCGTTGCGCTCGCTCTTCTTGGCCGTTTTTTCAAGCACCGGCAGGAAACGCAGGATATCGACCTGCTCGCCGATCTGCGGCATCAGGGCAAGAATCACCGAGGCCGCCGCGCCAAAACGCAGGATGTCGAATTCCGTGCCCCTGGTGCCCGGCGCAATGTCGTGGATGCCGGCAAAGCCCAGCCATTCGGTCACCGCCGGCCAGTCCTTCCACAGGATGAAAGCGACGGGCAGCAGGTTGAGAAAGATCCACAGCGGCTGTGTGGCAAGCTGGAACCGGCTGATCCAGGTGATGCCGTGCGTGACCAGCGGAATGACCGCGATCGACGACAGGATGTAGCCGAGCCAGAGCGGGACGCCGAAGCAAAGCTCCAGCGCCGACGACATGATCGACGCCTCGATTGCGAAGAGAATGAAGGTGAAACTGGCGTAGATCAGTGAGGTGATCGTTGACCCGATATAGCCGAAGCCGGCGCCGCGCGTCAGAAGATCGATGTCGACGCCGTAGCGCGCCGCATAGCGGCTGATCGGCAAAGCCGTCAGGAACAGGATGACGCTGACGACGAGAATGGCCGAGACGGCGTTGGTGAAGCCGTAGGACAGCGTGATGGCGCCGCCGATGGCTTCCAGCGCCAGGAAGGAAATTGCGCCAATGGCCGTCTGGGCAACGCGCGGGGCCGACCAGCGCCGGGCGCTCTTGGCCGTGAAGCGAAGAGCGTAGTCTTCCAGCGTCTGGTTCGCGACCCAGCGATTGTATTCGCGCCTTACCGGAAGAATGCGTTGCCTGCCAGCCATCGTGCCCCTGTTCCGCTCGTGCGTCTCAGGCATGCAAGAATTCAGCCGAAAAGGCCAGAGTTATTGTCCGGCGCCAGGGATCCTCTGTTTTGCGCGAAAGTCGGCCTGATTCTGAAGGTTGTGATGGTGCGATCAAAGCTGTTTCGAAACCCGTCCTGGGGTGAACTGCCGAGGAACGGCCGAAATCATTCGCGCTTGCATCATTTTGAGGACCCACCGGTCAAAAGGCAGGGACCGCCCGATGGCGGCCACCACCGGGCGGTGCTGTCTCTTGCGGTCAAATCAGTCGGCGTAGGCCCTGGCGATAAACCCGCTTTTGTCCAGATCCTCGATGAAGCTGGCATCGTAGAAATGGTCGGCCGGATAGCGCTTGAGTTCGCGTTGATGGTAGATGGCCTTGACCAGCCTGATCCCCTCCACGGCGGGATAGGGCTTCTCGGGCACCTCCAGAACCTGTTCATACATGGTGTCCTGCTGGTCCTGGGCGTTGATGCCGTACCATTTGACCAGAGCGGCATCAAAGGCGGCCCGGTCCTTCCTCATCAATGCGTAAGACTCGACCATCGCCTTGAGGAACCGTTCGACGACGTCACGATGTCCCTCAAGATAGGCGCGCTCCACGTTGATACCCGATCCCGCGATGGGAATGTCGTATTCGCCCAGATCGATGAGGTCTTTCATGCCTTTCGCGGAGGCCATGGAATAGTAGATAGAGCTGCCGATAAAGGCATCGACCTTGCCGGCCGAGAGAGCGGAATAGTCCATGCCCTCTTCCATCAGCGAAATGTCGTCCTCCTCGCTCCAGCCCTTCTTCTGCAGCAGGGCGCGGGCCATCAGGTGGCTAACGGATCCGAACGAGGAATAGCCGAGGCGCTTGCCCTTGAGGTCATCGATCGACTCGATTTCGGGACGCGCAATGATGTGGAAACGCGCGGTGCTGTCGGTGGTGGCCACGATGACGCGATCGGTCGCGTTCGCCTCGAGCGTCATGCTGGCAATCAGCGGGCTGCCGCCGCCGACCGCGATTTGCGCTTCATCCCGTTCCTTCGAGGTGCCGATATAGTCGTCCGGCACGACGATGCCGCTTTTCTTGATGCGGTTGGCCGCCTGCGAGGTGATGAATTGATGCACGTCGAGGCCATACTTGTCGTAGAGGCCGTTCTCGGCGGCGACGATGAAGGCCACTTTGTTCAGCGACACATCGCCCAGGGACACATTGATCTTGTCATTTTCGGCGAGCGCAGGCGCCGCGAGCGTCATGGTGACCGCCGCGGCGATGCAGAGTGCACCGAATCTGGTGATAGCTGTCATCCTGATCGTCCTCCCTTGTTTTCTGAATGGGTCCGTTCGTTGCGGCCCCCTCGGCAGGCCCCGCGGATGGCATCTGCGAGGCCCGTCATCGTTGTCATTCCTCCATGAGCGCCGGACCAATACTCCGGAAGTTTGCCGGCAAAGCGCCGGGCGGCGAGACGAGGCGTTGTCGTGCCTTGTCCCTTGCGCGTCGGGGCCACCGCGTGATGTCGTCCAAGCGCGGCATGCCATGCACACCGCCTGGGCAGTCGCGTCTTGTCAGAAGCGCTCGTTCACCCACTTGGCGATGTAGTCGAAAGTGTTCTTCACGGAGTTTGAATAGTCAGCGTTTTCGGCTTTTGCGCAGGCCTTGCAGGGCACGACGCCGTGGGCGGCCCCTTCCACAACGACGAAGTCCTTGTCCTGGCTCTTGGCCATGCCGTACATCTGCTCGTTGTCGTCCATGAAGTAATGGCCGCCAGCGGTCAGCATCAGCAACGGCACTGAAATGTGCTGGAGATTCCGCCCTGTCGAGTTGTTGTTGGAGCCAAGGTCGATATCGGTCATCGCATTGGTCGAACGCACTGCGCGGGTGCCAATGAACGACTCCACCGTCAGGAATGCGCCGCCATCGAACCGGGCGTCCTTCTTCTTGCGCTTCGGGTCCGGCTGGCGAACGGTCCGGACAATGTCCGTCACGACGCTTCCGTCATTCTTGAGGAACTTCTCGGGCTTTGCGGTCTCGCCGGCAATCGAGATATCGAGTTGCATCAGGCGCACCGACGCACGGGGGATGTAGAACGGCGCATCGTCCGGGTAGGGAACGCCCTGCTCCTTCATGGACTTGCGCAGTGCCAACGCCTTGTCGATCAGACGGTTCATCCGGGCGGACTGCGCCTCGAAGTAGCGCTTCTGGAACTCCTCGGAGAAATGTGAATTGCCCTTCGGATTGTAGCCGTTGGCTTCGCTGAACGGATCGAGCGCGGGATCGATTCTGGAGGGATCGGTCTCGTCCAGCAATGACGGGTTCAGGCTGCGCAGCATGTTGATGGCGGTGCCGGGATGGGCGTCAAAGGTCACCATGCCGTCTGCCGGTGTCAGTCCCTTCAGTTCGTCGCCGCATGGCGAAAGCACGTCCTGGCCGCTGCAGACCGCAGGTCCTTCTTCCGCGACCGACTGGTAGTAGGTCATCAGCGGACCGCCGCCGCTGTGGGCGAAGATCAGAACGGTCTTGAAGCCCCTGTCATTGCGCAGGTAGTCCATGCCCTTGGCCGTCGTCAGCGGTAGGTCGGTCCAGGTGTCGAGCGCCTCGTTGTTGTCGGACGGGCCGTTCATGCACAGGACGGCGAAACCACGCTTGGAAAGCTCCGTACACGCGATGTGATTGAGGAAATTGGCATCTTCATGCATGAGCAGGAAGGCGATCTTGGGCTGCGAACCATCCGGCGTGTAGTAGACACCTTTCTCGACGTCGCCGAAGTCGACGTAGAGCGGTGCCGCTGCGTGCGCCGTCGATAAGCCGAGAGCCAAGGCGAGGCCGGCGACAACCATCGCAGCGCCCCTTACATAAAGATTTCGAAGCAGTTTCATTCAGTTTCCTCCCATGCAGCGACTGCAAGACCACGGCAAGAACACCGTCATGCCAGTGCCGTCGGCTTGCGCGAACGGGGGAGGGCCGATGGGCGAGCGTAGCCTCAGCCGAGTTCGATGCCCGCGTCATGGCAGTACAGCGTCAGGGTTGGTGACGGAGCGTCGTCGTCCGGCGTCAGACATGGCCGGTTTCCGGAACAGTTCTTTGGCAGACTGGTATTGTCCGTCGTAACCACAGAAGCGGCCTGCTTCCCGGACCTGCGCTTTCGCACGTCTTCCCATGCACGCCGGAGATGGATCGGCCGGTCTTTGCTCCCCGCGACCTGTGTTCTTTTGTCTCAGGCCCGCGCAGTCTACTGAAAAAGGGGATGCACTGATGAAGCTATGCAGTATCCCTCCCATATCCAAATTGCCGATGCGGATTCTCGTCTGACCGGTGCCGCCGTCCGGTCGTCCTGCGGGTTCTGCAGTGGCCTGCAATCCGTCAAATTCTCATAATTTATTGAAAATAATACATTTTTTGTCGTCAAAATTCCCCTCTACGTCAATCGACGTATATGCCGCAGCGCAAAAAGTGACCGAAATTCGGCACCGACGACCAGCACTTGGCAACCGTATGGCCAAGGCTGTTCGCGCGAATTTCAAAACAGGGGAGCTTTCACATGTCGTCATTTGAAAAATTCGGAGCCGTCAGCCGGCGCGCCGTTCTCGGCGGTCTGGCCGCCACGGCCCTGATGGCGAGCAGCAGCCTCACGCTCGCCGCCGATGACACCATCAAGGTCGGCATCCTTCATTCGCTCTCGGGCACGATGGCCATTTCCGAGACGACCCTGAAGGACGTCATGCTGATGCTCATCGACGAGCAGAACAAGAAGGGCGGCCTTCTCGGCAAGAAGCTCGAGGCTGTCGTTGTCGACCCGGCCTCCGACTGGCCGCTCTTTGCTGAAAAGGCCCGCGAACTGATTTCGCAGGACAAGGTCTCCGCGGTGTTCGGCTGCTGGACCTCGGTGTCGCGCAAGTCCGTCCTGCCAGTCTTCGAGGAACTGAACTCGATCCTCTTCTACCCGGTCCAGTACGAGGGCGAGGAAAGCCAGCGCAACGTCTTCTACACCGGCGCCGCCCCGAACCAGCAGGCGATCCCGGCCGTCGACTACCTCATGAACGAGGAAGGCGTCGAGCGCTGGGTCCTGGAAGGCACCGACTACGTCTATCCGCGCACGACCAACAAGATCCTCGAGGCCTACCTGAAGGCCAAGGGCGTCGCCCCGGAAGACATCAAGGTCAACTACACGCCCTTCGGCTTCTCCGACTGGCAGACCGAGGTCTCCGAGATCAAGGCCTTCGGGTCGGCCGGCAAGAAGACCGCCGTGGTCTCCACCGTCAACGGTGACGCCAACGTTCCCTTCTACAAGGAGCTCGGCAACCAGGGCATCAAGGCCGAGGATATCCCGGTCGTCGCCTTCTCGGTCGGTGAAGAGGAACTCGCCGGCATCGACACCGCTCCGCTCGTCGGTCACCTCGCTGCCTGGAACTACTTCCAGTCGCTCGACACGCCCGAGAACAAGGCGTTCATCGACGCCTGGCACACGTTCACCGGCAACGACAAGCGCACGACCAACGACCCGATGGAAGCCCACTACATCGGCTTCAACATGTGGGTGAAGGCCGTCGAGGCCGCCGGCACGACCGATGCCGATGCCGTCATCGACGCGCTGCCGGGCATCTCGGTGCCGAACCTTTCCGGCGGCTACTCGGCCATGATGCCGAACCACCACATCACCAAGCCGGTGCTGATCGGTGAAATCCAGGACGACGGTCAGTTCGAGATCGTCTCGCAGACCGATGGTCTGGTTCCCGGCGATGCCTGGTCCGACTATCTCGACGGCTCCAAGGACCTCATCGCCGATTGGCGCAAGCCTCTGTCCTGCGGCAACTTCAATGTTGTCACCGGCAAGTGCGGCGGCGCCGGCTAAGTCAAGGACCAGGAAGGCCGGCGGTATCGCCGGCCTTCTTCTCTTCGAGCCCGACGATATCATGGTGTGTCGCCGGGCTTGAACGAGACGATTGCGGGTCCCGGGTGGCCCGAATCTTGAACCGACAAGACCGGCGGTGTCGCCGGGAGCCGGTTTCCGAACAGTGTTCCCTCGGAAGCGAAGACGCATCCGGTTCCCAATCATTGTCGGGGCATGATCCCACCGCCAGGCCGTTGGTCATGGCCGCCGGACATGCCCGAGCCACAGGGTGATCGCCATGCCGCAACTGCGGACGTCTCTCTCCCATGTCCTCGTCCTTGCGGCGCTGCTGTTCGGGCTGCTGGTTGCCGGCCTGTCGATGGCGCGCGCCCAGGACATGGACCTGAAACCGCTGGTCGATGCGCTCGGGCAGGGCGGCTACAGCGATCTGGAGAAGGCCATCGGCGCGCTTGCCGCCACCGGCGATCCCAGGGTCGCCAAGATCCTCGAACATCTGGCCAATCGCGACCTCTACCTTCGCGCCGACGACAAGTCCGTCGTGCTCGTGACCGGCAAGGGCAGCGAGCCGGAGATCGCCGATCCGGCAACCGGCGAAAGCCTCGGTACCGCCCAGAAGTCCTTGCTCGACAAGATCAAGGTCAACAATTCCATCCGCCGCGCCGTGCAGGCGGCCGTCGGCACGCTGACGCTGCTCAGCAAGGATCAGAACGTACGCCGCTCGGCGGTGGACGCCGTCCTCAAGACCCGCGATCCCGAAACCATCCCGGCCCTCGACAAGGCGATCGAGGTGGAAGCGGACCCCGCCATCAAGACACTGATGCTCGGCGCGCGGGGCGCGGCCGTCCTCAATTCCGATGCGGATGAGGCAGAAAAGCTCGCCGCCATCGAGAATGTCCAGGGGCTGGACGCCCGCGAGGCCATGTCCATCCTCACCCAATACGCCACCGGCGATGGCGCGGTTGCCGCGGCCGCCGAGGCGGCGCTGGCCGAGGAGCGCACCACGCTCGCGGCGTGGGATGCGGCCCAGAACATCTGGTTCGGCCTCTCCCTCGGGTCCGTTCTCCTGCTTGCCGCCATCGGCCTTGCCATCACCTTCGGCGTCATGGGCGTCATCAACATGGCCCACGGCGAAATGGTGATGATCGGCGCCTACGTGACCTTCGCGGTCCAGGAGGCGATCCGCACCCACGCGCCCGGCCTCTTCGATTTCTCGCTGCTGATCGCCCTGCCGCTCGCCTTCCTCGTCGCCGGCGGCATCGGCGTCGCCATCGAGCGTGGCATCATCCGCTTTCTCTACGGTCGTCCGCTGGAAACGCTGCTCGCCACCTGGGGCCTGTCGCTGATCCTGCAGCAATTGGTCCGGTCCATCTTCGGCGCCCAGAACCAGCAGGTCGGCAATCCGTCCTGGATGTCGGGCTCCTTCGAGATCGGCCTTCTGTCGATCACCTGGTCGCGTCTCTGGATCGTCGTCTTCGCCATCGTCGTCTTCTTCGCCCTGATGGCACTCCTGAAGCAGACGCCCTTCGGTCTCCAGACCCGCGCGGTGACGGCCAACCGCCCGATGGCGAGCGCCATGGGCATCCGCACCCCCTGGATCGACGCCATGACCTTCGGCCTCGGCTCGGGCATCGCGGGCATCGCCGGTGTTGCGCTCAGCCAGATCGAGAACGTCAGTCCGAACCTTGGCCAAGGCTACATCATCGACAGCTTCATGGTTGTGGTCTTCGGCGGCGTCGGCAATCTCTGGGGCACATTGGTCGGCGCGCTGACGCTCGGTGTCGCCAATAAGTTCCTTGAGCCCTACGCCGGCGCGGTGCTCGGCAAGATCCTGGTGCTCGTCTTCATCATCCTCTTCATCCAGAAGCGTCCGCGCGGGCTCTTCGCTCTCAAGGGAAGGGCGGTCGAAGCATGATCTCGCAATTTCTCTTCAACGGTCTCGATCGCCGCGCCAGCTACGTCATCGCGCTTCTCGTGGCGATCGCCATCCTGGTGCCGGTCCTGCATTTGGCGGTCCCCGTCGACAGCCCGCTGCACGTGCCGAACTATGTCATGGCGCTCTTCGGCAAGTATCTCTGCTACGCGCTGCTTGCCCTCTCGCTGGACCTCGTCTGGGGCTATTGCGGCATTCTCTCGCTCGGCCACGGCGCCTTCTTCGCCCTCGGCGGCTACGCGATGGGCATGTATCTGATGCGCCAGATCGGGTCTCGCGGCGTCTACGGCGACCCGATCCTGCCCGACTTCATGGTCTTCCTGAACTACAAGGAACTGCCCTGGTTCTGGTACGGCTTCGACATGTTCTGGTTCGCTGCGATCATGATCGTGCTCGCGCCCGGCATTCTGGCCTTCGTCTTCGGCTGGTTCGCCTTCCGCTCCCGCGTCACCGGCGTCTATCTGTCGATCATCACCCAGGCGATGACCTATGCCCTGCTGCTTGCCTTCTTCCGCAACGACATGGGCTTCGGCGGCAACAACGGCCTGACCGACTTCAAGGACATCCTCGGCTTCTCGGTGCAGTCGCCGCAGACCCGCTCGGTGCTCTTCGCTCTCACCGCGCTCTTCCTGGCGGGCGCCTTCTGGATCTGCTCGGCCGTGGTCCGCTCCAAGCTTGGCAAGGTGCTGGTCGCGGTGCGCGACGCCGAAAGCCGGACGCGCTTCATCGGCTACCGGGTGGAGAACTACAAGCTCTTCGTCTGGGTGCTCTCGGCCATGATGGCGGGCATTGCCGGCGCGCTCTACGTGCCGCAGATCGGCATCATCAATCCGTCGGAATTCGAACCGGCCAACTCCATCGAGGCGGTCATCTGGGTGGCCGTCGGCGGCCGCGGCACGCTCTTCGGTCCGATCGTCGGCGCTGTCCTCGTCAACTTCGGCAAGACCTGGTTCACGGGCGCCTTGCCGGAACTCTGGCTCTTCGCCCTCGGTGCGCTCTTCGTGGTCGTGACGCTCTTCCTGCCGAAGGGCATCGTCGGCACCGTCCAGGGCCTGCTGCGCGAACGGGCCGAGCGCAAGGCCGCCGGCCTTGCTCCCCTGAAACCCAACCCCGAACCGGCGGAGTGAGACGATGAAGGAAGTGGCCGAGGGCTCGCTCCTCTATCTCGACAACGTGCATCGCGCCTTCGACGGCTTCAAGGCGATCAACGGGCTCTCGCTCGTGCTCGCTCCCGGCGAAATGCGCGCCATCATCGGTCCCAACGGCGCCGGCAAGACGACGATGATGGACATCATCACCGGCAAGACCAAGCCCGATGAGGGCGACGTGATCTTCGAAGGCGTAACGGACCTGACCCGCCACGACGAGACCGAAATCGCTAACATGGGGATCGGGCGCAAGTTCCAGAAACCGACCGTCTTTGAAAGCCACACGGTGGCCGACAATCTGGAACTGGCCCTGAAGGCGCCGCGTGGCCCTTTCGATACGCTCCTGCACCGGACCAGCAAGGCCGAATACGAGCGGATCGACGAAATCCTCGAGACGATCCGCCTGACCGAGCGGCGCGACTGGCTCGCCGCCAATCTCAGCCACGGCCAGAAGCAGTGGCTGGAGATCGGCATGCTTCTCGCCCAGGAGCCGAAGCTGCTGCTGGTCGACGAGCCGGTCGCCGGCATGACCGATGATGAGACCGCCGAGACGGCGGCGCTCCTGCGCCGCATCGCCAAGACCCAGTCGGTGGTGGTGGTCGAGCACGACATGACCTTCGTGCGCGAGCTCGACGTCAAGGTGACGGTGCTGCACGAGGGATCGGTGCTGGCGGAAGGCACGCTCGATGCCGTCTCCAGCGACCAGAAGGTGATCGAGGTCTATCTCGGCCGCTGAGGCTCTCGAGCATCCAGCCGGAAAAGTGGTTTCCGGTTTTGGGAAAACTGGATGCTCCTACAAAGGCATCCAGCCGGAAAAGTGGCTTCCGGTTTTCGGAAAACTGGATGCTCCTACAAAGAGATAAAGCGATGATGCTGATTTGGAAATTCGGCACGCCGCTCAAGGAAGGGCTTTAAGATGCTCAACGTCGACAAGATCAACCTCCACTATGGCGCCGCGCAGGCGCTCAAAGAGGTCTCGCTCACTGCCGAAGTCGGCAAGGTCACCTGCGTGCTCGGCCGCAACGGCGTCGGCAAGACCTCGCTGCTGCGCTCGATCGTCGGCCTCAAGGGAATTTCCTCCGGCTCGATCACCTGGGAAGGCGAGGAGATCTCGAAGCTTGCCCCGCATGATCGCGCCCGCCACGGCATCGCCATCGTGCCCCAGGGGCGCGAGATTTTCCCGCTGCTCTCGGTGAAGGAAAACCTTGAGACGGGCTATGCGCCGATTGCCCGCAAGGACCGCTACGTGCCGGACACGGTCTTCGATCTTTTCCCGGTGCTGAAATCCATGTTGCGGCGGCGCGGCGGCGATCTGTCCGGCGGCCAGCAGCAGCAGCTCGCCATCGGCCGCGCTCTGGTCACGCGCCCGCGCCTCCTCGTGCTCGACGAGCCGACCGAGGGCATCCAGCCCTCGATCATCAAGGACATCGGCCGGGCGATCGAGTTCCTGCGCGAGCAGGGCACCATGGCGATCGTTCTCGTCGAGCAGTATTTCGAGTTCGCCCGCGATCTGGCCGATCATTTCGCGGTCATGGATCGCGGCGAGGTCGTCCTGTCCGGTGCCAAGGCTGACATGGACGAACACGAGGTTCGCCGCTGGATGACGGTGTAGGCAGCCATTGCGATTGTCCGGACAAGCGCCGGCCGGGCGGTTGTCCACAGCCTCCGCTTTTTTCACGAAACCATTTTCAATCATTTATTGCGCAGGGGGAGCCCGGCCTTCACGGGCCGGGCTTTCGCCCTTTTGGAGCCGCTCGGAAAGCCTGGAGGAGGGCGTCGAACGGCTCAAGGCACTAGGTCTGGAATGCTGACCTGTTAACCAAAATGCAACACATCCACGGTCGCGAGCTGTCGATGATGGACTGTGAACGCTTTCTTGACTATATTTGATGGCGCGGCGGAGTTTGAAAAAAGTGTATTGGGCGACAATGCAATATTGAAGGCCCGACCCTGACCGGGGTCGGGCCTTTCGTATTTTAGGCATGTTGAAATTGGCAATGGCGATGATGTCGATTTTACGACAATTCTAACGTCACCCTTATTAACGATTAAGTTAAGTCGTATAAGTTTAATGAGATCTCAAATCGATTTCGAAGTCTTGCGTTTGACTGTCGGGCATTTGCTTGCACGGTGCGCAGGACGCAAACATTGATTGCATGCAACGGTTGAGAGGCGGGTGTCGCTCGGCTTTTGCGTGTCGACGAGGTCCTGTCGCTATTTGCGCCGACAGGGCTCTTCCGATGCAGTTGGGTGAAGGTTCAGGTCCGTGCCCGGATCTGTCCGACAAAACCGGTGACCTGATCCTGCAACTGCCGGGACTGCGCGCCGAGAGAGTCGGCCGCGCTCACCATCAGACTGGCCACACGCGCGGTGTCGAGGGCTGCCGTGCTGACATCGGCGATGTTGCCGCTCACTTCGGTGGTTCCCTGCGAGGCTTCCTCGACGTTGCGGCTGATTTCGTCCGTGGATGCATTCTGCTGCTCGACGGCGCTCGCGATGGACGAGGAGATGGCGTTGATGTCGCCGATCGTCGTGGCGATCGACTGGATGGCGTCGGCGACGTCGTTGGTTCCGCTCTGGACGGCGGCGACCTGCGTCGCAATCTCCGTGGTCGCGCGGGCCGTCTGCTCGGCGAGATGCTTCACTTCGTTGGCGACAACCGCGAAGCCCTTGCCCATTTCGCCGGCGCGCGCAGCCTCGATGGTCGCGTTGAGGGCCAGAAGATTGGTCTGGGCCGCAATTTCGCTGATGAGGCTGACCACCTCGCCGATTCGCTGGGCGTTGGCGACAAGCCCGCGCACGGCTTCGCTGGAAGCCTCCGCCTGGCCGGTCGCCTTGCCGGCGATCACGGCCGCTTGCGTCACCTGATCCCCGATCTCGCGGGTCGAGCCGGCAAGTTCGAGAACAGCCGACGTGGCCGTCTGGATGTTCTGTGCTGCGCGGGCGGAGGCGGAGGCCACGGCATCCGACTGGCGGCTGGTCTCTTCGGCTGCCGCCCCCATGCCGCTGGCTTCCTGTCCCATCTGATGCGCTGCGGCATTGAGACTGTCGACGATCCCTCTGAACTGGCGTTCGAAGTCCTCGGCGAAGGCCGCCATCTCGGCGCGGCGCTCGGCCTCCGCCTCGGTCTTCATGGCGTCGCGTTCCTGTTCCAGCCTGCGGATTTCGACGGCATTCTGCTTGAAGACCTCGACGGCCCGGGCCATGCGGCCGATCTCGTCGCTCTGGCCCCGGCCCGGAACCGGCGTGTCGAGATCGCCATCGGAAAGCCGCTGCATCACTCTCGCCATCCGGTCCATCGGGCGCGAGATCGCGAAGACGATGACGGCGATTGCAAGGGCAAGAACCACGGCCAGCGCGGCGATGACGACGAAGACGGTCGTGGTGGCAGCGCCATTCGACTCGGCATTGACGGCGAGCGACCGCGAGGACGTCCACCCGCTGATCCGTTCGGCAAGCGCCGCGACCTTGGATCGGAGGTCATTGAGGACGGGTTCGAAATTGGCGTCGAAGTCTGCCCGTGCCTTGGAGAGCGAACCGCGCAGGGCGATCAGATTGCCCTTGCGGCCGAATTTCTTGACCGCGGCCATGTCGCTGACGAGTTGGTCGATCTCATCGGATGCTTCGGGATAGGCTGCCTTGATGGCCTCCATGTTCTCCTTGAACGAGGACAGTTCATTGTCGAACTCGGCAAGGATCGGCTGCGCTTCCGAGGCGTTGTTGCGCGAGAAGGCGCGATAGTTGATGCCGCTCATCCTGTCGACGCTCGCGGCGGCGTCGGCCATGCGCTGGAGCGTCGCGATATTGTCGGTGAGCAGTCCGTCGTGCGCCGCGTTGACGCTGCGGACCTGGTAGGCGCCGAAAAAGGCGGCGAGCAGGGCGGAAAGAGCAAGCAGGCCGATCGGCACCAGAACCTTGTAGAGAATCGGAAGATTGCGAAACCGCATGAACGTGTCTCCAGCCGGCAGGCCTCTGGCCTTCCATCGACCTGCGGTGATGGACAGAAGGCGGCCAGGCAATGATCGAGTGAGCGTGGTGGTGCCGCTCAGGTGGCAGCCCACTGGTTGTGCCCGACTGTAGGTCTGTCGCCTTTCCGGTGTGTAAATCGACTTGTCATATAAGTGTCATAATCGGATTTTTCGGATTTATATAAATCGATTAATTTAAGGTCTTGAGTGGATCTCGGAAAAACAGAGAAAAACAGGAATAAGCGAGAAATTTAGTCGGGTAATATACTTTGATGGAATTCAGGAAGACTGCGAGCGTGGGGTGTTGCGGCGATAATCACGTTCCCCTGGGTTTCGCCCTGTTCGTTGCTGTCGCCGAGAGCGCGTCCTCCGGCCAGAAGTGCTTCGGATAGCGGCCCTTGAGATCCTTGGCGACGTCCTTCCACGAGCCGCGCCAGAAACCGGGCAGATCCCGCGTCGTCTGGATCGGACGGTGGGCCGGCGACAGCAGCACGACGAGCAGGGGCACCTTGCCGCCGCCGATACTCGGATGACGGTCGAGACCGAAGAGTTCCTGCACCCGGATTTCCAGTGCCGGCCCGTTTTCCGCACCGTAGTCGATTGGCACACGCGATCCGGACGGCGCATCGAAATGCGTGGGCAACAGCCGCTCCATGTCGCGGCGCAGAGCGTAGGGCAGGAGGCTGTCGAGCGCACGGCCGAGGTCGTCGGCGTCGATCGCATCGAGTCGAGATTTGCCGATGATCTGCGGCGCCAGCCACTCGCCCGCCGTCACTGCCAGCGAGCCTTCCGACAGATCGGGCCAGTGCTCACCAAGTGTATGATGCAGGTATGTGGATCGATGGCGCAGGGCGCGCTGCTCCTTCGTCCAGGGCAGGCGGTCGAGCCCCGCCTTGGCCGCTTCGTCGGCAAGCAGTCCAGCGACAGCGATGGGATCCGGATCGGCGATGACCGTCTCGTCGAGAACCAGCGCACCGAGACGGCGGATGCGGCGCGCCCGCACGCTGCGGCTCTGGCCGTCGACCTGCAAGCTGTCGCTCGTCTCGATCTGATGCGCCAAAACCGCCTCGATGTCCTCGCGGTCGATGCGGGCGGCGAGCCGGATGCGCGAGGCCTCGGCCCGGCCCGTCACATCGGCCACCACCAGAAAAGGCACACCAGCGAGGGCGTGAGCGTCTTCGACCATGGCGCCACGGCCGTTGGCGAGCCGGAACTGGCCCCGCGCGCCGCGCGCCTGCGCGATCCGGTCCGGATAGGCACGGGCCAGATGGCGCCCGATCGCGGTCTCATCGGCATGAGCCGCAGACTTCTCGTCCTTTCCACCGGCCTGTCTCGCGAAGCGCCGCGCTAATACCCTTGCATCGTCGGCACGTCTGGACCTGTCGGATCGGAAGCGCTGCAGGCGCTGGCCGAGATCGACGGCATCCCCGCCAAGCCCCGGTTCGCCGATCAGGACCGCGATTTCGGCGGCCAGCATCGCCTCGCCCTCGGCGGCGGCCATGTGGACCATATGAGCAAGCCTCGGATGCAGCGGCAGGCGGGCAAGCGCCTTGCCTTCCGCCGTGATCCGGCCCTCGTCGTCCAGTGCGTCTAGGCGGCGCAGGAGAGCAGTCGCCTCGGCATAGGCCGCCGCCGGCGGCGGATCGAGCCACGCGAGCGTTGCCGGATCGCTCGCGCCCCAGGCGGCAAGGTCGAGGGCGAGGCCGGCAAGGTCGGCTTCCAGGATTTCGGGACGGTCGAAAAGCTGGAGGGCGCCGGTCTGCGCCTCCGCCCAGAGACGATAGCAGACGCCGGGCTCGGTGCGTCCGGCGCGACCCCGGCGCTGGTCGGCGCCCGCACGCGACACTCGCTGGGTTTCAAGCCGCGTCAGCCCGGTCGCCGGCTCGTATTTCGGCACGCGGGCATAGCCGGCATCGATCACGACCCGAACGCCCTCGATGGTGAGTGACGTCTCGGCGATGGAGGTCGCGAGCACGACCTTGCGCCGGCCTTCAGGGGCGGGCTGGATCGCGCGGTCCTGCTCGGCGGGTGTCAGCGCGCCATAGAGCGGCGCAACGTCGACTGTGGCGGGCACTTTGCCCGAAAGCCGCTCGGCAACACGACGGATTTCGGCCTGTCCGGGCAGGAAGACGAGCAGCGAACCGGTCTCTTCCCGAAGCGCCTGCTGGATGGCAGCGGCGGTCTGGTCCTCGATCCGGGCAGTCGGATCGCGCGGGATGTGCAGCGTTTCGACCGGAAAGGCGCGCCCCTCGGAGGTCACCACCGGCGCATTGCCGAGGAGGGAGGCAACGCGCGCGCCGTCGATGGTCGCCGACATGACAAGGATGCGAAGATCCTCGCGGAGTACTCCTGCCGACTCCAGCGCCAGCGCGAGGCCGAAATCGCCATCGAGGCTGCGCTCGTGAAACTCGTCGAAGAGCACGGCGGCAATGCCGGAAAGCTCCGGGTCGTCGAGGATCATGCGCGTGAAGACACCCTCGGTGACGACCTCGATCCGGGTCTTCGCCGAGACGGCGCTGTCCATCCGGACGCGGTAGCCTACCGTCTCGCCGACCTTTTCGTTCAGCGTTGCCGCCATGCGGCGCGCGCTCGCCCGGGCGGCAAGCCGGCGCGGCTCGATCAGGATGATCCGGCCGTCCTTGCGCCAGGGCGCGCCCAGCAGCGCCAGCGGCACGCGCGTCGTCTTGCCGGCGCCGGGCGGGGCCACAAGCACGGCCTTCGGCGTCCGCTGAAGGGCGGCCAGCAACTCCGGCAGGGCATCGTCGATGGGCAGGCGAAACGTCATGCCGCCTTGTGGCGCGGGGGGCGATGGAAGGCAAGGGGATGCTGAGCTGGTGAGGCTCTCACTCCTCGCCCATCGCGATGAGGCTGGCGTTGCCGCCTGCCGCCGCCGTGTTGGTGGAGATCACCTGCTCCAGCGCGAAACGCGGTAGATAGTGCGGTCCTCCCGCCTTCGGGCCCGTGCCGGAAAGCCCGGAGCCGCCGAAGGGCTGCGAGCCGACGATGGCGCCGATCATGTTGCGGTTGACATAGACATTGCCGACGGAAAGCCGCTCGACGATCCGCTTGCACGTCCGCTCGATGCGCGAATGGATGCCGAGCGTCAGCCCGTAGCCGGAAGCGGCGATGTCGTCGAGAACCTTGTCGAGATCGGCCGCCTTGTAGCGCACCACATGCAGCACGGGGCCGAAGACCTCGCGCGTCAGGTCGCGGGCATTGGCTAGCTCGATGACGGTCGGGGCAACGAAGGACCCGCCTGCCAGCGCGCCTCTGGGAACCTCGCTCTCGAAGCGCACGCGGCCCTCGGTGCGCCGCTCGGCGACATAGTCGTCGATGGCCTGCTTGGCCTCGGCGTCGATGATCGGGCCGACGTCGGTCGCCGGATGGGCCGGATCGCCCAGCGTCAGTTCCTTCGCCGCACCGGTGACGAGATCGATCATGTGATTGGCGATGTCCTCCTGGACGAGCAGCAACCGAAGCGCCGAGCAGCGCTGCCCGGCGGAGCGGAAGGCGGAAAGGACGACGTCGTCCGCCACCTGCTCGCCAAGCGCCGTGGCATCGACCAGCATGGCGTTGAGGCCGCCTGTCTCGGCGATGAGCGGCACGATGGGGCCGCGCTTTTCCGCAAGCGTCCGGTTGATTGCCCAGGCTGTCTCCGTTGAACCGGTGAAGGCGACGCCGGCAATGCGAGGATCGGACGTCAGCGCCGCGCCCACCGTGCCGTCGCCCGGCACATAGGCGAGGGCGTCTTTGGCAATTCCGGCCTCGTGCAGGATGCGAACGGCCTCTGCCGCAATGAGGGGCGTCTGCTCGGCGGGCTTGGCGACGACACAGTTGCCGGAGGCGAGTGCGGCGGTCACCTGGCCCATGAAGATCGCGAGGGGGAAGTTCCACGGCGAGATGCAGACGAAGACGCCGCGCCCGCGCGAGACGAGCCGGTTTTCCTCGCCGGTGGGGCCGGGAAGGATCGTCGCTGCGCCGAAGAGGCGCCGCGCCTCGGCGGCGTAGTAGCGGCAGAAGTCGACCGCCTCGCGGACCTCGGCGATGCCGTCCGGCAGCGTCTTGCCGGCCTCGGCGGACATCAGCGCGATGAGGCGCGGCGTGGCGGCTTCCAGCGCGTCGGCCGCCTTTTCCAGCGCCAGCGCGCGGGCCCCCGCCGGCGTCGCGGACCATTTCGGGAAGGCACCAAGGCAGGTCTCGATCGCCGCCCGTGCATCCTCCGCCGTCGCCTCTCCGACCTCGCCGACACTGCTCTTGCCATCGACAGGGCTCAGCACCGGGCGGGTCGGACGCGTCAAGGTCTTGCCGCCGATGATCGGCAAGGCGGCATCCTTCGGCAGCGGTGCCTGAGCGAGGGAATCGAGGAAGGCATCGCGCACGGCATCGTCGCCGAATTCGATGCCCCTGGAGTTTTCGCGGGCGCCGAAAAGCCGGGCGGGCAGGGGAATGCGGCTGTGACGGGCCGCAGCGCCGCCGTCCAGCATCTCCTGCGGCCGGCGGATCAGCGTCGTCGCGGGAATGTCCGGGTCGCCGACGCCGGCAACGAAGGACGAATTGGCGCCGTTTTCGAGAAGCCGGCGCACGAGATAGGCGAGAAGATCGCGATGCCCGCCGACCGGCGCATAGATGCGGCAAGGATAGCCGTCCTGCTCGGTCACCTGGGCGTAGAGCGCCTCGCCCATGCCGTGCAGGCGCTGGAATTCGAAGCTTGCCTTGTCGCCACCGGCCATCTCGCGGATCTCGGCGACCGAAAGCGCGTTATGCGTGGCGAACTGCGGAAAGAGCCGGGGCCGGGCGGCGAGCATCCGCTTGGCGCAGGCGAGATAGGACAGATCGGTGGCAACCTTGCGGGTGAAGACCGGATAGTCGGCAAGGCCGCGCTCCTGCGCGCGCTTGACCTCCGTGTCCCAATAGGCGCCTTTGACGAGGCGCACCATGAACCGCCGTCCGAGGGAGCGCGCAAGGTCGTCCGCCCACTCGACCACATGGATGCCGCGCTTCTGGTAGGCCTGGATCGCGAGCCCGAAGCCGTCCCAGCCCTTGAGCGATGAATCGGCCGCCACCCGCCCGATGATGTCGAGCGAGAGCGAAAGCCGGTCGGCCTCCTCCGCGTCGACGGTGAGGTTGAGATCGTGTGCCTTGGCGGCGCGGGCAAGGTCCAGCAGCTTCGGCGCCAGTTCCTTCACCAGTCGGTCGATTTTCACCACCTCGTAGCGCGGATGGAGCGCCGACAGCTTGACCGAAATGCCGGGACGGTCCGGCAGCGTCTTGTTGCCCGCCGAACGGCCGATGGCGTCGATGGCATTGGCGTAGGACGTAAAATAGCGCTCCGCGTCGGCCATGGTGCGCGCGCCTTCGCCGAGCATGTCGTAGGAGTGGCGGTAGCCCTTCTCCTCCATGGCCTTGGCGCGGCTGAGCGCGGCCTTGATCGTCTCGCCGAGCACGAACTGGTGGCCCATCACCCGCATCGCCTGCCGCGTCGCGGTGCGCACGGCCGGCAGGCCGAGCCGTTTGATGACGCCCGCGATCACGCCCTCCGGCGTTTCGCCCGGCTGCACGATGCGCGTGGTGATGCCGAGCGCCCAGGCCGAGGCCGAAACGAGCAGCGGATCGCCGGCCTTGTGGCTGCCGTCGAAATGCGCGCTGGCGAGCTTGTCCTCGATCAACCGGTCGGCGGTGGCAGCGTCAGGAACCCGCAGCAGCGCTTCGGCCAGCACCATGACCGCGAGGCCCTCCCGGGTCGACAGGCTGTAGGCGTGCAGAAAATCCTCCACGCCGCCAAGCGCCGACTGGCGGGCGCGGATGCCGTTGATGAGGCGGATCGCGTCCGCATCGACACGGGACTTCGCCTGCGGCGACGGTGCGCCGACTTCGGAGAGGAGACGGGCGACGATCTCCTCGTCTGGCAAGGCATAGGGAGCGGAGAAGCTGGGACGGTTCATTGGCGGCATGGAGAAACTCGATCACGAGTGACGATTTCACTAATTTGCCATCAAAATCCTTTTTCATTTCTCCAAAAAATGATATTACAACAAGTCAAATATCTAAAATTATCGATTATTATAGTGAAAAACGCTATGATGAAATTTGAGGTGACCCATGACCCTTACCGATGGATCATCGACCGGTGTTGAAAGCCTGGACCGCATCGACCGCAAGATTCTGGCGGCCCTTCAGACCGACGGCCGGATCACCAATCTGGATCTGGCCGACAAGGTCGGCCTCTCGCCCACCGCAACGGCCGAACGGGTCAAGCGCCTCACCCGCGACGGCTTCATTCTCGGATATGCGGCGCAACTCGATCCGGTCAAGCTCGGCCGTGGCCTTCTGGTCTTCGTGGAGATCAAGCTCGACCGCATGACGCCCGAGGTCTTTTCCACCTTTGCCGCCGCCGTCACCCGCGCGCCCGCGGTTCTCGAATGCCACATGATCGCCGGCGGATTCGACTATCTCGTCAAGGCCCGTGTCGGCAACATGGATGAATATCGCAGTTTTCTCTCCGATGTTTTGATGACACTGCCCGGCGTTCGCGAGACGCACACCTATCCGGTGATGGAAGAAGTCAAGAACACCGTCCATCTTCCTCTTTAATGACGGGCCGATCAACGATGTTTGAATTGACCGTCACGGTTTCGGGTTGCGACTGATGGAGCCGGAAAATCCGTCTATTGAGGACCGAGGGGAGGCTGGCCGATGACCATCACGCGGCGGGGCATGCTGATTGGAACTGCTGGTCTGGGAATGGCCGGGCTTGCCCCGGGCTGGGCCTTTGCCGCCGATCCCTCCAACTGGGAGGGGCTTCTTGCCGAGGCGAAGGGCAAGACCGTCTATTTCCATGCCTGGGGCGGTGGCGAACAGATCAACGCCTATATCGGCTGGGCCGCCGGCGAGATGCAGAAGCGCCACGGCTTCGAGGTTCGCCATGTGCAGGTCACCGACACGGCCAACGTTGTGCAGACGGTGCTTGCCGAAAAGACGGCCGGAAAGACGAGCGGCGGTTCGGTCGACCTTGTCTGGATCAACGGCGAGAATTTCGCCGCGATGAAGCGCGAGGGCCTGCTGCAGGCCAGGGGCTGGGCCACGAAGCTGCCAGATTACGCCTACGTCGATACGAAGGGCAAGCCGACGACGACCGTTGACTTCACCATCCCGACCGATGGTCTCGAAGCGCCCTGGGGCATGGCTCAGCTCGTCTTCTTCTATGATTCCGCCATGACCGCCCAGCCGCCGAAGAGCGCCTCGGCCTATCTGGAGTATGCCCAGGTGCATCCCGGCCGGCTTGCCTATCCCCAGCCGCCGGATTTCATGGGCTCGACCTTCCTGAAACAGATCCTGATCGAGACGATCGCCGATCCGGCCCTTCTGCAAAAACCGTTGCAGGAGGCGGACTTCGACACGGCCACCGCGCCTCTGTTTGCCTATCTCGACGAGTTGACGCCCAACCTCTGGCGCTCCGGCAAGGCCTACCCGCAGAATGTCACGGCGCTGATGCAGCTTCTGTCCGATGACGAGATCGACATCGCCTTCGCCTTCAATCCGTCGGCTGCCTCCAACGATGTGGAAACCGGAGCGCTGCCCGACACGGTACGTGGCTACGTCTTCGACGGCGGCACCATCGGCAACACCCATTTCGTGGCGATCCCCTTCAACGCCTCCGCTCCCGCAGGCGCCATGGTCTTCGCCGACTTCCTGATGTCGCCGGAGGCGCAGGCAAGGAAGGCCGATGCGGCGGTCTGGGGCGATCCGACCGTCCTCGATGTCGCGAACCTTCCCCCGGATCAGAAGAAATACTTCGCCAATGTGACGCGCGGTGTTGCGACCCCCTCGCCGGAAGAACTCGGCAGGGTGCTTCCCGAGCCGCACCCGAGCTGGATGGAGGCGATCGAGCGCGCCTGGACCGCACGCTATGGCGCCACCTGATCCGGCCACGGAGTCTGACATCCAGGGGGCGTGGTTGGGGCCAGGAGCGGCGCGCCGGCGCGCCGGTTGGCTCGCCGTCTTTCCTGTCGCCATCGTTGTGCTTCTGGTCGGTCCGGTGATTGCCGGGCTGCTCGGATCGGGGCTCCCGGCCTTCGGCATCCTGCCGGCACTCGGGCATGCGCAACTCTCGCTCGACCCATGGCGCGAGCTTCTGGCAACACCCGGCATCGGCACGTCGGTCCTGCTCTCGCTTGGGACGGGTCTTGCCTCGACCGCCATCGCCTTCCTGGCCGTCGTCCTCTTCATGGCGGCCTCTTCCGGAACGCGCCTGTTCCGGACCGCAGCGCTTCTGATTTCGCCGCTGCTGTCGTTGCCGCATGCGGCGGCGGCGGTCGGCTTTGCTTTCCTCGTCGCGCCCTCCGGCTGGCTGATGCGACTGGTCTCGCCCTGGGCGACAGGTTTCACGCGGCCGCCGGATCTTCTGATCGTCCATGACCCCATGGGGCTGACCCTGACCCTCGGCCTCGCCTTCAAGGAGATCCCGTTCCTGTGGCTGGTGGCCCTTGCCGCCCTGCCGCGGACGGATGCGGACCGTTCGCGCCGGCTTGCTGCAAGCCTCGGCTACGGCCCGGTCACCGGGTTCCTCGTCACCGTCATGCCCCGGCTCTATCCACAGATCCGCCTCGCGGTCTATGCCGTCATTGCCTTTGCGACATCCAACGTCGATGTCGCGATGATCCTGGGCCCGACCACGCCGCCGCCGCTCGGACCGCAACTGCTGCGTCTTGCCTCCGATCCGGGCCTTCTGACGCGCTTGCCGGCCTCGGCCGCCGCCCTGACCCAGCTTGCCGTCTCGCTGGGCGCGATCGCCCTGTGGCGCGGACTGGAAGTCCTTGCCGTCAGGGCCATCAGCTTTGTTGCCATCCGTGGCCGGCGACGCAACGGCGACGCTCTCGCCGCCGGGCTCGGACTGATCGCCATGGTCGCGGCGCTTGCCGCCATGATCGGCGGCGTTGCCGCGCTCGTCCTCTGGTCGCTCGCCGATCACTGGCGCTTTCCGGACGCCCTGCCGCACCGTCTGGCCCCCGGGCGGTGGCTGATGAGACTTCCGGATTTGGCCGAGCCGGCCCTCAACACGGTCCTCGTGGCAGGCGGTGCCGTGGCGCTCGCCGTGCTCCTCGTCGTCGGGACTCTGGAGGCGGAGACGCGGCGAGCAACGCTGGCACGGCGGGACGATGGCCGGCGCCGGGCCTATCTGTTCGTCTATTTGCCGCTGCTCGTGCCGCAGGTGACCTTTCTCTTCGGCTTGCAGGTCTTCTTCCTGGCAGGAGGCGTGACACCGGACCTCGTCGCGGTCATCGCGGTGCACCTCGTTTTTGTGCTGCCCTATGTGATGCTGTCGCTCTCTGACCCTTGGCGGGCGTTGGACCCGCGCTACGCTCAGGTGGCGACCTCGCTCGGCGCGTCGTCGGCGCGGGTCTTCTGGCAGGTCCGGCTGCCGATGCTCCTGCGGCCCGTCCTGGTCGCGGCCGCCGTCGGCTTTGCGGTCTCCATCGGTCTCTACCTGCCGACAATCCTCATCGGCGCCGGGCGGGTCGAGACCGTGACGACACAGGCCGTGGCGCTCAGCGCGGGGGGCGACCGCCGACTGCTGGCGATCGTCGCATTGTCGCAAACGCTGCTGCCCTTCCTCGGCTTCGCGCTCGCCGCCCTCGTGCCGGCGCTGGCGTTTGGCGGCCGGCTTCGCCAGAGAGCGCTCTGATGCAGGTCGTCGCGCCCCCATCTCCAAGCGACGCGGCAAGGGCCGGTGACGGTCTGGTGCTCCGCGATGTCCGCATCGCGCTCGGCAAGGCGGAGCTCTTTCGTATCGGCCTCACCGTTCATCCAGGCGAGATCGCCACGATCATGGGCCCGTCCGGACGGGGAAAATCGACGCTCCTCGCCCATATCGCCGGCTTCCTCGATCCGGCCTTTTCCGCTAGCGGAGAGGTGCGGCTTGGGGGCGAGGACCTCCTCGCCCTTGCGCCCGAGGAACGGCGGCTGGGGCTGATGTTCCAGGATTCGCTGCTCTTTCCTCACATGAGCGTTGCCGGGAACCTGCTCTTCGCCCTGCCTCAAAGAATCCGGGGGCGAAGGCGGCGGCGGGCTGCCGTCGACGAGGCGCTCGCCGATGTCGGACTTGAGGGGCTGGGCGAGCGCGATCCCGTCACGCTGTCGGGCGGCCAGGCCTCGCGCGTGGCTTTGCTGAGAACGCTTCTCGCCGAGCCGCGGGCACTGCTCCTCGACGAGCCGTTTTCGCGCCTTGATCGGGACCTGCGCGGCCAGGTTCGAACCTTCGTCTTCGAAAGGGCGCGCAGTTCAGGTCTGCCGACCCTGCTGGTGACCCATGATCACGAGGATGCCGAGGCGGCCGGCGGCCCGATTCTCGATCTGGGCGAGTGAAGGCGAAGAAGACGCGAGGACTTCGCGAAAGCGCAAAAAAACAGGCCGCAGAGCGGCCTGAGTCTGGGAGGACTAAAGACAAATACGCTTCACGAACACGCGTCAATCGGGAGGGGAGCAACGTTCGTAATGTCTAGATTATTGCAGTGCGCTATGAATCTGGCGACAAGAAAAATCAGGCAGAGATTGCGCATTTTTTAGGCAAAATAGATTCTTGTCGGTACTAAGGGATGATTTTATTCGGGATTTGCCGCTTTTCATGCCGCTATCATGGGCGTTCCGGCCCGCATTTGTATGCATCTTCACGGGTGCTTGTGTTAATTTTGCAACAAAATGATGGGCGGCAAAGCAGTCGCGGCGAAGAAAATGCACGAATAAAGTGTATCTTCTGTCATTTCTTGGCGTCGGGGCAGTGACCTTGCCGCCGGTGCTCCGAGGCTTCGGAGGGGGGGGGCCGGGTACCGGAAACGACGAATCGCGAGCGCGATCCTGGGTCCGGCCCGGGAAAACGGAGACGCAGACGATCCCGTTCATGCGCGTTCGCTCGAACACGCTCCGCTCTAGCCCCAGAGACGGTCGTGAACGTCGAGAAGGAAGTTGCCGGGCGAGCGGGCATAGCCGATGAGACCGGCGAGCGCCGGCCGGCTGTGGGTGATGATGCCGGTCGGCATGGTCGAGAGCATCGCCGAATGGGGCACCTTGTCCTCGAAGGCGGCACGAAAGCCGCCGGATTTCAGGATCGGCGCGATCCTCGGCGCGATGCCGCCGGCCAGATAGACGCCTCCATGTGCAAGAAACACGAGGGCGAGGTTGCCGGCCGTACGCCCGAGATGGACGGCGAAGAGTTCCATCGCCTCGCGGGCCGCCGGGTCGTTGGCCTCGGCCGCCGCGGTGACGCCCGCCGGATCGGGATGGGGCATCGGCAATCCGTCCGTGCGGCAGATCGCCTGGTAGAGACGCACGAGGCCCGAGCCGCAGACCAGCGTTTCCGCCGAAACCCGGCCTTCAAAGCTCCCGTCGAGCCGCTCGATTTGTGGCCAAATGGCAAAATCGCGATCGCTCACGGGCGCAAGATCGATATGCCCGCCTTCGCCGGCGACCGGCACCCAACTGCCGCCCGCCCGGACAAGTCCGCCGGCGCCAAGGCCCGTGCCGGGGCCGACGACGACCTTGTTGTCGAGTGCCGGCGCGGCGGCGGTGCCGATGGGATCGATGTCGTCGAGCGTGAGCGTCGGAAGGGCGAGGGCCAGCGCCTCGAAATCGTTGAAGAGCATCACCTGGGCAAGGCCGAAGCGCTCGATGAGCGCCATGGGCTCGACCACCCAGTGACTGTTGGTGAGCGGCGTGCGGTCCTTGCCGATCGGGGCTGCGACGGCGAACATCAAGGTTCTGGGCGGTGTTCCGGCTTGCGGCAGGATCGCGGTCGCGAGCGCATCGGCGACCGTCTCGTAGTCCTTCGTCTTGATATGTTCGAAGTAGTAGGGCTGGGCGCCGGGATGCTCCAGAACGGCGAAGCGGGCGTTGGTGCCGCCGATGTCGGCGAAGAGCACGGGGAAATGGAAGGCGTCGACGGTCCCAGGCATTCGATCTCCACACTCTCCCGAAGTCTTCTGCGCCTATCGCCCAACTCGCGGCGGGCGGTTGTCGCAAGCATGCGTCTCACAAGTCGCGACACTGCCGCAACGCGTTTCCACCCGGGCAGTTCCGTGATGAAAGATGCCGGGACGACGCAATCATTTAACGGCAATTGCTCGAATTGACAAAAGCAATCCCGCCAACGCCGGCGGCGCTGCGGAATCGGGGTGGATGCGGCTCTCCGTGTTGCCTTGTGGCAGGGCAGAAATTTTGTCCAACTGTCAAAAAAATAATCATGCAAAGGAATTGCTCTCCGGCGAAATTCGTATTTACTCATGCGTGGCTTGCCGGCCGTCGATCCGACCGGCTTCAAGCATGAGTCCGCAGAAACGACGGCGCCGATGCGCCGCGCAGGGGAAGTCACTGGAGGACCTGATGATCAAGAAACTCGTGAGCGCGGCCTTTGCGACCGTCATCCTGGCCGGAACGGCGCTCGCCGCCGACGTGAAACCGGCGGTGGTGTATGGCACCGGCGGCAAGTTCGACAAGTCCTTCAACGAGGCCGCCCACAACGGCGCCGAGAAGTTCAAGGCTGAGACCGGTATCGACTATCGCGATTTCGAACCGACCAACGACACCCAGGGCGAACAGGCGCTGCGCAACTTCGCCTCGCACGGCTTCAATCCGGTCGTCGGTGTGTCCTTTGCCTGGACCTCGGCGATCGAGAAGGTCGCCAAGGAATATCCCGATACCAAGTTCTACATCATCGATTCCGTCGTCGAACTGCCGAACGTGAAGTCGGTCGTCTTCAAGGAGGAGGAGGGCTCCTTCCTCGTCGGCCTCATCGCCGGCATGAAGTCCGAATCCAAGAAGGTCGGCTTCGTCGGCGGCATGGATATTCCCCTGATCCGCCGTTTCGAGTGCGGCTATTTCCAGGGCGCCAAGGCGGCTGACGAGAAGGTCGAGGTCTCCGGCTTCATGACCGGCACCACGGGTGCTGCCTGGAACGACCCTGTGCGCGGCGGCGAACTCGCCCAGGCTCAGTTCGACAAGGGCGCGGATGTCGTCTACGCGGCCGCTGGCGCGACGGGCCTTGGCGTGCTGCAGAAGGCCGCCGACGAGGGCAAGTATTCGATCGGCGTCGACAGCAACCAGAACTACCTGCATCCGGGTTCCGTGCTGACCTCGATGGTCAAGCGCGTGGATGTCGCCGTCTACAACGCCTTCAAGGACACCATGGACGACAAGTTCGAGGGCGGCGTTTCCTCGCTCGGTCTTGCCGAGGGCGGTGTCGACTGGGCGCTCGACGAGAACAACGAGAAGCTGATCACGCCGGACATCAAGGAAGCGGTCGAAAAGGCCAAGGCCCAGATCATCGACGGTTCGGTCATGGTGCACGACTACATGAAGGACAATGCCTGCCCTTACTGATCGAAACGTCTCCAAAGCGCCGCGCCCGGGACTGGTCCTGGGCGCGGCCCAGGTTGACAGTGTGAAGGGCGCTTCATGGTCCAGACGCCTCCGCCACCCGCCATCGAACTCGTCGCGATCGACAAGAGCTTCGGTCCGGTTCATGCCAACAGGAACATCAACCTGAAGGTTGAGCGGGGCTCCATCCACGGCATCATCGGCGAGAACGGGGCCGGCAAGTCAACGCTGATGTCGATCCTCTACGGCTTCTACAAGGCCGACAGTGGCGACATCCTCGTCGGCGGCAGGCAGGTTGCCATCAACGACAGCCAGGACGCGATCGCCGCCGGCATCGGCATGGTCCACCAGCACTTCATGCTGGTGGAGAATTTCACCGTCCTTGAAAACGTCATGCTCGGCGCCGAGGGCGGGGCCGTGCTCGCCAAGGGCACGGCGGCGGCGCGCAGGGGACTGAAGCGCCTCGAGGCCGACTACGCCCTCGAGGTCAATCCGGACGCCGTCATCGAGGAACTGCCCGTCGGCCTGCAGCAGCGGGTGGAGATTCTGAAGGCGCTCTTTCGCGGCGCCGACATCCTCATCCTCGACGAGCCGACCGGCGTTCTCACGCCCGCAGAGGCCGATCACCTGTTCCGCATCCTGAAAGTTCTGAAGGAACAGGGCAAGACGATCATCCTCATCACCCACAAGCTGCGCGAGATCATGGCGATCACCGACACGGTCTCGGTCATGCGGCGCGGCGAGATGGTGGCAACCCGCAAGACCGCCGAGACCACGGTGGAGGAACTCGCCGAACTGATGGTCGGTCGCCGCGTTCTCCTGCGTGTCGACAAGGGACCGGCGAAGCCCGGCGACGTGCTGCTCTCGGTCAAGAACCTCACCGTTCGCGACGGGCGCGGCGTGACGATGGTCGACAACGTCTCCTTCGACGTGCGCGCCGGCGAGATCGTCGGCATCGCGGGGGTGGCCGGCAACGGCCAGTCGGAATTGCTGGAAGCGATCGCCGGCATCCGCAAGGCATCCTCCGGCGAGGTGATCCTTCGCGGGGAACCGACGGGCGTTTGCTCGACGGCCGATCCCGCGGATCTGCGCGCCCGCAAGCTCGCCCACGTTCCCGAGGATCGCCATCACATGGGTCTCGTCCTGCCCTTCGAGGAGAACGAGAACGCGATCCTCGGCTACCACGGCGACGAAGCCCTGCTGCGCGGGCCGTTTCTCTCCATCGATGCGATGCGCAATGACGCGAACGACAAGATCGAGAAATACGATATCCGCCCACCGAACTGCCGCCTCAAGACGTCGAACTTTTCCGGCGGCAACCAGCAGAAGATCGTGCTTGCCCGCGAGATCGAGCGCGATCCGGATGTGCTGATCATCGGCCAGCCGACCCGCGGCGTCGACATCGGCGCCATCGAGTTCATCCACCGCCGCATCGTCGAGATGCGCGATGCGGGCAAGGCAATCCTGCTGGTCTCGGTGGAGCTTGACGAGATCCGTGCGCTCTCGGATCGCATTCTGGTGATGTTCGCCGGCCGTGTCGTCGGCGAGGAAGCGCCAGATGCCACGGAACAGGCGCTGGGTCTGATGATGGCCGGCATCGGGGCGCGCGAGGAGGAGCCGGCATGAGTGCATCGTCAAGGCAGCTTCCGCCCTTCGCCAACTATGTCCTGATGCCGCTGCTCAACCTGATCGTGGCTTTCCTAATTTCCGGGCTTGTCGTGCTCTTTATCGGCGAGAGCCCGTGGGAAGTGACGAAGACGATGATCGAGGGTGCGCTCGGGCGCGGCGAGGGCATCGGCTACACGCTCTTCTACGCCACCAACTTCATCTTCACCGGGCTCTCGGTCGCGGTCGCCTTTCACTGCGGTCTCTTCAATATCGGTTCGGAAGGCCAGGCCTATGTCGGCGGCCTCGGCGCAGCGCTCGTGGCGCTCACCTTCGACAGCATCCTGCCCTGGTATCTGACCATGCCGATCGCGATCCTGTCCGCAGGTCTCTTCGGCGCGGCCTGGGCCTTCATTCCTGCCTGGTTGCAGGCCAAACGCGGCAGCCACATCGTCATCACGACGATCATGTTCAACTTCATCGCCGCCGCGCTGATGGTCTATCTGCTCGTCAACGTGCTGCGGGTACCGGGGCGCATGTCGCCGGAAACCCGCACTTTCCTCGAAGGTGGCCAGCTTCCGAAGCTCGGCTGGCTGCTCGACCTCTTCGGCCTGCAGATCGGCGCGGCCCCCTTCAACGTCTCCTTCTTGATCGCGCTCGTCGCGGCGCTCTGCGTCTGGGCGCTGATCTGGCGCACGCGGCTCGGCTACGAGATCCGGGCGACCGGCATCAGCCCCACGGCCGCCATCTATGCCGGCATTCCCTATGTGCGGCTGGTCGTCATCTCGATGCTGATCTCCGGCGCGCTCGCCGGCATGATGGCCCTCAACGTCGTCATGGGCGACGCCCAGCGACTTCAGGTCGAGTTCGTCGGCGGCGCGGGCTTCGTCGGCATCGCCGTCTCGCTCATGGGCCGCTCGCATCCGGTCGGCATCATTCTCGCGGCGATCCTCTTCGGCGTCCTCTATCAGGGCGGCGCTGAGGTGGCCTTCTGGATTCCCACGATTTCACGCGACATGATCGTGGTGATCCAAGGTCTCGTCATCCTTTTCGCCGGCGCGCTGGAATATATGTTCCAGCCGCTCCTCCTGCGCCTCTTCACCCGGCCCTCACGGTCGGCGAAGCCGGCAACGGCCTGACGGGAGGCGCGACCCATGGACCTCTGGCAGTTCCTCTCCCTCGTCGCCGACTCGGTCCCCTCGGCCATCCGCCTGACGGTGCCGTTGCTCTTTGCCGCCCTTGCCGGCCTCTTCTCCGAGCGCTCGGGCATCTTCGATATCGGCCTTGAGGGCAAGATCCTGGCCTCGGCCTTTGCCGCCGCCTCGCTGGCCTATGTGACCGGATCGCCGTGGGCGGGGCTGATGGGCGGCATCGCCGTCTCGATCGCGCTCGCCCTCCTGCACGGCTTTGCCTCGATTACCAACCGCGGCAACCAGATCGTCTCCGGTGTTGCGATCAACTTCATCGCCTCGGGCCTCACCGCCACGCTGGCGATTGCCTGGTTCAAGAAGGGCCCGCAGACGCCGCAGCTTCCCGAATCCGCCCGCTTCGGCAACTGGACCTTCGCCGGTGTCGACCAACTCGACGCCATCCCCGGTCTCGGCTGGCTCTATCATTACGTTCTCTCCGGCCATAACGCGCTGACCTACATCGCCTTTCTCTGCGTGCCGCTGACCTGGTGGATCATCTATCGCACCCGCTTCGGCTTGCGGCTGCGGGCCGTCGGCGAGAACCCCGCTGCCGTGGACACAGCCGGTATCTCCGTCACCTGGCTGCGCTATCGCGCGCTCATCTGCGCCGGCATTCTGTGCGGATTTTCCGGCGCCTACCTCTCGATTGCCCAGTCGTCGAGCTTCGTGAAGGACATGTCGGCCGGCAAGGGCTATATCGCGCTCGCGGCCCTCATCTTCGCCAAATGGCGCCCGGTCCCGGTGATGTTCGCCTGCCTGCTCTTCGGCTTCCTCGACGCCATGTCCATCCGCCTGCAGGGAACGCCGCTGCCGCTGATCGGCACGGTGCCGGTGCAGTTCTTCCAGGCGCTCCCCTATGCGCTGACCGTCATTCTTCTCGCCGGCTTCATCGGCAAGGCCATTCCGCCGAAGGCCGGCGGCGTGCCCTACACCAAGGAGCGATAGGCTTGACGACCGTATCCAGTCCGGCCATCCGCGCTGTCCTCTTCGACAAGGACGGAACGCTCATCGACTTCCACAAGACCTGGGAGCCGCCGATCCGCCTCGCCGCCCTTCACGCGGCCAATGGCGACCAGGCATTGGCCGACCATCTGATGCGCAGCGGCGGCATGGACCCGGTCTCGGGCCACACGGGCGGCGACAGCCTGCTCGCCGCCGGCAACACCGCCGAGATTGCCGTCGAATGGATCGCCGCCGGCAGCCCGCATTCGCTGGAGGCGCTGGTGCCGGCATTGGATGCGATCTTCGTCGCCGCCGTCGACGGCGCGGTCGCCGTCACCGATCTTGCTGCCTTCTTCCGCCGCCTGAAGGCCAGGAATCTGAGGACCGGCATCGCCAGCAGCGACAGCGAAGCGGCCATCCGCGGTCTCATTGCCCGTTTCGGCATGGAAGCCGACATCGATTTCGTCGCCGGCTATGACAGCGGTCACGGCGTCAAGCCCGAGGCCGGCATGCTTCTCGCCTTTGCCGAGGCTGTCGGCGTGCGTCCGCAAGAGGTCGCCATGGTCGGCGACAACCTCCATGACATGCATATGGCCGCCGCCGCCGGGGCAGGGCTTCGCTTCGCCGTTCTCACCGGAACGGGGGCGCCGGAGACACTGGCTGCGGCCTCCGACTTTTGTCTGCCTAGCATTCTGGATGTCGAAACCCATCTATGTGGATGACGGCGCCAGCCGTCTTTGCACTGCGATCTCTTGGACATGACGCTTGGCTCCCGGAACTGCCGGGATGTTTCGTGCTCGAGACGCGGTGGAAAACTGTGTTTCCGCTCGCACGCTTTTCCCGGCATTGTCGACAGGGCATAAACAATGCTCGCGCTCGACCCCGTTTGCGCGTCGAACGATCTTCGACCGGAGCCAAGCCCATGGACAACTTTCAGGTGCTCTTCGAGGCCGCAAGCGCGGCAAGAGCCAAGGCCCACGCGCCCTATTCGAAGTTTCACGTCGGCGCGGCGCTGATCGACGACAAGGGCAACCTTCACGCCGGCTGCAACATCGAAAATGCGTCCTACCCGGAGGGCTGGTGCGCGGAAACCAGCGCGATCTCGCATATGGTGATGGGCGGCGGCCTGCGTATCCGCACTGCTCTCGTTGTTGCGCCGCGTATTGACGGGGGCCGCTTCTGCACGCCCTGTGGCGGTTGCCGGCAACGCCTCGCGGAATTTTCCGATGCCGACGTTCGCGTGTATGCCTGCGATCCGGACGGCGCCCATGCGGAATTCACGATGGCGCGGCTCCTGCCGGCAGGCTTTTCCCTAGTCGGTTACGACGCGTCGACCGAATGATCCGCGTTATCGCCGAACGATAGCGCTCCGTTTTTGAAGTCACGGCCGATGCCCGCTCCCCCGAAGCAGCGTCGGCTCTTTATTGGAGTTTTCAGCCATGTCTCAGCACTTTGGCACCGTTGCCGCCAACACGATCAACGAATTGCGCTCGGGCGACTATCGTGTCGGCCTTGTGCTCGGCTCCGGGCTGGGAGAGTTTGCGGCCTCCATCGAGGACGCCGTCAGAGTGCCGTTTGCGCGGCTTCCCGGCTTTCCGGTCTCGACCGTCTCCGGCCATGCCGGCGAGATGATCGTCGGGCGTTTGGCCGGCGTCGACGTCGCGGTGATGTCCGGCCGGCTGCACTACTACGAGCAGGGGGATGCGGCGGCGATGCGCGCGCCGATCGAAACCTTCGCCTCGCTCGGGTGCTCCTCTCTCATTCTCACCAACTCCGCCGGCAGCCTCGACCCCGAGATGAACCCCGGCGATTTGATGATGATCACCGATCACATCAATTTCTCCGGCACCAACCCGCTGATCGGCGAGCGGTCCGAGCGCCGCTTCGTCGGCATGACCAATGCCTATGACGCCGATCTTCAGGAGGAGTTCCGCAGGGCGGCCAGTGCCGAGCAGGTCAAGCTCCATGAAGGCGTCTACATGTGGTTCGCAGGACCCTCCTTCGAGACGCCGGCCGAGATCCGCGCCGCCCGCATTCTGGGTGCCAGCGCCGTCGGTATGTCCACCGTGCCGGAAGTGATCCTCGGGCGTTTCTTCGGTCTCAGGGTGGCGGCCGTTTCGACCATCACCAACCTTGCCGCCGGCATGACGGGCGACGAACTCTCCCACGCCGAGACCAAGGAACTGGCGCCGGTGGGGGCGGAAAAGCTGGCCCGCATCCTGCCGCGTATCGTCAAGGCCGTGGCCGTCGACAAGCCTTTGGCGGCCGCTTGATTCTTTTTCCCCGGCAAGAGACCCTGATCTGAAAGGCAAGCCCTTGAGTCGAAAAGGGGCAGTCGGGGAGGTGGGGTTTGCTGCCGCAGGAAATCATCCGCAGAAAGCGGGACGGGGAAACGCTGGGCGCGGCGGAAATCGCCTTTCTCGTGGGCGGTCTCATCCAGGGAACCGTCTCGCGCGAACAGATCGCCGCCTTTGCCATGGCGGTCTTCTTTCGCGGCATGAGCCGGGACGAGCGCGTCGCCCTCACCCTTGCAATGCGCGATTCCGGCACGGTGCTGGACTGGTCGGACCTGCCGGGGCCGGCGCTCGACAAGCATTCGAGCGGCGGCATCGGCGATACGGTCTCGCTCATGCTGGCGCCCGCCGTTGCCGCCTGCGGCGGCTTCGTGCCGATGATCTCCGGCCGTGGCCTCGGCCATACCGGCGGCACGCTCGACAAGCTCGATGCCATCCCCGGCTACGCCAGCCAGCCGGACAGCAAGACTTTCCGCAAGGTCGTCCGCGAGGTTGGCTGCGCCATCATCGGCCAGACCGAGGATCTGGCGCCCGCCGACAAGCGCATCTACGCGATCCGCGATGTCACCGGCACGGTGGAATCGATCGACCTCATCACCGCCTCGATCCTGTCGAAGAAACTCGCTGCCGGCCTCACCGGCCTCGTGCTCGACGTCAAATGCGGCTCCGGCGCCTTCATGGCGGGGATGGACGACGCCAGGGGGCTCGCCGAAAGTCTCGTCTCGGTCGCGGTCGGTGCTGGCCTGCCGACGACGGCCCTCATCACCGACATGAATGAGCCGCTTGGCAGCAGCGCCGGCAACGCCTTGGAGGTACGGCTTGCGATCGACTTCCTGACGCGGCCGGAAAGCCATCCCCGGCTTCGCGAGGTGACGGTGGAGCTTGGTGCCGAAATGCTGGTTCTCGGGCAACTCCAGCCCGATCTCGCCGCCGCCCGGGACGCGATCGGGGTGGCTTTCTCGTCCGGCCGTGCGGCGGAGATTTTCGCGCGGATGGTCGCCGGGCTCGGCGGTCCTTCCGATCTGATGGAAAGGCCGGACCTTCATCTGGCGTCCGCGCCGGTGACGAAACCTGCCTTTCCGGAAAGACCGGGCATTGTGCAGGCAATCGCGACGCGCGAGATCGGCGTTGCGGTTGTGGCGATGAAGGGCGGCCGGACGAACCCGGACGATGCGATCGATCCCTCCGTCGGCTTTTCCGAACTGGCGGGCCTTGGAGCCTCCGTTGGACCGGATCGCCCGCTGGGGCTTGTGCATGCCGCGACCGAGGCCGATGCGGAGCGGGCTGTTCTCGCGCTGAGGCAGGCCTATATGACGAAAGAGGATGCTTCGGTCGAAAGATCGGCGATCCTTGAGAAGATCGGTGGATAAACCGACCTTTGGTTGTTTCGTTCAACTAGGTGCTGCATGGTTGAACGGCGGCTGAAGTCTTGAGTTTCCATTCGCCCTGTTCAGGGGAAGAGAGAACATGGCACGCGTATTTCTCATTGTTCTCGACAGCTTCGGTATAGGTAGCGCACCCGACGCGGAAGACTTCGGCGATGCAGGCGCAAATACGCTGGGGCATATCGCATCCGCCTGCGCGGGCGGAAAGGCCGATATTCCGGGTGTGCGGTCCGGCCCACTGACCCTGCCGTCCATGGCGACACTTGGCCTCGGTCTTGCGGCGATGGAAGCATCCGGCCGCCGGCCCGACGGGATCAGCACCGCGCCGCTTCTCGGGCGCTACGCGATCGCCGAGGAAAAATCGAAAGGCAAGGATACGCCCTCCGGCCATTGGGAAATCGCCGGTGTTCCGGCGCCCTTCGACTGGGGCTATTTCCCCGACACGATCCCGACCTTTCCCGAAAGCCTAACCGACGCTCTGACCCGCGAGGGCAATCTCCCCGGACTGCTTGGCAACAAGCACGCTTCCGGCACGGACATCCTCGCCGAATACGGCGAGGAGCATATCCGCACCGGCAAGCCGATCGTCTACACCTCTGCGGACTCGGTCCTGCAGATCGCCGCGCATGAGGAGCATTTCGGCCTTCAAAGGCTTCTCGATCTCTGCATTATCGCCCGGCGCCTGGTCGACCCACTCGGCATCGGCCGTGTCATCGCGCGCCCCTTCATCGGCGAGAATGCGGCAAGCTTCGTGCGCACGGCGAACCGGCGCGACTATGCCGTGCCGCCGCCGGAACCGACGCTGCTCGACCGCGTCGAGAACTCGGGCCACAAGGTCTTCGGCATCGGCAAGATCGGCGACATCTTCGCCCATGTCGGCGTTACCGAGGTGCGCAAGGGGGCCGGCAACGACGCCCTCTTCGACGCCACCCTGGGCGTGATGGACGACGCGAAGGCCGGCGATCTGGTCTTTGCCAATTTCGTCGACTTCGACACGCTTTACGGCCATCGCCGGGATGTTGCCGGCTATGCCGCCGCACTGGAGGCCTTCGACCGCCGCCTGCCGGAACTGCTGGCGCGCATGAAGCCACAGGATCTCCTCATTCTGACGGCCGATCACGGTTGCGATCCGACCTGGCGCGGCACGGACCACACGCGCGAAATCGTGCCGGTCCTGATGGCTGGCCAGGGGATCAAGCCGGGCTACGCCGGGCGCCGCCAGACGTTCGCCGACATTGGCGAAACCGCTGCCGACTGGCTGCATCTTCCGGCGGGCCGCCACGGCACCAGCATGCTGGCCCCTCTGGAAGTTCAGCCCGTCTAGGACGGGCGCAGACAAGACTGTTCGGGACGGCGACACCCCCGTGAGCGGGAGGGTCTTGATAATAAGATAAGTGTATGCTTATGTGACGGCATGAGCGAGGCAGACATCTTCAAGGCCCTGGCAGACCCGACCCGGCGGTCGATCTTCGAGAAATTGGCAGCCGGGAACATGAACGCAAGCGCTTTGCGGCAGGGCATGGAGATCAGCCAGCCCGCCATGTCTCAACATCTGTCCGTCTTGCGGAATGCGGGCCTTGTCCGGGAAGAGCGGCATGGACGCTTCGTGAATTACGAGGTCGATCCTCAGGGACTTGCCACCATCGCGCAGTGGCTCGCGAAATACAGGGCCTACTGGCCCGCGCGCATCGATGCCCTCAAGAGTGTGCTGAAGGACATGGATCAATGAGCAACGTTGAGACCGACGACGGCCATGCCATCATCGAACTCGAATACGACCTTGATGAGCCGCCGCAAAAGGTCTGGCGCGCGATCAGCATTCCGGAGTTTCGCGATCATTGGCTCCCGCCGCAGGACCTCGCCGACAGCGAAGCGGCGATCATCACGCCCGGACGGGAGCTTCGCTATACGCTGCGCGACGGCGCACCGCCATTTGTGGAAAGCACGGTCACCTTCACCGTTCTGCCGAACGGGATCGGCGGAACGCACCTCAGGATCGTCCATGTACCGGCCGACGGAAGCTTCCCGCACATGATCATGTCCGCCGCGAATAGCAACGATCCGCCCCTGTTGCGCGTAGCCTGATCCGACACTCGTCCCGTCATTTTCAGAAACACTGGAGTTCGCCGATGCGCGAAGCGATGCAACTCGTCCCTATGGTCATCGAGCAGTCCAGCCGCGGGGAGCGATCCTTCGACATCTACTCCCGCCTTCTGCGCGAGAGGATCATCTTTCTCAATGGCGAAGTGAACGACGCCGTTTCCGCACTCGTCTGTGCGCAATTGTTGTTTCTGGAAGCGGAGAACCCGAAGAAGCCGATTCATCTTTACATCAACTCCCCGGGTGGCGTCGTGACCAGCGGATTTGCGATGTATGACACCATGCGCCACATCCGTGCCCCTGTGCATACGCTCTGCATGGGCACCGCCCGTTCGATGGGCTCCTTCCTGCTGATGGCCGGCGAGCCAGGCGAGCGTGCGGCGCTGCCAAACGCCAGCATTTTGATCCATCAGCCTTCCGGCGGCTTTCAGGGGCAGGCATCGGACATGCTGATTCACGCCGAGGAAATCAAGCAAACGAAGCATCGTATGACGCGGCTTTATGCCGAGCATTGCGGTCGGAGCTACGAGGAGTTCGAGAGCGGGATGGACCGCGACCGTTTCATGACGGTGGAGGAAGCTCTCGATTGGGGACTGATCGACAGGATTCAGCATCCGCGAGACGTCAAATCGTATCCGGATCTGGATGCTTAGAGGGGCGGATTTGCAGGGAAGGGGACGACCCAAACCGGCCGCCGGTCCGGTCGGCGTCGTTCCGCCCGATTTGATTGACTTGGCTGACTGAAAAGGAAATGCTCCGGCCCGCGTCGCAGCGCTTTTGCAGAACATCCGCGGATAGAGCATGACCCGCACCATTCCCAAAGTCGAGCTTCACTGTCACATCGAGGGCGCCGCCCTGCCGGATCTCGTGCGCCGTCTGGCGGCCCGCTACCACATCGATGTCGGCGGCCTGTTCGACGCGGACGGCGGATATCGCTGGCACGACTTCACCTCCTTTCTGGAGGCCTATGACCGGGCGGCCAGCGTCTTCAAGACGGCGGAGGATTTCGCCGATCTGACCGAAACATATCTTGTGGCCTCGGCGCTTGAAGGCGTGATCTACACCGAGGTCTTCATTTCTCCCGATCATGCCCGGCGCAGCGGCATCGCCTACGCGGACTATCTCGGCGGCATTTCGGAAGGCATGCGGCGCGCCGAGGAAAGTCACGGGATCGTCGGGCGGATCATCCCGCTGATCGAGCGGCATTTCGGCCCCGAAGCTGCCATCAAGGCGGCGAAGACCGCGGTCCATACGATGGACGAACGCGTCGTCGGCTTCGGCATGGCGGGCGACGAACGCCTCTACGAGGTGACCGACTTCGCGCCAGCCTTTGCCGTCGCGGCGGAAGCCGGGCTGAAACTCACCTGTCATGCGGGCGAGGTCTGCGGCGCCGAAAGCGTCCGGGCGACGCTCGATGCCATCCCCGTCCGCCGCATCGGCCATGGTGTGCGGGCGATCGAGGATGCGGATCTGATGCGCCGCCTTGCCGACGAGGAAATCGTCCTCGAAGTCTGCCCCGGGTCCAATGTGGCGCTTGGCGTCTATGCCGGCTGGCCGCGGCATCCGATCGTCCGGCTGCGGGATGCGGGCATCAAGGTCACGATCTCGTCCGACGATCCGCCCTTCTTTCACACGACCGTCGGACGGGACTACCGGATGGTGCAGGACACCTTCACTCTTTCGGATCGCGAGATGCTCGCGTTCACGCAAACGGCCATCGATGCGGCCTTCTGCGACGAGACCGTCAAGACCCGGCTGAGGCAACAGATGTTGAACGGCGAAGCCTTCACTTCCTGATAAATCAGGACCATAATTCGGATTCCTTTCCTTGACGGGGCCATCCGCTCCAGACATTCGGCAGGCTATGATGAGCGACAGTGGCAATCGGACGAGCCACATTCGGCTGACTTCGCACCCCGGCGCCGGCGCCCCCATCCGCTACCCCATCAAGTGGGGTGCGGCGGACCCGCTGGAGCGCGGGCCGGTCATCGGCACGGTCTCTCGCGCCGGCGATCGCAACACGATCGGCAGCCACGGCGGCAGCTATTCGCTCTATCGCGCGCTGGCGGTGTCCTCCGGTGCGCTCAATCCCATCCAGCGGCCGGATCTGACCAACACCTCCCCGGTCGTCGGCGTCGGACCGTTTCCGCAGTGGGGAACGCCCGGCAAGATCGTCTCGCTCGATCCCTTCGGTCACATGGTGGCCAGCCTCTATGGCGACCTCATCGCCGAGGGCGTCGATATCCGCCCGACGATTGCCATCACCAAGGCGCGCCTCACCGTGATGGAACTGCAGCAGGCGATCCGCGACCAGCGCCTGAAGGTCGATGGCGACATCGTGCGCGAGGGCGGCGAGATCTCGGTCGTCAAGGCGGCCGTCGATCCCGTGTGGTATCTGCCGGGCATCGCCGAACGCTTCGGCGTCTCGGACGAAAAACTGCGCCGCACGCTCTTCGAGCAGACGGCGGGCATGTATCCCGAACTCGTCACACGGCCGGACCTCGACGTCTTCCTGCCGCCCATCGGCGGCATCACGCTCTATATCTTCGGCGATCCGTCGGCGATTGCCGATCCCAAGCGTCGGCTCACCTGCCGTGTGCATGACGAATGCAATGGATCTGATGTTTTCGGCTCGGATATCTGCACCTGCCGGCCCTATCTCATTCATGGCATCGAGGAATGCGTGAAGGAAGCGCAGGCGGGCGGCGCCGGCCTCGTCGTCTACAATCGCAAGGAGGGCAGGGCGCTCGGCGAGGTGACCAAGTTCCTCGTCTACAATGCCCGCAAGCGCCAGGAAGGCGGCGACACCGCGGCGAAATACTTCGAGCGCACCGAGTGCGTCGCGGGTGTCCAGGATGCCCGCTTCCAGCAGTTGATGCCCGACGTGCTGCATTGGCTGGGGATTACCCGGATCGACCGGTTCGTCTCCATGTCGGACATGAAATACGACGCCATCACCGGCTCGGGCATCGAGATCGGCGAGCGCGTGCCGATCCCCGCCGACCTCATTCCCATCGACGCCATGGTCGAAATGGAGGCCAAGAAGGCGGCCGGCTATTTCACGCCGGAGGCGCCTCCCGCCGTCGAGGATCTGCTGTCGACCAAGGGCCGGCCGATCGAGGAATATTGAGGATCGGATCACACAACAGGATCATCCGGTCTGACGACGCAAAGGCATCTTCTCTTTCATGACACCTCAAGACCTTCTCTCCGCCACTGCCGTTCGTGAGCGGGCCGGCCGCATGCTGGCGCTCGGCGAGGCTGGCGGGCTCTCCCATTTCACCGTCGACCTTGCGCGGCTCGATGCCGCCGCCGACTACGTCATCGCGGTCATGCGCGAGAACTATCCGGATCTCGACATTCCGTTCCACGCCCGCTGGCGGCACTTCGAGGCAGGCGGTATCGACCGCTGGGCGGAGATCTGTGCCGCGCGTCAGTTCGCCTCTGCCGCCGAAGCGGGACGGGCGGCCTTCGATCTGGCCATCGTCTCGGTGCTGCTTGACGCAGGGGCCGGTCCCGACTGGTCCTATGAGGAAGCCGCGACCGGCAAGACCTTTTCCCGCTCCGAGGGGCTTGGTGTTGCCAGCCTTGCCATGTTCATCTCGGGGCTGTTCTCCAACAACGCGGCCGATCCCCTCCGCGCCGACGCGGCGGCGCTTGCGGGCGTCTCGCTTGAGGAGATTGCGTCCGGCTTCCAGGTCGACGGGGCGAACCCCATGGTCGGGCTGGAGGGCCGGGCCGGACTTCTCAATCGCCTCGGCCAGGTCGTCAGCGCCAACGCGGATGTCTTTGCCATGGAGGACGACCCGCGCCCGGGCGGTCTCTTCGACGATCTCGCCGCGAAGGCCGTCGACGGCGTACTGCCGGCAACAGCCATTCTGGAGGCGGTGCTGCAAACGCTCGGCCCCATCTGGCCGGGGCGCACGGTGCTGGAGGGTGTCGATCTCGGTGATTGCTGGCCGTATCCGGGCCTCGTCACCGACGACGTGACGACCGGCCTCGTCCCCTTCCACAAGCTGTCGCAGTGGCTCTCCTATTCGCTGATCGAGCCGCTCGAATGGTGCGGCATCACGGTCACCGACGTGGATGGCCTGACCGGCCTGCCGGAATACCGCAATGGCGGTCTCTTTCTCGATCTCGACGTGATCGCGCTGAAGGATCCGGCCGACGCCGAAAGGTCTCATACGGTGGACTCGGCGCTTGTCGTGGAATGGCGGGCGCTGACGGTCGCGCTGCTCGACCGGATCGCGGAGGTGATCCGCCGGAAGCTCGGCGAGACATCCGAAAGCCTGCCGCTGGCACGCGTGCTCGAAGGCGGCACCTGGTCGGCCGGGCGCAAGATCGCGCGCGCGAAGCGTCCGGGCGGGGGGCCGCCGATCATGGTGGAGAGCGACGGAACGGTCTTCTAAACCGCGGCGGCGTTGGATACTGTGCTGGCTCAGTGGGAATGCCGGCAAGGCGAGGGACTTCGGGGGCAAGATGCAGGGCGTAACGGTAATCGATCATCCGCTGGTGCAGCACAAGCTGACCATCATGCGCGACAAGAGAACGTCGACGGCAGGCTTTCGCCGTCTCTTGCGCGAGATCGCCACGCTGCTTTGCTACGAAGTCACCCGCGACCTGGAACTCTCCGACGTCGAGATCGAAACACCGCTCGAGACCATGATGGCGCCGACCCTGCACGGCAAGAAGCTGGTCTTCGCCTCGGTGCTGCGCGCCGGCAACGGTCTTCTGGAGGGCATGCTCGATCTCGTGCCGGCCGCCCGCGTCGCCCATGTCGGCCTCTACCGTGATCCGAAGACGCTGACGGCGGTGGAATACTATTTCAAGGCGCCGGAAGACATCGGCGACCGCCTGACCATCGTCGTCGACCCGATGCTGGCGACGGCCAATTCGGCGGTGGCGGCGGTCGAACGGCTGAAGGAGCGGGGCGCGAAGGATCTGCGCTTCGTCTGCCTGCTCGCCGCGCCGGAAGGCATCGAGCGGTTCCGGGGCGAATTCCCCGACGTGCCGATCTACACCGCCGCGATCGATCGCCAGCTCAACGAGAAGGGCTACATCGTGCCGGGGCTCGGCGATGCCGGCGACCGGATGTACGGCACCAAGTAGGTCGCGCCGGTTTGCACGGCATCTGAGTGTTTCGGGTCACGCTTCCTGAACCATGGTGAGCGGAACCGAGGGCCCCTTCGCTGTGTCGGGGCCCGCCTTTACGTCAGCTTCACACCAGATTGCAAAAACTCGTCTCCCTGAGTTTCGATGGATGGGCCTTGTTCCGTGCGGACGCGGCCTGCCGAGAAAGGGAGACCGCCTGATGGCGCGCCTCGTCTTTGCCGTTCTGTGCCTGCTGACGGTTGTCGCCTGGATGGTGCCGGACCTTGAACAACTTGGCGCCAGGGACGACCTCGCCGTTGTAGCGACCGCAACCGTCGCATCCCCGGACGATGCCGCTTTGCCGCGTCTTGGCGGGCACGAGGTGCTGGTGCCGAGCGATCCGCGCGGGCATTTCGTCATGTCGATGATGCTGAACAGCACGCCGACGCGCATGCTGGCCGACACCGGCGCGACGGTGGTGGCCCTGCGCGAGAGCGACGCCCGGCGCGTGGGTATCTTCGTTGGGCGCAACGACTACCGGCAGCCGATCAATACCGCCAACGGTCAGGCGTTCGGTGCGCCGGTCCGGATTGCGTCGATGCGGATCGACGCCATCGAGCTCAACGACGTCGAGGCCATCGTCATGCCGGACGAGTCCCTGCAGACCAATCTCCTGGGCATGAGCTTCCTGAGCCGGCTGGAGCGTTTCGAGATTTCGGGCGGCCAACTCGTCCTCGCGGACTGACGGCGGCAAGCCCGGAGGCTTCCTATCGCCCGGCCATGCCGGTGGACAGGCGCTCGGACGCGCCGCGCAGGATCATGCGCACGCTGACCTCTTCGTCGGTCGCCGAGAAATCCACCATCTGGCCCTTGACGCGCTTGATGGCGACCCTGAGCGCTGCCAGCGCCAGATTCCAGTCCGTAGCGTTGGAGGAGGCATCGGCGAGCTCGGCGCCGGCAGCCGGCGCGCGGGCGCGGACGGTGTAGGCCGCCGTCTCGAAGTTGATGCCCTTGCCCTCCACGACGATGTCCACCGGAGACTTGCCGATGCGGGCCATCGCCGTCAGCAGGGCAAGCCGCATCACGGCGTCGATGTCGTGTGAGTCGCCGCTGACCGTCGGCGCCTCGACCGAGCTTTCCGCGCTCTTTACGAGGCCGACCGCCTGCGCGTCGTTGATCCAGGCCTCGGCCATGGGCATCGGCTCGATCGACCCGTCCGGACCGCTGGGAGCGGGCGCCATCAGGCTGAGGCAGCTCTCCAGCATCATCTTCAGTTCCAGTTGCCGCCGCGAGCGTTCCTCGACATCGCGCCAGCCGCGGTCGCGCTCCTCGATGAGGGAGAGCCGTTCCTTGTAGAGTTTCGTTGCGTCCGTCAGCAGGAGAACGGTCGTCTTGAAGCCCTCGGTGTCCTCATTGGCGACGGCGCTGGCCAGCAGGTAGGTCGGTGTCGGGGCTTCCATCGCCTCGACCAGATAGGTCTCGGTCCCGAAGTTCACGCCGGCCTTGTCGAGCGAGACGGTCTGATCGGACGCCGTCAGGCGGAGCGTTCGGGGCAGTTCCTTGCCGCCTTGGTCGAATTCGAGGTTGACGAGGCTGTGTGCGGCCGGATTGGCGGCAAGGATGACGCCTTTGTCGGAGAACTGGATGACGCCGATCGGGGAGGTCGAGAGCAGCATGTCCGCCACCATCACCTTCGTCCGCCAGGCCGCCGCGAACTGGAGCAGGAAATCGTCGATCTCGCGCGCGAGGTGGCCAATCTCGTCGCGCCGTCCGATGTCGCATCGCTCCTCGCCCGCGCGGGTCGGCGTCAGCAGGGCCTCGCGGACGATGCGGTTGATGCGCTTGGCCGGCAAGGCGATGCGCTGGCGCACCAGAAAGCCGGAGAAAAGCGAGACGAGCAGCCCGATCATGACCGACATGATGCGCAACTGCCTGAGATTGGCGGCGACGCGTGCCAGCATCTGGGAGGTGTCGACCCGGATCAGCAGGTGGTAGGCGGTCTGGGATTCTTCCGGGCTGATGTGAAACTCGGCGCGCGCCTCCTCGCTGCTTTCGGGCGCGGGTATGACACCGTGGCGGATGGCGTTGAACGTCGTGAACGGCCGCTCGCCGAAGGTTTCAAGCTGGCTGCCGGTCGCATCGAAGATCGACGCACCCTTGAGGGCGTCGATCACGACGAGACGAGTGCCGACGCGGCCGATCTCTTCGGCCTTGCTCTGGAAGCGCGGATCGATCGCCGACTGCAGGAGCGCGATGCTCGTCTTGCGCAGATTGGCGAGTTCTTCGGTGTAGCGCAGTTTACCGATGAAGAAGATGGCCGCGTTGATACCGCCGACCGTGACCACGAAGGTCAGGGACGCGACGATGAACGTCGCGCTGATGGCCGACGGGAGGGAGAACTTGATGAGCTTGCGCCCGGAGCCCTCGGATTTGGCCTTATCCTTCGTCATGGCCACCGCCCGCTCCGGCTCGAAGAGGAGAGGTCGTCGATCACCGCGCCGCGGAGCCGCCGACGACCGTCAGCACACCCGCCCGCGGCGGTGCCGCCGGGGTGCGTCCCGTACTGCTGACCGGAAGAGGGGGCATGGGCCTTGCGCGTCATTCTGCCTTGCGATCATGTCGTCCGCCGCCGGTGGGCTGGCGACGGCTACTGAACTCCGCCGCGCGTGGCTGCGTTGCTGTTGCGGGACTTCGTCTGGTCGAGGACGATGCCGTAGCTGCCCGGATCGTCGCCGACATTGATCATCGGCTGGCAGATGTCGCCGCAGGAATAGGTCGAGCGGCCGGCCGCGTTGTGGCGGAAGATCGTCACCACGTCCCTGTCCGGCGCCTCGACACGAACCTGCGCATCCGCGATCGCCTCGCCCTTTTCGTCGAGCACGATGAAATTGGTGGTGCCGTAGCCGCGCCCCGTGATGACGAGCGTCTGCCGGTCCTGGATGGTGGCGTCGGCGATCGACGGATTGCCGATGATGACCGTGGCAGCCGGAGCGGAGATGTGCATGACCTTGGCCTGGTCCATGTTCACCACGACCGTCTCCTCGGCGCTGGCGGCAGAGCCGAATCCCAGCAGGAGAAGACCGGCTAGACTGCTGCGGACAAGAAAATGAACCATGATTGCCTCGCACTCGTTACGCCGATGACCGGTCTTGGCGGCAGAACCGCTGATGACCGCCTCCGGCAGAACTCTTCGGCGGGCAAGACGTGCGTCTGGCGCCGCGGCGCCCCACTCTGGGCCGCCCGAAGCCTCCGCCTCTCGATCGATTGCCATGTCCCGCCAGCCCGGAATTGCCGGACTTACCTTGCGCCAATCATGAAGAGGCTTGGTAAACAAACAGAAAACACATGGAAATTCCGAGAATAACGGTCTTCGCCGATCACCCGGCGCGAATGAAGACCCGGTCCTGACCGGCCAATCGTCGAGCTTTTGAGCATTGAGGCGGGTGGATCGGCCTCTCGTCGGCGGCCACAAGCGGCACCGCCAGCCTCCGAAGAGAGGTCGAAGGCGGGCGATTCCGCCGTCCATGCGAGAGACAGACCGGTTCTCATCGCGGATGGCGCGATGAGAACCGGTCTGTCTCTCGTGGGCTGCCTCGTCCTCGTCTTGAGGAAGCCCTGCGGCAAGGACTCAGATCAGCCGGGCTTCGCCGTTGCTGAGGCCGCGCCTGCGGGCCTCCGACAGAACGTCGGACCCGATGTCGACCAGATGAAGCCCCTCGCGGGAGAGGTGGTCTGCTCCTTGATGGCACTGATCGCGTCATCCATCGTGCGCGCGACGACGAGCACGAAACGCTCCAGTCCTCCATTCGGCTGATGCTGGCCGGGTTTGCGGTGCTTGAAACGATAGCCGTCGTAAGGAAGCTCGCTCATGGCGTTACCTCTTCTTCTTGCTTGGCCGGTTGCTCCGTCCTGAAAAAGGGCTATCGCGTAAAGATAGGACTGATCGTCGTTCATGAACAGGGATCCGCTCAGGCGGACTGCGTGCCCGCCCGCGCCTTGTCGCTGGCCGTGGCGGCAAAGCGCCGGGACACGAGCGCGGCAAGCGCCGGCACCGAGAGCGTCACAAGGATGGCGACCGAGCTCATGGCCATGCCGAGGCCGACCGAGCCCTGCTCGAACTGGTTCCAGATGAAGGTCGCAATGGTCTCGGTCCCAAGCGGGGCGAGCAGGATCGTCGCGACGAGTTCGCGCGAGGCGACGGCGAAGACGAGCAGCATCGCCGCGACCATGCTCGGCAGGATCAGGGGCAGGACGATGCGCAGGATCAGCGTAACGGGCCGTGCGCCGAACACCCGTGCGGCGTCTTCCAGGCCGCTGCCCATCTGCCGCACGGCCGTCGTCGCGTAGCGCACCGGATAGGGCAGGAGCAGGCAGCAATAGGCAAAGACCAGCACCCACGGCGTGTTGTAGACCGTCAGCGGCAGCCAGGGCTGCGTCCATGCGAGGATGAGGCCGACCGCGATGACGACGCCGGGGATCGTGTTGGGCACGAGGCTGAGGAAATCGAGGACGCGCGCCATCCGCGTCTTCTGCCGCACGGTGACGAGGGCCGTCAGCACGCCGACGAGGCCGGTGATCAGCGCCGTGCCGATACCGAGCGAAAAGCTCGTCAGAAGCGCTTCCATGGCGCCCGACGTCTGGTCGGCGAGGCCGCGGAAATTGTCGAGGGACAGGTTGTCGGCGGCAAGACCACCGGAAATCGTGCGCGTGGAGGCGGTGATCAGGACACTGGCAATCGGCGCCATCGTTCCGACGGTGGCGACGGCCGCAAAGCCTGCGAGCACCAGCGGCTTGTAGCGCCCAAGCTCCATCAGTTCCTGCCGCGACGGCTTGCCGGACATGGCGCCGGTATCGCGCCGGTTGACGATCCAGTGCTGGCCGACGAAGGCCGCGAGCGCCAGCATCACGAGGACGATCGAGAGCATGGCGGCGCCGGGAAGATCGATCGGATAGTCGGAGAGGCGCTGCTCGACGCCGGTCACGAGGACGAGGAAGCCGGAGCGGGCGGCAAGGACGGCCGGCGTGCCGAACTCCTCGATCGACATGGCGAAGACGAGAAGCAGACTGGCCGCGATGGCCGGCGCGGTGAGCGGCAGCAGGATGCGCCGGAAGCTCACGCTTGGTGCTGCACCGCAGACGCGCGCGGCCTCCAGATAGCGGCCCGAGATTGCGGCAACGCTGCGCGAGACGGCGAAATAGACGACGGGAAAGACGTTGAGCGTCATGACAAAGACGACGCCCCAGTAGGAAAACAGGAACTTGCCGACATTGAAGCCGGCGATCTGGTCGAGATAGCCGTGCGGTTGCAGAGCGAAGATCCAGCCGAGCGCCGCGATATAGGGCGGGATGGTGAAGGGGACGGTGAAGAGCACGTCCCAAAGGCCGCCGCCGGGCACCTTGAAAAGTCCGCGCAGCATGCCGAGCGGCACGCCGACGACAAACGAGCCGACCATCACGCCAAGGCCGAGCTTGAGCGTGTTGAAAGTCCATTCGACAAGCCTGGGATCGGACAGCGTCTCGGAGACAAGCGCGAAGGGACGCGCGAGCGAGCCGGCGCCGATCTCGGGAAAGATCGCCTGAAGGACGATGAAGCTGAGCGGCCAGGCGATGAGGACGAGAAGAACTGGAGCGACGAGGGCGGCGAGGCCGCCGCCCTCTGTCTGGCTCCGCTCGCGTGAGCGACGGGAAAGCGCCACGTCCTCAGTTCGCCGCGAAGATCTCGGCGAAATGCGCGAGGATGGCCTTGCGGTCCGTCGACGGATCGACCGACAGCAGCTTGAGGTCGGACATGAGAGGACGATCGGCGCCGACATCGCTGCGCGCCGGCATCAGATCCGCGCCGGCAACGGCCGCCTGGCCTTCGTCCGACAGGACGTAGTCGATGAACGCCTTGGCAGCGTCCTGATGCTGCGACGACTTCAGGATCATCATCGGGCGGGGCGCGATGACGGTGCCGCTCTTCGGGAAGATGACCTTGAGCGACTCGCCCTTCTTGATCTGGCCGAAGGACTGGTAGTCGACGGCGCCGAAGACGACCGCCTTGGCACCCTGCAGCACCGGGTTCAGCGCCTGCGCGTTGGCGCCGGGCACGATCATGCCGTTGGCCGAAAGATCCTCGAAGAGCTTCCAGCCGATGGCCTCGTCGGAGGCGAGCGCGGCGACGAGCTCATAGGCCGAACCGGAGCTGGCCGGATCGGGCATCGTGACGAGGTCCTTGTATTCTGGCTTGGCAAGGTCGGACCAGTCGGTGGGTTCCGGCGTGCCGCTCTTGGTGTTCCAGGCGATGGCGAGCGCCGAAATGCCTTGGGCGACATAGGTCGGGGCCTTCAGGAAGTCCGGCACCTTTTCCGCGTTCGGGCTGGTGTAGTCGAGCAGCAGGCCGTCCTTGTCGAACTGGGTCGCGGTGTCCCAGGAGGCGGAGATCACGACGTCGGCGACGGGGTTGGCCTGCTCGGCGGCAAGCCGCGCCATCACCTTGCCGGTCGTCGCCTGGAAGACCTCGACCTCGTTGCCGGTCTTCTTCTGGAAGCCGGCGGCAAGTTTCTTGATGAGGCCGCCGGGGCCGGCGGAATAGACGGTGACGGTCTCGGCCTGGGCGGTGCCGGCAAGCACCGTTCCGATGGCGGCGGCCGCCAGCAGTCGAAGCAATGTCTTCATGGTCAAATCTCCCTGTTCGTGAATGTCGGTCGGATCGTTCGTGGGTCAGACGGAGGTTGCGGTGGCCGGGAACCAGCGGGCGCGGTCCCAGACGACGTCGACGCCGACAGGCGCGTTGTCGCGCAGGCGTTCGTCGTTGGGCAGGTCGACGTCGAAGCCGCAGGAAAGCTGGATGCGGGTCGTGTAGCCCTCGCCGCGGAAGGTCGAGCGCACGACGGTGCCGGTCAGCGAGGCCGCCTCCGGCGCGACGATGCGGAGCGCGCCGCGTGGCAGGAACAGATCTCCCGGCCCGGCATGGCCGTTGAACCCGCCCGGTGTGGCAAGGACGTCGGCACTGTCCTGGAATGTCACCTTGCCGTCCGCGAGATGGCCGGGGGCGATGAGCCCGAGCTTCAGGAAGCTTGCGACTTCGGCGCTTTCCGGCCGGGCGACGAGATGCTCCGGCGGGGCGATCTGGACGATGCCGCCGCCGGCCATCACCGCGACGCGGTCGGCAATGGCGAAGGCCTCGCCGTGGTCGTGGGTGACGTAGACGCCGGTGAGACCGAGCGAGCGGACGAGCGCCGCGATATCGACGACGAGCTGGTCGCGAAGCTCGCGGTCGAGATTGGAGAGCGGCTCGTCGAAGAGAATGACGGACGGCTGCGAGACGATGGCACGCGCAAGGGCGACCCGCTGCTGCTGGCCGCCGGAGAGCGTCGACGGCGAGCGGTCGGCGAAGGCGCCGAGGTCGACGAGGTCGAGCGCATCGCGCACCCGGCGCGCCCGTTCCTCGCCGTTGACGCCCTTCATTTCAAGGGGAAAGGAGACGTTGCCGGCCACCGTCATGTGCGGCCAGAGCGCATAGTCCTGGAACACCATGCCGATCGAGCGGCGCTCCGGCGGCACGAGCTTGCCGGTGCCCGCGTCCGCGACGACATCATCGCCGATCGAAACGCTGCCGTGCGAGGGCGCCAGTAGGCCAGCGATCATGCGCAGGAGCGTGGTCTTGCCCGACCCGGATGAGCCGAGGAGCGCGACGACCTCGCCTGGCGCGATGTCGAGATCGACGGAGGTCAGGATCGGTTTGCCGCCAAAACTCTTGCCGAGTCCGCGTGCGGACACGCTGGCACCGGCTAAAGCCGGGCTTTCAGGCCTTTGTCTCGGCGCCAACATGTCACCCCGCCTGTCGTAAGTCCCCCTGATGGGTTGGGACTATTCGGACGGGATGACAGTTTGATGAACCTTGTGCGGGAGAGTCAGGAATTGACCGGAAACAGGAGGATCGGCGGTCGCATTCTCTCAGGAACGGCAGAAACGGCGCGCGGGATCTGCGCGGCTACCGGCAGCTGAAGCCGCCATCGGCCATCAGCACCGCGCCGTTGATGATGGCCGCCTCGTACGACGCGAGATAGAGCGCGGCCGCGGCGATCTCCGAAGGCTTTGCGAAGCGCCCGACAGGGATATCCTGCCGGGCCTTGACGCCCTTCTCGCCCGACCAGCCGACAAGGGCCATTGGCGTTTCGACCACGGTTGGCGCGATCGCGTTGGCGGTGATGCCGAACCTGGCCCACTCGATCGCCATCACCTTCGTCAGGTTGATCAGGCCCGCCTTGCTGGCGCCGTAAGCGGCATGCTCCTCGATGGCGATCACCCCCGCTTGCGAGGAGATGTTGATGACACGGCCGCGGCCCGAAACCTTGAGATAGGGCAGGGCCGCCGCGCCCATGAGCCAGGGGCCGCGCAGATTGATCCGCATGGTCCTGTCCCAGGCATCGAGATTTGGTTCCTCGGCCGGAAAGATGATGCCGAGGCCGGCATTGTTGACGAGAATGTCGATCCCCATCTCGCGGCCGATCCGCTCGACCGTGGCCTTGATGGCGTCCGGATCCTCGAGGTCCAGCGCGAAGCTCCGGTGCTCATCGCCAAGCCGCGTTGCGAGCGCCGATGAATCGGCTATGTCGACAAGCGCGAGCCGGGCGCCGGCATCGGCAAAGGCCTCCGCCATGGCCTCGCCGATGCCGCCGGCAGCGCCGGTGATGAGGGCGGTCAGCCCCTTGAGATCGCCCATGTCGGTAAGCCTCCTGTGGCGGGTGAAGAACAGCCCCCGGCTGCGCTCGTCGGGTCAGATGTCGAAATTCGTCGGCAGCACGACCATGTCGCGGATCGTCACGTTCCGGGGGCGGGTCAGCATGAACATGATCGCTTCCGACACTTCCGTCGGCTCGATCAGGCTGCCGCTTTCCTTGGCCTTCCTCAGGTTCTCTTCCGGCCAGTCGGCGAGCAGCGCGGAGATGACGGGGCCTGGGGACACCTGCCCGACACGGATGCCGTGCTTGTTGAGCTGGCGGCGCATCGTCTGCACGAAGCATGTGATCGCCCATTTCGACCCGGAATAGACGGGCTCCCACTGGATCGGCATGTGACCGGCGACCGAGCATGTGACGACGATGTCGCCCGTGCCGCGTTCCATCATGTGCGGGATCACGTCGCGGACGTTCTTCATGACCGCATTGACGTTGAGGTTCAGCATCCGGTCGATGGTCGCCGTGTCGGTCTCGATCAGGTCGCCGCCGATATAGGTGCCGGCGTTGCAGTGCATGATGTCGAGTTTCCCGGCCTTTTCCAGAATGCCCGGAACCATCGCGCTGCAGCTCTCGGCGTCGAGAAGGTTGGTGACCTGGGGGATCGCATTCTTGCCCAGTTCGCCGCCGAGCCTCGTCAGGGCGGCTTCATCATAGTCAACCATGACGACCGTGGCGCCCGCGTCGAGCAGCGCCCGCGTGGTGGCAAGGCCGATGCCGGATGCGGCACCGGTGACGGCGGCGACTTTGCCCGAAAGGGATTCTGCCATAGTGGGGTCTCCAGATAGTGAGGTTCGCGGTTCAGACGGCCAGGAAGCCGCCGTCGATGGGAAGAACGGCGCCGGTTACGACCGGCGCGTCATCGGAAAGAAGCATGGCGATGGAGCGGGCGACGTCCTCGACCTCGGCGAAGCGGCCCATGGGATGGCGAACCATCATCGGGTCCTTCTTGGCCGGATCGGACCAGGCGGCAGCCGCCAGTTCGGTCATGGTCACCGTCGGCGCGACCGCGTTGACCCGGATGCCGTGAGGCCCGAGTTCCTTGGCCATGACGCGGGTCGCGCCCTCCAGCCCGGCCTTCGATGCGGCGTAGACCATGTGGTCCTGAAAGCCGCGATGGCCGGCGATCGAGGTGACGTTGACGATGGCGCCGCCGCCGCCGGCCTTGACCCGGGCGCGCGCGAATTCCTGCGCACAGATCAGGGCCGCGCGCAGATTGATGCCCATGACGGTTTCGTAGCCGTCTTCCGTCATGTCGAGCACGCTTTCCAGAACGTTGGTGCCGGCGCAGTTGATGAGGTAATCGGCGGTGCCTGCTTCGGTCATGGCGGCGCGCGCGGCGGCGTTGTCGGCAAGATCGACCGTGATGGTCCTTGCTCCAATGCCGGAGGCGAGCGTTTCCAGATCGGACGGCGTGCGGGCCATGGCAACGACATGCGCGCCGCGCTGTGCCATGAGTTCCGCGCAGGCGCGTCCGATGCCCTTGCCGGCGCCGGTGATGATGACGGTCTTGTCGGCGAAGCTGTTCATGAAAGTGCGCCCTTCAACTCAGTGCGTGGTGTATCCGCCGTCGGCGACGAGGGTTGCCCCGGTGACGTAGGAGGCGGCGTCGGAGGCAAGGAACAGGGCGCAGGTGGCCATCTCTTCCGGCTGTGCGAAACGGCCCATGGGGGTGTTTTCCGTCCAGGTCCGGTTCCAGTCTTCCCTGGCGATGCCACCCTTGGTCATGTCGGAGACGACGTAGCCCGGCGCGAGTGCGTTCACCCGGATGCCCCTGCCGGCATATTCGAACGCCATTGTCGTGGTCATCTGGTGGACGGCGGCCTTTGAGGAATTGTAGGCCACCTGGAGCTGCGGCTTGTTGGACACCATGCCCGAGATCGAGCCGATGTTGACGATGGCGCCGGCGCCCTTTTCCAGCATCGGCCTGATGGCCGCGCGCGCGATCCGGAACGGCGCGATCAGGTTCGTCTCCATGATGTAGGCGAGCTTCTCGTCGTCGAATTCATGGAAATTGCCGTTGGCGGCAACGCCGGCGTTGTTGACGAGGACATCGAGGCTGCCGAATTTCTCCAGCGTCGCGGCGACGAGCTTTTCGCCGGTGTCCGGCTCCGTGACATCGGCCGCGATCCAGCTTGAGGTGTCCGGGTTGCCGGCCAGAAGTTCCGTCAGCTCGACGGTCTCGCTGCGCCCGGTCAGCATGCATTTCGCGCCGGCTTCCAGGAACAGCTTTGCGATCGCAAGGCCGATGCCGCGATTGCCTCCGGTGATCAGGGCGACCTTGCCGTCAAGGCGGAATTGATCAAGCGACATGGGTGGCGTCCTTTGTTGCGGCGGCGGTGCCGCCTGTCCCGCAAGCCGCCTGATAGGCGTCGAGCGCTTTCGTGACGCGCCAGATCAGCACGTCCTCGGGCTGCAGCGGCTTGCCTGCGAACTGGCTCCCGTCCGGAAGATGCTGCCAGATGAGGGGCAGGGGCACGGACTTGCCGCGCAGCGTATCGAGAAGGTGATCGACGGCCCCGGCGGCCTCGTCTTTCGGCCAGTAGTAGCGGATGCGGTCGGACAGCGAATAATGGCGGAGCATGCGGATCGTGGCCGGATCGCCGTTGTAGTGGCCTTTCCAGAAGCCTGGGTCGGCGAGCATCATCGTGTCCATCGCGGCCTTGAGCGAGCGCTCGCCATAGGCCGGATCGAGATCGGAGGCGATGAGATCGAGCGCGTAGAGCGTCTCGCGCAGGACGAAGGTGAGTTCCGGACCGACCTTCAGGATGCCGAAGCCGTCCTCGACGAGTTCGCGGAGCGGTTCGATGCCCTGGTAGTCGGTCGAATGGGCCTCGAAGACGAGGTTGGGCTCGTCGTCCAGAATGTTGACGAGCGGCTGCGCCCTCTGGCGGTCGTAGCGCACCACATTCTGGTTGCCGAACTCGACGCCTGGCTGGACGACGAGGCCGATGACGCGCGAAAACGCTTCGTCCAGTCCGGCCTTCGAGAAGGTCTTGCGGTGGATGGCGATGGTCTTGCGGGCCGCATCCGGATCGGTCGGCGGAACGTCGGTCAACGCATGGTCCGCGCCGCCGGGCGGGGGTACCTCGGTGCCAATGATGTAGACGGGCATGCCGTTGCCGGCCGCACGCGCGGTCTCCTCGGCAACCCGCGCCAGGCGGCACGCCCGCTCGGCGGTCGTCGCATCGTCAAGGGCGAGGGGCTCGCCCGCGCAGCCCATCGAGGCGTCCAGATGGATCTTGCGAAAACCGGCGGCGACATAGGCGGCGACCATCGCTTCGGCCTCGGCCATCGCCTCTGCCGCCGGCCGCGACCGCCAGGGGTTCGGGCCGAGATGATCCCCGCCGATGACGATCTGGTCCCGAGGGCAGCCTTCCTGGTCGGCCAGATCGAAGACGAGGTCGGCGAAATCCTCAGGCGTCATGCCCGTGTAGCCGCCGAGATGGTTGACCTGGTTGCAGGTCGCCTCGATCAGAACGGTCGTGCCGGTCCTTCGCCCGTTCCTGAGCGCCGCCCTGAGCACGAGCGGATGCGCGGAACAGACCGAGACGATACCGCGCGGTTTGTCGCTGCGCCGATAGGCGGCCAACTGGTCGAGCTTCACCTGCATCATACCCGCCTTTCCGTCGAAGCGATGAATGCGTCGAGTTCGGCGCGCGTGCCCGCGCCTTCCATGGGTCCGAGAACGGTCACGTTGCGGGCGCCGGCCGCCGTGGCATAGGTGAGAGCGTCCGCGATCGGCGATCCGAGCCTGCGGCACGCGACATAGGCGCCCCCGAAGCAGTCTCCGGCGCCGGTCGGGTCGGCTTCCTCCACGGCGAAGGCCGGTGCGTGAACGGATTGGCCGTCGCGGGTGAAGACGGTTGCCCCGTCCATGCCCTGCTTGAGCGCGATTTCTCCGACGCCCAGGTCGAACAGCCGCCCGATCGCTGCCTCCTGCCCATCGACGCCGGCGGCCCGTTCAAGCTCGTCGCCGGAGGGCAGCAGGAGATCGCAGAGCCCGACAAGCTTCGCGAAACGCGCCTCGGTTTCGCCGTCGTAGCGGATTTCCTTGCGAAGATTGGGGTCGAGCGAAACGGAGCCGCCGCGCGCCTTGATCACGCCCACAGCCTTTTCGATAACGTCCCATGCCGCCGGCATGGACAGGGCGGAGCCCATGACGTGCAGGTGCCCGGCGCGGCCGATCAGCGAACGGACGGTCTCGGTCCAGCCGAAACGGGCGGCCGCCGACGTGCCGATGTTGTAGACGAAGTCGCGCGAACCATCCGCGCGGTAGCGCACGAACGCGCTGCCGGTCGGAAGGCCCGGGTCGATGGAGATCGCGGACACGTCGACGCCGTCCGCGGCGAGTCGCCGCGTGTTCACTCGGCCGAAGTTGTCATCTCCGACGGCACCGACCATGGCGGCCGCCCCGCCCATTCTGGCGCACTGGTCGATGAAAATCGCCGGCGCTCCGCTCGGGAACGGGCCAAACAGCGGCTGCGCTTCCAGAAAGCCGCCGCCGATGGTCGTGGCGACGATTTCGACGAGGATCTCGCCGACGCAGACGGTCGGTCCGAGGCTGTCCGGAGCCAGAGTGGTTTCCTGCGCCATTTGGGTGCTCACGGCCGGGCGTTGACATCGCGGCGCCGCAGCGCCTCGGCCCATCGCATCTCGATGAACTGCCGGGCGTGGGCGGCAAGCGGATTGGCGTCGTCCCAGGTGTCGCGCCAGATGCCGCAGACCCGCGACAGCGCCTCGTCGACGACGGCGCTGGAAAAGCTCTCGAAGACGATGTCGCGGTCGTGGAACCCGATATCGACGAGGGCGTCGAAAATGGCCGGGAAGTCGATGGTCCCGGTGCCGAGGTAACCGCGATAGTTCTCGTTGAAATGGAAATAGGTGACCTTGTCGCCGGCGAGGCGAATGGCGCCCGCGGGATCGGCCTCCTCGATGTTCATGTGGAAGGAATCAAGGTGCAGGAAGACGTCGTCTCGGCCGGTGTCTTCGATGAACTTCAGGCCCTGGGCGGTGGTGTTGAGCACATTGGACTCAAAGCGGTTCACGACTTCCAGAACCAGTTGCACGCCGCACGCCTTGGCGACCTCCGCCGTTGCCGCGATCGCGCCTGCGCTGTTCATCCAGCCGGCACGGGTCGGCATGGAATCGTATTTGCCATGCATGGAGTAGAGGATCCCGCCGAGGCGGATTCCGCCGATGTCCCGCACCGCCTTGACGGCATCGGCGAGAAGCGTGGTGCCCCTGGCAACGACCGCCGCATCTTCGCTCGAGACATCCGCATGCGCGGGCAGGCCCATCGTGACGACGATCTCGATGTCGAGATCCTGTGCTTTTCTCGCCAGGCGATCGAGATCGAATTTTTCCGGGCGAAGATAGGCGAACTCGATCATGCGGTAGCCATGCCGGGCGGAACTCTCGAGCGCCATCTCGAGGCCCTCCTGGGTCTCGCCGTTCGTCCAGACAAACGAATGAATGCCCAATCTGCGCATGATGCCCGCTCTCTCCCTCGCGCTTCGCGGTTATTGGCGCTCCCATGCGCATGGCGGCTTTGACGATCTCGGTCCGGGAAAGTCCGTCGCCGATGGCACATGGGGCGGGTTCGCGAAGTCGATTGGTTTTACAATTGCATTTGAAGGAATACAAATGATTTTTCGTGGTCGCGCGATATTGTTCGGGCCATGCGCCCGCAATGGCCCATCCCGGTCATTCCGAACCCAGGCGCATCAAGCCTTTTGAAGAAGCAACTCGGCGGTCACGTCGTCGGTGATGAGCCGGTTGGCGATGCCGCCGGAAATCGCGGCATCGATGATCTCGACCTTGTGCCGGCCCGCCGCCGCCAGCACGCGTATCGGTACGGACTTGAGGGTGTTGAGATCGATCCCGATCGTGCGGTCGTCCAGCCTCGTCGAAACGGCGTTGCCCTTCTCGTCGAGAAAGCGGCCGACGACGTCGCCGACCGCGCCGGCGGCGGAAAGGTCCTCCTTGCTGACCTCCTGCGGCAGTCCCGTCGAGATCAGGTAGGAATGGGAGGACACGTTGCTGGCCGTCAGGATGGCGACATCGAGCGTGTTGAACTTGGCGAAATGCTCCTGGAAGATCTCCTGCGACAGGAAGGAGTCGCGGTCCACCTGGTCCGACAGGAAAATGGGGGCGGCCAGAAGCGAGTAATTCGCGCCGAGTCGTTCGGCGAAACCGGAGGCGATGCCGAACGAATTGAACGTCGCGCCCTTTGACGTGCCGCCGATCATCGAGATGATCTCGCACTCGGGAAGCGACTGGCGCACGATCTTGCTGATCGCGCTTTGCAGGGTGACGCCCCAGGAGACGCCCATCCGTTTCCACCCTTCCGAAACGATCCTCGCGGTCAGGTAGCTCGCAAGGGCCGCGCCGACCGGCAGATGGAAGTCGTAGGATTCGCGGTTGGCGGGCGAGACGATCGCATCCTCAAGCCCGTATTTCGCCTTCAGCTCTTCCTGCAGCTCGACGCGCGGCAGAAAGGGCGATTCGATCTGGATCTTGATCATGCCGCGGCTTTTCGCCTGCTGGATGGCCTGGTTCACGCGCAGGCGCGTGACGCCGAGCGCGGCCGCAATTTCGGCCTGGGTCATCTCGTTCACATAGTAGTGCCAGCAGATCTCGGTCAGAAACGCTTCACCATCATCGCTGCGATCAGTGTTCATTCACGGGCTCCCATATCGCTTGGCATGCGCCAGATGGGTTTGCGCTGCATTATACAAATGTCTGATTCGAGATACAGATGCATTTACCACTTGATTAAGTCCGCATACATTTGTAAGAGAGTTCCGATGACGTCGCAATCCGGCATGACTGTCGCCGGACACCGCGATTCGTCCAACTAAGGGAGGGAAATCATGAATTTCGCACTGAGACTGGGCGCGTCCGCGCTCGCGATGACGATTGCGACGTCCGCCTTCGCCGACGACGCATACTGGAAGAAGGCCGGCGAGCCCTATCAGGGCGTTGTCCTGCACGGCGTCACGGAATCGACCCCGCCGTCGAACTATATCAAGGATGTGCTGGCGCCCAAGTTCGAAGAGCTGACGGGCATCCGCGTCGACATCGAGACGACGTCCTGGGACCAGATGTACGACAAGGCGATCAAGGACATGGAGGCCGGAACCGGCATCTATGACATGATCTACATCGAGCAGGACATCATCTATTCGTATCTGGCGCGCGACTTCCTCGTCGATACGACCAAGCTGCTCGCGGACAACCCGGCTCTGAAGGCGCCGACCTACAGCGAAGACAAGTTCACGACCTTCGCCAACTACTTCAGGGGCGCCAACGGCGACCTCTATGGCGTCCCGATGGAAGCCTTCATCAAGATCTATCTCTACCGGACCGATCTGTTCAACGACCCGGAAATCAAGGCCGCCTTCAAGGAGAAGACGGGCCGCGATCTGGCGCCGGCCACGACCCACGAAGAATACACGGAGATCGCCGAGTTCTTCACGCAGTGGGGCAAGGACCACAACATGGACCTGTGGGGCACCACCGCTCAGGCCCACACCGGTCACGTCGCCTCCTGGTACGAGTATTTCGAGTCGATCGCGCCGACCTTCGGCGTCTACAACTGGGGCATCGACGCGAACAACAACTACGCCGCCTCGGTCGAGCACGGTGGCCAGATGAACAGCGACAAGGCCAAGGAAGCGCTGACCTGGTGGCTGCATCTGCGTGACATCGCGCCGCCGGAATCGGTTCAGTCGACCTGGACCGAGGTTGGCACGACCTTCGGCGCCGGCCGCGTCGCCCAGGGTCTGGTCTACGGCGAGAACGCCGGCTGGATCGCCGCCGACAAGAACAAGTCGCTCGTCACCGGCAAGGTCGGCGTCGCTCTGCCTCCGGTTTCGCCCGGCGTCATGGAAGATGCCGAATCCGGCAAGGGCTACATCGGCTACTACGACGGCGGTGCCTTCGGCATTCCGGTCACGTCGAAGAACAAGGAAGCAGCAGCGCTGTTCCTCGAATACATGGGCCAGGACGAGGTCCAGCCCGATTGGGCCGTCGCCGCGCCGCGCGTGACCAACAAGGCGACCTACGACGACCCCAAGGTCCAGGCGATGAACACGGAACTCGGCGGTTACTACGACCTGCTGAAGGACAAGGGCTACCTGTTCGCGGGCGCACCTGCCTATCCGTTCCATGCGCAGGTTCGCGAGGCCACCGCGCCGACCTTCTTCAAGATCCTGACCGGCGAACTCAGCGCCAGCGACGGTCTTGACCAGATGGCCGCCGAGGCCGAAGCCGAGTTGACCAATCTCGGTTATCGCAAGTAAGGGCTAACCTCCCTGACTGCGGGTCGCCGTTGCCTGTGGCGACCCGCTTTTTCTTTTCCAGGTGTCCGCCGCTGCGGGCATGTCAACCGGCATCGCGACACGGGGGGTAAGTCTATGCAATCGAGCCGACTGGGCTGGATTCTGCTCGCGCCGACGCTGATCGTTCTGTTTTTCTTCGGCGTTCTGCCCTTCCTCTACGTGCTCTACGTGTCGTTCCATCAGTGGAACCCGTTCGCCGCAGACCCGGCCATGATCTTCAACGGCGCGGAGAATTACCGCCGGCTGGTCTTCGACGCGGCGTTTCTCGCCTCGATCGGCGTCACCGTTGCCTTCGTCTTCTTTGCCGTCCTGACCGAAGTGATCATCGGCTATTTCCTGGCCCAGGCCTTCATGACGGACTTTCCGGGCAAGGCCATCTTCCGCACCATCCACACCCTGCCGCTGATCATGGCGCCGATCATCGTCGGCTCGATCTGGAAGCTGATGACGACGCCGTCGATCGGCATCATCCCGAACCTTCTCTCGAACTGGTTCGGACTTGAGCTGAACATCGGCCACAGTGCCATCGCGGCCTTCGTGATCACCATCGTCATGGATGTCTGGCACTGGACGCCGCTCGTCACGCTGACGCTGATCGCAGCGCTGGTGTCGCTGCCGCCCGATCCGTTCGAGCAGGCGCAGATCGACGGCGCGAACAAGCGCCAGATCTTCTGGCACATCACGCTGCCGATGATCGCGCCCGCCCTCGTCGCCACCGTCTTCATTCGCCTGATGGATGCGATGCGCATCGTCGACGAGGTGCTGATGCTCACCGGCGGCGGCCCGGGGTCGGCCACGCGCTACATCGGCGTGCACATCTTCAAGGAGGTCTTCCCGCGCACGAACTACGGCTACGGGTCGGCGATCTCCGTCATCGTTCTCTACCTCACCATCGTGGTCTGCTGGCTGCTCTACACAGGGATGCTTGCGCCGCGGAATACGAAGAAGGGGTGATCCAGTGAAAAAGAAGAACCCTTGGCTCTATATCGCCTTCTGGATTTTCATCAGCTTCCTGACGCTGTTCCCGATCTACTGGCTCTTCGTCATTTCGGTGAAGCCGGCGGTCGAGCTGTTCTCGACGCCCGAGGTGATCCTGCACAAGATCTACTGGCAGAATTATATCGACGTCCTGAACGATCGCACGCTGCGCAGCTACATGGTCAACTCGCTGATCATTTCGTCGGGCAATGCCCTGCTGTGCACCACCTTCGGCTTTTTCGCCTGCTATGCGCTGTCGCGCTTCAACATGAGCGGCAAGGAAAGCATCTTCTTCTGGACGATCACGAACCGGATGGCGCCGCCGGCGGTGTTTCTGCTGCCGCTCTTCCTGCTGATGACGCAGGTCTACAAGGTGGGCGACTTCACGTTGCTGGACACGCGGACCGGAATGATCCTGGTCTACTGCACCTTCAACCTTCCGTTCGCCATCTGGACGCTCCGTCCGACCGTCGACGGAATCCCGCGTGAACTGGATGAAGCCGCCTTTGTCGACGGCGCCAGTCCGTGGAAGGTCATTACCGAGATCGTGTTCCCGCTGTGCCGGCCGGGACTGGCGGTGACGCTGATCCTGACCTGGGTCTTCGCCTGGAACGAATACCTCCTGGCCGCGACGCTGACCAATTTCAACGCCCGCACCCTGACCACCGGCCTTTCGGAATACGTGACCACCACGGGCACCGAATGGGGGATCATGGCGGCCATCTCCATCTTCACGCTGATCCCGGCCCTGATCGTCTTCGGACTGGTGCAGCGGCACATCGTGGCCGGTCTCACCTTCGGTGCGGTGAAGGGGTAACGACATGAGCAAGAAACTCGAAAACATCGAGCCCCCGATCGAGATCCTCGAAGACAACGATGCCGCCCCGATCGAAGAGGCCGGGGGCTTTCTTCCCATCGAGACCAACTGGTTCGACCGCCTGTTCATTTCGGTCGTGATCTGGGTCGCTCTTTCGCTCGCCTGGTTCCGTTTCATCGAGCCGCTGGGCCCGTCCATTTGGATCGCCAACGCCATCGCACTGGCGCTGGGCGTCCTGATCATAAGCAAAGGATGAGCGGATGAAGTCTCTCGTTCTCGAAAAGAAAGACGAACTGTCGCTGCGCGACTTCCCGGCCATCGACCGCGAGGAGGAGGTGCTGGGCCCGCGCGATGTGCGCATCAAGCTGCACACCGTCGGCATCTGCGGATCGGACGTGCACTACTACACGCACGGCCGGATCGGCCCGTTCGTCGTCAAGGAGCCGATGATCCTCGGTCACGAGGCCTCCGGGGTCGTCATCGAGACGGGCTCCGAGGTGCAGACGCTGAAGGTCGGCGACCGGGTCTGCATGGAGCCGGGCATTCCCGACCCCAACAGCAGGGCGACGCGCCTCGGGATGTACAACGTCGACCCGGCGGTTCGCTTCTGGGCGACGCCGCCCGTGCACGGAATCCTGCGGCCGACATGCGTCCACCCCGAAGCCTTCACCTTCAAGCTGCCCGACAATGTGAGCTTTGCCGAGGCCGCGATGGTCGAGCCTCTGGCCGTTGGCGTTCACGCCGCGACCAAGGCGCGGGTCAAGCCGGGCGACATCGGTGTGGTCATGGGCGCGGGGCCGATCGGCCTGGTGACGGCGCTTTCGGCGCTCGCGGCCGGCTGCGCCCGGGTCTATGTGACCGATCTGGCGGAAAAGAAGCTCGAGATCGCCGAAAGCCTCAGCCCGGCCATCACCGGGGTGAACGTCGCGAAGGAAGACGTCGCGGCGCTCGTCAAGCGCCACACGGAGGGCTGGGGCGCCGATCTGGTCTTCGAGGCGACCGGATCGCCGAAGGCCGCGGCTCAGGTGTTCGAACCGCTCGCGCCCGGCGGATGCGTCGTGATGATCGGCGGTCAGCCCGACCCGGTCAGCTACGACGCGGGCGCCGCCATGGTTCGCGAAGCGCGGGTGGAGAACATCTTCCGCTATGCGCATGTCTTCCCGCGCTGCGTGGCGATGCTGAGTTCCGGCGCGATCGACGTGAAGCCGCTCATTACCAGGACATTCGAATTCGAAGACAGCGTGCGTGCATTCGAGATCGCCGCATCGGCCCCGCCGGCTGACGTGAAGATGCAGATCGAGTTGCCGCAATAGGGGGGCATGACCGTGGCCAGTGTAAAAATAGACAATGTGATCAAGCGCTACGGCAGTGTTCAGGTCATGCATGGCGTCAGCGTTGATATCGAGGATGGCGAGTTCGTCGTCCTCGTCGGGCCTTCGGGTTGCGGCAAGTCCACGCTGCTGCGGATGCTGGCCGGGCTCGAGGAAGTCAGCGACGGCACGATCTCCATCGGCGACAGGGTCGTCAACGACGTCCTGCCGAAGGAGCGCGACATCGCCATGGTGTTCCAGTCCTATGCGCTCTATCCGCACAAGACCGTTTTCAACAACATCGGGTTCCCGCTGAAGATGGCCAAGCGGCCGGAGGCGGAGATTCGGGAAAAGGTGGAGAAGGCGGCCGGGATCCTCGACCTCACCCATCTCCTCGACCGTTTCCCCAAGCAGCTCTCGGGCGGACAGCGCCAGCGTGTTGCCATGGGCCGTGCGATCGTGCGCGATCCGCAGGTCTTCCTGTTCGACGAGCCGCTTTCGAACCTCGATGCGAAACTGCGTGTCACGATGCGCGTCGAGATTAAGGAACTGCATCAGCGGTTGAAGACGACCATCGTCTATGTGACGCACGACCAGATTGAAGCCATGACGATGGCCGACAAGATCGTCGTCATGCGCGACGGGCGCGTGGAGCAGATCGGCGCGCCGCTCGACCTCTACGACAATCCGGCCAACGTCTTCGTGGCCGGCTTCATCGGGTCGCCGTCGATGAATTTCGTCAACGGGCGGATCGTTGCGAAGGACGGCGAAATGACCTTCCTCTCGGACAGCGGTCTTTCGCTGCCCGTCCCGAATGTCGGTCTGCGCGATGGTCAGGAGGTGACCTACGGCATTCGTCCCGAGGATATCCGGATCGGGGAGGGAGGCATTCCGGTCAGCGTCGTGGTGGTGGAGCCGACAGGGTCCGAGACGCAAGTCTTCGCACGGGCAGGCAAGGATCTGATCGATGCGATCGTGAAGGAGCGGATCAGGGCGCGTCCGGCCGAGCAGATCGGCTTCATCATCGATCCCGCCAAGGTCCACCTGTTCGATCGCCAGACGACGCAGCGGCTCTGAGACGGCAGTTCGGCGCGTTATGAGCACTCCCGACATCAAGGCTGTCATTTTCGATATGGACGGCTGCCTCGTTGACAGCGAACCGCTGGCCCTTGAAGCCGTCGCCGCCGAAATGCGGGCGTCCGGCCTGCATGGGGCAACCGCCGAGGAGGTCGGCAGTCAGTATCTCGGCGTCTCCGTGAACGAGATCTGCCGGGACGTGGGCGTGCGTCTTGGAGGCGCGTATCCCGAAGGCTTCGTGGAGCGCGTGGAAGACCGCCTCTTCAGGGCATACGATGCCGGGCTCGACCGGATCGAGGGCGCGGCCGACCTTCTGGACCAGCTTGAAGACGAGGAGATCCGCTTTGCGATCGCCTCGGGCAGTTCCGTCCGGCGTCTGGCAAAGACACTGCAGGCCGCTGGTCTTTCCTCCTATTTCACCGGGCGCGGTTTCAGCGCCGATCAGGTGGCGCGCGGCAAGCCGGCGCCCGATCTCTTTCTCCTGGCAGCGGAAAGACTGGGGACCGAGCCGGCGCAATGCGCGGTGCTGGAGGATTCGCCCCATGGCATTCGGGGCGCGCTTGCGGCCGGAATGCATGCCGTCGGCTTCGTCGGCGGCAGCCACCTGAAGGGCCGCGAGGCCGCGCACGCCGAAATCCTGCGGCAGGCCGGAGCGGCCGAGGTCATCGACGATCTTTCCAAGGCTTATCGTGCTCTTGTCCGATGTCGGGCGGGAGGCTGAAAAATTTCCCTGCCACGTGGCAACTGCGAAAATCGACCTGAAAAATGATCAAGCTTTCAGACGCCACCCTCAGCCAGTTGCCCGGCAACGTGCAACGCCCCGTCTACGACCGCTCGCGGCTCACGCCCGGCATCGTGCACATTGGCCTCGGCAACTTCCACCGCGCCCACCAGTCCTGGTACCTGCACCGGCTCATGCAGCGCGGCCTGGCACAGGACTGGGCCATCGTCGGCGCGGGCGTTCGGCCCTATGACGAGGAGATGCGCCGAAAGCTCGCGGCGCAGGACTACCTGACGACGCTCATCGAACTCGATCCGAAGGGCTCCTCCGCCGAGGTGGTCGGTTCGATGATCGACTATGTCCCCGTCGAGCCGGGCAACGGGCCGCTGATCGCCCGCATGGCGGACCCGTCGATCCGTATCGTGAGCCTGACGGTCACGGAGGGCGGCTACTATATCGACCCGGTCTCCAAGGGCTTTGACGCCTGCCATCCCGATATCCGCCATGACGCCGAGCATCCCGACATGCCCCGGACGCCGTTCGGCGCCATGGTTGCCGCGTTGAAGCGGCGCCGCGCGGAGGGCACCGGGCCGTTCACCGGGCAAAGCTGCGACAACCTGCAGGGAAACGGCCACATCCTGCGCCAGACCGTGGTGTCGCTGGCGCGCCTGAGCGACCCGGATCTGGCGGACTGGATCGACGAGACCTGCAGCTTCCCCAATTCCATGGTCGACTGCATCGTTCCCGCGACGGGGCCGAAGGAAATCGCGCTGGCGAAGGAATTCGGCATCGACGACGCGGTGCCCGTGAGCCACGAGAATTTCCGCCAGTGGGTGATCGAGGATGACTTCTGCGCCGGCCGTCCCGACTGGGACGAGGTGGGCGCGACTTTCTCGGACCGGGTCCATGACTACGAGACCATGAAGATCCGCATTCTCAACGGCGGGCATCAGGTCGTCGCCAACATCGCCGAGGTCATGGGCATCGACACTGTGTCCGGGATCATGGCGCATGAGGCGATCCGCGCCGTCTTGCACAAGGTCGAGCAAGACGAGATCATCCCGCATGTCGCACCGGTCCCCGGCATGACGCCGGAGAGCTATGTCGCGTTGATCGACACCCGCTTCTCCAATCCGAAGATTGTCGACACCACGCGCCGGATCGCATTCGATGGATCGTCGCGCCATCCCGGATTCGTCATTCCGTCGATCCGCGACGGGCTTGCCAGGGGCAACCCGGTCCGCGGACTGGCATTGGTCGAGGCGGCCTGGGCGCGAATGTGCGAAGGTACGCGCGACGATGGAACTGCGATCGAGCCGAACGATCCCCACTGGGATGACCTGAACCGGACCGCGAAGGAGGCACGGCACACGCCACGCCGATGGCTCGAAATGACACAAATTTATGGTGATCTGGCAAGCTGGCCGGCCTTTGCGGATGAGTTCGAGACGTGGCTGAACGTCATCTACAGAGACGGGATGGAACCAACGCTTCGCTGCTACCTGGAAGGCGCCAAATGACGTTTCTTGGGATTGACCTCGGCACATCGGGTTTGCGCGCACTGCTTGTCGACGAGGCCGGCGTCGCGATCGGTTCGACCGAGCGTCATTACGATGTCCTGCATCCCCATCCGGGCTGGTCGGAACAGGCCCCGTCCGACTGGATTGCCGCGCTGGAAGGCGCGGTCGATGAACTGCACGCGAAATATCCGCGCTTTGCCGACCTGAAGGGCATTGGCGTCGCGGGCCAGATGCATGGCGCGACGCTCCTCGACAAGAGCGGCGACGTCCTGCGGCCGTGCATCCTGTGGAACGATACGCGGTCGCACAGGCAGGCGGCGCGCCTCGACGCCGCCGATCAGGTGCGGGCGCTGTCCGGCAACATCGTCTTTCCGGGCTTCACCGCCCCGAAGCTGGAATGGGTCCGCGAGAACGAGCCGGAGGTCTTCGACAAGGTCGCCAAGGTGCTGCTGCCGGCGGCTTATCTCAACTACTACCTGACCGGCGATTTCGTCGCCGACATGTCCGACAGCGCCGGCACGTCCTGGCTGGAGGTCGGCGGCCGCGACTGGTCGGACAGGCTCCTGGAGGCCGGTCACATGCGCCGGGACCAGATGCCCCGTCTGGTGGAGGGCGCCGAGGCGGCCGGAACGCTGCGGCCCGATCTTGCCCGCAAGTGGGGCCTTGCCGCCACGGTGACGGTCGCCGGCGGCGCGGGCGACAATGCGGCCGCGGCCTGCGGCATCGGCGCGCTGAACGAAGGCCAGGGCTTCGTGTCGCTCGGAACGTCGGGCGTGCTTCTTTCGGCGCGTGACGGCTACCGGCCCGCACCGGAAACCGCGCTGCACACCTTCTGCCACGCGATACCGGGCCGCTGGTACCAGATGGGCGTCATGCTCTCGGCGACCGACAGCATCAACTGGCTCGCGGGCATCACCGGCGAGAAGCCGGCCGGGCTGACCGCTCACCTCGGCGAGGACCTGCAGTCTCCCGGTCCCGTCCGGTTCCTGCCCTATCTCTCCGGCGAACGGACGCCCTACAACGATGCGGAAATCCGCGGCAGTTTCACCGGGCTTGCGGCAGGCATGACGCGCCAGGATCTGGCGCGCGCGGTGCTGGAAGGCGTCGCCTTCGGTTTGCGTGACAGCTTCGAGGCCCTTGTCGCCACGGATGCAAGATTGGTCGAGCTGATGGCGATCGGTGGTGGCACCGCCTCGCGCTACTGGGTGCGCCTGATCGCGACCGTGCTCGGCGTGCCGCTCGCCCTGCCCAGCAGCGGCGAATTCGGCGCGGCCCTCGGCGCGGCGCGGCTGGGGATGACGGCGGCGACGGGCGTTTCCCCGGAAAGCGTCATGCTGACCCCGCAGATCCGCGAGACCATCGATCCCGTCGAAAGCCTGCGCGGCGCGTTCGACGACGCCTACCTCGCCTTCCGCGCCGCCTATCCCGCGATCAAGGCGATCCAGTGAGATAGGGGGCGGTTGTCGTCCTGAAATACGGCCGCGAGAGGGGACGAGCAGGCTCCGGTTGGACCTGGGCTTACGGCTTTCCAAAGGCGCGGCGCGCCACTAGTCGCGCTCACCTTAGAAATGGACGAAAGGATTGGCAGGCGAAAAATAAGCAAAATTCCATTCAATGGGAAATAACAGTTCGGTGGAAATCATAACGTCTGATAAAAGATTAGTATCACTTAGAGAAGAATGCCAGAAATTTTCGGAACAAGCTGGCGACTGCTCCACTGGCTCTTTGCCGCCATGTAACCGGCTTCGCGTCCATCTCTATATGTCTAGCAATCTGTGCGCGCATGATATTTGCTGCTTGCGCGTCTGAAAATGCTCGAAGCCATTGAACGTCGCCCGCGCTGATGACGTAGTGCGACTTACAGGGCGCGTCGAAAACGCCAATGGACGGGCGAATAGTTGCATGGCCACCTTCGTCCCAAACTTGGTGACTATCAGGTACCAGAAGCGTAATGCGATGACCACAGCCGCAGGCACAAAGTAGCCCAGCGAGTTCAAACTCCTCAGTGTGGTAGACGACACCTTCTTCCAAGTGCCTGGGAATACGGTCGACCAGCAAATACCGATACTTCATGGAACAACCTGCGGCCTGTCGAATTCGAAAGACGACGTCTCGAGGATGAGGGAAGCGGCATCATCCAGACGATCATAGATGGCAAAATGCTGTTTGAACCGGACCACCGCCAATGCTGCGTTGAGAGCGTTCAATTCCGCGATCTGGCCTTGCCGCCGATATTCCCCACCGTCCGGATCGCCGCCAGGCAGGAAGACGGTTCCCTGTGTGGCTTCAAAAGCTGTCCTATCGACGCCGGTGATTCTGACGACGCCGTTCAAGCCGTCCGGTACCCTGTTAAGTCCCATGCCGCAATCTAAAAAGGGAATGCCGCTTTTACTCAACCAGTCGGCAATGAAGATGCGAGAAGGGCCATGATCTATCGTAAGGAAAACGAAATTAAAGCCTCGTAATCGCTCTATATTTGCATCAGTAACACGCTCGGGAATTGGCGTGATATTGGCGTGCCAGTTCGAAAATTGCTTAGACAACGCGTCAACCTTCAGAGAGCCAATCGCGCCGGGGATAAAACCCGGGAACCGGAAAATGGTATGCACGTGAACCTTGTCATCATCGAATAGGACAATTTCGGCAAGGTGAGTGCGGGAAATGAAGTCTAGAATATAAGAGCCGGTTCCACCGAGCCCAATAATCGCAACTTTTTTACCTTCCAGCAATCTCGACAAGTCGTTCATATGATAACGCGATGACAAAGTATCGGGATAACGCAGAGGTGTACCCTGCATTGCCGCTTTCACCTCGATGCCGCGAAACGGGGTTGTGTCAGGAAATGCAGCTAAAGCGGGGCCGGTGATAACGTCGAGATATGTCGATACTTTCTCTTCGAATGAGCGGTACGGGCGCTTCTGACCCTTTTCATCGTACAACTTGAAAGAAAATGAATAGTCGGTCTGAAAATCCTCGGTAACTTTGACTTTTTCTGCTCCGCCACCAAGGCGAAGTTGCCTGCCGCTCTGATCGTGAGGTCGACTCCCGCGGAACCACGCTTGGTGATTTTTCGGTGAATCGAGAACGCCATCGGCCGAAAGATCAACTGGGCTAGCCCAGTCGCCGTACGCCAACTCCAGACAATCGTTCAAGTAGGGCAGGCCATAGATGACGAAGTAACCGCCGATGAAATCGACAAGATAGCCTTGCTCTTCAAGGTCCCGAACAAACGGATTACGACTCGCCAGTGCCTGAAACTCTGAACCGCATTCCATCTTTCACCTTCACTTCGTTGCCGGGCGCCAGCGTCCCACTCACGTTGTCCGAGTGACCGCGCGAATATTTGATGAGATACTCGGTGGATCCTGCGCCGCCGTCGGATAAATATAGAGCGACGACCTCGTCATACGAGATTTTTTCCTTAGGCACCTCATGATCATCTTGATTGACCGTAATTGTGACAGTCTTAATAGGTCTTGCTGTCATAATTTGCTTGCCTCATTGCTAGTGAAGAGTTCTTGACTCAACCCTTTGGGGGGAAGGGGTCGCTGCCGTAACTCCACGCTTCGCGGAAGCGGGCATCGCGGCCCTGAATACGCAACTCAGTTCTCTGATTGCGCGCGATCTCACGGCCAAAGTCGATGGCCTCGCGCTGCGTTTCGAATGTACGTGTAAGGCGTTCACTCGCTTCACCGCGAACACCCCAAGTCTTGCCGTTTCGAACGACATACTGGTTCTTTCTGGTCATTTAACTTCCCCTTGCCAGACTGCCCGTCATCGCATCGGTGAATTGCGAAGCAGATCAATAATTGCTAGATTGCAACTATCTAAAAATACCCGATTCGGGAAAAATTGCAAGATTGCAATAGAGGGTCATATGTCGAATTTTTTTGATGCGGAAGGTTTCTATGCAGCGCTTGATGCGCATCGAAATTCACTAGGCATCACATGGAAGAAAGTAGCGGAAAGAACAGGCGTTTCCCCTTCCACTCTAACGCGAATGGGGCAGGGAAAGAGACCTGATGTCGATAGCCTTGCAGCACTGGCCTCTTGGTCGGGAATCGACGTAAAGACATTTTATCTTCGAGAAGGAGAAATGCCTCCAAGAGCGGAAACACTTGCCGAAATAACGGCGCTTTTGCGCGCAGATAGAGAACTCGGCAAGGAAGGATCGGCTATGATGGAACGAATGATCATCTCCCTTTATGAAGAGATGAGGAAGCGCCGTGACCAAAAAATTTAGACACGGATTCAAATCGGAGTCAGAGTACTATGCGTTAACCTTTCGGGATGAGATGTCTCTCGCTCCTTATGCGCCATTGGATGCCAAGGCACTCGCAAAAAACTTGGAAATTCCTGTGATTCCGCTTTCCACTCACAGCGGCGTCCCGCAAGAAATCAAAACGTTTTGGCGAACAAATGGAAAGGACACGTTCTCGGGAGTGACTATAAACGACGGGGCATACAAAGAAATTATCTACAACGATTTTCATCATCCGAGGCGGCAGAATTCAGACATCGCCCATGAACTCGCGCACATTGTTCTCGGCCATCCGCTGACAGCACCCATTAAAGCCAATGGCGAGCGAGATTATGATCCAACCATTGAAGAGGAAGCAAAGTGGCTAGGTGCTGCAATTCTGCTACCAAAGAAGGCTTTGATTTACATAATTCTCAACGCATTGCCGATTGAGACTGTTCAGACGGAATACAATGTAAGCGAAAGTTTGTTTCAGTTTCGGGTGCAAGTCACCGACGCATATCGGGCAGCGAAGAACATTCGGAGGAAGTATGGGAGCGCTGCCGAATAATGTCCGCTGCGTCTGGAGGCATTGCGTTTTTTAACCCGCAGGGCACCATCCATAAATGTGAATCAGATATTCGTTGACCCATTGCTGACTAACCTCACAGCACACGGACGTCAGAATTCCGCAGTCCAGATCGCCCTATTGCATTTAAATGCAGTTTCTAAAATCCCGAATAACACCGGCGCCGGACGAACGAAATTCGCGCAAAACGTACGCGTCACCCGAGCCAATAATTTCTTTGAAGAAAAAGTGGTGCCCAGGGGCGGAATCGAACGTCTAATATAAACTATTGAAATATCATTTAATTTTAGATGTGTCGGCGTTCCGTACCGTCACCCGTACCGTCATCACAGATCGACGGATCGTTTTGCGCTACCAAAGCCAGACATCATTGGGGCCTCGGCCTCATCGAGTTTCGCAAACGAACGGATAATCCTCAGCGGGGTCTGCCCCGCACAGAGCATGCCGACGCTATTGCGTGCGAGTGAAAAGACAAGGCTGTCATCAATGACCCTGGAGATGTCCCTCAACTCATCGATCTCCAGCAGGTAAAATTCATAGATCGTTGGAACTGTCGTCGGTACGACCAGGACGATATCCTTGGCATTCTCATTGACCGCCAGCTCGAACCCTAACGCATCACTAGCCAGTAGGACCGTCAACGGTCGATGTTTCAGGTTGATGATAGCTTCCAGATTGTGAGAAGAGCCTTGCGAGGCATTTGCGATCGTCCCGCCTGCAAGCTGAATATGAGCCGCTACCAGCGTCACCGCCCCATCCGAAGCAATTGCGCCACGATGCCCCGTAGAAGCAGATGGGTTGCCCGGTGTTCGGCCGGTCAGCAACCACATCTCATCAGCCTCCAGGACCTCGGCGATTTTTGGAACGACCTCCTGACGGGGAAAGGCTTCACCTGCGAACCATTTGCGAACGCCTTCCGCAGTGACCTTGATCCCGAACTTGGCGTCCAGTTGCTCTCGCAGCCACTTCTGCTGACCTCGCCCCTGCGGCGCCCTTAAATTTCTCGCGATCGACTTTCTCAGGCGGACGGAGAAGTCCTCGTTCTTCGGTGCCTTGGGGATTTCGGTTATCATCTTTTAACCCTGAGTCAACTTTATGTTGACATGTATGGGTCAATCCGTATGGACTGTCAACCGTCGGTCAACCTGATTCGTACGGCATCCATAATTTCATCCTGGTTGACACCTTTTTGTTGAAGTTTTTCGTACTGAATTTCGTCCATTGTGCCTTTCGCCATAATGACGTGGATGAACACCGAGTGATTGAGTTGCCCCGGTCGCGCCAGACGGCGATTGAACTGATCCCAAAGTTCGAGTGACCATGTGAGGCCAAACCAGACCTGGATATGACCGCCATGCTGCAGGTTGAGGCCATGTGCCATCGACGCAGGATGCGCTGCGCCGAGCTGGATCTTGCCGGCGTTCCATTTCTTGACGAAATTTTTATCCTCGTCGAAAAAGACGACCTTGGGGAACTTCTTCCTGATCCTCTCGCGATCGAACTGAAAGCTGTAGGCAAGAAGAATGTTCTGGCCGGCCGCTTCCTCGACGATACTCTCAAGGGCTCTCAGTTTTGCATCGTGAACGGGGATCGTTTCCCTGATCGGCGGGTAGATCCTTTCGTCTGTTCTATAGAGACCCCCGTTCGCAAATTGGAGGAGTTTGTTTGTCAGCACACCCTTGGTGACCGCCTCGACATCATAGGCCTCGGCAACCAGTGTCCTTTCGAACGCCTTATATTGCTGCATGTGCTTTGGAGCGAGACGCACATATATCGGGTTGAAGACTTGCGGAGGCAGGTCGATATAGTCTTCCGCCCGCAGAGCGATCATCACGTCCTTGATTCTGGACATGACCTCGTCTTTGGCGCCGGGTTTCGGCGTGACCTTATGGCTGAACTCGTTGGTGTCGAAAAACCGTCGATGGAATGCCGCCTTTGACGGCCCCAGGCGCTCGCCTTTGTCGAGGATATAAATCGGTCCGCCGAGGTCGATAATGCCGTTGGGCGAGGGCGTGCCGGAAAGCTCGACAACTCGCTCACAGTGTTTGCGGCCTCTTGCAACAACGCCAAATTCGGTCAGTGTTGGCTTGCGCTTGACGACAGCTCCGGTCTTCGGATCCTTGCGTTTGCCCGGTGTTCGATGCACAAACCCCTTCAGGCGGCTAGCCTCATCGTAGATCAGGATTTTCCAACGCCAGCCCCTGTCCTGCCCGATCGTCTCCCAAAGCCACGGCAGGTTCTCACGGTTGATGATCGTGAATTCCGCATCGCGTTTCAGGGCGGCCAGGCGCTGCGCTTCCGACCCGCAGACGACTGTGAATGTTGCATCGGCAAGGTGTTCCCACTCAGCCAATTCAGTCGGCCACGTCTCTTCCGCAACCGTCAACGGGGCAATGATGATGGTGCGCCACGTCAGTCGCTTCTTCATCAGTCTGCGCGCACCGGTCAACGCCGCGGCCGTCTTGCCGAGGCTCATCTCGGCGGCGCCTAGGAGATACGGCATTGTGACGATGCGGTCGGCGAGATAGCGCTGATAGGAGCGGAGCATGCTTTCCGGTCGGAGCCCCGAAGCCGGTGGTGCGATCCCTAGTAGTTGTTCAAGGAAAGCGGAAAGCGGAGTCTCGACAGAGGGGGTCTCCGATACCTGCAGAACCGTGGAAAGGAGGCTCGCAAGAGGGCTGTCATCAATCGAACAGAGCACAGCCATCCTCGTAGTTGTCGATCACATGGACATCGAGGCCGTATTCACGCAGCAACTTGATTTGGCGCATCTGCTGTTCATTCGGCTCTTTGCCAAAGTCCTTGAACTCGATAACGATGGGGCGGCGCTTGCGCTTGAAGAACCAACTGTCCGGGCACCCGTTTCGCCCGATGAACTGCACGCGACGAGCCAGCCAGCCCTTTGACTTGGCGTAGGCCGTAACCGGGTTCTGGACGTGCGGGATTTCCGCCATCAATCACCTTTTGGTTGATTTTCAAGACATAGTGAGAGCAGGATCTGAAGGGGACTCACAAGCTCGTGCGTCGAGGCATGCTTCGATGAACGTGATCGCCTGCTCTGCAACGATCGCATTGCCATAACCCCGCAATAGTCCCACACGGGCGGGAGCCCCATGAGCCAACGGGGATGAGCCGGGTTCAACTGGCCGCCATCGTCCATCCCGGCAGAAGATCCAGTCAGCATCTCGCCACTGGCCGTTAACCGGGCCGGGCCGTCTGTCGTTCTCCATTGCAGCAGTTGTTGCGGTCCCATTTCGTCTTTTCTGTCCCCACCCCGACTCCTGAATTTGTCTGTTGTTGGCGTCTGCCAGCCTGCCAACGTTGCCACGCGCGGCAACTGGTCCAACCGCGAGCGTGTCGACCCGTCCGGGTTCACGGCTGTTGTCGCCATGCCGGCTGTGTCCTTCCAGTCCCTCGCCGAGGCTGTCGGCCAACCTGCCAATGGAACCGTTTCCGAAAGACCCATCATTCCCGGTCTTGGGCTCACCGCACCCTGTTTGATCGCATCCGTGCTTGTGCACGTCGGCCACCCGGCCAAGTGCGTCGCCTGTGCCGTCAATGTGTCCGCCACCCCTCGGCCATGGCGCATGCCCGCGCTCTCTGCGTCCTCCGCTTTCGGTGTTGCCCATCCTTTGCGAAACCCAGTAGAGCCGCTGGCGGATGTGCGGGGCGCCGACCCCCGCAGCGCAAAAATCGGCGGCCCCAACGGCATATCGTGCTGCCCATAGGTCAGCTTGTACAACGTTGAGCCAATACCTTCCGTCCTCGCTCGCAACCTGTTCCCCAAAGACGACTGGAGGTTTCCGCTCTCGGATAAGCCGTGAAAACTCAGGCCAAAGGTGTCGGCCGTCGGCATGGCGATCACATCCGCAATCGAGGCAGATGAAATGTCCGGTTTTGCGAGGGTGGCACAGATTACGTTTGCCACCACACGATGGGCATCGTTGTTTCTTGCCGGCCAACGAGAACGGCGGGCAGGGACATGACCCTGTCCAGACAGGGCGGTCGTCAGGCCACCCTGCGCATCGGAGGGCGTAGCTCCAGACGCCGACCCCGGCGAAGAAATGACACTGAGTAAATCCGTCCAGATCGTCCGGGCCAACATCCTCGATACTCCGCTCATCGACTTCGCCATCGGCGATGATACCGGCCCTGATCAGTTCCCTCAGCCAGGCTGCCGTCTTCGTGTCGTTCTCGTTGTAGTAGGCAAAACTCATGTCTTAGCCCAATCAGGCCAGACATCTTCCGCAGCGCCGCCCGCAGCAACGAAGCCTCTGGCATACTGAAGCGCGGCGTCTGGATAGAGTGTGCCGCCGCAGCGCTCGCAAATGACTTTCTCGCGTGAAAGCGTGCCCAGATACGGCGACGAGATCCGATGAGCGTAACAGGACTCGAGACGTGCCACGTTTTGGCGCGCCTCCTCGATCTGCTCCATCAACTCGGCCTTGCTGATCGTCATTCTGAAATCAGGCATCGCTCACGCCTTCCATCTTCGCCTCAAACTCGACCAGCTGATCGAGGAGGGTTCCCATGATACCGTGAGGCTCACCCCCTTCACCGCGCGTCATGGCCGGGGCAATGTCAGCCAGTCTGGTGCCGTTCTGAAGGGCGAAAGACAGGAGGATCGCAGCATCCCGGACATTGATGTCCTGGTCAGTTGAAGGCTTGTGTCTGCCTTTCAGGATGAAGTTGACGAAGACCTCGCCAACCCTGCCATCCTCATATGTGCCAACAGTGGCCCGAAATTCCGAGCCTTTGCCTTCCGGGTTCGTGTGAACGAAATCGAAGGTCTCGGCATATCGGCGATTGCTCAGTCGTTCCCGCATTTCGACACCACCAGTTGTTAAGTCACTATTTTGTTGATTATATTGATGCGGCTGCGCCAACACCACCGCTTAATATCTGCGATAGAAACGCTTCCAAAGGGCAGTGATCTGGCGCGACCTTGGAAAGAAACTGCGACAGGAACGCCTCAAGAGGAGGCACGATGTAGCCGATTTCGGCAAGCATCGCGTATGCCTCGTCAATGTAGCGCTGGCGATCCAGATCATGAGGAACCGCGAAGTCCCGAGGCATTCGCATCAGAGGTGTCGAGCCATCTGACTTTGAGACCTTGTTGCGGTTGCCTGTCTTCGCGTGCGGCTTTCCGCGCATGATCGGTGCGCCGTCGGTCGACCAGTAAAAGCGAACTGTCTTGCCGAGATATTCACCCTTCCAGTCGGCGCCACCCTTCGCTTTTATGACGGTCACAAAACCCCGAACATCGTTATAGGAGTTGACGAAACTCTCGATCGACTGCCCCTTGGTCAGGAACGCCAAGACGGCGTCGCCACAGACGGTCATCTTGGGGTTCTTTTTCAACTGCTCGCGGATGCTGTAATCCGGGGAGGACGGATCCCAATGGTTCGCGATTGCGCCTTTCCGCTTTGCCTTCCCATCCGGCTTGATCGCCACATAGTAGTTCACATCGCGGTTATAGATCGCTGCGTACTCCGCGCCTTCAAGGACGAAGCTGGTGCGCTGCTCCCACCATTCGATGATGTCCTTGAGGACGCCTCCGGCCGGCCGGTCTTTCCGCATGCCCTGATAGATCGAACGGGGCACCTTCATGACAATGCCGTCGGTATTCGCCGACACCACTCGAATGCCGTGCTTCTCGGCCCGCTCGATCAGCATCAGCAAAGTGAGCTGCCCGGTCAACGTGGTCGCGATCATCAGATGCGGCGCATATAGGATGCTGTAGCGACTGCCGAGCTTGCCATACGGGCCGTTGAGACCGACTTTCAGACCGTCTGAGCGCTGCTTGTGATAGAGTTCGAGTTCGCGGTCACCCCTGTCTCGCGCAGCATTCGAACGCCCCTTTTCGGCCATGCGCTCGTCTTTGATCCCGCCATAGACCTTCTGGAATTTCGGGCCGACGGCCCTCGGATATAGACCGAGTTTCAGGATGATCGACGGGTACTGCGATCCCACGTCGACATCGACAAGTTGGCCTTCGGCATCCGAGAACTCAGCGCGGCACTTCTCCTGTGAGTGCAGGCCGCCAATGCCGAGTTTGTAGGTCGCCCCGCCGATGGCGATCTTGAATTTCTTGAACTCCTCCGGAAACTTGACCGAACCCGTCGCTGTGACCTGGATATCGGTATTCCGGATTACGTTTAGGACATCGCGAAGAAGGGGTGTTTCAAACGCGATGAAGTCGGGAACCTGATAGCGGAAGGTGTAGGCGCCGCGGAACTCGGCTTTCTGAATTCGGCTGCCGGTGATGCGCTCGACACCGGTCTTGATCATGCGCTCGCCAGTTTGCGCGTCGGAAAGCGACCGAGCGTCGAAGCCATAGAGTTCCCCGATAGATTCCCGGAGTTCCAGCATTTCCTTGCATGCATGAAAGAGCGCCAGGGTCGCGGGACAGTCCGAATTCAGGCAGTAGTCGGAAAGCTTGTCCATTTGATCGTGCGTGAGAACGGTCTCAGGCGCGTATGGGAGATCCTGAAGGCGTTCGGAATGGAGACGCCCGGCAAGCGTCTTGAGGCTCGCGCTTCCGGACGCGAACTGGTTTGAATCCAGTTCGTCTTCATCCCCCTCCGCTGTCTTCGAACCAACCGAGGGATTGGTGTCGAAAAGGTCGATATGATCGACATACGGCGGGACGATAATCCCGTAGTCGCGCTCGCAGTCCCACGGCTTCAACCGCTTCTTGATAATCGCGTCAGACAGTGCCTTAAGCTGTGTGTTCGTCGCTCCGGATATGGCATATAGCAGCATCATCATGTCATAGTCGCGGCTATTGAAGCCGACGAACGTGTATTTACGAAGAAGTTTCCGAACCCTCTGCGGATTAAAATCCGCTCTGTCACTACGTTCGTATGACGCGGTCTGACCGTCTTCTCGAAGAATGCCCACATAAAAGTAGTTTTCGTAGCATTCTATGTCGAATACTGCGATCGGTCTTTCTGTCTTAAAGCGTTCTGTTCTCGGCGCCATCGTCAGATGTCGTAACGGTCTGCGTGCCGCGGGTTGGACGAACCGATGAGAAGCTGCCAGATTTCCGAGACCCACTGCGCCTGATGGAGCGCGTCAGCCAGCGCATTGTGCTTGGTGCCCGTGAAATCCGGAACCCGATAGCCCTTTGACTCGCCAAGTTCACGAATCGTGCGGCAGTCGCGCACCAACCAGAAATTCCACGGTATTGGGGCATTAGGGCCGAGCACACGATAATAGGCGTGCTCAAGGATCGTGATGTCGAAATGTGGGCCATTGCCCCAGATCGGGGCCTCCCGATCCAACGACAGGAACGCACTAAGCTTCCCGAGCACCTGCTCAAGCGGCAGCTTACCGGCAACAGCGTCATGGCGCGCGGCGTCGCTTTGTTTCATCCACCATGCCAGGGTGCGCCCCTCGATAAGCCCGTAGCGAAGCGCGCTATCCAGATCGACGGTCTCGTAGAACTCTTTCCTGAGTTCACCTGTTGAAGGGCGGAAGAAGCAGGCACCGACGGCAATAACCGGTGCGTTGAACCGCGTTCCCAACGTCTCGATATCAAGCATGCAATGAACGTCACCCATCACCGCCTCCAGTGCTGGCGTTGAAACGGCGGGTTAGACCCGCCGTTGTCACTTTTTGGTTGAATATCGGCGCAGCTCAGATGTCGTCGAACGACCTGCGGCGACGCGGGCGGTCGTCTTCGTCATCGTCGGCAGGCTTGCGGCGACGCGGGCGCTCGTCTTCGTCATCGTCGATCGAGGACGCGGTTCGACGGCGCGCCGGCTTCCGGTCGAGGTCGTCATCCTCCTCGTCCTCGTCGCCGTAGTCCTCGAATTCGCTGTCGTCGATGCCGCCGCCCGTGAACTCCTCGTCGCGCTTGTAATACTGGATACCGTCGATCGTCGCGAAAATTCCGTTGCCGCCCTTGTCCTTGTCGGTAATCGCATAGAAATGAAAATAGGCGATTGCCCAGAACCCGGAAACGAAAAGCTCTTCTGCCTCGTCGGCATCGATTTCTTCGCCCTTCCGGTTGCGCAACTTGACCTTCTTGTCACTGTTGAGCTTCAGATACCAGGTGTCCTCGTAATGTTCGCGAACATCACCGTCGGGGGTCAGGTTGTCGTCGCCGTCGAAGATGGGAAGTCGCTTCGAGTCGAAGGCCTTCAGCAGTCTTTCGGGGTCTTTGCCCGGCCAGCGCTCAGAAATGATGGCATCAACTGCTTCGTCGACGACGGCCTTATTCTGGCGACCTTCCTTGGTCTTCTTCATGATCAGACCATTGGTCCGATACATGAGTTTGCCGCCCGCCGTCGAAGGCGTCTTCTTCAGGATCTTGCAGTAGGAAAGGCGAACCAGGCATTTGACAGTGCCGGTGTCGGGATTGAATGAGGGTTTGAAGCCCATCTCAGTTCTCCGGATGATCGATTGAACGGTTGAGTAGAAGAGCAGATGAGTGCGCTCAGTCGTCGACGCCTTCCTCGCCGTAGTCCTCGAAAACGGAGTCGGTCAGCAGCGCGGGCCTCGCGTCCTCCAGTGGAACGATCACGGGTTGCTGTATGCCTCCCGTAAACAGGAATGAGGGGAATTTCCCCTTTCCGTAGACTTTATCCAGTTGGGCTACGCTAATCAACTTTTCGTTGATTAACTTGCTCCGCGGAACCCCTTTTCTGACCAGATATCGCTCGGACAGCCCTTCGTCGACGTGAACGCGTTTCGACCGCTTTCCCGCAACAAGCTTCAGGCCGTATTTGGCGCCATCCCCGAGTTTCACGTCAGCAGATACGGTCTGCTCGATCCGGCTGAGAAACCCTCGCAACGCTGTGAGCCGCATGTAAATCGCCGCCTTGCGTTTGACGTTGAGCCCTTCGACCTCCGGGAGTTCGATTTCATCGCCATCTTCAAGCGCGTCGAGATCGTCGAAGTCGATATCAAAGGACGACAGGTTCCAGGCCTCATACTCCGGGCAGGCGCCGTCGACCTTGGCAGCCGGACACCATAGACACGCTTCGTCAGACGGTGTGCACGGCGCGTCCTCATCGAACGTGAGCGCCGCGCGCGCCTTGACCTCTTCACCGAATGCCAGAAGCTCATCGAGCGTCAAAATCCACTCGCCACCGCCCCGGCCGTTCCTCGGTTGATCGATGATGAAGCGGAAGACCTTGGCATCCGAGATATGGCGGGCAACGTCATTCCAGAAACCGAGCCCATAGATCGGAACCTGCGGATTTCCAACACATGGCACCGCAATGCCGGCACCATATTTCAGGTCACCGATCACAATCTCTTTCCGGCCGACAATCCCACGATCCAGTGTGCCGAGCTGATCGTTGCCGTCCTCATCCTTGCCGACCCACGGTGTGATGTTGACGCGATACTCGCTAAATCTCTGACCTTCGAACTCGGCCAGCCGATCGAGGCCTGGCTGGATTGCATCACACATCGCCTCGTCGACGACGAAATGATAGCCGTCTGCGGACATGCGACGGCCGAGCAGGTCGTAGGGCTCAAAGCCGAGATTGAAGCAGTAATCGTTGGCGACCCTGTGTGCGATCGTGCCCTCTGCCGCAGCAAAGCTTGATTGGTCGCTGTTCAGGCCAAGCTTCTTGCACCGGTTGATGGCGCCGGCACATCCCATCCATCGCTTGGCGTCGGAAGGTGCGTTTCTAGCGTGTGCCATCGTCAGCCCAACCGTCTGCGTCGTCTGGCGCGAAATCGTTTCCGTGCCTTGTGAGACAGATGATATTTCCCGCAGAACCCGCACTTGAAAGTCCCGCAGCCCTTGTGGCTCTTGTTTTCAATCCGACGTGCAACCTTCTTCGCTGTCGCATAGTCGTCAAAGCCGAATTTGCCTTCGCAGGCTGCGGGCTGGCTGCAGTCAAAGGTTCTCGATGACATACCAGTCTGCCGCCATGATATCAGCTTGAGACAGTTCGTATCCGACCACGCATTCGAGCCCCGTGTCGCTCACGAAGACCGCGTCGATGTGGTCACGTGTCCTGAAGACACATCCCTTTCCGAGATGGGTCACCATCGGCTCGAATGATGCCTGCACTTCACGCCCAGGCATGAAGACGAGAAATTCAGGATTGCGCTTTGGATGCCAGATGCGACGCGCCACGGCGCTACCCGTTCGCATTGTCTCCAGTGCGGCCTGAAAGTTCATGTGAGCCTCCGTGAGGGCATTGAGGAAACGGGCATCGCCCGCTTTCTGAATGCCCCCGGCCAACTGTAAGAGCTGGCCGGGAACATGAAACGGCTCACATGCCGTCGTCATCGCCCTCGTCATCGTCGGACGGCTCGGGGGTCAGGCGGCCTTCCTCCTTCTTCTTCTTGACCCATGCCACGACACGGTGAAGCTCGGCGGCCGGGACATCCGTGATGGTCGCATCCTGCTTCTTCAGCATCGCAGCGAGCGCCTTCTTGAGCGCGGCAGAGCGGGCCTGCGGCTCGGGGTCCTTCTCGTTGTCCTCGAACTCGGAGATCCACTCCAGAGCGAAGTCCTTGACCTCCTGGTGGGTCGGGCCGTCGTCGGACTCCTTCGTCGAGGCCGACTTCCGGCTGCGCGTCGTCTTGGCGGGCTTGTCGTCGGAATCATCACCGCTGGACTTGGTCGAGGCCGCCTTCCCACCGGACGCCGCGGCGAGCAGCTTTTCCAGGAGGCTGTTGTTGCGTTCCAGAAGCTCGTTGTTGGTCTGCAGAAGCTCTTCGAGTGCCATTGCGGTTCCTTTCAGGGTGACATGGCGTTTCACAGCGTGTGCGCCGAAGCGCGGGCACTGACTTGATCACACATCTCGGTTGTCTGGTCAACTAAATATTGACTAAACGAGCGGCGGACCGTAGCTTGCACGAACGACGCAAGCACAGAGGATTCCACATGTCTGCGGAACAGAGCGAGGAAGAAGACCTCTCCCTCCACGACCTCATCATGAAAGCCCTCCCGGAATTCCAGCGCGGCGAGGGCGACGGGGCGAAGCTTGACGTCTACAGGCTCGCAACCGCGCTCGATGTCAGCGCGGAAGCCCTCTACAAGCGATTCCGGACAGGCCACCCGCAGGAAAACACGATCTCTGTGCGGCTCGCGCGGCGCATCGAGCGGCTGTCTGCGGAAAGCGCGAAGGTGAACAACCATGCGCCGGTTCTGGCGTCCGCTTTCCAGCGCTTCTTTGTCTGATCGATTCGACTGACCAGCGCTTCGGACCTGCCCGTAACCCCTGACTCGGGGCAAGTATGCTCGACTCCATTCGACAGCTCTGTGAAGAAGGTTTTGCCATTCACTGGCTGTATCCGCGTGCCAAAAACCCGATCGGTGACGATTGGGCCGCAAAGCCCGTGGCGAGCTTCGAAAAGCTCAAGCGATCGTACCGGCAGGGGATGAACGTTGGCGTCCGCCTGGGCAAGTGGTCGAGGATCGGCGACCTCTATCTGCACGTCATAGACCTCGACATCCGCGACGCGTCACTGAGCGATGAGGCACGCGCCGAACTGCGCAAGATGATCAGCGAATTTGAGGATCTGCCGTCGGTCATTTCCGGGTCAGGCGGCGAAAGCCGTCATTACTATTTTCTGTCCGAAGAGGCTTTCCCGCCGAAAAAGCTTGCGCATAGCGCCGGTAAGGTCCTGGGCAAAGATGACAAGAAGCATTGGGCGTGGGAGATCGAGCTTTTCGGCACCGGCAAGCAGGTCGCGATCCCGCCGTCGATCCACCCCGATACCGGCAAGCGCTATCGTTGGGAGCGTGAGATCGACTTCGATGCGATCATTCTCGGTGTCGGCCCGGTCGTCGAAGCTGATCGCATTCGCGAACTCATCGGGCGCGAGCGCGAGATCGACATCCAGAGCGGCGACGGCGAGGATCGTTCGAAACCGCTTGGACTGACGGTCAGCGAAATCCAGCACACGTTGAAGGGGCTGCCGGTTGAATACTGGCGGGACGATAGGGAAGGGTGGTTGACCGTCGGATTTGCCATCCACCACGAGACCGGTGGCAGCCAGGAGGGATTTCAGCTCTGGCGCGACTTTTCGGCATCGTCGGACAAGTTCGACACATCTGATCAACGGCGCGTCTGGAAATCATTCCGGAACAAACCCCGGCCGATCCGCATGGCGACGCTCATGACGGCGGCGCGCGAAGCCAGGCTTGAGGCCGAATTCGAGAACCTCGACGATGCCGAAGACGACGAAGATGACTTCGATGATCTCGACCGGCCGGCAAAGCCAAAACCCAAAAAGCCGGACTATTCGTCTGTCCTCGGAGGACCGCGCGACGCGGAGCCCGAGGAAGAGGATGACGCAGACGACTCAGACGACGAGGACGTTCCGCCTCGTGTCGTAAAACTGCGAAAGGCGGACGTTGAAGCCGAGCTTGGACATGTGCCGCCGAAGGTCAAGCGCATGAACGCCAAGCATGCAATTGCCTTCGTCAAGGGCAAATGCGTGATCATCACCGAGCACGACGACGGAACAACCTCCTACGGCACACAGGCCGACCTCCACGCCTGGTATGAGAACGACCGTGTCGCGACGGAAAAGAGCACGGAACCGGTTTCCAAGGCGTGGATGCGCCACAAGAAGCGGCGAGACTACCCGAACGGCGTCGTCTTCGCGCCAGGTCGCGACGTTGCCGGCGCCTATAACCATTGGAAGGGTTTCTCGGTCATCCCGAACAACAAGTACTCGTGCGCGCTATGGCTCGCCCATCTTCGGGATGTGATCTGCAGCGGAGACGAGACCAACTATCGCTATGCGCTCGGGTGGTTTGCGCATCTGGTCCAGCGGCCGGAAGAAAAGCCCGGTGTCGCGATGATCCTGCGCGGCAAGAAGCGGATCGGCAAGGATACGATCGCTGACTACTTCGCCAACATCATCACGCACCATCGCGTCAAAATCGCGAACCAGGACCAGTTGGTTGGGAAGTTCAACGCCCATCAGGAAAAGTGTCTCTTCCTCCATGTCGAGGAAGGCTTCTGGGCTGGTAACAAGAACGCCGACGGCGTTCTCAAGAACCTGATCACCAGCGAGCAGGTGCTAATCGAGCCGAAGGGTATCAACCCCTTCAACGTCGACAGCTGTCTACGCCTCTTCATGTCCTCGAACGAAGAATGGATCGTGCCTGCGACCGCGGATGAAGGGCGCTATTTCGTGCTCGATGTCTCGGAGGCGCGACGCAACGATCACGTCTATTTCGCCGCTCTCCGCAAGGAGATGAAGAACGGCGGCCCGGAAGCACTGCTCTGGTATCTGCAGCACTACGACATTAGCGATTTCCAGGTGCGCAAGGTGCCGAACACAGCGGCCCTGACGCAGCAGAAGCTGGCAGGACTCAAGAACCTCGACCGCTGGTGGTTCGAAATGCTGGACACGGCCGATCTGTCGTTCGAGCACTACGTGGCTGGAGGCAGGACCGCCGACTGGTCATCGGACCACGTGCATGTTGACCGTGACGACCTGTTCGACTCCTACAATCGCTGGATCCACGGGCGCCGCTACGATGGCGACGCACTGAGTGGGCCTCTGCTCGGCAAGCGTCTGCAGGAGATCATCGGCGACAAGTTGCAGGCCTGCTACCCGCGCCGCGGCAAGTCGCGCATCCGCCAATACATCATCCCGCCATTGGAGATCTGCCGGCGCGCGTTCGAGCGTTATCTGAACTCGGAGATCAAATGGGATGTCCCCGCCAAGGTCGTCGATGCTGACGAGCTGGACGAGGACATGGATGACGAATACGACGATCTCGATCAGGACAAAATGTGAGTCCGATGAAGGCGTGACGACAGCTTATCAAAGCGGGCCTTTGCCTGGGCGCCTTCCGCTGACAGCATGTCGCACTGGCTGTCGAACAGGACACGAACACCTTCCGGAATATTGAAGCCCGTGACGAAGGCCCCCATGTAGGCGACCGCCGAGCCACCCTCTTCAAGCGTCTTCAACATTTCCCGGATGTCCGCTCCGGTTTGCGGATGGTAGGCGCCGAGCGTTGCGGAAATCTCGCGAGCGACTTCCTGGGACGGCGCGAAAATCAGAATTCCTGGCATGCGAATGTCACCTTTCCGGTTCAGATATTGTGGAAGCCTTTCCGTTTGCTCGGCACGCATCTCCAGCGCGCAACTTGCCATTTTGGATGAGCCGCCGTCCACTGCGCGATCGTCTGCTGCGCCGTCATCATGCACTGCATCGGCGGGGCTTCCTCGATCGAGACCGTCAGGCTCTCCGACCTGCAGTGCGCCGGGGTGGCGAGAAGACAGACGATCATCAACAGTTCCATGGCATGGTCACCTTTTAGTTGAACGTTAAAGCGCGATGAGAGGCTGATCGGACCTCACGTAAAGCGGATGACGTGGATGCCCCTGCTTCGTTTTGCCAAGGCATTGCAGGAGCCCGCCAGCCATGTTGAGAACGGCACGGTCCCTGCCGAGAAAGACCCCGTGCGCGCCCCAGGCGGCAATCAGTGGTCCCGTTTTGGACAGCGCACGAGCGATGTAGACGTTGTTCTCCTGGCCGAGTGGATATTCCGCCCGCTTCAGGTCGGCAGGTGATGTGGCCCGAAACGCGAAGAGGTTGACGACCTCCAGAGCACCGCAGTGCTCCCGCTTCGCAAACCCAATACAGCGCCGTATCGTTGGGTCGTCCTGCGTCCCGTCTGCCGTGCTTGGATTGAGCATGATGAAGACGCAGGTTGGCCCCGACTTCCAACGCCGGAAAAGACGGTAGCGGTATTGACCGCAAGTGGAAATGACAGCGCTACTCTCGATCATAGCTTTCCTCGTTCCACAGTGTGTTTTCGATGGCGGTCGAGCCTGTCTCACCCTGATCGGACTCATCCATCGGCAGATGGAGCATCCTTTCCCAGTAGGCGTCGTAGCCGGCAACGCATTCAGGGCCGAACTGCTCGCACCAACTAGAGTTCTCCCCTTGTGCGGCGGCCGTATAGCCGAGATCAAACATCTTACCCACAAATCACCTTTTAGTTGAACGGGTCGGCGTACTGAAGCAGTGCCTCCATCCCTTTCGGGGTGATCCATGCCCGATCTGTCCCGATAGGCCACTTGATCAGCTTGAGGCGGCGCAAGGCGATCATGACCGACTTGCGCCGCCCCCGTCGAGATAGGGTTGTGGGATCACCGTGTCGCTCTTGCGCCGATACGTCCACATGACCATTTGACGAAACACGATCTCGTCCGAATAGGCGACATGCCACAGGATTTCCCGGCGCCGCGGCGTCATCTTGACCACGTCATATTCAGCGCGGCCACAACGCACTATCCGGCTCACGGGGCGCTCAAGCTTCCCCTCGCGCTTCTTCCGATAGTAGATCTGGATGGCGACGCGTTGAGCCTTATTGCGCCGAGGCATCGTTGACCACCGTAATGCGCTCTAGCTCATTTTCGAGCATGGAAGTGACGAAGTTGGCAATGACCATGGCCTGATCGCTACCAACGGTATCCTCGAGTCTTACATAGGCTTCGGCAGAATGCTCTGGGACCATGTGAACATCGTCGATACGTTTCTGGCGTGCCTGCATTTCTTCCAGGTACTCCGCCTCTCTACGCTCCCGTGCCTCACGCTTGCGCTGGTTGGCATAGAAATTCTTTCCCATGGGCGACGACCTTCTCAAGAAAATGGGGACGCCAGTTTTCACCAACGCCCCCTAGTTTGCCGATCTGGGAGGACCGGGGATTGCGCGGGGTGTCGGACGGGCCACTACCTCCCGCCCGACGCGTTCGGTTAGTGTGACCGAACCCCCCTGCTCGGACGCCCGTACGGGCGAATATGGTAGACACGCAGGGACTCGAACCCTGGACCCCCGATTTAAAAGACCGGTGCTCTAACCAACTGAGCTACGTGTCCTCGTCACAATGAGGTGGACCCGACTATGCCGGGATTACACACTGTTCGGGGGTCCGAACAGTGCGACCACTCTGCGATGGACCCTCTCGGGAGATGATTACCCGACGTATCCCGAGACCGTCAGAACCACCGCATTCCGTGTTGCCCATACGGGCGAAACTGACGATCGGCGGTAAGCGCTCCACATACCGTTGCCGCACGCTTTGTTGGTTGCTCCATAGCCGCCGCGTGCACCGATCTTTCAGGCGGGACGGTCGGAAGTCCTACTAAGACGGTACGTGAAAAGGAGGTCGATCCCCACGTACCCAACCGACCGTTGACCCCACTCCTGAACCCGCTGTTGCGACAGAAACACCGGTTCCCCGGAATTCCGCCCGCCGTGCTGTCAGGCCCTTGGCCGCTCCAGCGGGTGTCCGCACACTCGCAACAACTGTCACGACCATAGTCACCTTTTAGTTGACTGTCAACCGTGCGTGGACTGCTCGACCAAGTGATTTCCATTTCTAGACCGGCCGGCAAATTCTAATGCTCGCGCAGCCTCTTGAGCCGATTTCCATGGGGCCAACCGGCCACCCCCGAATATCAACTCGTGCAATTTCTGCACACGCTCGATGCCGAAATCCCGGCCTCGAAACAGTAAGAGTCCGTTATGCCTGGTCTAGGTGGTGCAGGCAGCAAAAAGCTTGCCTAGACCACTTTGCCACCGTTAACACTATGATTTCACGTAAAAATTTTAAGTGGTCTAGGTGGTCTAGGTGGTCTAGGTGGTTTTTCCCAACAACGTGCAAATGTTTCTGACTTGCCACAATTCAATTTCTGTCCGTTATGCAGCATGATGCCACTTCCATCTTGTGCGCGCGCGTATAGAAACTGCCTAGACCACCTAGACCACCTAGACCACCCGTCTTTTCTCTAATAGGAATAAGGGGTTAAGTGGTGCAGGCAAACTCAATTTTGGTCTAGGTGGTCTAGGTGGTCTAGGTGGTCTAGGCAGTTTCTGGACTTACGATCAGTCCGTTGTGCGTGTTCGCCATAATTTCGTCACAAGTAGCACAGTCTCGCCTTATTTGCCCGCAGTTTGCCATAATGCAGGGGTGTGAATAGGAAAATTTCCCTAAAAATTCTCGCGTTCATGGGTCTCGGCGCCCCCGCGCACGACGAAAATCCCGAAGAAGGACCCGTAGCGACCTGCATTTGCAGGCTTTTTCCGACATAGCACAACGGACGCCAACAGAGAGTGAGCACAACGGACATTGACTTAATTCCTATGCATGGATCATGGATGCGGTATCATAGTACCGTATGTCCGTATTGCCACGGTAACCGGTTACCACATTAACCATTACGGAACCGAAACGATTCATGCGGTAACCACATACCACATACAACGGACGCCAGGGCTTCCCCTGGTCGAGGGCTTCCCCTGGTCGAGGGCTGACGGTCGGCGGGAAACAGGGCTGACCAGGCCATGCGAAAGCGAAGTGACCAATCAACTAAATGTTGACTGCACAACGGACACTCTTTATAAAGGGACTCACAATGCAACCGGAGTTTCCGAAATGACCATTCACACTGACCCTCGCGTCGCTATCTATGCTGAACGTGAGGAAGCGCTTGAACGGTTGAACGCCCTGTTCCGCGACAAGTATCGCAACGTCTTCCACGCCTTCCCGGTCAATGAACGGGGTATCCGTCGGAAACGCCTTTGGAAGGTGTTGCACCGTGCCATCGCTATCCTGATAACTTTCCGACAATTGCGGAAATCAAAGAGCGGGAAGGTGAAAACACACGAAGGGTTGAAGCAACTAGGCGTCGCGTTGCCGAAGATTCTTTCAAACGTAAAGCTGAAAAGGTGAATGCGATCGAAGGTTTGCAAAAAATCCGCGATAACCGCGAACTTTCAAACTTCGAACGCGATGCACTGTTGACGGCAATTCGTCTGTTAGGGGAGTCGGGCACGTGACCGCAATCCCTCCCGCCCATACTCTCTTTGACCGCGCAAAGGCACGTCTCAACGGGCGCACGTTCTATGCTGGCGAGACCTGCCCTGCAGGCCATGACGGCGCCCGCTATGTCGCCAACCGGCTTTGCGCGCATTGCGCCAAGGCAAAGAGCCGCGCCCGCTATCGGGCCGATCCTGCAGCGGACAACGCGGCACGGTCGGCGCGTCGACGTGCTAAGTTCGAACCGTGTCCGCTGGCGCGTTTTGTCGCCGAACTGATCAACTAAAAAGTGACATTTGCCGTGCATGGTTGATTGCCGGCATTCAATCCAAGGAGTCGCCACTATGGGCAAGTTGCTGTTTCTGTCCCTCGCGGTTGCCGTCTCAACGGCGGTTAACCTTATGTTCCCGCCCGATATCACGTCGGCACGTTTTGACCTTTTGTCGGTCGATGCGGCAACCGGGGAGTCGGACATTCTCGACTACAATCTGACTTTCTCCGATTGCCTCTTTGAAATCGCGCGCCGCGCGCCGTCGCATCTGACGTGCGAAACCGTGCGCAACTGATCAACCAAAAGGTGATTGACCATGAAATATTCAATCTATCTTCCCGCCACACAACGGCGCGTTTCGGTCGGCGCCTATGTCAAGGGTGTCAAGTCTGCGATCACCAATCCTGATCAGGTTTTCCGCCATGGGCTGGAAACATGGTGGCCTGTTACGGGCGCTCATATCCGCGAGGAATTTCGGCGGGGAATGGTGGATCGGATTAACCGGCATTTGCCTGAGCACGGCAAGGGGCGCAAGCGCACGCCAGAATGGCAGCTGCAGGCATGGCGTATCGCCGACAAGGTCAACAATCGGATTGTCGCCTATGAGCGGGACTGTCCGCGCGAATTGCGAGCGCGCCTCGCAAACCGTCTCGAGTCCTGATCACAAGGAGTCCAGTCATGAAGCGCCAAGAATGGAAAGCCTATGTTTCCGCGTTCCGGCTCAACGCGAGAAAGAAATTGCCAGCCGGTTGCCGCGCCACGTTCTGCAATCTCTTCGAAGTCGGCGGACTGATCTATTCGTTGCGAGTCGAGCGCCAGAGCACGGCCGTTTATTCGCCTGATCCGTTGCGGCGAAACACGTGGGGCGCCCCGGTTTCCATCGTTCCCGCCATCATCCGCGATAGGGCGCCGCGCCATCTGCAGGCAGACGCGTTGAATTGGGCGGCCCGTTACCGCCACAACGTCAAGGCGGACAAGTGGGCGCCCCATATGCGGCAGATATCGAAGGGCGCCCATGCGGCGATGATCGCGGAATGCCGCGGTTATGGATCCGCGTTTGCCCGTCTTCCCTGAAAATCAACTAACTCTTGAGGAGTCCAACCTATGGCAACGTGGCATCAATCACACAACCGGACAGGCCTTGCAGCGCTTTACCGTTCCGAGCCCGGAGTCTGGAAAGTGATTTCCGACAAGCCCGATGAATTCGCAAGCGCTATAGCCTTCAATAACCCGGAAGACGCAACGGCGCTTGCGGCGAAGAACGGCGGCCTGATCGTTACGCCGTTGGCCAAGCCGGAAGACACGCCAGCGTGTAAATTCACAGTTCTTGAGCAACACGACTGGCATGGGCGACGCGGATATGTCGGAATCAACGAGTCGCAACGCCTTTACGTTATTCCGGCCGATGGCGGTTTTTCCTGCCTTGGATTCGACGTTGCCGAACGCAAGCGCCAAGCCGTTTTGAAATGGCTAGCCAAGGGCGCTCTGACTGTCACCGTGGGAACGGCGCTTGCGTATGAAGCCTATCTTGAGGCGATGGAAGCCGGCCGCCGTTATTCAGAGCGGTCCGGTTTGAAATGCCTCGCCAACCTGACTCCCGCTCTGACGGGGCTTGAGGGGAGGCGCGTCGCCCTGGTCGACAAGTCCGGGCAGGAAATCGAACGCTTTTACGTGTCCCGTTCGGGCGGATGGATGCCGGTTCATATCGCCTTGAAGCGCCGTAATTCGTCAGGCGGTTGTGCGGTTTACATGCCAGACGGCGCAACCGTCCGAACGATCTAACCGCGTCCGACTAATCAACAAAAACTTGAAAATCCAATCTGGGAATAGACCAATGCAAAACACTGCAATCACCAATGACAACGCGGCCCTCTTTGTCGGCGCGCCCGTCTATAGCCGCAACCGGCAAGGCTATGTCACCGCGATCCGGGAACGGACGGCGCAAACCTTCATGATCGGCCGCAACATGCGGGAAAATCACTTTGACGTTGATATCGCCTGGTGCGATGGCACATTTGCGGAACTGCCGGACGGCATGGTCAATGACTATATCGAAGAGGCCGCACGTTGCCGCATGACGCCTATCAGCGAAGGCGAGGCGCGTGACATGTTGGCGAATGCCAAGGCCGAAAAGGCGCGCCAGCAAGATCGCGCAAGGGCTGACGCGGAACTGACACGGGAAGCCTACAAGATTTTCCGGGAAGATGCGGCACGCCGTCTGCCGGCATGGGCAAAAGCGGTCATTGTCGCTGAGCACGTCACGGACGACTCCGACACCATGTCCGACTATTTCGCCAGCAAGAAGGGGCGCACGATCATTCTCGCCTTTTCGAAGTCAACGCGCGACCTGTTTCCGGAATTGCGCAACGCGGCCTTGAACCATGCCGAAACCGCGCATCTCGCCACGGCGCCCGAAAATGCCGAACATCGCGAAAAGTGGAGCATGGGCGCCGGCTATTACCTCAAGGTCGGCGGACGCCATTCGACCGGATGGCAAATTCGCAAGTTGGGACTCTATGACAGGGGCGCGGACAATATCCCCATGGGCGAATGGTCCCTTGCCGAAGTCGCCGCGCCCGCGCCGGTCCAAGCCCCGGCAGATGAACCGGACGCGCCAGCTGCCGGCATGACGATTGAAAAGCACATCCACACAAAGAAAGGATTCGATATGTGGGTTGCCGTCATGTCGGAACGCGTTGACCGCGACACCTATGACTCCCTTTTGGACAAGGCGCGCGACTTCCGGGAATGGCTGGAATCTCACAACAGTTATTGCGAGGAAATCGACGCGGGCGCCTTCAAGGAAAGCGGCACGGGAGTCGCGACCTGCCTTGTTGTGATCGATCAATAATCAACCAAAAGGTGACAATGCAATGACACGCTATGTCTTGAACCGCGACCTGACAGTGACGTTTCGCGGCTATCCCGTGTCCGCCAAGAAAGGCGCACCGTGCACCATGCTTCGTGACGGACTCGGCAATCCCTGTTTCGCTATCCGGCGGGTTGCGTGCGACGCGGGCGCCATGGGCAAGGCGGGGACCTGGTCAATCTTCGGACATGACTCGAAATACTTTTACGTTTGGGTGCCGTCCGACGCGGTTAGCGAGGAATCAGACAATGCCTGAATTCATCCTTGATACATCCAACGCGGCGAAGGAATGGCGCGACCTTTCCGACTTCGCCAAGGGCTTTATTGAAGCGATGTACTTTTGCGACCAATCGCCAGCCTATGACATGGCCGATTGGTTTTCCGAAGAGACGCAAGAGGCGGTCCGGGAAGGTCAATCGGACGGTGAAATTCCGTCGGACGCGGGAGTCGAGCATTTGCACCCGGACGCTATCCGGGACATTGCCAAATTCTGCGAGGCCTTCGAGACCAAAGCCGCGGACTTGCTGGCGAAAGCCTATGACCGCGAGGACTATGACTCCGAGCAAGCCGGACGCGACCTGTATTTCACATATGCCGGGCATGGAGTCGGGTACTGGTCGCGTGAGCAACTGGAAGCCGAAGGCCTTGGCGAGGCTTTATCCACGGCATGCGGGCGCGGGGAAGTCTGTTCCTTTTTCGGCGGACATGTCGAGCACGGAGACGCGCCGTTTGTGCACGTCTCCGTATGCTGAAACTCAACTAAAAGGTGATCAGCCATGAAATACGGTTATAGCCCGCGCGGCATGCCCGCGCGATACATGGACGGCGCACCCGCGATCGTTCGGCGCTCGATTATAGACATGCTCAAGATTGAGCCGGCCGGGCCCCTTGATTTTGATATCGTGTTCCGGCCGGATCGGACGGACTCGGAAATCACGGGCTTGGACTTTGACAAGGGCGGTTGCCAAGGGTGTCATTTCTTCCTGAAACCGCATGAGGCGCGCGCCTATCGCGAGAAAAACCGCCGTCGGCGCGTCGCCTGGTCGGACCTGCCGAAGGAAACGCAAGGCGCGATTCTGGCATATCTCGAGTCCTGATGACTTCCCTTGAACGGGCGCGCGGTCTAGTGCGCCCGTTGCGGCGAATCCATCGGAGTCGTTATGCAAGAGCAAATCTCATTATCCGGCAAAGCCGGAATTCCGACGCGATACCTAAACCGGCATTGCCTGATCACGGGCGCCACGGGAACGGGGAAGACGGTTTCGTTAATGCGGCTTGCCGAGCAATGCGCACGGCAAGGCATTCCCGTTTTTACGGCCGATATCAAGGGCGACCTGTCAGCGCTTGCCCGTTCATGCATGGTGCGCTTTCTGGATCCGTTCGGGCAGGGGAAGGGCGACGCGGTTGCCGTTCCTGTTGCCAGTTTCGGAGCGCCAGCGCTTGCCCGCATTTGCGGCTTGTCGCCTATCCAGTCCGACGCGTTGGCAATCGTGTTTCAGGTCGCGGGCGCCATCGGCGCGCCCCTTGAAACGTTGAGCGACTTGCGCGCCGTTCTTCGGACCATGGGCACAACAGCTGGATTGAGGGACTCCGACTTCGGCCACGTGTCGCGCGGCACAATCGGCATTCTGCAGCGGACCGTCACGGCGCTTGAGACTGACGGCGCGGCTTCACTGTTCCGCGCACCCTGTTTCGACGTGGCGGACCTATTGGCGCCTCGCGTTTCCGTCCTCACGGCGGATCGGCTGATTCAATCCCCGCGCACCTATGCGGCTTTCCTGTTCTGGCTGTTGTCGGACCTTTACGAACGGTTGCCGGAAGTCGGCGACCTGGACGCGCCCCGCCTGGTTTTCATTTTCGACGAAGCGCATTTGCTTTTTGAGGACGCGCCGCGCGCCCTGGTCGACAAGCTGGCGCAAATGGCAAGGCTGATCAGGTCCAAGGGCGTTGGCGTTGTCTTTGCCTCGCAATCCGCCGACGACATACCCGACACCATCCGCGCGCAGCTGGCGACGCGGATTGAGCATAGCCGGGAATTGCCGATTGGCACGGCGCGGGTCCGCACGTTGGATCAAGCCGGCCGGCCGGTTGATGCGGGCGCCGTCCCAATCGATATGCCGGATTGCCCACTAGGTGCCCTTGAGGAGGGCGAGCGCCCCATGCCCGCGCCGATTGATCAGGCGGACACGCCCCGCGCCCCATGGGCGGCTATGGGCAAGAGCGAGGCCGCGCTATTGGGCGTCATCCTCGCGCTAGTCGGCGCGGCGGGATTCGGTGCCTTGACGGCATGGCAAAGCGGATCGGCCGGCAAGCTTGCCGTGATCGCGGTTGCCATCATTGCGGCGGGGTTGGCGCGCCGCTAACGGCAGATTTTCGGGAGCACGTCTAAAGGCCTTCGGAGCAATCCGGAGGCCTTTTTGTTTGCCTCGCCCGTGCCGCGAGGGGCGCCCCGACTAGACGCGGATCGGACCTCGACCGCACATTCTGAAATCCCCTTGCATGCCGTTGGCGTCTGACCTGGTCGGCGGACCGCGTGGACTCCATTCCTATCGCATTTCGGCCTGGTCGCCCTATGGCGTCAACCGGGAATTTCGTTTCGTGTCCGTAATGATCAGGGAGACTGACGATCAGAGTTCTTACGATCACTCGAGCGCGAGCCCGCCAGGCCTGCAAGAGATTTCTGCCGTGCCGCCGATCCACCAGGTGACGGGCCGGCCACCTGGCGCTCGCTTACTTTGGCGCTCTGGATTGATTTTTGATCGAGAGGAAATTTTGGCAATTTCGATCGACCGGAGATTCGTTTGGGCTCCGGTCAGTTTTAGGATTGCGCCTGTGCGACGAGGAATGCGATGTGCGTCACGTCTCCAGCGGCCACCTCTTTACGCAGAACTCGGTTGGCCTCATCACCATAGCGGCCGTCGAAATCGATCCTGGCACCGATGATCTTTCCGCGGTCGGCCAAGGGATCGTCGACGGGATGGCGCACCGCGACATGCACCCAATAATTCCCGTCCGATGTTCTGGCTATCTCGACGTCGCCGCCTGGAAAACCGATGATCGTATGAGGCTTTTCCGGCTTGATGTTCGGATCGCCGAGAAGGTCGGTTCGTCCTCCGATCTTAACGCGATTGCAATCAACGCCTGCTCCCGAAAATAGGTTAGGATTTTTCACGACATACCCTCTTGGCGTCAGTTGTTGGGCTCGTTCGCAAGCGCGGCGGCGCGGTCGATCTCGGCGGCAATGAGCGCGCCGGCCTTAACCAGATCGCGGCGGCGATCGGTCGGCTTCCACCACGTACGATCCCATGGCCAAAGGCGACGCAGCACTACGCCATCCCACCACTCGCCAATCTCGCGAAACGTGGTGGAAGTCGCACTAGCCCAAGCATAGCAAGCTGCTGCCTTGGCTATTTCACCCTTTGTGTGCTCGTCGTCATGCTCCGGCGTCCAGCCTTCCTCGTTGATCTGCCGCTGGCGCTCGGCGGCGATGCTTTCGGCTCCGTTCATTTCGGCCTCCGGTCGGTTTCAGGATTGGTCCAAAGCCCAGCAAAGCTGGGTCATGTAGCTGGTCTGCGTTCGGCGCACCGCCCCGTCGCGTTCGAGAGCTTTGAGCCGATAGCGAACGTAAGCTGTCTTCACGTCCTTAAACTTTGGGCGCAGCACATTCGCGATGACATAGGTCATCGTTCCATTCGGATTGTGATGCTTGATCGCCGCAAGAATGTCGGCGTCTGTCGGCTGTCCGGTCATGCTGGTCGCCTATGTTTCTGGATTATGTTTCTGGACTATAGGCGCGTCGCGTTGTAATGTCCAGATAACTAGTCCATATTGCCATCGCGAAAAATGCGAGGGCATGTAAGAAAGTGGCATCCGAATCCGAAAACCCGCCAAACAGGAAGGTCGGATACGCCCGCGTTTCGACGAGCGAGCAGAACCCGGACATGCAGATCGCGGCGCTCAAGGCCTATGGTGTCCCGGAGGCGTTGATCTTCGTCGACAAGGCGAGCGGCGGCACGATGCAGCGCCCGGAATTCATCAAGGCGGTTCGGGTCTGCCAGGTCGAAAAGACCGAGTTTGTGGTCTGGAAGCTCGACCGTCTCGGGCGCACCCTCGGCGGCATACTTGAGACGCTGGAACTGCTGACCGATCGCGGGATCGAGTTCGTCAGTCTGACGGAGCGGATCGACACCAAAGGCCCGATGGGCAAGGCGATGGTGCGATTGCTTGCCGTGTTCGCCGAGCTGGAGCGCGACCTGATCCGCGAGCGCACGAAGGCGGGCATCGAGCGGGCGAAAGAGCGCGGTGAACACGGCGGCCGGCCGCGAGCGATGACGGACGAGCGGATCGCCAAGGCTGTGGAGATGTTGGCGACCGGCGAGCGCGGCAACGCGATCTGGAAGGCGCTCAAGGGTTTGCCTGGGCCGAAGATCAGCCGCTCGGCCTATTATGCCTGGCAGCAGGAATGGGATGTCGAGAACCGCTCGCCCGATACGGTCGGCGAGTAGTCCAGATAGGAGCAAGGTGATGTTCTACCATCTCGGTCTTGCCGAGGCGCTTGGAGTTTCCGAAACCCAACTGGAGCGGATGAGTTTGAGAGAATTGAGCGATCGAGCCTTTAAGAAAGGCTTCGAACTCAAGCTTGATCGCAACGGGGTCGGCAAGGGCCTTACCTTGCATGACGGCAGGCCGAACCAAGCGGCGCAGGCCAGATAGGAATGCCGATGTCAATCGTTAAGAAGTTGAGTTCGGCAAGCCGCGCTCCCGGTGCACCGGCAATTCTCGGAGAGGCGGCGCAAGAAATCATCCGTCAGGATGAGGAGATCAAGCGATTGCGGCAGGCCCTTGAGCGCATCCGGGATGACGACCAACTTGGATGGGACCTGGTGAACGACTGCCCGCTCGAAGCCCCCTATTTTGCTGGCCAAGTGCTGAACGATCCCAACGCGTCTTGACGCTATCACTGTTTGTCCAGCTGATCGAAAATCGGCCGCACCTTATGGATTGCCGCCTGCACTTGCGGTCGTGATCGCATCTTCTTGGCGGTGTCCGGATTGATGCCCAGATCGGCCGCGATCTGCTTATTGCGCCTGCGCCTGGCCGCCAGTTCGGCGATGTCATTCTCGCGCGGCGTCAATGTCGTGTCCCGGTAGAGGGCACTCACATCGTCCGACTGCTCTTTTTCGAGCACGACCAGCTTACCGACCAGTCCGCTGTCACGCGCTCGCTCCCAGAACTCCATATCGGATTCGTCCGGGTCATGCAGGATGACCTCCTTCGGCTGCAAGAGGGCGACCATAGCCATGAGACACCGTGTGAAGCTTATTGCGAGGAAGCGCGACCCCTGGAAGAGCGCTGCCGCGGCAGCCCGGAATGCCTGTCGCACCATTTCGGATGCCGACACAAGGATTACCCAGGGCACGAGTCTAATCTCCAAGATTGAAATGGGGGTATGCATAACCCCCATAATTGTATTTGACCACCATCTATAGATGTACATAAATTAAAATCGTTAAGCGTCAGTTTCATAGTTCAGTGAGTGTGTTCGATGCTGCGTATTACTTTGGATATAATCATCTTGCTTCTTTTCCTGCGAATTTGAAATCCTTCGCAGAACTACGGACATCTCCAGAAATATAAGGTCAATGGATTCCGGGCACGCCGACGCGTGGTTGAACGGCTGCAACCTATGGGCCATCCATCAATCAACATTTAGTTGACAAGTCCAAATAAAAGGTTGAATAAGGACAGGTCAACGGAGGCTACTCGATGACTCTGAGCGAAGAAAAGCAAAAACAACTGACCGAGCTAAAGCAAATGATTGAATCACTTGCCGAAATTGAAGATTGCATTGGCAATGGCGATATGACGATCGCCGAGGCTCGGACAGCCCTGAAGGTGCAAATGGCCGATATGCTGATCGTGGAAGACGGTCGGTAACGTCAAATCCCCCGATTTGACGGCCGGATAAATCAACAAAATGTTGACTAATAGGGTATGTCGGTTGATTATCGGCGCACCCTATTCGTCGGGAGAGAGCCTTGCGAAACTTATATGACGTTCTCGGCATCTCGCGAGATGCGACGACCGAGGACATTCAAAAGGCAAAACGGCGCCTTGCGAGAGCGACCCATCCAGATGTGGCGGGTGGCAGCAAGGAAGCTTTCCAGGCTGTGGAAGAAGCCGCTCGCGTTCTTGGTGACCCCGAAACCCGTCTGCTCTACGACGCCACCGGCCACACCCCGCATGACGGCCTGGATGAGGCGGCAGAGGGTATCGTCTGGGCCGAGGTCGGGAAGGCCATGATGTCGTCGGACAAGCCGGAAAGGCTCGATATTGTCGGGCTTGCCCGCAACTCGATCAGTGACACGATTCAGACGGCGCGGAGCAACATCAAAAAATTGACGGCTGCCAAGGTGAACGCTGCCCGGATGGCCGGCAGGTTCAGAACCTCGCTGCCGAACGACCCGATCGCGCAGCGTTTCGCCAAGATCCAGCGCGACGCCGATGCCGAGATCGAGTCGACCAAAGCCAAGATTAAGGTATTCGAACGGGCCTTGCAGATCGCCGAGGCCTACGAATTTGAGCGCGAGCCGACCCCCTCAGCCACAGCATGCGATGGGTGGGTCTTTGTCCAAACGCCGAGGACGTGGTGATGGCTGATGACAAGATGCCAACGGAAGCCGGGCTCTACTGGAGTCGTTCCAAACACGTCAAGAACGATCAATGGAGCGTCAGGCGTGTCACCGTGATCGGATGGGACGGTTCTCGAGTCGTCCTCGCTGTACAGAATTTTGGTGACAGCGAGGACGACCACCCCTCCATGTATGAATGGGGACCAAAAGTGTCGCCTATACTTGGCGAACGGGCCGATGTAGCGGTCGATCCCGCAATTTCGCTCGCCCTCAAGATGGGCCAAACGGTTGAACTGTCAGAACCGATGAAGTTCCGACACGTCAATGAGCGGTGCCGACAGTTGCTGGACGTGTCCGACGAGATCAGGTTGACCCTCTTGGCGGCAAGACTCATTGTCGACCTGCAGGACGCAGTCAACCGCAATCTCGGGGTCGAGATGGACCTCGCAAAGCCAATTCCCGGTGTCCACTACGATCCGGCTTTGTGCGAAACCCTCAGCGCTGCGATATCCGTTATCCTGGACCGCGCCAGAAAAGTTGCGCTCGTTGCCGCGGGTATCCCCGAACTCAAGTACGTCCCGGAAGACCTCCGGACGGTCTGCGAGCAGCTGCGCGTGGTCTCGAACAAGATGCGGGCTTCGGAGAAGGGGACATGATCTTCGCCCCCAACATTTTCTTGTGCCAGGCCATTTGGCAGTACCGCATGACCGTCTTGTGCGCGAGCGGCATGGCTTTGGTATTCGTCGGCGCCTTCTCGGCGCTCCACAGCAGCATCCAGACCGGAAGGTGATGAGATGAAGATTTTCTCTGATGAAGACGGCAAGGGGGACACCGTCATTGTTTTGAGCAAAGACGACGGGAAAGCCTTGGTGCGCGCATTGGAAGTGGCGACAACACGCAAACCTGCTGCCTTCAAAGCGTTGGCCGCCAACTCCAAAGCCTATCAGATTGCCCGAAAAATCGAACTGAATTTGCCCGTGTTCTGAAGCACGAGTCTGCTCGGCACAAGCCCCAAAAATCGGAAGGTGACCAACATGTCGGACGAAGCGACAATAGCTCTGGCTCGCGGGGAAATCCTGTCGCGCCTCGATCTCTCCAAGGCAAACACCAGCGGCCTTCTGGACCGTATCGGCGACTTCCTGCGCGAGCGGGACGAGCAGACGACGCAGGATGAGCGGGATGCCGGGGAGCGGATCACAACCGCCTTCTACATCATCCAGATCGTCCGCAGCACGATCAATTCCGACGATCCGGAGTCACAGCCTCGCTGTGAACTGGCCGAGGGCGACCTTAACGCGATAAAGCTCTGTTTGTCCGGATCCCCGCTTCCTTACGGCTCGATTCGCAGCGAGACCGACGAGATGAGGCGTTTCAGCGCCATTGGCAAGTCAGTTGGAATTGAGCACGCGACAGACATCAAAGAGATGATCGTAGATAAGTGTGTCCGAGTGAAGCCTCACTCGGGCACCTGAAGCGTCATCTCGGGCGGGATCGTCGCGAGCGTCGAGCGTTTCCATTCGGCGATCTGCTCCATGCTCGTCACGCAAGCCCCATAGGCGCCCTTGTAGCCGTCGAGCTGGTCCAGAAGGCCGCCCGTATTCTTCGCGTCCCGCACGGGCTCGGCCGGCACAACCAGCATCGAATCCGGTGGCGTCAGCGGCACCAGCCTCGTTTCAATGACGGGCGGGGCGGTTGACCACAGAGAGCAGGCTGTCAGGGATGTCAGTGCCAAGATACTCATCAGCCTTCGGATCATTGGACCTGATCTCCTTGATAGTCCTACGGGCGTCTTCGGTTGCCGCGGCAACCTCTTTCAGCTTCTCGGCCAACTCCGCCTGCAGCTTGTTGCTGATGTCCGCCTGGTCGAGCAGGCGCTCAACGTTGCGCGCGTTCTGCGCATTGGTGGCGATAAGGGACCGATTCTGTTCGGTAAGCCTCGCGCTCTCGGCTTCGGCGGCGATCGAGTTGCCCCGGTAGTAGAGCGTTGTCGCGAGCAGGCTCAGGAACAGGAGCGCGACGCCGCCGAGCACATAGGGGTTGCCGAGGATCCTGTTCAACACGATGTCCACACCCCGTCCTTGAGCCAGCCATGCCAGTGCTCGACGGTGCCACCCTTGCCGTCCGGGACCGAGAGCATGACGGATGGGTCGACCGTCGGTCGCTGGTAGGAACCGTTCCAGCGCCAGGCGCCTTCCCCGGCAACCTTGACGCCGCCGATCGCTTCACAGCCGCACGGGCAGCGGAAGTTGAAGCCGGCAGGGTCGTGATCCTTCGACACGTAGAACTTGATTGCGCCGGCAGGCGCGTAATCGTGAAATAACTTGTCGACGAGTTGCGCCCTTATGGGGTGCGTCCTGACCGCACTCATCCCTTGAGCCCCGACACGCAGAGTTCGGCCTCGCCGAGGCGATATTTGTCACCCATCTCGCGCCGGTTCACGAGACCGTCGAGGCGGACACCACCTGCCGAGTTGATGTTGGTCTGCGCCTCACAGGCCCCACGCCAGTCGCGATTGCGGATCGCGCGTGACATGGACCAGCCGCACCATCCACGCTTTCTCGCCTGGGAGCCGACACCGAAATTGTAGGCGCCGCTCGTCATCGAGGCTTGCACGCTGTCCGGGGCTTCCTTGAGGGGAGGGGCGCAGGCGACGATCGGCTCATAGTAGTCGTTCTGCAGTTGAACCATCAGCTCGGCCTGGCACTGCTCGACGGTGAGCGTCATTCCCGGACGGACGGGCTTCCCGTTGATACGGGTTGCCCCATAGCATATGTCCCAGACCTTGCCGTAGCGATCCCAGTGGGCCGTCAGCACAAGGCCCTCCCAGTTCTTGACGATCAGCTCGGCGGCCATGACGACAGGAACATCGACCTTCTGGCCGTTGATCTCGACGGTTTTGTCCCGGCTATCGTAGAAGCCGTAGGAGCCTGCTGCGAGCGCGACCATGAACGCGGCAATGGCGTTGCGAGCGCGAACGGTGGCGACGATCTTATGGATTGGCATCGGCCTTGCGCTCCTGTTTGATGAGGCGCCCGAGAGCCGCGGCAGAGCAGATGACGCCGACCGGCCACCAGTATTCGCCGTAGGGGGTAAAACCCCACATCATGCCGCTCGCAACCGCACTGGCTGCGTTGATCCAGAACGAGAAGGATCGCGTGACGACGAACTTCCAGTCGTCGACGATGCGAGCCCTGATCCAGCCAACAAACCTCATCGGTTGATTCCTCAAGAATTGGTTGAATTACTGGACGATTGGCTCGATCCGGTCCTCGCCGATCCAGCTTTCGGACGTCATGCCGAGGGTGTCGGTGTATTCGACCAGATATTTCGGCTCGTTCGGTCCGTTGGCGTAGCCGGTCAGTCGGCCATCGGTGACCCCCATGGACGGCACCGCATACACGTCCGGTCCATTGATCGGATACTTCAGTTCGAAGGTGCGCACCGGCCTGACCAGTGTATCCACCGCCTCGATGGTTCTGTCGTATTCCGGGATTTCGTCGTCATCGGCCATTGCCGGTCCCTCTCATTTTTCCACTCGCGCGGCGCTTCTGGCGCTTTGTCAGCGGGACAATCGGCTTCATGGCTCGCCGCGGTTGAGGTTGTGTCTGCGCAGGTCTGATGACTGTGTGCACGATCTCGGCCTCGCGCCGAACATAGTGCAGCAACTCGAAATCGTTTTCAGCGAGCCACAAGCCATTCCACTTGCCGTATTTATCGGTCCACCAGACCGAATAATGCGGGTATGCGGCGCGACCGGGAGCATTCATCCACTCCCGGTCGCGGATCTCGCCGTCATCGATTTCATACGGCCCGCACCGGACATGATCACCCGGCTCGAACCTATGAGGAATCCTGATCTTCTCGAAGACCTGGTTCCCTTTGAAATCCCGGCCGATCTCGATGTCTTTCGGCAAGGTGGTGAGAAAGCTCGTTCGCATCGGCAAGCCCTTACGTCACGGTGTAGGGGCCGAGAGCCAACTCGGTGCTGTTGGCGGTTCCGTCGTAGCTGGTGGCAACGAGCCATGCATAGGTCGAGCCTGCCGCAAGCCCCGTGACGGTCCGGCTGTCCGCCGCATTGAAGGTGCCTGTCTCGGTCGCCCGAAGCGTTGCCGTTCCGAAGTCGTTGACGGTGTTGGTGTAGATCTTGGTGCCGCCGTAGTGCGCGTCGTTCGGCGCTGTCCACGAGAAAGCGATCTGGCCGACACCCGGCGTTCCGCTTGCACCAGTGACCTGGCCGATGGTCTTCGGCGAGGCGTAGGCAAATTCGGGACGCCAGTCGGTCATGACGGCGTGGTTGGATGCGGTGGCGTCTGTATTGGTGACGCGATACCACCCCTTGAGATAGCGGCCATTGGCGTCGACGGTCATCACCGAGTTGTGGACGAACTCGCCACGGGCATACTGGCCCGACGTTGGCATCGCCGACGCGAACCTCGGGATCCTGATGATTGACTTGATCCGGAAGACGTGCCCGCCGAAGTCGTCGCGGGCGATGATCATGCACTCGCCCTTGTGAAGAACGAGAAGCGTCTGCGATGTCGAGCCGTTGGCATCGAGCGGCATCGCGATATTGCCGCCCGTCGTGAAAGACACGTCGCCGTCATAGGCGCGGATACATAGGTCGACGTTCCAGGTGTGCCAGCTCTCGATATAGGAGATCGGGGTCGTGCTGGTGACGACAGCAAGCCAGGTGTTGCCGTCTATCGACAGCGTTCCGGGATTGGCTCCTGTCCCCTTCTGCCGCGTCAGGTTGGACGTCTTGCCCTGCATATCGCTGATGACGCGGATCGTATGCTGACCCGTCAGGCACTGGTTGGACGCCACACCCTTGATCAGCGTCCCGAGTTCGCCAGCGACCGTCATGCCATTGATATGCAGCGTGCAACCGGTATCGAGGTTGATCGCCCAGTCCTTGGCACCATTGGTGCAGAGCGCGTCCGCGATCGTGTTGCCGCGTGATGCGTTGCGATAGTCGTAGCTGATATCGACGTTTTCGGTCCAGGCGCCGATGTGGATCGTCCCTGACCGGTAAATCAGGAATGCGCGCTTCCCGTTCTGCGCCGCCGTGCCGGGCAAGAAATGCACGTCACCAGGCGTGAGGGCGCTAGCTATCTCCGTCGGGTTTGCTCCGGACCAGTCATGGTAGCAGAAGTTGGCCTCGTCGTTGACGAGTTCGGGACGAATTTGGACGTTGGTGCCGAAGCGGGTGCCGTTGGTGCCGTCGAACTGGCAATTGGTAAACCGCGTCTGGCCGAACTGACCGGTCAGCACCAGCGAACTGGACAGATTGTTTTCCGTGTCGTCGCCGATCCGGAAGATGTGGATATGGCTGAACTCGTTGAACTGGTGCGGCGTGAGATAATCGGAGCCGGCTCGCAGCCAGAGACCGCAGCGGAACCCATAGAACTGGATATCGCGCAGGGCCGAGTACCAGAGGCCACCGTTGTTGTCCGGTGCGCCCTGTGGCACCGCTTTGAGCATACCGCCGAACTGCGGACCGTTCGCCAAATTGGCGTCGAAGGCAAAACCCTGAAAATCGACATTGATGACCGGTCCGGTGTCCATCGTCAGGACAGGCCCAGTCTCACCCGTGATCTGCATGAACCGGGTGCCCGTCGATCTCGACGACGAGACGCCCTCGGCACACATCTTCGTGTAAATCTTGACGTTGCTGACGCGGTAGAGCTTCTGATCGTACTTGATCTTGTAGCCATACTGCTTCGAGGCCTGATGAGCCCGGTCGCACATCAGTGTGTCGTCACCGGCCGGGTCCGAGGCGTAGCGATAGTTTTCGACGTGCCGCTCAAGCCTGTTTGCATAATAGGCGCCGGCAATGCCATTCGCATCGACACCCATCGCAAGGGACGGAACAATGACGCCCGAAGCAATGGATGTTGCCGCGAACGCCTGTATCGCTGCCTTCAGGAATTTGTCGAGCGCAGATGGACCGGCCGTTCCCGCCGAATCCTGAGCCAAAACATCGACCGGCGTATCGATTGCAGCCGCATCAAACGCATTCTCGACAGCCCGGCTCTTTCCACGGAATCGGATGACCTGGTTCAATGCTGCCCCCTGTCGTCAGGATATGCGGTTAGCGGATCGCCCGAACGGCGCTGGCCTGGTTTCCGACCGGCATGAGATAGACCTTGTTGTCGAGATCGGTGAACTCGGCAGCCGGTTTCAGGGTGCTCATGGTGATGTACTTGTCGGTGTCGGCGGCTGGCTGTGATGCGGCAATCGCAAGCCTGACGCTGCCCTGCTGCGCCAGCTCGATATAGACGCTCGGTCCATCACTGATGTGCGTGTACTCGCCTGCAGGCAGTTCGATATAGTCCGTCTCAACAGCCATCGCGCTCACCGGATAACAATGATTTGTTGATTGATGAACTCTGGTGTCGAGAAAATCAAGCAAAAGCTGAATAAACAGTTGATAGTCAACTTTTTATTGACTACGCTGACCCGATCTTCATTCAGCCGAGGCCTGACGAAAATGACGCAGATCGCATTGCCTGCAGTTAAAATGCCGCGCGGAGAGATGGCACTGATGCTGGAGGACATTCACCGGGTCGAGCCGGTGCACTGCTACTTCGAGCAGGAGCACCCACCATATCGTATCGATAACAGCATCCCGCCTTGGACCCCGAAACCCTATCAGACCAGCTACATGACATTACTCCGGGAATACCAGCGCTATTGGGATGTTCTCTCCCGTAAGATGGGAGCCGCATGGAGCCGGCCTTTCAGAACTGGCAAGTCGGAAGCGGCCTTCCGCTTCTACCGGGAGTCGGACGTGCTTCTGATGAACAGTGTTGAGAAAAAGCAGCTGGAGCGTCGCCTGCACACACTGCGCGGTGAGCTTCAGATTCTGCGGCATCGAAGACGCATCGCGGAATCCGAAATCGCCGAGGTAATGGACAGCATTGCTGTTGTTCGGCGCGCGATCCACGCTGTCGAGTTGCGGGAACGCGGAGCCTCCCAACTCGACAATCCGTGATGACCGGCTATGATGCGGCCTTGCATTCGAGGACGCATCATGACCGAGCAGCAGTTTCGCTTTGCCGTTGTCGGCCTTCTGGCCGTCATCGTTGTCGGCGTCGGCGCCTTCGCGTGGCGCGTCCACTCGGACGATCGCGCGATTGCCAGAGTCGCAAATGACGCCGCAGTCCTCGCCGAGCATTGCCGCATCATGCGGGCTACCGGCCGCGACTGCTAAATCAAGATTGCCTTAATCCCTTTTTTGTTGACCACGTTCAGATAATCAACTAAATGTTGACTAACTGATTTGGAGGGACGCGGTCATGTCCAGCGGCATTAAAGCGCATAGCGACACGCTCGGTAGTGTCGTCGTCTGGGGTATCCGCCTTGCGGTGATTGCCGGCTGCGCGGTCTTCTGGATCGTGTCTGGCTGTATGGTGTTCGGATGACCGTTCGCATTCAGGGACTGCAGATCGGCGAGCCGAAAAGTGGTTTGGCCATCACTGTTTCTGTCGTCGTCTGGTCTTTCCTGATCGGCATCTTTTTCGGAGCCGGGGCATTCCTCGGCGTTGATCTCGCAAGGGATGCCAAGGCGCGAATTCAGCAGTCCGCCCCTGCTTATTATCGATCGTGGCGCGGCGAGATCGGGAGTGACTGGCAACCGCGCTTGCGCGCCTTCCGTTATTCAACCAAATCTTGAATTCACAGGAGAAGCCCGATGGCGAAGCAGGGCGGCATCAAGGATGTCGCGGTCGGACGGTCTGATTTCTATCAGATGGACCCGGCAGATCTTCATATCAAGGACGGCTGGAACTGCCGTAACCTTGACACAGTGGAGGCCAGGGCGTCGCTCGACTCCCTTGCACTCTCGATTGCCGAGGTCGGCGTCAAGCAGGCGCTGACCGTCTGTTGGGAGGACGGCAAGGCGTTCGTCACGGACGGTCATCGCCGGTTGTTGGCGACTCGGCTTGCGATGGAGCGGGGCGCCGAAATCCGCTCCATCCCGGTGCAGACCGAAGGACGTTTCTCGTCAGAAGCCGACCGCGTTTTCTCGATGGTGGTGCGCAACAGCGGCGAGCCGCTTCTGCCGATCGAGATGGCTCGCGTCTTCAAGCGTCTGATCGACTTTGGCTGGACCGAGAGCGAGATTGCCAGCAAGGCGGGGCTCAACCGCCAATATGTCGTCTCGTTGCTCCAGCTTCAGGCCGCGCCGTCCCAGGTGACCGACCTCGTCGACAAGGGCGAGGTTGCCGCGACACTGGCCGTTTCCGTGATGAAGGCCAACAAGGGCGACATGACCGCCACGGCCGAGACGCTGAACAAGGCGGTCGAGACGGCTAAGGCTGCCGGCAAGGCCCGAGCCACGGCCAAGCACGTCGAGACGACTGACCGCAAGCCGAAGGGGCCGGGCAAGGTAGCCACGTTCCTGCTCGCCAACTCGTCGGTCGATACCGGTGACGACGAGAGCGCCGTCTATCTGCGCATGGACATCGCTCGGTATCGCGAGTTCTGCGCCATGCTCGATATCGATGAGCGTCTGCCCTCGGACGGCGACGAGATGTAACGGGTTCAAATTCAACAAAAAGGTGAACTATGGCACCGAAAGTTGGTCATAACAGCCAGGCCGGTGGCGTCGCTGCCGGGCAACTCAAGGCGTTCGTGGAACGCATCGAGCGCCTGGAAGAGGAAAAGAAGGTGATCGCCGACGATATTAAGGAGGTCTACGCCGAAGCTAAGGGCAACGGCTTCGACACCAAGATCCTCAAGAAGGCGGTCGCTCTCAGAAAGAAGGACCCGGCCGAACGGGAGGAAGAGGAGACTATCCTCCAACTCTATCTGCAGGCGCTCGGCATGCTCCCCCAGGAAGAGGACGATATCTGATGACCATCCGAATGACAAAGCCGCAGACCGCGCTGCTCGGAGAGTTGAACCGGAACGGTGACAAGGGCGTGATCAAGTCCACGTCGGACGGCTCCGCCTGCGCCCTGGTGGAAAGCGGGCACGCCATCTGGCAGCAGAAATACAGCGGCAACCGGACCGGCCTCTTGGTGATCACGCCCATCGGTAGGGGCCACGCCATGGCGTGGCGGGCCGCGCGCTGTGACCTTTGAGCAGGCCCTTGCCGATGTCGAGAGCAGGGGCTTGCTCGTCCACTACCTGGTCTTCGGCGATGACAACCACTGGCGCTGCACGCTCCGCAAGCGGGGAGGTGACTGGGTGCTCAGGAGAGCAGGCGGGCAGACCGGTTATGTTCTGCGCGGGCAGGGCAGGACGCCGACGCAGGCGATCACGAACGCCCTGAAAAAGGATCACTCGGACGTGCTCGGATGAACGAACTCGAAACCCTCCTGCGCCGCGAGGCGCGTGCCGGCAACATCAGTCACCTGAGCATCGCGTTCAGGGGAGGCCAGTTCGAGGCCGTTTACCGCGGAACGGACGATCCCGTTTACGCCATCGGTCGCGCTCCCGATATCTGCGACGCCATCACGAAGGCCCTTCGGGATGGCCGGAAGTTGTCACAACCGAAACCCAAAAAGGCGGCACGTGGCCGCTATTCAGATGTGTTGGGGTGAGCCATGGGAATGTTTCAGCAAGTTGAGGGTGAGTGTGCCACCATCGTTCGCAAGGGGCGCTATAAGCAGGTGCCCGTCTATACGCGCGATGGCTATATCTTCGCCAAGGAAGGGGGATGTTTCATCAGGCTCTATGCGGACGGGTCGACCAGTGACCCGAACTATCGCTTGGACAATCTACCGTGGGAAGGGCCGTTAGCGCGGAACAAGTTCGGTAAACTTGTCGACCCGCGCGTGGTCAAGGACAGCCTGTCATTGCCGGATGAAAACAAGACACTCCTGCTGTTTGGCCCATCCGAATGACCCGGTTCTTCGCTCACCCGGAAAGCGACTGTCTGTTCGCCCTGCGCGACGGCGAAGACCCGCCAACAGACGGGCTTGTCGAAGAAGTCACGCCGGCAGACTTCTTCGAACTCGCATGCCGTGGCGACGCCGACCGCGCTGTCTCAACTCTACTCAATGCCATGTTGCAGTCAGGCCGTTTTGATGGGCTCACCTTTTGGCGTTGGAAAAGCGGCAAGGCGACGATTTCGCTGCGGCGGGAAGGTACGTCGAACGCCTTCAACTGCAGCCAGAGATTACACCCCAATGATCCCCCATCTCTGCAGCTCTATGCCTTCCTGCGTGAGACATTTCGGCACGAGTTCATCCGGAACGAAGTCGTCGCGCCACACCCCAAGTCAGCCCCCGCCGCCCGCAAATCGAGGTTCGAAGACACTATCTGATGATCACGCTCCATGAAGGCGACAGCCGTAAAATCCTTTGCCAGATGATCGACCGCGGCGAGCGCGTTCATTCGGTCGTCTGCGACCCACCTTATGGTCTGACCAGCATCGAGAAGCGTTTCGGGAAGGACGGCGCCGCGCCGGCCCGCAGCGAGAAGAACGACGGCAGTTTCGGCCGTATATCGAAAGGCTTCCTCGGAATGAAGTGGGACGGCACTGGAATCGAACGCGACCCCGAGTTCTGGCGCCTCGTCTTTGAGGTTCTGTTGCCGGGCGGCTATGTCTTCGCCTTCTCGGGCGCCCGCACCGGCCACTGGCAGGCCTGCGCCATGGAGATGGCCGGATTTATCATGCATCCGATGCACGCGTGGGTCTATTTCCAAGGGTTCCCGAAGGCGCACGCGGCCGACAAGGCGATCGACAAGCATCTCGGCAAGAAAGGGTCCGTCGTTCCGAGCGGCAACCCGGTCAAGCGGATGATCCCTGGCGCCGACCAGGTCGCTACCGGGTCATGGGAGAAGAACAACGGGCGGACCTACCAGCCGGGCATTTACGAGCCCGCGACGGACGAGGCGGTCGAGTGGTCGGGCTATGCCTACGGGACACAGGCCCAGAAGCCTGCCCTTGAACCCATCTTCCTCGGCCAGAAGCCATTCGATACCAAGAACGGGGCAGCCAACCTCCTCAGGCACGGCGTGGGCGCTGTAAACATCGACGGGTGTCGTGTGCCCGGTGGACGCTACCCGTCAAACCTTCTTCTCGATGGGTCGCCTGAAGTCGTTGCTATGTTCCCGCGCGAAGCGGGGGCCTCGGCACCGGTTAAGGGAACTGAGCCGTCATCGGTGACCAAAGACATTTATGGAAAATTCAATGGGCGCGTTCCGGGCACCTTCTTCAATGACAGCGGCTCGGCCGCGCGCTTCTTCCATCATTTCCCGCTCGATACGGACCCGCTTATCTGCAACCCGAAGGCCGGCAAGAAGGATCGGGCCGGAACGGACCATCCGACCGTCAAGCCGATCAAGCTGCTGCGCTATCTGATCCGCCACATCACGCCGCCAGGCGGGACGGTGCTCGACATGTTTGCCGGCAGCGGCACGACAGGCCAGGCCGCGATCGAGGAAGGGGTACGCGCCGTGCTGATCGAAATGGACCCCGGCTACAGCGCCTTCATCCGTCGGCGCTTCGGCTTGGCGTCGAGAAGACGTGACTACAGCGACGTGCTCGGCCCGGCTTCGCGCTACGCCGATGTGCTCGGGTGATGCCATGTCGACGGCTAGCGTTGAGACCACGGCATCGGAGAACTGGCCTGTAGGGCTCACAGCTATCTTGCTTGACCCGTGGTTCAGGAACCCTGTGAAAATCAGGATCCGGCGCCATCCGAATGCCGATCACATCGTCGGCGAGGATGCAAGAGGGGTCGTCTATTACGCGAGAACCGACAGACTGAGGGAATGCGAGCAGCCGATCGTACCGCCGTGCCCGCTTGAACTGTTCCTCAGTGATCTTCTCGCTCGCTCTCCATGTGCCTGACCAGCCGCGCGACGTTCTTCTGCATCTCCTGGCGGTCCGCGTCATTGGCGTCTTCCAGCACGTCGCGAACCCCCTCCACGGCATCGGCGATTCGGCGCAGCTGCTGGACCAACTCGTGCTCATTGAAGGCAGGTCCGACCACCGCATCGACTGGAACTGTCCTGCCCTTCGTGCGCACATAGACGCCGATGCCACTCAGAACGGCGACCAGGGCGAAGAGGATATTGGCGATGTCTTCAGGACTGAGTTGCTTGTCGAACATTCCGGGCCTGTAGATCAACGATTTTTGCGTAGCGAATGGTCATCACGAATATAACGCATTCGAAGAAGAAGTGTGTCGGGTAGATTGCAAAAGCCGTTGAAATATAACCAGAGCTTACAAATCCGAGAATGATTTGCAGCAGCACAAACCCGCTGACCAGGGAGCACACCGCGCGCAAGTGCGGCGAGCGCCTGAAGAGCCCATTGACGATCAGCACCATGAACCGCAGGCCACCAACACTCATGCAGAGAACTGCCCATCCGATGGGGTTGCCCCAGATGCGCATGAAGTTTGGGCACGTTTCGCTCTCGGAAATGATCTCTGGCCGGATATAGATCATGAGGCCGAACAGAAACAGCGAGACGGAGTGCTCCCATTCGATCATCCGCGACAGGAAGACGATCGGAAAGTTGCGATGAAAATGGGTAATCACAAGTCTCAAGACATCAACCTTATGGTGTGTCGGCCAACTTGGCGTGGCTTATGACCGTTGTCTCGCCAATCGTTACGGACTGTGTTTCCACGGTGAGGCCGATCCGCTCGCCGTGAACGCGCCAGTAATCGTCGGCCCACTGGCGCCAGTTCGCCACGTTGTCGCCGCTGTTGCGGTCGAAGGTCGGCGACATGATTTCGACCTCGGCGCGGTCGAAGCTCATGACGAGCCCCTTTTCCGCCTCGCTCGTCACCGTCTCGATGACTGCCGGCGTGTCGGCACGCCGTCTGCTCTTGCCATAGCCACGATACTCGGGCGGCCGTTCGTCGCGCTGTGGCGATGTGCGGATATGCTTGATAGGCATCGAATCACACCTGTTCGAACCAGCCGGCAACAGACAATCGGTTGCCGGTCGCAATGACGCCGGCAGCGTCATTGTCGTTGATAGCGAGAGTTATCGCCGTCGCCGCATTGAAAGCGGAGATCGACTTGCCGGACCCCGTGACGAGACGGCCGAAAATCTGGGTATAGGTCTTCAGCGTGACACCCGACGGCAGGGTGATGACGAGGAGATTGCTCGCAGTACCCGCGTCGGTGATCGTGATGTCGACATTCAGCCAGACCTGCTTGCCGCGCACACGATACTGTGCGGTATTGATCGTGTAGCTGCCGAGAGCGCCGACCGTTGCTGAAACGCCGGGCGTGTAGGTATCGGGAGGCGTTATCGGCCCAAATCTGATGTCCCGGACAGTGCCGATGTCAGTGGATACGTTCTTGAGCGTTCCGACGTTGGGCGGGTTGACCTCCATGTTAACATCAATCGGGCCGCTCGGCACGACGCCATACCCATAGGGGTTTGGTCCGTTGTACGCCCGCAGCACGGTGCCAGTGCCATCCGCAACCCCAGTCATCCCGCCTCTGCCGTCGAGCTTGACACGCTGGCAGGATACTAGGTCGATGAGCACCTTGTTGGCGCTGCGACAGTTGAGGTCCAGTGCGTCACCGACAAGCCCCTTCACATAGGCGAGGTAGAGTGGCCCCTCGATTACATTCGCGTGCAGATCGTGAATGCGCAGCGACAGGATCAGCTTGGCGACGAGCGGCGTGTTCTCGGCGCGGATGGCCCAGTTACACCCGACTACGGTAATGTCGCGATAGTTGAAGCCTTCCGCTCCCCATTCGCGCAGATCAACGTCATCGACGGTGCCGGAGCCGAGCGGGCCGACACAGGCATTGCCAACGCCGATTGTGCCCGTCCAGATTTCCACGGCAAAGATGGATGACGAGACGTTACCCACGACGATACCGGTCGCGACGGGGCTGCCACCACTGTTAAAGACCACCGGCTCACCGGCATTGATCGCACCCGTCAGACCTGTGACCGAAACAAGCTGCACCTCGTAGGGCGCAATCCGAGAGGCTTTATCGCAATAGTCGGCGTTGAGCCCGTCCAGGCGATTGTCGAGGCAGAAGCCGGAGTATTCGAGCGCAACGCCCGTCCGGCCGCTGCGATGGTTGCTGACCCGGATATTGGACACAAGGCCGCCCTGGCCGTGGTGGATCTTGATCGGCAGCGCGAAGGAGCTGGCCGAATTCTCCACCGTGAAGATCATGTTGTAGAAATCGTAGAACTTGTGCAGCGAATAGGGGAGGAGGTTTGATGTCAGAAGGTTCCCGATCGCACCCGCCACTTTGGAATGATGGTTGATGTCGCCGATGGCTGTGTGGTGAAAACGGTCGACGTTGACATTGGTGTAGGTCGGCTTAAAACCGCTCGTCACCCCTGTCCAGTTGATCCGCGTCGCGCCTGCACTGCCCCCATTGATCAGCAGGCTTCGGTCAGACCAGCTGATCTCCTTGTCAAAGGTGTATTCGCCTCCACGGGTTCTGATTTCCCGGATGTCCGGGTTTGCTGCCAATGCCGCAATGAAGTCATCCGCTGTGATCGTGGCCGGGTCGCTCTTCTCAACCAATCCTTCAAGCGTGATGATCTGACGATTTAGATTGACATAGGCCGCCGCGGCGAGAGCTTCTTCCTTCGCTGCGACCGTCTGTTCCAGGATGCCGCCAGTCGCAGTATTGATCTCGTCGTCTTTGTCCTTGAGAAACTTCCGGATCGACGGAACCAACGACGCGTCACTAGCCTCGAAGGTCGCCGTATCGTCACCGTTCGCGAACACGTCGAAGCGGTCCTCGTTGGCCTTGAACCGCGTGATTCCTTGATCGAGTGGAAGTGCGCTCATGGAATCTCCGTCACGGGTAGGTTAGCGGAGCGCCATAGTCGGCGCCCGGCATATATGTGTTGATGATGGTGTCGAGAAGATCTTCCGCGATCTGGAACTCGTCGAGATCGACGCCGCCAAGCTCGATGATGTAGTTTTCATCGAGGGTCAGGCCGGACTCCGCGATCTTTGTATAGATGATCGAGTCGACGGACGGAGATTTGCGCCTGATATCTACGTTGAGATTGATCTGTTGCCACTGATCGGACTTCAGGTCATATTGGCCAGACGGCGTGACCGCGACATATGGGAAGTAATACTGGTAGTCGTGGCCGTAGGCGTTCTTCGAGATGAAGCGCATGGCGCCGACAACCTCGGTAACGCTGGCAATAGCTTTTTCGGCCGGAGAGTCACGCCATTCGAATGTCGCGCTGATCTCATCCCCGTCGACGATGTCCGCCGCGGCTTCGAGCACAAAGAGCCTTCCGTCCGTGAGGTCCACTGATAAGTTCGTTTCGAGGTCGAACGCCGACCCGTTCAGCAACAACGTCAGGTTCGGCCCGTTGACGTGACGCACACCCTGCGGAAAGACCGACGAGCCGAGCTGATAGAACCGCCCCGGTCGAACCATGAACGTCTCGGTGACCGTACCTTGCCCACTTTGACCGCCAACGCCGTCCGCACTGGCAAGCCACATGGCGATATTTGGGGTGACGATGTTGTCGATCGCGACCGTGGCCGATGCGATCTCAGTCTGTGCCAGGCTGTCCCTCTGGACGATTTGACCGCGAAAGGAGCGCTTTCTCGAAACGGCATCGACGGATCGTGAAATGGCGAAACCGGGAGTGTTGCCGAGGTAGCGCTCGCCCTCGCCAATGCGCGTGCCGGGTCGGAACCGGTCGAAATAGACCTCCCCTCGACCAACGACCAATGCGCTGTTCTCGGTCACGAAAACACCTTTCAATCAACATTTGGTTGATATTAGACCTACTATCGGTTGGTGTATACCATATTTTGTTGATTAATGAAGGTCAAAAGGACCGTGTCAGCGGGAACTCGTGCTTGAAGAGCGCCGAAACCGTGTTGCGATAGGCAAAGAGTCTCACGGTCATGTCGCCGACGAGTGAGGAATAGACCCCAGTAAAGACGCGGCTGTTTCCCGTGATGCCTGTATATTGAACGATGAGGTTGTCATCAGAGTCAAAGAACTGGAGGGTATAGGTGACACCATCTTCAGGCGTTACATCACCGTCTTCATGAGAAATGATCTGGTCGTCTTGAACAATCCGGTTCCGGTGCGTCCATGAAATCTCGAAGTTTCCGACCACACTGGCGCCGTCATAAGCTGGTGTATTGAGACTGCTGCCATGCAGAACACGCACACGCCCAGGCGGATAAGGGCGGAATTGCCGCTGTGCCATGGTCACGGCCTGCTCGCTCGCCAATGAGGCATCGAGCACGGCGGCGGATGTCAATGGAAGGATTTTGGTCGTGACCGTTTCACCGGTCACATACTCCCGCCTGTCATTGCCAAGCGAGTTGTAGGTGAAGAAACATGACGTGTTGTCCGCATGCGAGGACGGCACGGTATCGATGCAGCCGCGACTGATCGTCATCGAGCCGGATGCGCCATCCGCATTGACCTCGATATCATCGACGCGCGCCAACTCGTCGTCGATCTGGACCAGCGTCCCGATTTCGATGAGGCCACCGTCGAGCAGCCCGTCGAAGGCAACGTCGGTGTCGTAGTGTCCGATAGCTCCGGCCAGCCGGCAAGTCGGGGCGAACGTGCCACCGCCACTCTGGACATAGGCTTCGGTTCCGGCCTTACTGAGAATGTCATAGCCAAGACACATGGGTGTCGGCCTGCCTGCAAATATGGCGATCGCCCCATCGTCCGGCTCAACATAGTCGAGTTCGGCCCGCGACATGGATTGAACGAGTTCCTGGTAGGTCCCCTCCCGCACATAGACGCGTGACGCTGGCGCGGGGGCAGCGTCGGGCTTCTGCCAGGCGGACGGTTCCTGCTCAATGAACGACGTGCTTGGCAGTCCGAACACGTCGAGCACCGCTTCCACCGTGATCACCCCATCCTCAAGCTTGCCGTAGTCGATCTTGCCAGCCCGGAGAATGGCGTGCTCGATCCCTGAATCAGGATCGGAAATCCGGAATGCGGCATAGGGGTATATGCGGGATGCCCGGCGATCCAGACGCACTGTGAACTTCGCATTTTGGGTTGACGCCGCCTTCAGGTCGCGCTGCGCCACGGCAGCCGCGAGCCCGAAAACAGGGATGCCGGAATAGGTGACAGGACTGGAGTTCACGCCTTGCGACGACTGGATGACGCCGAGGTTCTGCGCCCTGACTTCCCGGTCCTCATTGACGATAACCTCTCTGTATTTGACGATGACCTCGCCAACGGCCTTCGCCATGGACCCGTACTCGGGCGCTTCGACACTCAGCAGGCCGCTGTTCTTCGTGAACAGCGGGAGTTCTGACACAACATAGTCGTTGCGCAGCAACTTGAGTTCGAGCAGGCCCGTCTGACGGTCGGTGTAGATGGTGCCGCCGATATGGCGCAACACGTCGCCGACGAAGTCCTGCAGTTCCCCGCTCTTCCGGTTCCACTTCATGCAGAGACCGAAGCCCTCATTGTAGAGGGTCTGAGCCACCGCCAGCCAGTCGGCGTCATTGATCCGATTCCGGTCGTAGCCGCGGCCCCAGTCGCGATTGGTCGTGCATTCGTAGAGGATGTGGGCGGGGTTCATTCCCTTGATCATCGTGCCGGTCGAGCTGACGAGCGGAATGGCGACCAGCTCCGGGTGCCAGACAGGGCCGTCCCATCCCTTGGTCAGCCTGCGCAGCCGGAAGGTCCACTTCTTGGGATATGGGTTGAGACTGCAGACCAACCCGTCGAAGATCATCGTCACGACGCCGCGGAAGTCCGGCACGTCGCCGCCGAGCAGGTTCTTGAACCATGTCGGGTAGATCTGGATGGGGAGTCCCATGGCGATTGTCAGCGAGCCCTGGATACCGCCTTCGGACCGGTCGCCGCCGAAAAGGTTTGGTGCATCGATCGATGTCAACCGATCCTCGGTCGCCGTGGTATCGTAGAACGCCGTCTCGCCTTCACGAACAGGCCACGCCGTCTTGTCACCCACCTTGATTTCAAGAATCTCGTCCACCGGACCGCGCCCGAGGCCCATTTGCATCGTCATGTAGTAGCGATAGCCGACTGTAACGGAGCCCGCGCCCTTACCCATTGAGATGTTCCTCTCTCGCGATGCCGCAAACCTTCAGTGCGAGCGGATCGCCTGTCGCTTCCAGTGTCTCGGCCGCGATCCCCTCGGACAGGAATTTGGACCAGTCGAGCCCATTGGCTGCAAACCATGCGCGAGCCCCCCTCGAACACAGGGTGGCCTGACGGATATGGGACATGCGGACCGTCACCACGTTCGTCATTTCTTGCCCCCACTGCTCTTGATCGGCGAGTTACGCAAGTTTCCATACCAGAGGACGAAGAAGTCGTCGGCCCACTCTTCGCCGAAGTAGACGGTCTGCGGGGTGCCCTCGTCGAACTGCGGGAAATCAAAGTCGGCCAATGTCGCGGGCGGTTGTGACTGTTGCTTCGGCGTGGTGAGGACCTGGAGCACCGCGGACGTGAGCAACAGGACAATTCCCCAGATGAACTGTTCCATGTCAGCGCTCCTTCAAAACACGGGATCGCCGGAAAACGGAGACTTGCCCGGAAGATGGGGAAAGCCGCCATAATTCGGCAAGTTTGCGAACTTGTTCCTGCAGTGGTCTCTGGTTCTGGCGCAGCCGGGATAGACGGTGATCCAGTCCCCCACGCTCAGGCCGGTCGCCGTTCCGAGGATGGCGAACGTTGGCCCAATGTGGCCGTCAATACCCCGGCGATCGAGGGCGCCGTCAAACCGTGCCCACTCGAAGAACCCGCCCGCGAACCACCCGTCCGGGTAGGTCGCGAGCACGTCGCTGATGACGGTTGCTCCGGCAATGGCGTCGACCTCCAGGGAAACGCCAAACGCGCTCTTGGAGACCGTGCAGTTTCGATCATAGAGCGAATGCGGGCACTGGCGTCCCCAGGTGAGGCGTAGCCCAGGCGTCTTGTAGCCGGCTGTCAGCGGCAGCCCCGACAACTCGACAGTGATGCTGTCAACCGCCTTGCGCGAGACGATGCGATAGATACCCTCGATCGGCGCATCCGTGTCGCCGTAGTGGTGCTTGCGGACCTGCACCCAAATGTCCTCGCTCGGAGGCGCGCCGTTCATCATGGCCGCAATCACATTGGTCTTCGGAACCCTGATCGTGATGGTGTCAGTCGACGCATCCTCGGATTGGGCGAAGCCGTCGTCGGAAATCGCTTCCGCGACATAGGTGTTGCCGCCAACGGACACATCTTCTTCAGCTCTCGCGTAATACCAGTGCGCGGTCCCGTGGATGAACTCGTAGAGGATGACTGGCCGGCCGCCATAGTTGGAATTTTCGATAACCTCGAATGTCATCAGAAACCCTCCTCGCCAACCCGCAGGTCCGGAGCCGCCCTGAATGTGGTTGAACTGATCGAAATGCCGGCCGTGTCCGTCTCGTGCAGGATCTCGATCCGGTCCTGGTCGAGCCGACAAAGGCTCATGAAGCTGATGCGAAGAATGTCATCCGAAGCGAACGGCCCGATGGCTTCGGTCAACCCGACAGCTTCAACGCCTTCGTCATAGATCGACGTGGCGGCGATTTCGCGGAACATGGTCGACCCATCAACCATGAAGAAGCAGAGCGCCGAGCGGTTGGAGTCATCGGCATTCGCCAAGCCGATCTCACGGATGTAGAGCACTGTCGTCGAGGCGCTGACGGGAGCAGCCAACGTGATGTCATTGTAGAAGCTCGGCATCCAGATCGGTGTCAGGCGGCCTTGTAGATGGTAGATGAGGCCCAGGAAGGCCGCGTATTCGGCGCGACCGTTCAGCACCCAACGGCGCTTGCTCGATGGGAATGCGATGCCGGCCGTGTCGTTGAGCGCGGGCAGGGAAACCGCATTGTTGAGTTCGTCGACAAGCCTGGCGTATGCCGTGCTGCTCTTTTCACCCTCGTCTGGCTCATCGAGCAGAACGAGGGTGTCGTTCCAGATCGGCGACAGAGCGATTGCGGGGACCAGGGGGGTAGGCTCCATCATCTCAGTCGAAATGGTCGCCGCGGATGCGGCGTCCGTAAGGCGCTCGACATCGGGTTGCTGAAGCAGGCGGGCCTTGCGGACCGGAAATACGAGAGAGCCGTCAATGACCGTGACAGGGGCCGGCGCAGCCAATGTGATCGTAGATGCACCGAGTGCCGCGATTTCCGCGAGAAACTGTGTGCCGTCATCGCCGAGCACGAACACGACTTCACCGATGGACAGCCTATTCGCAGCCAAGTCATTGCTCTGCAGGATGCTCATGCCGGCCGCCGTGTTACCGCTGACGGCATAGGCTTCATGCCAGATCGGCAGGTAGAAGGCAGCGCTTCCATGGCTCAGGAGGAAGTTGGCAAAGCGCTGACGCTCGACTCCGGACACGACGATATCGAACTCGACTTGGCGGCGCGGGTAGCGTCTGACGGCATATCGCTGCTCGGCCCCTTTGGTTGAGGCCAGAACGCCTGTCATCCACTCGAACGCCTCCTTGACCGGGTTACCCCAGTCCGCCTCGAACACGAAGATTGGAAGGTCGTCAATCATTACGACACCAGGCGCTTGAGCAGCGCTTTGTTCTTGGTGAGGACCGACATCACAGCCTTCTCACCTTGCGCACTTTCGACCATGGATTTCGCAAACTCGGGATCGAGCGTGACGATGTTGCGGATGGCCTGGATGCCGCCACCGCCTTGGGCTTGTGACGGGCCAATGTTATCGGAATGGCGTGGGTCGTTCTTGGTCAGCACTTCCTCGCCCGTCTGAAGCACGGCCGGCACTTCGCCGGGGCCGAGCCCGACCTTGCCACCCGTGTGATACCGGACCGCATCCCTGAACATGCTGATCGGCAGCACCCGTGACGAATTGCCGATACCGATCGTATTCGTTCCAACCTTGCCTCCTGTGTGACCTGTTGGAACGGTGCCGCCCAGAGCCTTGGCCGCTGTGCCAATGGGACCGCCGAACCCCGCCAAAGCATTCAGGATCGCCTGCTTGAGGATCATCACAGCGATTTCACGCAGGAAGTCGGCGGCGAACTGAAGGAATGCGGAACCGAGAGCCTGAAAGGCGTTCGCACCATTGGCGACCGCCTGAGCGAAATTCTCGAATGCTCCGACAAGTCCGTCAGCGAATGAGCCAACCAGTCGCTCGCTCTGCGTCGCGGTCAGCCCGAGAGCATTCGTCTTCTGCTCGATAACCTCGATGCGCTGGCCGGCTGTCTTGGCTTTCTCGGCCAGCGCATCGAGCGTCATCAGTTTTGCTGCTGCGCCAGAACCGCCGATCTCTTCCCACATGGCCCGCGCATTCTCGATCGCCGCCAGCAACTGGCTGTTGATTTCGAGAATCTGGTTCTTGAGCTGTTCGGTGTTGTCGGTATTCCCGGTGTCATAGGCCTGCTTAAACTGAGCGATGAGCGCGTTGCGCTTCGTTTCGAGCGCCTGCGCCTGAGCCAGTGCGGCATTGGCCTCCTTCGTGGCATCACGACCATCACGCTTCGCCTTGACGAGTTCGTACTCGGCAGCCGCAGCAGCCTTGATCTGCGCGACCTGCTCGGCGGTCAGCTCGTATTCGGCTTCCTTCGCCCGGCGCTGTTCCTGCGACAGGCGCTTCTGGATGAAACCTTCCTTGGAGAGGTTGCCGGCGTTGGCGTTCTCGTCCTCCTGAAGCTGGAGGCGGTTTTCGAGTTCCTTGTTGTAATCCTTCGCCTTCTCGGCGCGCTTGGCGTCGATATCGGCGATCTCTTTGTTGATGGCCGCCTCTTCCCGCGACAGGCCAACCTTCTGCTGCGCCCAGGCGATGACTTCCTCGACCGTCTTGCCGGACAGGACGGAGGAGTTCGCAGCGACGGCATCAGCGCTCAGGACATCGGAGGCCTGCGTTCCGCGATTGGCCGACAGCACCTTGACGGCGCCGTTCGGGCCGAGAAAATGCGCGAGATAGAGATTGGCGTCGGTGACCGCTGCGCCAGCGTCCTTGAGGATCTTGGCGTTCTCCTGAACATAGAGCGCGATCATCTCACGAGAGATTTTCTCGCTCTTGCGCAGTTCCAGGATTGCCGCATCCGTCATCGACTGAGCGCGGTCAGGGAAGTTCTCCTTGAACAGCTTCAGCCATGTCTCTTCGATGAACTGACCTACCCCCGTTGCGGTCGAGTTCTTGTTCTTGGCGTAGGGGTTGCCACCGCTTTCCGCGCCGATAATCGCGTCGACGATGCCGCTCGAACTGTCGATGGAGTTTTCCAGGATGGCCGCAGAAGCGCGATTGTAGCGCTCGGTGATGATGCGCACCTGGTCGAGCGAACGAGCGAGTTTGACCGCATCCTGATACTGCTTGTTGAGGCCATCCAGCTCTTCGATACGCTTCAACTCGTCGGCGATGCTCGGCACGAGTTTGTCCATCTCGTGCAAGGCTTCCACGAGGCGCCGGGCGTCCTCGGCAGCCATCTTGCGGAAAGCCGTCGAGGCATCATCCGTTGCGGTCGTCAGCGTCTGGATCGTCGTTCCGGTACGCTGCAGGATCTCTGTCACACGGTCGCTTGTGTCACCAAGCTCCTTCGCCGTGAGCGCTGCCGCGCCAAGCTGTTGCTCGGCCTCTTTCGCATTGCGGCCGGACTCAAGTAGCTGCTCGGCCCATTGGCGCACGCCGTCGCTATCGATGGCGTCGTAGAGGGATTCGATCTGCGCAACGTAATCCCTGGCCGTGAGCTTGCCGTTGATGAACGCTGTCCGGATGTCCCGCAACTGGGTGACAAGCTGGCGCTGCTCGGAGCTGCCGCGGCGGATCGAATTGAAGGAGAAAAAATCGCCTCCCGAAATGCCGGACACCGTCTTTTTGATGTCCTCGAACCGCTTCTCCATCTGGCGCAGGTTCGCCACAGCCTGGTCAAGCGTGACGTTCTCGATCGCCTTGGCCCACTCCTCGGTCTTTCCGCGAACCTTGTCGTAGGCCTTCACGACCTCATCCATGATCCGCTTATGCTCGTCGATCGCCGATGTCGTGTCATCGATCTTCGTGAGCCAAGAGCCGATCGCCAACGTCACGCCGGTCAGAATGAGACCGGGCAGCCCGCCGATAGCGGTCCAGAGAATGCGGAATGTGCCGGCAGCCAGTGCCGCGACAGACTGGAGGCTTGCGATGGCAATCCGAAGCGCGAGGAAACGCCCACCAGCCGTGCCCGCAACGACCGTCGCCACGCGCAACTGAGCATTGATGGCGGCCAGTGCTCCCGTGCCGGACCGCAGCGTGCCGACAAGGGTATTCCATCTGACGCGAGCCGCTTCGACGGTCGATGCCCACGTGAACAGGCTACGGTTCGTCGCCACCGTCTGCGCCGCTGTCGCCCGCAGCGCTGTGACGAGGTTCGAGAGCCCTTGCGCGGCCTTGATCGTTGCAATGACGGCGAGGACTTTGGCGAGGTCGTCCGCATAGGGGAGAAGGGTGACAATCCCATCCGTCAGATGACCGAGAACGGCGCCCAGACCGAGGAAGAAATCCCGACCTTCACGGCTGCGGAATTGCTCATTGAGTTTGCGCAGGCCATTGGTGAATGACTCAAGAAAGCCACCATCGGCCACGCGCTTCTGCGCCTCGAAGACATTGTTATCGAAGCGTCCGATTTCGGCGGTCGTCTGCTCGATCGAGGCGGCGAGCTGCGGTCCGAATTCCTTGTTCAGCTGGTCGGCAAACTTGAGCAGTGTGCTCTGGTTGGCAAAAACCTCACCCTTGCGCAGCATGTCGTCGAGTTGCGCGGTCGAGACGCCGATCGCCTTGGCGAACAGGCTGAAGGCACCGGGCAGGCGGTCGCCCATCTGGCGGCGCAGTTCTTCGGAACTGACCTTGCCCTTCGAGATCATCTGTTCAAGGGCAAGGAACGTGCCCTCAAGCTGATCGATCGAAAGCTTGTTGACGCGGCCGGCTTCGGCCACGCTCAGGAAGATCTTGCGCGTCGCATCGGATGTAAAATTCGCGGTCTTCGCTGCGACGGCGAATTTGGTGTACTGGTCGCTGAGAATGCCGAAGGAAATGCCGAGCCGGTCGGCGTTCTGTTGCAGGAAGTCCAGTTCCTGAGAGATGCGGGCCGTATCGCGCTCGAACACCACGCCCAGGCGGCTTTGAGCGCCTTCAATCTCCTGAAAGGCGTTGACCACACCACCGACATTCTGCAGCGCGCTCTGCAGTCCGATATAGGCGGCGGCAATCGACAGCACCTGACCACGCAGGCGCTGGAACAGGGAAAGTGACTGCCTCGAGTCAGAGTAGAAGCCATTGAACGCCGAGCGGAGGCGGTTTGCACTTTGCGTCGCCTGATCGGAAGCTCCGGCCGCGGACTTGACGGCAGGCGCCATGGCCTTGATCGGGGGGAGCGCAGCCAGTGTAGCGCCGCGAAGCCGCTGCTGCGCTTCAGCCCCCTGATTAGCGGCGCGGGTTTGAGCAGCCAGTGCGCGGACCTGGGCGTTGGCCGACTTCTGCTGTTCCGTTGCCGTGGCGGCCAGGAATTTCGTGATGCTCGATTGCGTCGCCGAGGTCTTGCGCAGAGCGATCGAGTTCTGTTCGTAGGCCTTTGCGGCAAGCTGTGCTTTTGCCTGCGCCTTGCCGAGGGCGTCGCCGAGCGCTTCGGTCGGAACCTCGGCGGCCTTCATTTCGGCGGCAAGGCGGCGAACCTCGGCCTGCGCCTCGACATAGGTGCGCCGCGATTCCAGAAGCCCGCGCCGGTCAGTCGCGACGGGCGCCACCGTCGAACTGTTCAGTGTTTCAAGCTGCGCCTTGACGCGCGCCGTCTCGGCAGCCGTTCGCGCGAGCGCCTTCCCGACATCGCCCTGGCTGGCGGCAAAACCGGCCACTGCCGTGGACGCCCTCTCGGCAACCGCGGCAAGCTGCGAATATTCGTCCCTCGCCTTCGTGAGGGCGTCCCGGCTGACCTTGAGTTGGGTATTCTGTTTCTGCGTCGCGTCACCGAATTCCCGCTCGACGCGGGCGGCCACAGTCAGGCGCGGTTTCAGTTCGGCGAGAGCGGTCGAGGACCGGTCAATTTCGGCGGTATATTCGCGAACCGCCGCAGCGGCCTTCTCCTGGCGCCGCTGCGCCTGCTCCAGCTCCGTATTAATGAACACACCGGCCGACGCCCGAGCCGACGACTGTGGCGCACCGGAATCGAGGCCTACGCCCTTCGTCGCGCGTTGACCCTTGATCACCGCGTTGTTGTAGGCCTCCTGCGCTCGTTGGGCCTTGGTCAGGGCACTGTCGGCTTGCCGCAGTTCTCGGTTGGCCTCGGCGCGGGCTTTCGTGGCGTCCTTGTTCGCAGCCTCTTCCGCAGCGATCTGCGCGCGCAGCCTGACGAGTTTCTGTTGGGCCGACTGCGATTCACGGGCGAGACGGGCAAGTTCGCCCGCCGACTGCTCGACAGAGCCTTTGAGGGACTTGACTGCCGCCGTGGCGGCACCGAGTTCATCGCCAATCTGCTTGAAAGCGTTGAGAGCCTTGCTCTGGCGGGCGAGCGAGCCGAGCGCCGTGCCGAGTTCGCCAATGACCGAGTTTGTCTTCTTGGCCTCTCCGCCCGTCTCCTTGGTCGCAGAAACGAAATCCTCGAAGGCACTGGTGATCGTATCCAGCGCCTTCGAGGCTGCGTCTCTCGCTTTGACGATGAGTTCGACTTCGTTCTGCCGTTTAGCCACCACCGAGTTCCTTGAGCAGTCTGGTCAGTTTCTCGTTGGCCGAACGGCCCTTGTCTTTTGCCCAAATCGCTGCGGCGATCGACGAAATCACCGCATGGGTCAGCGTCGCCTCGCTAGCCAGCTGTCGGTTGGCTCGTTCAACAATTAGTTGATATTCCTCCCAAACCTCGGCGACGGTGTAGGACTTGGCGTCCTGGTGTCCGTGTGCCAGCAGATGGCTGACCTGCGCGCGCAGACCCCGGACGAACTCGATCAGGTCTGGCGCTTCTTGGTTGCCTTTGCCAGACCGTCCGCGTTTTGCGCCAGGCGCGTGACGGTCCGCATGAAATTTTCGAAACCACCGCTCATCGCGAAGGACAGGCGGCCGATCGCCTCAAGGGCTGCCACCTGCACATCGATCGGCAGGTTCTGCGCTCCCTCGACGTTCTCCGGTTCATCGGCCGCCATGGCGATGATCATCGCCATGGCGGCCGGAAACTTGCTGATGAATTCCAAGGCCATGCCCTCGACCGTCGCATCGGTCAGAAGCTTGGCGTCTCGGCCGGTGAACTTGTCGTAGATCGCACGGGCTTCGTTGGTGTAGGCCGAAACGAACGCCATGATGTGGGGCGTCGTAAGACCATGAACCTCGACGGACCCGCCGTCGAATGAGATGGTTTCGATTTTCAGGGTGTGATTGATAGCCACGCTCAAACTCCTTCAGTGGCTGACGACCGTCAGGCCGGCACGTAGGGCAGACCGTTGAGGTAGATGGCTTCGAGATTGCCCTTGCGCAGGATGTCCAGTGTGAATGGAATCTGCTGCCAGTCGTCGCCCTTGAGGTTGTAGTCACCATTCGGCGCCAGCGTGACGTGAGGCATCGTGAACACGCGGTCAGGACCGGTGGCGTTCCTGGTGATGAACTTCAGCGCGCCCTCGACCTTCTCCGAGCCCGACAGCACCCGGTCGTAGGACGAGGCCGTGACGGTGTAGTCGACCTCAAGGTTGGTCCCTTCGGTGATGGCGCCGCCTTCGACGATCGTCAGATGGCCGCGTTCACCGTCGAGCACGTAGTCATCGCCTGCCGTGAAGGTGACCGGGGTCGGCGTGGTGTCGTCATTCACGACAAATCCACTGGCCGCGATATTCAGGTCACCGATCGGATTGCTGGCACTTTCGCCGAGCTGATAGGTGCGGCCGGGAATGGCATCCGGGATCGAGAAGCCGGTGACGGCGCCGCCCGCCTGCGCAACGGTCTCCTTGCCGGCAGCCGAGAAGAAGAAATAGCTGAGGTTGTCGAGATCGATCTCGTCCGCGACCATCTGACCGGTGCGGTTGACTTCGAGCGTGATCGACAGATCCTTCTCACGAATGCCGCGGTCCGAGTTGTAGTGGTCCTGCGCCTGCGACTCGATGGTGAGGCCGAACTCGGGCGTGTTGCCGAGGTAGCGATACCCTTCCGGCGTCTGCGTGCCGTCCTTGAAACGCCCGAAGAGCACTTCGCCACGGCCAAGGACATAGTTTTCCGAACCCATGTCATCCACTCCTGCTTGAATAGTCACGATTTAGTTGAACACTTTTACCCGAACGGATCGCTGATGTCTTCCACGATCTTCAGCGTCAGGCGCGTCCAGAAATACGCCTTGTTGGATATCTCATCGGCAGGACGCACGATCGGACTCCCGATGAGGATGCCCTCCACACGGTTCTTCATATCCCGCTTGTTCATACCGAGCGGATCAAAGCCCCGTTCCGGGGCCTGCGCCTTGCGGCCGGCCTCGATCGCGAGGCGGCGGCACACTTCGGCCGCAAGGGTATGTGCTGGATCCGTGGGATTGTTCGGGTCGTCCTTCACGAACCCTTGGATTAACATCTCCCATTCGCGCGCCATCGCACTGGCTGCAACAGGGGTTGGCAAGTCCCGATGCTCGGTGTGCGGTTCGAGAATGCTGACCATCGTCACTGGGTCAGTTGAGCCGAATATGGAGCGGCCCCGAAAGACGGACGCCGACAGATCGTTCACATACCCGTTGTCTGGAGTAATCTCCTGGAGGACAGCAGTGAGCGCCTTGGCGGCGCGCAGGCGAAACGGGTCGGTCACAGGTCCAACTCCAGCAGCCGCGTGAACTCGTTCGTCATGAACGCTTCCACGTCATCACGGATCATTTCGCGCGTTTGGTTGAAAACCTCGGCCACGTCCGGGCCGTACAAAAGGTAGAGATTTTCGGCAATTTGCTTGGCGCCCAACGACGGACGACGACCGCTCTTCGTCCGGAGAGCCAGACCGATGTTGCCATTCTTCAGCCTGATCGCGAAAGCGCCGGGCATCCGCTTGGCAATTCCCGGATCGACCTCTACCGTGACACCGCCGCGTGTTCCGGGCTTCGCGCCGCCGACGACAAAACGCGCCAGTGATGTAGGGCGGTCGCGCCCGGTGATCTTTGCCGTCAAATCGGTGCTGTCGGCAAACTTCGTGATCGAGAGACGGCCATTGTTACCGGTCAGATACCCGCGGGGAAACCTGATCTGCTGTTCCATCGACCGCGCCGCAAGTGACTGCGCGCGCCGGGTTGCCGCATTGACCGCAAGCTTGGCGGTCTTCAAGACCTTGTCGTCGAGCTGACTGATATCCGAAAGACCTGTCAGCCCCTCGATCGCCACGGCAAAGTAGTCGGCAGGCATTCAGGCACCCTCCGGAACCGGCAGCCCGGCAAGTTCGCTGCCAAGGAGGCGCGTTGCCGTGGCCGTGATCGTCAAACCGTCCGGCTCGCTCACCACGGCAAGTCGGTAAGCTTCATCCGTGCTGATGGAAATGACGGCGTTGCGGGCAGGTACGGGAATCTCGGAGCGCATGAAGAGGATCTTCGGCTCGACTTCCTCGCGCTCGGCGAAATCGCTTGAGGCGATCAGCCCGCCGATAGCGTTGAATTTCGAATGAACGCGCACATAGCAGTCAACCGGATCGGAACCGGGCAGCGCGATATAGAGCGCGCGGACCTTCAAGTGTTCATGAATGTCCGCGCGAGCCCTGCTCTTTATGTCGCGAAACGACGCCAATTACATCTCGTCGTCGTTGTCGGAACCGGTGTTGCCGGCGCCGTCGTTGTCGGTCGTCTCGGTCGTCTCGGTACCGGCGTTCTCGGTCTTCGCGACCTTCTCCGCCTTCGGCTTCCGACCGCCACGCCCCTTCACCGCATTCGGATCCCCCGCAGCCCCGGACGAGGGTGGATTCACGGTCTGCGCCGGAGCACTTTCGACGACCTTTGCCGGAGCGGCCATCTTGCCGTTGCGGCGCTCGAAGATCGCGATCTCATCGTCGGTCGCCTTGCGCGCCGCCTGCAGGCCCTCGAGTCGCGCGAACTCGTCTTCGGGACACATGAACAGGCTGATGTCCTTCTTGGTCGAGGCCGGGACGACCTCCGGTGCGCCTTTCTCCTTGCGATGGATCGTGCAAATCGCGAAGGCCGTGATCAATGCTGCTGCCATGTCAGATCTCCAGGGTGTTCACTATTTGGTTGAAAGAGCAGGCGGCACGGTGCCGCCTGCAGTGAGAGGTCAGGCGAGCACGCGCGCCTTGAACGTGCGGTTCGGATAGAGCGGGATGGGCAGCGGCGAGGACTGATGCATCAGCATCACGTCGCCGGGGTCCTTCGTCATCCACATCTTGGCGTAGACATCGGTCGAGACCATGCCTTCCATCATGGCGTCCGCGTCGTAGATGGCACCATGGGCGAGAACGCCCGTGGCGCCGGGGGCGACCAGGCAGATGTCCTTCTCGTTGAAAAGATCGATCTTGGTCTTGCCACCAGACCCGTCCGGAATGTCGATCGTATCCTTGTAGGTCCACACTTCGAGCGTGGTCGACAGACGGCCGACATACTGCAACGGGCGCTCGATATTCATGATACCGAGGTCCATCTGGACCGAGTTGTTGCCGCGATAGTTGGTGTCGAGCGCGGCCTTGACGCCCGTGTTCTTCCGGAAGAGCGGCGCAACCTGCGCGCCGACGATCATCATGGTGGGAGCACCACCGCCACGGGCAAGATACATGGTGTTGGACCACGTTTCGACATCGCCCATGATGTCGGTCGACGGATCGTTCCAGTAGTCTGCGCTCTTGACGACCGTATGGCCCGCGGCACGGCCGAAGTCGAGAAGCACATCCGGATTGGCGGCCCCCTGGTCGCGCTCGTACTGGATCAGCACCTTGCCGTCGAAAAACGCGCGGCAGGCCATCCAGATTCTCCGGACATCGATCGCACGAAGATGGATGCCGGAAACCTCGACGACGCGCTGATTGAAGCGCTCTTCGAGCGACGGCTTCGCCCCGCGATTGCGGAAAATCTCGCTCGGCTTCAGGTTCTTCGCATCAACCGCCCGGACACGATCCTTGAGCTTGATGTAAGGCGGGGTGAAGGCCGAGATGTCTTCGCCCTTGGCATAGGCGATCGGCTTGCCCTGCTCGTAGGGCAGCACGAACGGCGCCAGGAAGCGATCGGCTTCGGGAAGATCGCCGAACTTGATCTCGAAGTCTTCCGAATAGTATCGGCCGGTGAAGAAGGTGTCGAGAACCCACGAAGGCAGCGGGTCCATGCGGGGATCCGAACGAAGCATGAAAAGTTCTTCGTCGGTCCAGAGTTCAATTGCCATCGGTATAACCCTTCAAAGATTTGGCTCGTAGACCGAGCGAAGAGTGCGGAATGCCCCGGATCAGGGAGCGGCGACGGTGGCCCCGGCACGAACCTTCTTGACCACGATCGCAGTCGGCGTCGGCGCTCCGCGGAACGCTTCCAGCTTCTTCTCCTCGGTGTCGTAGGAGGCAGGCCAGGCAATCATGTCCATGTTCAGGCAGCCCTGACGCAGCACGGGCTGACCCTGCAGCGGGGAGGCCGGCGTCGTGACGGGCCGAAGAAGGACGCCGATCGCCTGCGTCGTGCCGGAGACAGCGGGGATGAGATTCCCGGACCCGTCGAAGCCGACCGGAACGAACGCAGTGGCGAACGTCTGACTGGCGGCGATGACCATGTCGTCGGTCACGACGGGCGGCGTATCGCCGACGATGAGGCCTTCGGCAACGGGTTCGATCGTATCCGCCCACTGGGACGGAACGCCGGCATCGGATGCCGCATAAGGCGGGGTGATTGTAACCATCGTTGTTCACCTATTCACTAATTGGTTGAACAGAAGGGCGCAAGTTGGCCGTCAGGCGGCCTTGCGCGGCCCCTTGATCCGGGTGAGGGTTGCATCCACGCGCGACTCCTCGTCGTCGCTCGGCGCGCCGATGTCCGGGTTCTTGCCCGAGTCCATCGCATCACGGAAGGTCTTGCCGGTCGTGTTCTCGGCGCTTTCGGCCTTCTCCTCCGGCATGTCGCCGAGCATTTCGACGACAGTATCGGAATCGAGAGTCGCGAACTTGTCGCCGAGCGCCATCTTCAGAGCCATCTTGGGACGGCTCTTGCCGTTGTCGGAATTGACGATCGCAGCGATGCGCGAGCGCTCGGCCGTCGCACCGGCCTTGAGACCTTCGGTCTTGCCCTCTTCACGAGCCTTGTCGATGGACGCCTGATCGACGGCCGTCTGCTCACTGGTGTTCTGTCCCATCGCATTTCCCTTTCGATTGGTGGACAGTTCTGCCGCAAACGCGGCGAGGCCGTCTTCGAGCGGGCCGATCTCGTCGGCGAGCCCGATGGACGTTGCTTGCGAGGCTGTGTAGGTCAGCGCCTCCGTATCCCGGATGACCTGTTCCTCCATGCCTCGATTCCGTGCCACGATCGACACGAACATGGCGCCAAGCTCATCAATGCGAGCCTGGATGCGAGCCTTCACATCATCTGGCAGCGGTTCATACGGGTTGCCGTCGACCTTGTGCTTGCCGAAGTGGATGAACGTGACCGCGATGCCGACACGATCGAGCGCCTTGCTCACATCGATATGAGCGGTCACCACGCCGATCGAGCCAACGCCGCCTGTTCTCGACACGACGATCGTGTCGGCGGCCGAGGCGATCGAATAGGCTGCCGAATAAGCGCTTTCGGCAGCAAACGCCCGCATCGGTTTTTGGCCTCGCCCTGCGTAGATCATGTCGACGAGATCGAAGTTCCCGGCGACCTCGCCACCTGGCGAGTCGATGACGAACGCGATCCCGTTGACTTTCGGATCGTTGAGCCCCCGCGAAAACGCACGCGCGATGTAGTCGTAGCCAGTCGCCCAGTCGTAGAGCTGCCAAGGGAAGTTGTTCAGCAGCACGCCGCGAACCGGAATTTGCAGGACACCATCTTTCACGACGTAGGGCCGATAGGCCGCTCGCCAGTCATTTTCTTCCGGCCAGAAATCGTCGATGAGCGCCATGCGGTCGCTCGACATTACGATCTTGTCGTAGACCTTCGCTCCCTCAACAACCAGGGACTGAAAGCGGGTTGCCTGTTCGATGGCGACCAGAGCCGGCTGCCCGTCGAAACGGGCGATCAGGGGGTTAAGCGGCGTTGTCATTGTTCTCCCCTGCGGCAGCGCTAACGCTTCCAGAAGCTGCGTTCACCGAGTTGTCCTGCGTGTCGGCGGCATCCCGCAAGCCGAGTTCTTCGGCTCGGTTGCGCTCGCGGGCGCGTTGCTTCAGAACCTGCCGCCAATCGCCGCCGAGCCGCGCGACTTCGCTTTCGAGCGTCGTCATATTGAACTTCATGCGCAGCGAGGCGGCTTGCGTTTCCTTGAGCTGGTCGATCTGGCCGAGCGCGGCGCCGATCCACTCGCATTCAGTGATGGCTTCCATGACCAAGGGCTTGTAGAGCCAGGCGCTGTCATTCCCGAGCCGCCGCGGCAGTGACTCGATCATGCCACTGTTGATTGCTTCTTCGAGCCACAAGCGATAGACGATCGACGCGAAGGCGTCGGCGAGCAGGCCCTTGCAGGCCAGCATGTGCTTCCAGGTCTCGCCCATGGCCGCCTGCGCGGACGAATAGTTGGTCTCGCTGTAGTCGCGCGACAACTGCTCGTAGGAGACGTTGAGACAGGCAGCGATATGACGGAGGAGCGACTTTTCAAGGTCGGTCCCGAGCGGGCCACCCTTCGCGGCCGGCTGCATATGCAGCTTCGAGCCTGGCGGTAGATGCGGAATGCGGACACCGCCAAGTTGGAACTGGTCGCTCGCACCGATGTAGGAATCGACCGCCCCGAGGTAGGCCGCCATGTAGCTGGTAACGCTCTCGTCTATCTGCTGCGACAGGTCACCGTTGCCGACGTTGCCGCCGCCGAGGCGCTGGAAAATGACCGAGGTATCGAGATCGGATTCGATCGAGGCCGCGTAGGTCGCATTGACGACCGCATTCTGCAAAACGATGTCGCGGAAATCCTTCGTCATCCGCATCTCTTTGAGCGCGGCAACCAATGGTGCCATGCCCCGCGTCTGATTGGGGCGGGTCTGCTCGTAAAGATGGATGACCTGCGGGCGCCCCCACGGCTTCTTGGCCGGGATCCGCTCCCACTCGTATTGCGACGCGAGCCAGTATGCTCCTGGCGGGGCTTTTCTCACGTGGTAGGCAACAGGGACATGTCGTTTGTTGACCTCGACCCCACCAACGATGAACGGGTTCGAACCTCCGAGTGCCGGGTTCGACAGCCGGTCAAGGTCGAGCATGCGGATCGCCGTGTTGAACGGGCGGATTTCCGCGTCGTCCCGGATCCATTCAACCGCGGCCAGAACCTCACCTGTGGCGAAATACGTGCCGACGGCCTGACGAATGAGCTGCGTGAAAGTGTTCCGTCGACCCCCGTCAACCCAATGCGCGCGCGAGTTTGCCCACAGCCCGAACTTGGTTTCGACTTCTGTCTGGAACTCTTCCTCCCAGACTTCGTCGTCCTTGCCGAAGACGATCTGCGACACGGGCTTGGCGTTGAGAATGTATTTGCCGCCGACGATGTGGTCCTTGTGGATCGTCTGCCCGGAACGCACATAGGCATCATTGTTGATCGTGTCGCGGACACGCGCATCTGCGAGGCGTTTTTGAGGCAGGATGTCCTGATCGGCAGACCGGCTCGGCGGGTTCCACATCGCGAGTTCGCGCGACTTCCGGGACGCCCCCTCATAGGCATCGCCAACAATCGCCATCTCCTTGCTCGCGCCGCCCGGCACCCTGACACCGGACGGCGCGAGCGTGCCGAGGTCGTCGGACGACGGCCCCAACACATCCGCGTATCGCTGTGGATTCTTCACGGGCGCCCCCAGAATTGCATCGGGGCAATGGACGTTTCATTCACCTGCCGGCGAAGATCGGCGATGTAATTCTGCAAGCGAATAACGTTGGCGGCCGAATAGCGGATGCGCTCACCGTTCTGGTCAACGACCTCCAGAACGCCGCGGCCCGTCTGCCAATCATGCAGGGCGTTTTCAGCGTCCGTAAGTCGTTCCTGCAGAGTCATGGCGCCGCCATAGGTTTTGAAATGATCACTAGGCTATAATCAACATATGGTTGGTTAGCAACTTTTTTGTTGATTTAGGTGAGGCGCTTTGCGAGCGCGCTGAGGTCATATTTCTTGGGTTTTGCAGGCATGACCGGGTTCTCATCCTGCTCGCCGAAAACCAGTGCGTTCTTGTCCCACTCGGCTGCCCACGGCGGGGGCTTATCCCAGAAACCGGCACGCAAGGCCCGGACTTCCTCATGGCGCAGCAGCGCCAGGGCGTAATAGGACAAGTCCCACGCCTCGTTATGGACCCGGTGATTGGCAGGCTTCTCCCAACCTTTGTCCGTGCGCACTTCAGATGTCATCTGAGTGTAGAACCACTTCGGCGCCCAGATCGGGAATGTCCAGTATCCGCCACCTTTATCCTGACGCGAGAGAAAGCCGTTCAGCGCATCCTTCATATCGTTCGAGTTGATGAAGCCGACAGGCACATCACCACGCGCCGCCGTGAATTTGTCCTTCTGGTTCGCGTCAGGAAACTTCTTCGTATAGGCGGGCACCGTTTTCAGTGGGTCGCCTTTGACGAGCTGGAAACGGTTCGATAGGCCGTGCTCGGTGTGAAGCCGCCGCCAGAACTCCCTGGCCTGGATCGAGACACCTTCCTTGCCGCCATAGTCGCAGCCGGTCAACTTGATTGACATGCGACGGCCTGACTGATCGGCAAGGGGGTAGCTCCGTTTGATCACTTCACCGATCAGCAGATCCCAGTCTTCGGCATAGGCGCTCGGATCGAGCGGCAGGCGTTCATCGTCCTCGTCCCGCCGCTCGCTCTTGAGAAGACGGAACATGTCGATGACCCAGGCATCGTTGTGCAGGCCGAAACCGGTGACCTGCACAACAAACCCGGACCGGGAGCCCGACTGCACGTCAACCGTTGCGATGATAAAACGGACACCGGGCGGAACCGTCGGATTCTCTTTCGTCGTTCCCCAGTCCTCGGCGTGCTCCATCAGATTTTCAGATGAGCGGGATTCCGCCAATGCCTTCGGTAGATAAGCCTCGCCCTGATCCGCCGTTACGGTCTTCTTCAGGGGGTTCTCGTCGCCGGTGTTTTCGTAGACATCGACGGCCTGCAGATAGGCGAAAACAAGGCTCTGCCAATCCTGGAATGCTGCGGCCGGGCCTTTGAGCCAAAACGAGGCGATATCCGTCCGGATCGGCTGTCCGACGATCGATCCATCCGGCAGCCATAGCATGCCCTCGCGGATCCACCGCCCTTTCGAGTTGAGTTCGCGCTTGAATGACGGGTCAATGTCCATCCGGCAATGCGGACATTGCATCGTCACCATCTGCGCCGCTTCCCAGTTGTCCGCGGACTTCGGGTATTTCAGAAGGCCGAAATGCGGCTCAAACGGGTTGTCGCAGTAGGGGCAGCGCCAGTTCCATCTGCGGCGGTCGCCTCGATTGTAAAGGGAGAGGATGCCGCCATGCACAGGCGGGGCCTCATGCGGGGTCTTGCGGATCCATTTAGGATCCCTGATCTCGCGACCAGGCGACGACTCCGCGAACGTCATTCCGAAACGCTTGAAGGTTTCTGAGCGTTTCATCGCCAAATCGAACGCCGGCCCTTCCGACGCGATGTCATCCTCCATGCGGTCATAATCAGCCAGGCACAACCTGGGTATTGTTTTTCCGGAAAGCTCGGTGATCGACGGCCAGCGGAGAAGCAGACGCATCCCGCTTTTGAATCTCTTGTCGAACACGTTGTCGGAATGGCGACCGGGGATCAGGCGGCTCCCCAACTCTTTGGTGTTGCGGAAAACCTTGCCGAGATCGCCCTGAGAGATATCGCGAGACACTTCCTTCGTCATGCCGATGAACATCATGTCGGCGGGGTCGCAGATGGCAGTATGAGTCAGCCAGTTGTAGAAAATGTCCGTTTTGCCAATTCGCGCCGCTCCGGCAAGGACGACCCCTCTGAAGTCCAAACTCGTCAGGGTGTCCATAACCTCGACGAGATACGGCGTTTTCTCGTTTTTCCAATAGCCGACGTAGGAGCCGGGGTTATCCAGATATCGGTACTTCGTTGCCGCCTCAGACACGGTAATACGCTCTGGCGGGCGCACCATCTCTGACGCTGCGATAACGATTTCTTCCAGGGTCGCAAATTCATGCGGACGGGACAGTTTCATCGTCAAGCGTCGCCAGATAGCTTTCGGTTGCGCTGGATTGCGCCTGGTGCACAAGTGATGTCTGGATGTCGCTCATCAGACGGTCGGACAGTTCGACGACAAGGTTGCGCTGATCGGGAGTGAGCCCGAGGCTCTCTTCAACTGTGTCCGCCCAGAGTTGCGTTGCCTTCTTGATTGCTTTGAAGGTCTCGCCGAGCACGTCCAAGACCGACGCCGTCGACCACAGATCGCCAGCGGCAGCGCGGAACTTCAGTTCCTTCATCTTGGCATTCCAGAAGGACTCTCGAAGTCGTTCGGGGAGATCGTCGGCCTTGAGGGAGGCGAGGGCGGCCGACAACTCGCGCTCGGGGCGAACCAGATAACCGGCAGCCGTTCGCAGATCGTAGAACTTGCGAACCCCTTTCCGACTTTTGATGGGGCACGGGCGCAAGGCGCTGGCAACATCCTTGCGGTTCATGCCGAATGCCGCAGCGAGCCAGTCAACGGATACACCATCCGTCGGAGGCATAGCCTCTTCAGCACCGTGTTCCTGAACAACAGCGGGTGCTGTCTGTCCTCTGCGGACAGGGCCACCATCATCAAAGCCGAGCACATCGCTATAGCGTCCACCGTACATGCTCGATCGCTCACCGGTCGTTGAGTTTCTGGCCTATCCAGTCGTTGATCTCGGCATCCGAGAACATGGTCAGCTTTCCCATCTTCACCGGCTTCGGAAACGTCTCGTCGTTCTTGAGCATCCGGTAGAATGTCGCACGAGAGACATTCAGCATCGTGGTCACGTTCTCCACGCGCAGCAGTCGCCTGGGCGGGTCGCTCAATCCGACACTCATTGGTCCACCTTCGCTAATCAACTGAAATTCAACTTAGACACTTTTTTGTTGACTCGCAAGGTGGCCTATAGCAAATATCGGCGCGTAAGCAACGGCCGGGTGTAGCGCAGTCAGGTAGCGCACGTGTTTTGGGAGCACGGGGTCGCAGGTTCAAATCCCGCCGCCCGGACCACTTCACCCTGAGAGGAACGAGATGGAACCGAAAGCCGTGTTCAAGTTTGAAATGAATCAGCGCGTGGCGCTCTCGATGAGCGGCGAGTACGGCGTCGTCATTGGCCGCGCGGAATACCTCGACCTCGCGCCTCAGTATTACATTCGCTATGTCGATGGCACCGACCGACAGGTCCAGGACTGGATCCCTGAAAGCGCCCTGACGGCGCTCTGAACGGACCAGTATCTGAACCGCACAAAGGCGGGAAGCTACGTCAGGACGCTTCCCGCCTTTAACGTGTCCACAATGTCAGCCCAGGCCTGCATCAGCTTCTTGCGCTCGTCCCAGTATCTTGCCCGATTGTAAATCCCGCGCACACTGCCATCCTTGTGGGCGAGGGCCGTCTCAATCAGTTCCGCATCGAAGCCGCGCTCGTTGAGTATAGTCGAAAATGACGAGCGAAAACCGTGCGCCGTGTGCTCTGTTTTCAGATACCCCATTCGGCGCAACGCCGCGTTCATTGAATTTTCGCTAAGGGGTGTTGTGTTTGAGCGAATCGACGGGAAGACCAGGTCGGTGTCGAAGGCGATTTCACGCGCCTGTTTGAGGACCGCGATTGCCTGCTCGCTCAGGGCAACCTGATGTTCTTTTCGCATCTTCATCCGCTCGGCCGGCACGGACCAGAGCGCCTTTTCACAGTCAATCTCCGTCCATGTCGCATGCCGGACCTCTCCCGGCCGGGCCGCAGTCAGTGCCGTGAACATCATTGCAAGGCGTAGGGTCGGCCACCCGTCATATTCGTCCACGGCCCGGATGAGTCCACCAAACTTAGTCTCATCGGTTACCGCGGCGTGACTGACCACCCTTGGCCGCTTTGTAGCGCCGACAAGAAAGGACGCCGGATCCATGTCAGCGCGAAGGGTCACGATCGCCAGCCGAAAGACTTTGCTGATCACCGCTCGAAGGCGTAGCGCTGTCTCGAGTCGACCCGAGTTTTCGCATCGCTTGATCTCATCGAGAATATGCCTGGCAGTGATGGATTTGATCGGTCGAGACAAAAAGCCCCTGGAGGGAAGCTTCTTCAGCAGCCACTCGTTCTTGGTCAAGGTCGCGTTCGCGACCCCCTCATCCCGCATGCGCTGGAGGTATTCGTCGGCCAGTTTTTCGAACGTATGCTCTGCCCCGTCGAGGTTTGCACCACGCTCGCTTTGCCGCTTCTCGCTCGGATCGCGCCCCTGCGCCAAGGTCTTTCGGACCTCGACCAACTCGCTTCTTGCGGTCGCAAGGCTCACGGCCGGATACACCCCCAGGCCGATCGTCTTGCGCTTTCCGCCGTATCGGTAATCGAAGCGCCAGGCTTTCGCGCCGTTGGTTTTGACGAGCAGATAGAGCCCATCCCGATCAGCCATCTTGTAGGGCTTTTCTTTGGCAGCGGCCTTACGCACGGCCATTTCAGAAAGTCCGCTCATGACGGTACAGAATGCTCCCCGATTGTTCGGATACCGTCACCCATACCGTCATTCGGCATGAGATACAGCGATACACAGTGAGACACTAGTGGACGCAAATTTGCGGCAACCAGATGAAAAATAGCCGGTTTTTCACGGCTATGAAACAACAAGAGATGATCTGATACAGGGGAATGGTGCCCAGGGGCGGAATCGAACCACCGACACTGCGATTTTCAGTCGCATGCTCTACCAACTGAGCTACCTGGGCGTGACCGTCATGCGGTCGCTTCGGCGAGGGTCGAACCGTGGTTCGTTGCCGAAGTCGGGGCCTTATAGAGGCTCTGATCGGGCCTGTCCAGTGCCCTTTCGCATTTCCATGAGCCGAGTTGGCTAAAGAGTGAAAGGGCAGGGGAATTTCGCCAGTCGGCTGCGGGAGTCTACCGGTGCTCGCAGCCGTTTCGGGTTGCCGATCAGGGCCTTGCAGGACGGACGGCGGGAATCGCCCGTTGACGCTCGGTCCGGAAAGCAGCGGTCGTTTTCTGGACGGCATAGGCCCCCGGCGAGCCGGCCGTGGACATCGCGGCAGGAGGGCCGGGAATCAGGATCGCCCCGTCCCGTCCTGCTTTTCGTCCTTCGGCTCCTCGATGTCGGCCGGGTCGATGTCGTCTTCTTCGACGACGGGCAGGCGGTAGCTGCCGGCAAGCCAGCGGTGCAGGTCCACCTGATGGCAGCGCTTGGAACAGAAGGGGCTGAAGCCGGGGTCGGTCGGCTCGTTGCAGATCGGGCAACGGGCGACGGCCTTGGCTCGCGATTGCTGGTCGGCCATCTCTGGCTCCCTTGCTGGCGGTGAATGATGGGGCCGGGCTCAGTCCCGGATGGCCCACTCGGCCCGGACAGGGTAGCCCGCGCCGTCGAGAAGCGAGGCCGTCTCGTAGAGCGGCAGGCCAACGACGGACGAGTAGGATCCTGCGATGTTCACGACGAAGGCGCCGGCAAGACCCTGGATCGCGTAGCCGCCGGCCTTGCCGCGCCATTCCCCGCTCTTCAGATAGGTCTCGATCTCCGGCGTTGCCAGCCGCTTGAAGCGCACGCGCGTCTCCACCAGCCGCTCGCGGGTGCCGCGCGGGGTGATGAGGCAGAGGCCGGTGTAGACCCGGTGCGCGCGGCCTGACAGCAGCGCCAGGCAATCGTCCGCCTGCTCCTCGGTTTCGGCCTTCGGCAGGATGCGGCGTCCGACGGCGACCACCGTGTCGGCGGCAAGCACCAGCGTCGGGCGGGTCTCGCCGTCCGTCTCCAAGCGCAGGCGCGCGATCTCGGCCTTGGTGCGGGCAAGGCGCGCGGCCAGCTTGCGCGGCGGTTCGGACTTGTCGGGCGTCTCGTCGGCATCGGCCGGCAAGAGCTTGTCCGGCACGATCCCGATCTGTTCGAGCAGCGCCAGCCGGCGCGGCGAGCCGGAGGCGAGGACCAGATAGGGCATGTCCCTGGTGCCGGTCACGGGCGGTCTCCGAAGGTCGGGAATGGCGCTCGGGCGGGCAAGCGAGCCGGTTGCCTGAAGCGGCCGGTTGCTTGAAGCAGCCGGTTACTTGAAGCGATAGGTGATGCGGCCCTTGGTCAGGTCGTAGGGCGTCATCTCGACGAGCACCTTGTCGCCTGCCAGCACGCGAATGCGGTTCTTGCGCATGCGGCCGGCCGTATGCGCGATGATTTCGTGCTCGTTTTCCAGCTTCACGCGGAAGGTGGCGTTGGGCAGGAGCTCGGTGACGACACCGGGAAACTCCAGAACCTCTTCTTTGGTCATGCGTCTTCTCTTGTTGCAGTCCTGTCGAATAAGACAGAAGCCGGCCCGAGGGCGAACCGGCGGTCAGGCAGCCTCGCGGGAGCCTCTTGGGTGGTGTCCGAGGCGCGGCGATGCTTGGCATGGTCGGGATACGGACAACACAAGACCGACGTGTTCCAGGCGGAACCGTCTCCTGCCTTGATTGGCGCGGAACCTAGCGGATCGCGAATGAAAAGAAAACCTCGGTTTTCAACTGCGATATGGGGTTTGCCCGGCAGTATTGAAAGAGTGGGCCTCCGGGCTCCGCTGTAAAGCCGGCAAAGGGGAGGTGAGGCCTGGCCGGATCAGGTCGTTTGCGCGGCTTCCCAGCCGAGCCGTTCCTTGATGCGCCTCGTCAGATTGTCGCGCACGCCCCGATAGGCGGCAAGTATCTGCTCGCGCGATCCGGCCGTGGCCGAAGGATCGGCCGTCGGCCAGTATTCGACGTCGACGGCATAATAGCGCGTCAGTTCCAGCGCCCGGTGATGCGCCTCCGGGGCGAGCGTCACCACGAGGTCGAAGTTCATGTCTTCCAGATCCTCGAAGGTGTGCGGCCGGTGCTGGCGAATGTCGATGCCGACCTCCTCCATCACCTTGACGGCAAACGGATCGACCGACCCGCGCCGGACCCCGGCCGAGCGGACATAGATCTTGCCGGGAAACAGCGAGCGGGCAATGCCCGCCGCCATCGGCGAGCGCACCGAATTGAGACTGCAGGCAAAGAGTACGGCACCCGGGCGCGCCCCGGCCTCCATCACTCCTTACCCCTTCCAGTGCAGCACGCAGAGCAGCGTGAAAAGGCGGCGCGCCGTGTCGAGATCGATGCGGATCTTGCCCTCCAGCCGCTCCATCAGGAGCCGCGAACCTTCGTTGTGCAGGCCCCGCCGGCCCATGTCGATCGCCTCGATCTTGCTCGGGCTCGCGGTGCGGATCGCCTGGTAGTAGCTGTCGCAGATGAGGAAATAGTCCTTCACCACACGGCGGAAAGGGGTCAGCGACAGGATATGGGTGACCACCGGTTCGCCGTCCGCGTCGGAAATGTCGAAGACCAGCTTGCGGTCGACGATCGAGAGCTTGAGCTTGAAGGTGCCCTGCGGCTTGCCGACCGGCTCGAACCGGTTTTCCTCGATCAGGTCATAGATGGCGACGCGCCGCTCATGCTCGATATCCGGTGTCGAGGGGGCGATCGAGGTTTCGTCGAGGACGACGTCGATCAGCCTTCCATGGCCTTCGTTTCCGACCATGCCGTTTGCTTTCATGCCAGGCTCCCGCCGCGAAGGTCAGGGGGTCAAAGGTTCAGCCGGATGGCGACCGAGCGCGCGTGTGCGTCAAGGCCTTCGGCTTCAGCGAGCGTGATTGCCGCCGGCCCCAGATGACGCAACGCTTCCGGACTGCATTTCAAGATAGACGTTCGTTTCATGAAGTCGAGCACCGACAGGCCCGACGAGAACCGCGCCGAGCGCGCCGTCGGCAGCACGTGGTTGGAGCCGCCGACATAGTCGCCGATGACCTCCGGCGTATGATGGCCGATGAAGACCGCGCCGGCGTTGCGCACGAAGGGCAGCAGCGCCTCCGGATCGGTCATGGCCAGCTCCAGATGCTCGGGTGCGATCCGGTTGGCGAGCGGCATGGCGCGCGCCAGATCCTCGACGAGAATGATGGCGCCGTAGTCGCGCCAGCTTGCACCGGCAACCTCGCCGCGCGGCAGGCGGGCAAGCTGCCGTTCGACGGCGGCCTCGACCGCATCGGCAAGCTCCGCGCTGTCGGTCATCACGATCGACTGCGCCGCCGTATCGTGCTCGGCCTGCGCCAGAAGGTCGGCGGCGATCCAGTCCGGATTGTTGTCGTGGTCGGCGATGACCAGGACTTCGGACGGCCCCGCGATCATGTCGATGCCGACCGTGCCGAAGACGCGCCGCTTGGCGGCGGCCACATAGGCGTTGCCGGGGCCGACGATCTTGGCGACCGGACGGATCGTTTCGGTGCCGTAGGCAAGCGCCGCGACCGCCTGCGCACCGCCGACGCGGTAGATTTCGTCGACGCCGGCAAGCCGCGCCGCGGCGAGCACCAGCGGGTTCAGCTTGCCGTCCGGCGTCGGCACGACCATGACGAGGCGCTCGACACCCGCGACACGCGCCGGTACCGCATTCATCAGCACGGAGGAGGGGTAGCTTGCCGTGCCGCCGGGAACGTAGAGGCCGGCCGCCTCGACCGCGGTCCAGATCGAGCCAAGCTCGACGCCAAGAGCGTCCCTGTAGCGGTCGCTGTCCGGCTTCTGGCGGGCGTGATGGGCCTCGATCCGGTCGCGGGCAAGCTCGAGCGCCGAGAGCGTTGCGGCGGGCACCTCGGCGACGGCAGCGTCGACTTCAGCCTTCGTGATCGCCAGCGTGTCGGCGGTCACGTCGAAGCGGTCGAAGCGGCGGGTATAGTCGACGAGCGCCGCGTCGCCGCGCGTGCGCACATCCTCGATGATGGCGCGCACCGCCTGATCGACGTCTTCGGAGACTTCGCGCTTGGTGGTCAGAAACGCGGCAAAGCGCGCTTCGAAATCGGCGTCCCGGTCGTCAAGGCGTATCGCCACCGCTTCTGCTCCTCGCTGCCGCGGGGCTTTGGCCCGCGCTCGATTATGTCGCGTCACGTCTGGCGTGTGACGTTGCGCACCTTTTAGAGCATCGGGCCAAGAAATGGGAACCGCTTTTGGGACAATTCGAAGCAGCGGCTTTTCGAAACCGGCGGCGAGGCCCGATCATTCCCCATGGGCCGGCTTGTGCGCGGTGCCCCAGGCAAGGCCGAGGTCGGCAAGGCCCGCCTCGATGCACTCGACATCGAGACGCAGCACGCCGCCGCCCGAAAAGTCGATGAGAACATGTCCGGCCGGCGCGTCGGTCTCCTCGAAGCGCACGGCCAGCAACTCCAGCACGGCGTCCTTCGCCTCGCGGCGGATGTTCCGGGTGGTGACCTTTTCGACGCGGGCAAAATGCAGGATGGCGCGCCGGCGCTCGAACTCCTTGCGCTTGCCGCCGGCCTCTTCCCAGACGAAGCGGTTGAGCGCGATGACCATCCGCTTGGACTTCGGCTGCCAGTCGATATCGCCGACTTTGAGGACGGCGTCCTGCACATGGGCGGAAAGGACCGCGAGGTCTTCGGCATCGAGGGCGGCAAGCTTCAAGGCTGACATGGCGGGAACGAATCCGGAGGGCTCAGGAAGGGAACGCGGAGGCATCCGGCCGAAGATGGCCGGAGCGTGAGTCCGCCTTATACAGGAAGCCACCGGATCAGGAAAACCGTTCGACGCCGGCGACTGGCCCGTTTCCTTGGCCGGTCAGGCCGAAATCCGCTCTACCACCGCGCCGCAGCGGCTGATCTTTTCCTCAAGCCGCTCAAAACCGCGGTCGAGATGGTAGACGCGCGAGACGGTCGTCTCGCCTTCCGCAGCAAGCCCGGCGATCACCAGCGACACCGAAGCGCGAAGGTCGGTCGCCATGACGGGCGCGCCCGTGAGCCGCTCCACGCCCTCGATGGTCGCCTTCTGGCCGTCGAGATGGATATGGGCGCCGAAACGGGCGAGTTCCTGCACGTGCATGAAGCGATTCTCGAAGATCGTCTCGGTGATGACGGACGAGCCCTTGGCCTTGGTCATCAGCGCCATGAACTGCGCCTGCAGGTCGGTCGGAAAGCCGGGGAAGGGCTGTGTCTCGACATCGACCGGAGCAAGGCCGCCGCCGTTGCGCTTGACGCGCAAGCCGCGGTTCGTCTCCTCGATCGTGACACCGACCTGACGGAGCACGCGGATCGGTTCGTCCAGAAGGTCGGCCTCGGCGCCTTCCAGGAGCACGTCGCCGCCGGTCATCGCAACGGCCATCGCATAGGTGCCGGTCTCGATCCGGTCGGAGACGACCCGGTGGCGCGCGCCGCGCAGGCGCTGGACGCCGTCGATCGTGATGGTCGAGGTACCAGCGCCGGAGATCTTCGCGCCCATGGCGTTGAGGCAGCGGGCAAGGTCGGCGACCTCGGGCTCGCGCGCCGCATTCTCGATCACCGTCTCGCCCTTGGCGAGCGTGGCCGCCATCATGATGGTGTGCGTCGCGCCGACGGAGACCTTCGGGAAGACGACGCGGTTGCCGACGAGGCCGCCCGGCGCCTCGGCGATCACATAGCCTCTGTCGACGTCGATCTTGGCGCCGAGCTGTTCGAGGCCGAAGAGGAAGAGGTCGACCGGCCGCGTGCCGATGGCGCAGCCGCCCGGAAGCGACACGCGGGCCTGGTGCATGCGTGCCAGAAGCGGCCCGATGACCCAGAAGCTTGCCCGCATGCGCGAGACAAGATCATAGGGCGCCGTCGTGTCGACGATCGACCGGGCGGTGAGATTGACGGTCTGGCCGGTCAGCAGATCCTCGCCGGGGCGCTTGCCGTTGAGCGAATAGTCGACGCCGTGGTTCGTCAGGATGCGGGTCAAAAGGGCGACGTCGGCAAGGCGCGGCACGTTCTCCAGCGTCAGCGTCTCGTCGGTCAGTAGGCTCGCGATCATCAGCGGCAGGGCGGCGTTCTTGGCGCCGGAAATGGGAATGACGCCATTGAGTTCGTTGCCGCCGACGATCCTGATCTTGTCCATGCGTGTCTCCTGCCCGCGTCTCAAGCGGGCACCGGCCTTCGCCCGATGTCTCTCTCGGTCCGATGTGTCCGGAACCCCGTGTCTTCGAGTGAGTCACCCGAATCATCTCTTGAAGGCCATTTTATGCCGAGAGCCGGCAAAATGCCGGATTTGGCGCGGGTCTAGCTCATTCGGAGCATTTTCTCAAGAAATCTGCCCGGAAGCGGCCCGGAACGTCATGCGCGGTGAGGCGGATGCCTGATACTCCCCGGCACTCCCCGGCACACACTCCCTGGCACATCCGCCCGTTCGGGCTGCCCGATATCAGTCGTCGTTCCCGCCGGCTTCGGAATCGCTCGAGCCTGCCTGCAAATCCGCCGGATCGTCGCCTTCAGCCAGCGCGATCCCGCTGCGCTTGTCGCCGCGCCCGCCGCGCCTGCTGTCGGCCTGTCCCTTGCGACGGCGCAGATTGGCCCTCAGCGCGGCCGCCAGCCTGTCTTCGCGCGTTTCGTTGCCGTCCTTGGTCCTGTCGTCGGTCATGCGTTTCGTCCGGTCGATGTCTCGTTCGCCTGCTCTCTTGTGCCTTGCGATGCCAGTCTGCGCCATGCTTGGCAAGATCGTCGCAGGGAATTCGCCGCCAGCCTGTCGAAAACGGCGCGGGAACGCGCGGGCGAACGAAAATCACTGCTCTTTCGGCTTGCAAGGGACCCGCAGGTATGGCAGTAGAACGCCCGTTCGCGGAACCAACGGTTTCGCCAACCCCTTGGCGTTGCGTTGCACCGCCGGTTCAGGGCTGTGGTAGCTCAGTGGTAGAGCACTCCCTTGGTAAGGGAGAGGTCGAGAGTTCAATCCTCTCTCACAGCACCAGCTTTTCCCGTTACAAATCAAAAAGCTGTTGCTTTTCAAGCATCTTTGTCCATTTTGATGTTACAAAATGATGTACAAAATGGACCTGTTGGATGGCAAAAAATGACGCGCATCTGCTCCGGCGCGGAAACCGGTATTGGGCTCGGCTCGTCATCCCCGAGCCTCTGCGTTCGAAGTTCGGCAACAAGCGCGAATTGCGAAAGCCGTTAGGGCCAGACCTCGTCGTAGCTCGAAAGCGGCTCCATGAGGCGCTGGCAGAGTTTCATGCACAAATCGACAAAGCACGAAATGAGATTTCTGGGGGCGGCACTCCTGCGGCATCATCCAAGCCGCAGGGAAAACCCCTTCTCCCACATGAACTCGCGGCCCTTCACTATCAGGAACTGATCAAATTCGATGAGGATGTTCGCAACAGCGGTCACCCGCTTGCTGCCATCGGTCTCGTCGATGACATTTTGATTCATGACCTAAGAGCAATTAAATCCGGAACCGCTGACGATAAGAGCATAGTCGAGGCTATTGGCTCCTATCTTGATGACTTCCGGCGTCGTGGTCATCTGGTTGCCGACGAAGGCTCGCCGCCGTGGAGACAAGCGGCCAGAGCCATCGCTGCAGGCCAGTACGAAGCTCTTGCGCGCGTCATGGAGCGGGACGAGGGCAACTTCGCAGGCAAGCCTGCCGACCCGGAATTGGAGCGGCCTATCGCGGCAGCCAAAGCCGAACCAACGAAACATCACGCTTCTCTTTTCGATCTGCTGGCTGATTACGTGCGCGAGCTTCAATTCTCCAATCGCGGGCATGAGGCAGAGAAGCGATGGCGGCCAATCTTTCGCCAACTAGTCGATTTCCTGGGTCATGACGATGCGAGCCGACTTACAAGAGACGACATTATCGCCTGGAAGGATGACCTGCTTACAAAACGGTCGCCAAAGACGGTGCGCGACTCGTGTCTCGCCTCGCTAAAGGCTGTGCTGGGATGGGCAGTCGACAACGGGCGACTGCCGGACAATCCAGCCGTTAGCGTCAAAGTCCGGATGCCGAAGCCCGAACTCAGTCGAGAGCCAGGATACAACGAAAGAGAAGCACAACTCGTGCTGACTGCCGCGCTCAACTATGCACCGCGTCCGTTCGGTGCCAATGGCATTATTCGCGAAAGGCCTCACCTGACGGCAGCCAAAAGGTGGATCCCTTGGCTGTGTGCCTTCACTGGTGCACGCGTTGCCGAGCTATGCCAACTGCGAAAAGGCGATATTCGAGTGGAGCAGGGCATAGCCTATCTTAGAATTTCGCCCGATGCTGGCAGCGTCAAGAATGGTCAATTTCGGGATGTGCCAATTCACAAGCAACTCTTAGAAATTGGCTTTTTTGGATTCGTGGAGTCTTGTAAAGAGGGGCCGCTCTTCTATTCGCCCGAGGGACACAACGGGCAATCTCACCCAGCCAAGCAGACTGCTAGAAAGATCGCCCAATGGATTCGATCACTCGGCATTCTTGATAGCTCCGTCGATCCCAACCATGGGTTCAGGCACAGATTCAAGACCCTGTCGCGAGGGCTAGGTGTTGACCCAACCATTGCCGATGCAATTCAGGGTCATACGGGCAGAACAGCCAGTGACAAATATGGACGAGTGCCCCTGGTGGCCAAAGCCAACGCGATCGAAGGATTTCCCTTCATCGAAATACTTGGTAGCAGCCTGGACAACGAAGCCGTCGCAGAAGCTCATGATATTGACATTACAGCCGTGAGTGCCACGCCCGCAGCTTCTTGACGGTTTCAGCATTGAGCAGTCGCTGGTCGCGCTTGAGAGCATTTTGCACGGAAATATCGAGCCGAGAGATGCCGATCGCGTCGGCCAGTTGCGACTGAGTAAGCCCCTGGTCCGCGATCTCTTTCAGAATTCGGGCTCTGGCATTGGGCAGGAGCCTGCCTTCCTTGTCGACAACTTGGACCATCGGCGTCGGCTTGGTCGATGAACCTCGGGTAGCTTTGCCGACCGCCGGTTGGGAATTCGTCCGAACCCAGTTCAAGAATGCCTTCCGCTCAGCCAGCGTGGATTTTGACCAGGCATTTTTGAGCTCGTGAAGTCGTGTGCGGCTGCTCAACAGTCCAGCAGCTTGGCGTGCCTCACGAACGCTCGCATACTTGCCGGCTCTGTAGTCGGCATAGACGGCGGGGTGATTGCGCTCCATGACCTTCAGGTAATAGTCGTTATTGCGGACCTTCTTCATAGACGTATCTATCCTGTAGGTGTCGAGTGAAGGAAGATAGATGCATCTACTCGACGGGATGTTCATCGTCAAGGAATGCCATGTCGTTGGGCGCCCAATGACACACAAGCTCAACTCAAAAATGAACACGCCTAAAGAAAGCCCAGAAACGTTGACGATTGAAATGCGCATCTCAAAAAGGTATCATATAGAGGTGTTTCAACCAGCTGAGGCGTTATGAGAGCTACTAGGCAGGCCATTGGATACACGCGAGTATCGACTATCGGGCAAGACGACGGCGCAGGCCGATTGCTGCAAGAGGAGAGCATTCGTGCGTACGCGAGCGCGACCAAGCGCACGATTGTCGAGATCTTCACTGACACCCATACCGGCGCGGGCAAGGACAGTCTTTCCAGTCGCCCGGGCGCTCAGGCGGCGATTGAGATGGCGAAGGAACTTGGCGTGCCGATCATTGTCGATGGTCTTGATCGCTTCTCCCGCCACACTTCGACCTTGGAGGAGTTCATCCGCAACAGCGGTGTCGAGCTCATCAGTGCCCGAGATGGGGAACGTGTAGACAAAGCTGTGATTATGGCGAGGAGTCGTCGTGCCCAGCAGGAGCGAGACAACATCAGTTCCAAAACCAAATCTGCCCTTGCTGACATTAAGAAGCGTGGTGTGCGTCTTGGAAATCCGACCAATCTTGATGAGGCGCAGCGTCTGGGGGCGGCTCGAAACAGCGAGAAGGCCGATGAAGTCGCGAGGAATCTCTTGCCCGTGGTGCGGGACCTGAAAGAGAAAGGTTTCCGGACGATGCGCCAAATCGCCGATCAACTGAACCGAATGGGTTATCGATCTCCTCGGGGCATGCCCTGGACCGCTGCCACCATCCGCCGGCCATTGGATCGCATCGTGATTTTGGAAGCAAAACGGCCATCCCCCGCACCAAGTGAGGCTTCTGATGTGCGATTAGCGGATGACAAATCGAATGAGGCGGATCTTCAAGACGAGATAGCACGCCAGATTGCGCTCAACCCCAACTGGGGGAGGTTTTGATGCCAGTGGAGTGCCTTGGCTATCATCGCATGGTGGTTAGACCGTAGTCCACCAACAACCCGTTTGAGCCCCGCGTGTGCGGGGAACACCAGGTGGCGAGCATGACGTCCGCGGCCTATGCCGGTTCAGCCCCGCGTGTGCGGGGAACACTTTGGCACTCCGCCGCCGTAGAGCTTCAGATACGGTTCAGCCCCGCGTGTGCGGGGAACACCCATATGAGGCGACGTGCTGTTGCCCGGCATGCGGTTCAGCCCCGCGTGTGCGGGGAACACTAAGTCCCGGTCGCGTCGTAGAAATCGACAGCCGGTTCAGCCCCGCGTGTGCGGGGAACACTCGTTCAGATATTCCCGCATCCGCTCCGGCCGCGGTTCAGCCCCGCGTGTGCGGGGAACACCGTTGCGTCGTTGTGCCTGCGAAGATAGTCGTCGGTTCAGCCCCGCGTGTGCGGGGAACACTCTTCATTGCGGCGGCGCTCTTCCATGGCAGCCGGTTCAGCCCCGCGTGTGCGGGGAACACAGGCGCCAGCGGCTCGACACCACCTGCCCCGCCGGTTCAGCCCCGCGTGTGCGGGGAGCACGGCGGTACGAAGTGGGTGCCTCAGTCCACGTCCGGTTCAGCCCCGCGTGTGCGGGGAACACGCCTACTGCATCGAGAAGGACTCCAGTTCGATCGGTTCAGCCCCGCGTGTGCGGGGAACTCTACTGCGGCGACGGCGTTGTCATGCCGAACGTCGGTTCAGCCCCGCGTGTGCGGGGAACACATGGTCAGCGATGTCGTGTTCGCCGTTCCGTCCGGTTCAGCCCCGCGTGTGCGGGGAACACTGGAAACTCCAGCATGAAGGTCAGCTCCCGAGCGGTTCAGCCCCGCGTGTGCGGGGAACACATGCACGCCACGACGCAGGACGAGCATCCCGTCGGTTCAGCCCCGCGTGTGCGGGGAACACGAGAAGATCACGCTCGTCGACAAGGAGACCGGCGGTTCAGCCCCGCGTGTGCGGGGAACACCCTGTCACGCCGCCACGGAGCCACAGCCCAAGCGGTTCAGCCCCGCGTGTGCGGGGAACACCCGTCGCGCCCGCAGGGAACGGACTGAAAGCCCGGTTCAGCCCCGCGTGTGCGGGGAACACTCTCGCATGTAGTTGCGCATGCGCTCCGGTCGCGGTTCAGCCCCGCGTGTGCGGGGAACACGGGTTTCTTATCCTATTGGCCTTGACCGCCGCCGGTTCAGCCCCGCGTGTGCGGGGAACACCTGGCCTGGGGATGCCAGCTCATCTCGCCCAGCGGTTCAGCCCCGCGTGTGCGGGGAACACACCGACATGGAGATCCTGAAGGTCTCCGCCGACGGTTCAGCCCCGCGTGTGCGGGGAACACTTCCATCTCGCGTGACCAGTCCTGCGCTAAGGCGGTTCAGCCCCGCGTGTGCGGGGAACACGCCCGTGAACTTGACCCACACGACTATGCGAGCGGTTCAGCCCCGCGTGTGCGGGGAACACGATCTAGGTCGGCCTCTTCGCTTCTGCTCGTTCGGTTCAGCCCCGCGTGTGCGGGGAACACGACGGTAATGACCGTCACAGAGCGCCGACTGACGGTTCAGCCCCGCGTGTGCGGGGAACACGCGAGGAGATCATCGGCGATTGCCGGTTGATTCGGTTCAGCCCCGCGTGTGCGGGGAACACCGCATCAGTGTTTCGACCTGGGACAGGTATTCCGGTTCAGCCCCGCGTGTGCGGGGAACACACGTCGCTGTTCTTCCTGATGATGCCGTAGGGCGGTTCAGCCCCGCGTGTGCGGGGAACACCTGAGCTCCACATCGGCGCCGGAGGTGTTGTCCGGTTCAGCCCCGCGTGTGCGGGGAACACTTGGCCTTGGTCCTGGTCTGGTTCATGAAGACCGGTTCAGCCCCGCGTGTGCGGGGAACACGACGTGGGAGTCGTCGTGCTCCGGCGTCCAGCCGGTTCAGCCCCGCGTGTGCGGGGAACACTGCTCACCAGCCGTTCGGGGCGCTCGTCCACGCGGTTCAGCCCCGCGTGTGCGGGGAACACTCTTCCTGGAAATCATTGTTCCAGCATCGTATTTTCGGTGTCAAAGAACGCACCGGCTTTCGGTGCCCGTTTTGCAGAGCAGAACTGACCCCAAGGATGCGCCTTTTAACGCTGCGATCAACCCTCTCTCAGGCCTCATCCCCGGCCGGCTCGAAGCCGAGGCCGGTGAGCGCATCATAGGAGAGGCCGACGGCGCGGCCTGTCGGCTCCGTGCCCCGCCGGCCGAGCGCCCTGAAGCCGCTGTCTCCGGCGGCGAGTGGCAGCAGCACCGCCGCATCGCCGACGTCGCGCCAGAGCGCTTCGATCCCGGCGGCCGCCCGTTCGATGGCCGGCTCATAGTCTCCCCGCCCGCCGACTCGCGCCGTCCGGACACGGACTTCCGAAAGCGCCCAGGCGCGCGCTAGTGCTCGCTGCGCCGCCTCCGGCCCGCTCCAGACGGGCGTTACCGGCGCATAGGGAACGAGGGCGCCGGCCTCGATCCGCGCAAGGCGCAGGATCGTCTGCGGATCGCCAAGCCGGGTCGGGATGAGGGCGTCGCTGGTCCAGGTGCCGCTGTCCTCGTGATAGCCCGTCGCAAGATCGAGCGTGTTCTGTCGCCCTGTGGCCGCCTCGGCGAGTTCGCCGCCATGCGCCGTGTCGTGCCGATTCAGCAGGCCCGGCGGAATCGCGGTGTCGGCATCGCCGCGATAGACGGCCTCGACCAGATCGCGAACGCTGCCCGGTGTTGCCAGTTCGCCGGCTTCGAATATCTGGCGCGCCGTCAGCCACAGGCGGCCATGGTCCCTGTAGACAAAGGCGGCGCGGGGAAACATCGTCTTGAACCACCGGTCGTCGGCGTCATCGGCCGGTTCGGGCGCGACGACCAGAAGTTCCGGCGCAGTGACGGGCCGTTCCCGTCCGGGATGACGCCACAGCCGCCCGGCGCGCTGGATGAGAAGATCCATCGGCGCGAGATCCGTCACGAGGCAATCGAAGTCGAGGTCGAGGCTCTGCTCCACCACCTGCGTTGCAACAAGCACGCGGCCGAGCCCCGTTTCGGAGCATCTGCGTTCTCGCGGTTCCGAGGCCTTGCCGAAGGCGGTCAGAACCTCGCCCTCACGCCGGAGCCGGTCCGTCATGGCGAAGCGGGCGTGAAACAGCATGGGGGCGAGGCCGCGCCGGGCAAGTTCCGCGTGGGCGGCAAGCGCATCGTCGACCGTGTTGCGGACATAGGCAGCGGTCGCCCCGGATCTGGCCGCCGCCTCGATCGCATCAAGCGCCTCCGCTTCGCTCTCGAGCCGTGCGACCGGCAATCTCCGTTCCAGCACCTTGCGCGTGGCAAGCGCCGTGCAGTCGACCGTTCCGTCGTTGCTGGCGATCGTGACGAGTGGATAACGGTCGGACCTCTCTCGCCATCTCGCTCTTGTCCGATTTGCGCTGTGGAAAGCCTTGACGAGTTTTTCCTTGGTCTTTTCCGGCAGGGTGGCCGACAGCACGATCGTGCTGCCGCCGGCGGCCGCGTGGAAGGCGATGAGCTTTTCCAGCTCCGCGCTCTCATACGCGTCATAGGCATGGGCCTCATCGACGATGAGCACCCGGCGCGACAGGCCGAACTGGCGCAGCGCCGCGAATTTCGCCGGCAGGACGGCAAGGAAGGCCTGGTCGATCGTGCCGACCCCGACATCGGCGAAGAAGGCCTTGCGCCTGTCGTCCGCGATGAACGCCGCGCAGGCGGCCGAGGCTGTTAGCTCGTCGTCTCGCAGCCTGCCTCTGGCATGCGTCTCCTCGCTGCCTGTCTCCAGAATGCTGGCAACGAAGCCCTCATGCAGCTCGCGCGCGCCATGGGCGAGGACAAGGGAGGGCGAGGTTTGGGTGTCGAAGAGACGTCGATAGAGGGTCCCCAACCGGTCGTACATGGCATTCGCGGTCGCCATGGTCGGCAGCGCGACAAAAAGGCCGTCGGCTCTATCTTGCTGCATCAGACGGTGGGCAAGGATCAGCGCGGCCTCGGTCTTGCCGGCACCAGTCACATCCTCGACGAGAATGAGGCAAGGACCTGCCTGAGGCAGGGCGACCTTCTCGGCGAAGGCCTGCAGGGGACTGGGCCTGGAAAGGGTCGGCGCAAGGGCGGCAAGCCCCGTCGCGCTGGACGGCCTCCGATGGGCCAGTCCCGAGACCGCGAGTGCTTTTCGCGCGCGGGGCCGAGCGATCGTCTCCAGATAGTCGGCCACGGACAAATCCGGTGCCTCATAACAAAAGATCGAGGCATTGGAGCCGATCCAGTCGGCAAGATTGACGAAGCCCGCAAGCTGCCATGACAGGCGGCGTGCGGCACGCTCGCCAAGCGTCAGTGTCATCGGGGGCTTGTCGAGGAAGGCGCCCGCCATCTCCATCAGGAATGCATCGGCCGAAGCGACCGCTGGTGCGCCAACTTCGGAAATGGACGTGTCGGCGCTTGGTCTTGGTCGTCCGTGATGACAACAGACCGCAGGCAGCATGGCCAGCCATGCCTCATGAGAAAGGCCTGGCACCAGCGCCCGGAGCCGCCTGAAAAGAGGGCCTTCGAGCAGCGCGCGACCGATCGCCGTGTGATCCCCGTCCGGCATTTGGCTTGCAACCACGCCAAGCGACTCGGGAAAAAGCTCCGGCACCTTGGCCTGAAACCCGCGTGAGAATTTACCGATGTCGTGCAGGGCCGCGAGAAAGACCAGAAAGCGCTCCGCTTCCTTCGTCGGCGCCCCGCTTTCGCCCGCCACTCGATTGACCAGCGCAGGAAAAATCCGCAGCAGCTCTTCGCCGGCAGCCGCAACGTCCATGCAATGATAGGAAACCGGATGGCAGCGCGTGCTCCGATCAACAGTCGGCCGCGCCTTGCCCCAATAATCGAGATGCATGTCCGATGCTCGTCTGTTTCTGTTCCGGAAGCCCTTGTTGAGGAGGGAGGGGACCCGGCCAACCAGATATACAGGTATCAATAGCGGGCAAGACTGACGCAAGTCGCGTCGAAAGTCCCTTGAGCTTGAGCTGCAGCGAGTGAACCGACCTTGGATTGATATATTAGGTCGAGACAAAAATATTATTTAAATAGAAGCGATAATTATTAATGTATTTTAATGTATATAAATCTCATGGAAGAATTTTATCCAGGAAATTCGCGCATCCAAGGGTGTGTTTATATTTTAGGATTGAGCTGAGGGAATTGACGGCTGCTAAGTCATATAGGGTGATTTGGGTATATATAAGGTGGGCTATTCCAAGGATGGCAGGTTATTTCATGGAGACACCCGAGCGACCATGGTTGGGAGTATGTTTTCAATCTAGGACTTCGGTCATCAGTCAACAAAGCAATGGACCGAGACAGCAGAATTTCGGCTAGTGCTCAGAGCGACGGAACTCATGCTTTGGCCGGCTCCGATCTATGGAAAGTCTACGGTGGTCGAACCAACCATGGCTCAAAGACCGACTCTGCGCTACGTTTTATGCCGGACCAACCGGTGGGGCAGACCACAAGAGGGGGCATTTGAGATGAAGATTGTTTCTGGCAGGCTCTACGGGGCTCTGCGCTCGGCCGGCTTATCGGATGAAGATTCCCTTGCGGCTACCGAAGAGGTTGCTGGCTGTATGCTCGGCAGTCGTGGGAGATCTTCTAGCTGCAATCAAAACTTGCTGGCCCTCAGCAGGGAACTGAAACAGTTGCAATGGACGCTTTTTCTGCAGCTGCTGCTCTTGCTCTCCATTCTTGTTTTGCTGCCATAGTCCTCTGGATGGTGTGATTTTCAATTCGGACATCTGTTCTGAGACGGCGATCCGATCGGAGAATATTCCTTTTTGCTGAAACTTGACCAATGGGCAATGTTGCCGAGTGATGTATCGTGTTGCAAAGTAGAGACTTATTTCATTTAAATTATTGAAATAAAATGGTTTTATGGTGAAGTAGCAGAGTTTCATCCTCGATGCTGTCGAACAGGCGCTGCATGATCGCCAGCCGGCTCATCGCGGCGGCCTCGTGCACCATTCGGACCGCGGATCGCAATATGTCAGCATCCGCTATACCGAGCGCTTGGTGGAAGCCGGCATCGAGCCTTCCGTCTGCAGCGTCGGAGATAGTGCAGCCTGCCCTCGGGCTCGACCCGGGGGACAACGCGCTCGCTGAGACGATCAACGGCTTCCATAAAGCCGAAGTGATCGATAGACGCGGACCATGGCGAAGCTTCGAGACAGCCGAGTTGGCCACTCAGACCTGGGTGGACTGGTTCAATAAGAGCCGATTGGTGGAGCCCATCGGTAATGTCCCGCCGGCCGAAGCATAGGAACGCTTCTCCGCCAAGCTCACTGAGGCGGAGATGGCGGCGTAACTTAGGACGAACGGCCCTCCCGCAGGCCCGGAGCGGTTCAGATGTCTTTGATGGCCTTCGCCGTCGGCCCATTCTGTATCTCGGATCTCCGTCTCATCTTCGCTCTTTGGAGGACTGGGATGAGCCAGAAATCCTCCTCTATCCGTTACGCCGAAACTGTCTCATTGGCGCTGAACACCGACAGTCTTTCGACGTGGAATGCTGCCGGGTTGCTCGGCGGATTTTCCTCATCAGCTGCTCGTTGGGCATTTCGGTGCTCAAGAATTCATTTCTCAGTTTCGTATGTTCGTCAGTGCGAAGAGCCCTCTGTGTTCCTGAATTTCCAGCCGCAAGTCAGGGCGATCGAAGCCGACGAGATTCGGTCTTGACGGTTTCAATAAATCTATCTACCGTCTGAAGAATTCAAGAAATCGACATGCGATGTGTAGATTTTTATGACGACCTCCGCCAAAGACAGAAATCCCTTCTCGATAGGCCATGTCGCACGCGTCACGGGCGTAGCGGTCTCGACGCTGCGGACCTGGGAAAATCAGGGATTGATCACGCCGTTCAAGTCGGACGGCGGTCATCGCTCGTTTTCCATGGAGGACATCGAGAAAGTTCGTCAGATCGAGCGCCTTCGGCGTGTCTCGGGTTTGGGGCTCTCGGCCATCCGGCGCGAGCTGCAGGGTCAGGAAGAGACCTTGCCGAAGCCGTCCGAGCAGTCAGTCCCGGACGGCGGAACCTGGGCCGACTTCAATCGCATCGGTGCCAAGGTTCGTGCCTTGCGAAAGAGTGCCGATATGTCGCTGCGCGAGCTTTCGGAGCGCACCGAAATCGGGCAGTCGCATCTCAGCATGTTCGAAAGGGGGCAGGCGTTCCTGTCGCCGGCCCGTCTGAGTGCCATCGGTGCGGTATTCTCCTGTTCGTTGGCCGAGTTGCTCGGAGGAACCAACGAGCCGGACAGTCCCATCGTGCGCCATGGTAAGGGGCGGCTGGTCGGCTCCTTCGGACCGGGCGTCACCATCGAGCAGCTGACCGTGTCGCGCCGGTTGATGGACGCTGAAGTCTGGACAATCAAGCCGGGCAGGGAGAGCGACGGCTTCTACTCCCACGAAGGCGAAGAGCTGATCTATGTGCTGGATGGTAAGCTCGAGATCACGCTGGCCGGGCGGCAGCCCGAAGTGCTCGGTCGCGGCGACGGCGCCTATTTCAGCAGCCGGCTTGATCACCGTTGGCGCAATGCCGGCGACAGCGACGCGGTCGTCCTTTGGGTCAATACCGACAGTCACCGCCTCGGATCGATGAGCTTTGAAAAGGCTGATCATCGGATTGGCCTGGGCGCGCGGATCGGTGGCGGACTTGGCGAAGGCTCGCCGAGCATCGTGCTGGATGATGGCACGCAGACCTACCGTGTCGTTGAGACCCATACCGGAGGCCATCCGACCCGTATCCTGATTGAGCCTCTCGACGGGCTCGACGGGCCGATGGTCGCGGACAAGGTGGAGCAGTTCCGCGCGCGTCACGATCATCTCCGCAGCCTTCTGCTGCAGGAGCCCCGCGGTCACGCCGGGTCCTTTGGCCTCGTCCCTGTCCAGTCGAACGTCGCGGATTTCGGAGCAATGTTCCTGGCGTCCTATGGCTATCCGGCCATGTGCGGGCATGCCGTCATCGGGCTTGCCAAGGCCCTGAAGGCGCTTGGCCGGCTGCGCGGCCGCGATCGGTTCACCGTAGAAGTCCCGGCTGGTGTGGTGACCGTTCACCTGGATGAGGCGACCGACGACGTCAGTCTCGATCTGCCCGCGTGGCTGCTCGGACCCGCCGACGATGTGGAGGCTGGCGGACGGACGATCCGTGTCCAGCCGGCCTTTGGCGGGCTGTGCTACGGCCTCATCGACGCGGGTGAAGTCGGGCTCGATCTGACGAAGGAAGGTGTCGACGCATTGTTGACGCTGGCGGATGCGATCAAATCGGCATGGAACCGGGGCGAGGGCGGCTACGGCGCTCCGCTGGACGCGGTGCTCTTCTGTCAGGAACCGCATGATGGCCTGCCGCGGCAATTCCTCGCCATCGACAAGCACAAATTCGACCGGTCGCCCGGCGTGACAGGGCTTGCCGCCCGCATGGCGCAACTTCTGGCGCAGGGCCGGATCGTCCCCGGCGAGCGCTACCAGGTGGAAGGTCTTTTCGGCGGCCGGTTCGCCGGAGAAGTGCTGGCCGAAACAATCCAGGGCAATTCCGACGCTGCCTGCACGGTCCGCGTGGCCGGGCGGGCCAACATTCACGGCGTCACCACGCTGGTGCTCGAGAAGGACGATCCCTTGGGCAGCGGCTTCTGAGACATGCCGTCATCCCGCCGAGGCAAATGAGCGTCTCGGCAAGGTTGGAAGCCGGCCAATGACTTGGAGCATCGCGCAGTCCGTGATGGCTGGCGTGACGCTCACGAGACCAAAAAAAGCCAATCAAAACCAGAGGAGAACATCATGCGTTTCAGACTACCTGCATTTCTCATGACGGCGTTGGCGGCCTTCCTGGTCCTTGCGTCCGCTGCAGTCCAGCCGGCCGCCGCGGCCGATCCCAATCTTGTGCTGGACCGCATCAAGTCGAGCGGCGAATTGCGCGTTCCGGTCATGGTCGGCGAGGAGCCGGGCTATATCCGCGATCGCAACACCGGAGAATGGACCGGTTTCTATATGGATTGGTCGCATGACATCGCCGATCTTCTCGGCGTGAAGGTCGTGCCGGTCGAGACGACCTGGGGCAACCTCGCCGCCGATTTCCAGGCGGGCAAGATCGACATCGCCTTCGGCCTCAATCCGAACCCGAAGCGCGGTCTTGTCGTCGACTACCTGAACGCGCCGCTTTTCACGGACGCCTGGGCGATCGTCGTGAAGCCCGGCTTTGACAAGAAGACCTGGAAGGACCTCAACGATCCGTCCGTCCATCTTGTCGTCCAGAAGGGCGGCACCATGCAGGTTGTCGCCGAGGCGCTGACGCCGAAGGCCCAGATCACGCCTGTCGAGGAGCGCCCGCTCGGCGTGATGGAACTCCAGGCCGGCCGCGGCGATGCGATGATCGTCTCGATCTTCGATGCCGCGCAGATCGCCAAGCAGACGGGCTTCAAGGTGATCCTGCCGACGCCGATGCTGCTCAATCCGGCCACCATTGGCGTGCGCCGCGAGGAGGGCAATGAGGGCTACGAAAACTGGCTGACCAACTGGGTCAACCAGCAGCGCGCCCTCGGTCTGGCCCAGGGCAAGCTCTACAAGGCCTTCGAGGACCACGGCATCGATCTCTCGATGCTCCCGGCCGAGTTCAGCTTCTGATCTCGATCCAACACCGGCCGGGAAGGGGCGCTGCGTCGCTTCCCGGTCTCTTTTCCCAGCTCCCTTGACGAGGCTTCCGTGTTCGACTGGTCCGTCATCGCGCAGAATATCGACCTGATCGGGGTCGGGCTGCTCGTCACGCTCAAATACACTGTCGTGACCTGCGTTCTTGGCCTGATGATCGGCCTCGTCGTCGCTCTGGCGCAGCTCACGGAGATCCGGCTGATCCGCCTGGCAGGTCGGCTCTTCGTTGAATTCTTCCGCAACGTGCCCCTGTTGGTGTGGCTGTTGTGGTCCTATTACGCGCTGCCGATTTTCGCGGGCATCAATATCTCCAAGGAGGCGGCGGCCATTCTGGCGCTCAGTCTCTACGGCGCCTCTTACTATGCTGAGATCCTGCGCGCCGGCATTCAATCGCTGGATGCAGGGCAGAACGATGCGGCCAGGGCCCTCGGTATGTCGCCGGTCCAGGCCATGCGCCGGATCATCCTGCCGCAGGCCTTCCGCAACATGATCCCGCCGCTCGCGGGCCAGACGATCATCCAGATGAAGAACACGACGCTGCTGTCGGTGATCACGGTTCCGGACCTTCTCTACCAGGCAAGCTACGTCGCCTCCTTCACCTATCGTCCGATGGAGATCTACACGGCCATCGGCATCGTCTTCCTGATCATCCTGATCCCGTCGAATTACCTGGCGCGCAAACTGGAGGCGCATCAGCGATGACCCAGCATTCTCCCGACACGCAGAAGCCGCCATTGGTACAAATCACCGGGGTCAGAAAGCAGTTCGGCAAGCACGAGGTGCTCAAAGGCATCGACCTGACCGTTCACGAGGGCGAAGTGGTGGCCCTTCTGGGCTCCAGCGGCTCGGGCAAGACCACGCTGCTCCGCTGCGTCAACCTCCTCGAAGAGCCAACATCGGGCCGGATCGACATCGGCGGCAGGCCGATCTTCCATACCAGTGACGGCGTCGACCACGCCCGCCTGCGCGCCTCCGAAATCGCCGCGATGCGCAGCCGGGTCGGCATGGTCTTCCAGCAGTTCAACCTCTTTCCGCACATGAACGTTCTCGCCAATGTCATGGAGGGGCCGCGGACCGTCCTGAAGATGGACGAAAAGACGAGCCGTGAGAGCGCGCTCGATTTTCTCGCCAAGGTCGGGATGGCTGATTTCGCCGATCGAATGCCGTCGAACCTTTCCGGCGGCCAGAAGCAACGCGTTTCGATCGCCAGAGCGCTCAACATGCGCCCCGCCGTCATCCTGTTCGACGAGCCGACCTCGGCGCTCGACCCCGAACTGGTCGGCGAGGTGCTGAACACCATGATTGCGCTCGCCAAGGAGGGCATGACCATGCTGGTCGTGACTCACGAGCTCGGCTTTGCCCTGGAGGTCGCGAGCCGCGTCGTCTTCCTCGACCAGGGCACGATTGCCGCCGAAGGGCCGCCGGCGGATGTCCTCCTTCACCCGACGAACGAGCGCGTCCTCTCCTTCGTCAACCGCTTTCACGCAACGGCCGAATTGATGCGGCCGCTGCTCGAAACCTGATCACGACCAAACCAAATCTGGAAGGCACGATGGCCAAGACCAACTGGCAGGGCATCCATTCTGTCCTGGTGACTCCGTTCGACTCGAACGGTGCAATCGATTTCGCCCGGTTCGAGGAACTGGTCGATCGCAACATCGCGGCCGGCGCGGACGGTGTGATCGTTTGCGGCAGCACCGGCGAGTTCTATGCAATGACCGTGGAGGAGCGAGACGCGCTGTTCCGCTCGACAGTGTCGGCAACAGCGCGGCGCGTGCCGGTGCTCGCTGGCGTCTCCGATCTCAGCCTCGATGTCACGTTCGACCTCTGTGGCCGCGCCAAAGCCGCCGGCTGTGACGGCATCCTGGCCCTGCCGCCGATCTACGCCAAGCCGGATCTGCGCGAGGCCGAGCACTTCTACCGGCGCCTTTCGGCGCTCTGCGACCTGCCGATCATGCTCTACAACAGCCCGGCAAGGCTCGGCGTCAATCTGCTGCCCGAACTCGTCGACAAGCTCGCCGATCTGCCTAATGTCGTCGCCATCAAGGATTCGTCGGCCGACATCCAGCAGGTGACGGAGCTCTGCGCCCGGGTCAAGGATCGCCTCGCTGTCTTCGTCGGCTACGAGACGATGATCCGCTCCGCCCTCCCGGTTGGCTGCAGCGGCGTTGTCGCCATGGCGCATCAGCTGTCCGGCAGGCTCGTGCGGACCTACTACGACGCCTGCGCGGCGGGCGACACGGCAACCGCCGACAAGCTGGAGCTGGCGCTCTTCGCCATCTACGGCTGCTTCAAGTCCGGCAGCTTCTACGCCGGCATCAAGGCGGCGATGAACGAACTCGGCCAGCCGGTCGGCGATCCGCGCGAACCTCTGCTGCCATTTTCGGACGCCCAGGTTTCCAAGGTCCGCGACCTGCTTCAGGGCGCCAATGTCCAGCAGATCATCAAGGAACTCGCTTAGCATCATGCGTTCCACCCGCATCATCCAGGGAATCGACTCCCACACGGCCGGCTGTCCGCTGCGCCTCATCACCTCCGGTTTCGGCCCGATTCGGGGATCCACGATGGTGGAGAAGCGCGCCGATCTGATGACCCGCGACTGGCTGCGCCAGCTCGTGCTATTCGAGCCGCGCGGCAGCTTCAACATGCCGGCGGCGGTCCTCACCGAGGCATGCTCGCCCGATGCCGATATCGGCATGATCATCCTTGAGCCGGACACCTATCCGCCGATGTGCGGCCACTGCGCCATGGCCGTTGCGACCATCTCGGTCGAGGCCGGCTATATCACCGCCGAGGAAGGCGAGACGCTGGTGCGGCTCGATACGCCGGCTGGCGTCGTCCCGGCGCGTGTGCGCGTCGAGAACGGCCGGGCCGCGTCCGTGACACTGGAGATGCCGGCAAGCTTCCTTTACCGGCGCGATGTCCAGCTCACCACGCCGTCCTTCGGCACGGTGTGCGGCGATATCGCTTTCGGCGGTGACTTCTATTTCATCGTCGAGGCGGCCGATCTCGGCCTGACGCTGACGCCCGGCAATGCCTGGGCGCTGGTTGGCGCTGCGGCCGAACTGCGCGCGGCACTCAAGGACGTTCCCGTGCAACATCCGACCCTCGCTCACGTCAACGAGATCTACCAGATCGAGATCGTCGGCCCCGGTGACGGCCCGTCCACGGACGGCAAGAATGTCGTGGTTTGCCCGCCGACGGTGATCGACCGCTCTCCCTGTGGCACCGGCACGGCCTCGCGCATGGCGATGCTCCACGCCAAGGGCGAGCTTGGCGTCGGCGACAGCTTCCGCCACGCAGGCATTCTCGACACGGTGTTTCGCGGTGAGATCCATGGCGAGACCAAGGTCGGCGACCTGCCGGCCATCCAGTGTACGGTGACGGGCTCGGCCTATCTCACCGGCAGCTTCAACTTCTTCCTCGACCCCCACGATCCGTTCCAGTCCGGTTTCCGGCTGACCGGCGTGTGAGGTCTCGCATTACGGTGCAAGCAATGTCCCTGAATTTCGATCCGAACGGCCTGACACTGCCGTTCGGTCACCTCATCGATGGCGAACGCGTTGCTGCTGGCGGCGCGGAGATCCCAGTCGCCCGGCCGTCCGACGGCCGGGAGGTCGGCCGCATTCACGCCGCGGATGCAGACCTCGTGGACCGGGCGGTGCAGGCCGCGCACAGGGCATTCCGGACCTCCGGATGGGCCGAAGCCGATCCGTTGGAACGGGCGGCGGTCCTGAAACGATGGGCCGATCTCATCGACGCCCGCCGCATTGAGATCGCGCGCATCGAGGCGGCCACGACCACCCGTCCGGTCGAGGATCTCGTCAATCGCGATCTCGTCCGGGCCGCCGGCGCCCTTCGTTATTTCGCCGAATGGGCCGACAAGGTCGAGGGTTCGCTGCTGGCGACGGCCGCCGGGCGCACATCGATGGTGAAGCCGGAACCCTGGGGCGTCATCGCCTCGATCGCGCCGTTCAATTTCCCGGCCATCAACGCGATCTGGAAATCGGCGCCGGCGCTCGCGGTCGGCAATGCCGTCGTGCTGAAGCCCTCCGAGATGACGCCGTGTTCGGCCGTTGTGATGGCGGAACTGGCACTGGAGGCCGGTCTGCCGCGCGGTCTCTTCAACGTGATCCAGGGCGCGGGCGCGACCGGCTCGGCGCTGGTACGCCATCCGCTGGTCTCCAAGATCACCTTCACCGGCTCGTCCGCCACGGGGGCGCGCGTCATGGCGGATGCGGCCGAGACGGGGACCAAGCCGGTGACGCTGGAGCTTGGCGGCAAGTCGCCCCAACTGGTCTTGAAGGACGTCCGTAATCTGGATGCAGTGGCGCTCAATGTCGCCAACGGTTTTCTCGCCAATGCCGGGCAGGTGTGCACGGCAGGCACGCGGCTGATCGTGCCGGAAACGCTGCACGACGACCTCCTGGAGCGCGTGATTTCCATCGCCAACGGTCGCCGGGCAGGGCCGACCTGGCAGACCGGCAACACCATGCCGCCGATCATTTCGGAGAAGCAGGCGCAGCGGATCGACGCGATGCTGGCCGAGACCGTGTCGGATGGAGCCGAGGTCATGGCCGGCGGCGGCCGCGATCCGAGCCAGAATGCCGGCGCCTATTATCGTCCGACGATCCTGCGCGGCGTTCCCGAACACTCGATCGGCTTTCGCGGCGAGTTCTTCGGTCCCGTTCTCTCGGTCTACACCTATGCCGACGAGGAGGAGGGCATCGCCATGGCGAACCATCCTCTCTACGGCCTCGCGGCGAGCGTCTACACCGACGATGCGGGCAAGGCGCTGAGCCTGCCCTCGCGTATCGATGCGGGCACCGTCTGGGTGAATGCCCATGGCCGGCAGCCTGATTTTGCAACGCCACAGGGCGGCTTCAAGGGGTCGGGTTTCGGCAAGGAAATGGGGCGCGCGGGCCTCGAGAGCTTCCTTCGTTTCAAGACGGTCTGGCTTCAGCACGGTTGATGACATGAGCAAAACATCGTTCGACTACATCGTGGTTGGTGGCGGGGCCGCCGGCGCGGTGCTGGCCAGCCGGCTATCGGAAAACTCTGCCTTCTCGGTCGCGCTCATCGAGGCCGGGCCGGATTTCGAGCCGGGGGAGGAGCCCGAGGACATTCTCGATTCCTATCCGATCGTTGCCTACTTCAATCGCAGCTATCACTGGCAGAACATCAAGGTGCACCTTGCAACGCCGCGCACCGGAGGCGAGGAGGGACGGCGCTACGAGCAGGCCCGGGTGATGGGCGGCGGCACGAGCATCAATGGCCAGTTTGCCTTTCGCGGTCTGCCCTGGGACTACGAAGACTGGGCGGCGGTAGGTGCCGACGGCTGGAACTGGGACGCCGTTCTGCCCTATTTCCGCAAGCTCGAAACGGATCTCGACTACGGCGATCAGTCGATGCACGGCAACAGTGGGCCCCTGCCGCTGCGCCGCATTCCGGAAGAGCAATGGTCGCCGTTCAGCAAGGCCGCCGCCGCGGCACTGCGCCGCCAGGGTGAGGAGAACATCCGCGACCACAACGGCGTGACCAGCGACGGCTTCTTTCCTATGACGATCAACAACGTCGACGGCAAGCGCGTGACCGCAGCCCGCGCCTACCTGACAAGGGATGTGCGCCAGCGCCCCAATTTGACGATCCTCGGACGCACCGAAATGCGTGAGGTCCTCTTTGAGGGCAAGCGCGCGGTCGGCGTCAAGGTTCGGGATGCGTCGGGCGAACGGGACCTCAAGGCGCGTGAGGTCATCCTCTCGGCCGGTGCGTTGCAGAGCCCGGCCATCCTTCTGCGCGCCGGTATCGGTGCGGCCCATCATCTGCGCGATCTCGGTCTTGAGGTGCGTGCCGACCGGCCGGGCGTGGGTCAGAACCTGCAGGACCATCCGATGGTGGCGCTTGCGGCCTATTTGCCGAAGCCCGCGCGTCTTCCGCCCACCATGCGTCGACATATCCAGATGGGTTATCGCTATAGTTCTGGAAAGCCGCGCACCTCGGCAGGCGACATGTTCATTCTGGCGTCCAACCGCGCAGCCTGGCATCCGCTCGGCCGCCGACTTGCCTCGATCCTCGTCTGTGTCAACCGGCCCTATTCGACGGGCGAGGTGAAGCTGACCTCCCTCGATCCCGACGCGTCGCCCTATATCGATTTCAAGCAACTCTCCGACGAGCGCGATCTGGTGCGGCTGGAGGACGGCATGCATCGCTTGTGGCGCATCATCAACGATCCGGCGATGAGCGGTATCGTGGAAAACGTGTTCCCGGCGACCTTCTCGGAACGCGTGCGCAAGCTTGGCGCCGTCAGTCGCAAGAACTGGTTCATGACGCTGATGGCGGCCGGCATCATGGGAATGGGTCCGACGGCCCGCAAGCTGATGATCGAGAATGTCATCACCCCGGATCTGCGGGTCGCGGAATTGATGAACTCCCCCAACATGCTGCGCTCGTGGATCATCGACAATACCTGCGGAAGCTGGCACGCGAGCGGCACCTGCCGTATCGGCAGGGCGTACGACAGGCAGGCCGTGGTCGATTCTAGAGCGCGCGTCATCGGCGTCGATGGCTTGCGTGTCGTCGATGCTTCGATCATGCCCTCGGTGATCAGCGGCAACACCATGCTGACGACGATCATGGCCGGCGAGAAGATTGCCGACGACATCAAGGCGGGCAACTGAGATGGCCCTCGCTCGACCATTCTCCGGATCGAATCGCTGGATCACCACCATCGACAGCCACACCGCCGGTCACCCGACGCGTGTCGTCACCGGTGGTCTGCCGCCGATCCCCGGCGGCACCGTGGCCGAGCGCTGCGAAACCTTCCGCTCGCACTATGACGACCTTCGGACCTTCCTGCTGCATGAACCGCGCGGGCACTCGGCCATGGTCGGCGTGGTGATGGTGGAAAGCGCTGTTGCCGATTTCGGCGCCTTCTTCCTTGCCAGCTACAAATATCTGGAGATGTGCGGTCACGCCACAATCGGGCTTGCGGTCACGCTCTATCATCTCGGCCTCATCGGCCCAGACGAAAACGGCAAGGCCGAGTTCACGCTGGAGGTGCCGGCCGGCGTCATTGCCCTTGCCGTCGATTTTGACGACGACCGCATTTCGGGCGTTTCCTTCGACAACGTGCCGGCCTTCGTGGCGGCGGAGAGTGTCGCCGTCGCCGCTCCCTCGGGAGAGATTGCAGCGGACATCGTCTATGGCGGCAACTGGTATGCCGTCGTTCCGGCCGAAGCGGCTGGCGTCACGCTGGAGCCTTCCGGCGTCGGGCGCGCGATGGAGATCGGCGCGGCGATCAAGCAGGACCTCAACGCGAAGATTGCGGAAGACACGGTTGCAGGCGTCAGCCGGCCTGTGGACAGCGTTCTTTTCTTTGCAGAAAGCGAAGAGGCGGGACGGCTCGTCAACCGGCAGCTCGTCGTGCTGGAATCCAACAAATTCGACCGGTCGCCATGCGGCACCGGAACCTCGGCGCGCCTTGCCCAGCTCATCCGCCGTGGCCGGCTTCAGGTGGGGGAAACGATCCGATCGCGCAACATCCTCGGCGTCGACTTCGAGGCCACCGCGCTGGCGGACGCCAGCCTGCCGGACGGTCGCATCCGTCCGCGCATCCGTGGGCTCGCCCATATCACTGGCATGCATGGCTTTGTCCTGACCGAAGGCGACCCGCTCGCCTCCGGCTTTCTGTGCCGATAGCCCCAATTCGATCAACTTCACGAACCGGCGGCGGCCTTGGCCGCGCGTTTACAGGGAAACCGACATGTACGACGAGAAAATCGAACTCCTCATCGATGGTGAATGGTGCCAGGGCAGCGACGGCAAGGCGGAAGATCTGATCAATCCGGCAACCGAGGAGGTTCTGGCTGAGGTTCCGCACGCCTCGGTCGCCGATCTCGATCGCGCTCTTGCGGCCAGCGCGCGCGGCTTCAAGGTCTGGAAGGCGATGACCGCACAGGCGCGCCACGTGATCATGATGAAGGCGGCCGAACTGATCGAGGCGCGCAAGGAGCGCATCGGTCGTCTGTTGACGATGGAAAACGGCAAGCCGCTGGCCGAGGCCGTTCCGGAAGTGCAGTTCGCAGCCGACGCCACGCGTTGGTATGCCGAGGAAGGCAAGCGCGCCTACGGGCGTATCGTTCCTGCCCGCCTGCCGGGCGTGCGTCAGATGGTGGTCAAGGAGCCGGTCGGCCCGGTCGTCGCCTTCGCGGCGTGGAATTTCCCCTCCTCCAACGTTATCCGCAAGGTCGCCGGCGCGCTGGGTGCCGGCTGCTCCGTCATCATCAAGCCGGCCGAGGAAACGCCGGGCACAGCCGTCGCTATTGCGCGCTGCTTCCAGGAAGCGGGCGTTCCGGCCGGCGTGCTCAATGTCGTCTTCGGCGTTCCGGCCGAAGTCTCCGCGCATCTGCTTGCTTCGTCGATCCCGAAAAAGGTGACGCTGACCGGCTCCACGGCCGTCGGCAAGCTCTTGCAGCGGCAGGCGGCCGATACGCTGAAACGCTGCACTATGGAGCTTGGCGGTCACGCGCCGGTCATCGTGCACGAGGATGCCGATCTCGAGCACGCGCTCAAGACGCTCGTCGCCTTCAAATTCCGCAATGCCGGGCAGGTCTGCACGTCGCCGACCCGCTTCTTCATTCACGAAAGCCACTACGACGCCTTCGTAGGCGGCTTTGCCGAACGAGCGGCCGCGCTGAAGGTTGGGAATGGCCTTGAGGACGGCACGCAGGTCGGCCCGATGATCGCCGCACGCCGTCTCGATGCCATGCAGGGCCTTGTCGACGACGCGGTGAAGGCCGGTGCCAGGCTCATGACGGGCGGCACCCCGACAGGCAATCGCGGCTATTTCTTTGCTCCGACTGTCTTGAAGGACGTGCCCGGCGATGCGCGGATCATGAGCGAGGAACCCTTCGGACCTATCGCGCCCATGACGCCCTTCTCAGGCTTTGACGACGTGATCGAGCGCGCCAACGCCCTGCCATACGGCCTGGCGTCCTTCGTCTTCACCAAAAGCGTCTCGACCGCGATGAAGACCGAGGAAGCACTTGATGCCGGCCTCGTCGGCGTCAACCACATGATGGTCTCCACGCCCGAGACGCCCTTCGGCGGCGTCAATGAATCCGGTTACGGATCGGAAAGCGGCATCGAGGGTCTCGAAGCATTTCAGCGCACGAAATTCGTCACCGAATTTGCGCTGTAACGCTGTCGGCCGTCAGAGTCGCGGGGAAAGTTGGCGACTTGGTCCAACCGAAATTCTAGCTCGAATAGGTTGCGAATTTTGGTCTATGCCCGCTTTGGACGACGGCGCCTGCTGCTGTGTTTGATGCAAACCGCCGAAGAACTGGCGATCATCTATTAGATCTCCATGTTCATGATCTCAGGCATGCCCAGGCGGTGGACTGCCTCGCTCAGTGCATCGACGCAGAAGTCGGCCTCCTGTGTGATTGGGATGTGCCGAGTCAGGACCTTGCGGCGAACCAGTCAATGACTACGGCCAGATAGAGGAAGCTCCGGTGCATCGCGGCCACAGTCCGAAGATTTTGGATTTCATTTTTTTGAGTTCATATTCAGCTTTCTTCAGAAAATATTTGCCGCAATTCGTTCTGTTTTTGTGCTATTCTGAATAGGAAAGTAAAAATCGACGCCTCACCGACCAACGCACATTCAGCATCCACCGATCCGACCTCAGAGGATTGCTTCCTCGCAAAGCACATAGCTGCATCGCTTCTACGGGTGATTTCCGGGACCATTAGACCGGCGCTTTCAGTCAGCAGCAGACGAACAGAAGATCAGGCCCAAAACTCCCCTGTCGGGAGATAGGACGTTAAGCCGGGTTGTTGCTGTGGCGACTCTGTCGCTGAAAAGGACGCCTCAAAAAGACGGACGCTCTGAGAAATGCCTCAACGTCCGGCCACGTCGCGATTGGGTTAGAAAGCTGTCGGACGTGGTGCTCAGCCTACGGGCTGTAACCGTTTTGACGCTTCGGCGTCGGGATGCGGAGTGAATTTCAGGTCATCGGAAAACCGCCTGAAGCGGCCTAGCAAGCCTAAGCTCTTGTGCCTCACTGCTAATGCAGGATCATCCCCCTTCAGGTATCTTCGAAATGCGCTGAGAAGTGTCATTTTTTCGCGAAGATACCTGAAGGGGGAAAGTACTACACAGCAGGCACGATCACAAACCTTCCGTCTACATGGTGTCACTCTCCGATCATGAACCTAGACGGCGCGCGACGCGGAGGCGAAGCCGAAGCGAGTGCGGCAAGCCCGAAGGGCGCGCAGGCGAGCGCAGCGAGCGTCTCAGTGCTTGGAAGGTCCAATCAATCACCTTGCGGCTTATCGTCTTCATAGGTCCCGGTCATAGGATAGCCGGCGATGAAGAGTGGAGTGCTCGGCTTCGCCTCGCGGCTCCGCGGCCTTCGGCCTTGGCGCGTCGCTTCGCTCCGCGATGATTTGTTCATTCTCGGCCGGCTCTCCCTCTTCCGTCGGGTTGGGGAACCTTTTTCGGCTGTTCATGATCTAGGTTCGTTTTTTCTCTCCATGAGTTCCGGCTTGCCTGAGCGATTATTCAGATCCGTGTCGACACTTCCCTGGAGCGCTCGCAAGATTATTGGGCTATTCAGTCTGAGCGCAGAGCCGGGGGCACAATGTCAAACATGATAAGTAAAGTAATGAATGCGATGACTGCGGTCGATCTCAGGTCGCCGGCTCCAGCATTCTGTATCCAACGCCCGGCTCGTTCATGATGTAGCGCGGATTGGCGGGATCGTCGCCGAGCTTCTGGCGAAGCTGCCGGATGAAGACCCTGAGATACTGCGTATCCTGTTCGTGAGCCTTGCTGTGTTTCGGCGTGGAATATTGACCCCGTTTTGGGGGAGATCGGCATCCAATTTTGACCCCCCTTCGCCTTTGACGGCTGCGACCATCCGCTTTTTGAAGCGAGCGGATGGAGAGGGGGATGAAGACGGTGGATACGATCGCCCGTGTTCGACGCGCATTTCATGTCCAAGGGTGGTCAGTCAAACGCATCTGCCGGGAGCTGCACGTCTCACGAAACACGGTCCGCAAGATCCTGCGCTCCGACGAGACGTCCTTCAGCTATGAACGGGAGCGCCAGCCGCAGCCGAAGATCGGGCCGTTCCACGAGCAGATCGACAAGATGCTCAGCGACAATCGGGTCAAACCGGAGCGCGAACGCCTAACGCTGGTCCGGATTTACGAGGAACTTCGGACGTTTGGCTATGGCGGCAGCTATGACGCGGTGCGCCGCTATGCGCGCAGTTGGGCCAAGACGCAGGGATCAGCCACCGCAACAGCCTATGTACCCCTGCTGTTTCCGGCCGGCGATGCCTTCCAGTTCGACTGGAGCCATGAGGTTGTGGTGCTCGGCGGCGTCACGGTGACGGTCAAGGTCGCGCAGGTCCGGCTCTGCCATCGCCGGATGATGTTCGTTCGAGCCTATCCGCGCGAGACCCAGGAGATGGTGTTCGACGCTCACGATCGGGCTTTTGCCTTCTTCGGCGGTGTCTGCGCACGCGGCATCTACGACAATATGAAGACGGCAGTGGAGACGATCTTCATTGGCAAGAACCGGGAATACAATCGGCGCTTCGTCCAGATGTGCAGCCATTATCTCGTTCAGCCCGTCGCCTGCACCGCGGCCTCCGGCTGGGAGAAGGGTCAGGTCGAGAACCAGGTCGGTCTGGTGCGCGAGCGCTTCTTCACCCCTCGGCTCCGCTTCAAAAACTACAACGATCTCAATGCCTGGCTGCTCGACAAATGCGTCGCCTATGCCAAAGCTCACCGCCATGTCGACCAGACGGAACGCACGATCTGGGAGGTATTTGAAGACGAGCGCGACAAACTGATCCCCTATCGCGTTCCATTCGACGGCTTCCATGCGACGACTGCCTCGGTGTCGAAGACCTGCACCGTGCGCTTCGGCAACAACAAGTACTCGGTTCTGTCGACTGCGGTCGGTCGACCTGTCGAGGTCCTGGCCTATGCCGATCGGATTGTCATCCGCCAGGACGGCACGGTGGTGGCCGAGCATACCCGTGCGTTCGGCCGAGGCGAGACGATCTACGATCCCTGGCACTACCTGCCTGTTCTGGCCCGCAAACCCGGAGCCCTGCGCAACGGCGCCCCGTTCCAGAACTGGGCTTTGCCGCCGGCGGTGGACCGTGTCCGGCATCGCCTGAAGGATGTCGAAGACGGCGACCGGCAGATGGTGGCGATCCTCGCCATGGTGCCGCAGGACGGCATCGAGGCGGTCGAAGCCGCATGCCAGGAAGCGATCGACCAAAATGTCTGCTCGGCGCCGGTCATCCTCAACATTCTGGCGCGGCAACGCGATCCGGCTCCGGCCATCACCATCGTCACGCCGGATGCCCTGCGGTTGCGGCACGAACCGTCGGCCGATTGCAGTCGCTACGACAGCCTCAGGAGGATCAACTGATGGAACGAACCCAGGTGCTGGAACTGATGGGCACTCTCAAGCTCTTCGGCATGCGCAATGTCTACGACGAGATCATGACGACGGCGATCAAGCGTCAGCACGAGCCTCCCAGGATCGTCGGCGACCTTCTCTCGTCCGAGATCGCGGAAAAGCAGGCGCGATCCATCAAGTATCAGCTCACCATCGCCAAACTACCTCTGGCCAAAGAGATCAATGACTTCGACTTTACCAACACGCCGGTCAACGAGGCACTTATCCGGGACCTTGCCAACGGTGCCTTTATTGCCGACCAGCGTAACGCCGTGCTGATCGGCGGCACCGGAACCGGCAAGTCGCATCTGGCCATTGCCATCGCCCGAGCATTGATCCGAAACGGCTCGCGTGGCCGCTTCTACAACGTCATCGATCTGGTCAACCGTCTCGACTTCGTCGTCATGGACGAACTGGGTTATCTGCCCTTCGCCCAAGCCGGAGGTCAATTGCTGTTCCATCTCATCAGCAGGCTCTACGAGCGCACCTCGATCATCGTCACCACCAACCTCGCCTTTGGCGAATGGCCAACCGTCTTCGGCGACGCCAAAATGACTACCGCGCTTCTGGACCGGCTCACCCATCACTGCGAGATCATCGAGACCGGCAACGAGTCCTGGCGCTTCAAGAACCGAGCCTGATCAGCCCAAACCAGCCCCGAAACATGCAATCGGCTCTCCGGACCGCGCAACCCAAACCAGCTTCGCCCAGTGAGCGCTGCCGCCGTGCCCATCCAACAAAGGGGTCAATATTGGACGCCTACACGGGGTCAAGTTTGTGTGCCGTTTGACAGTGACGAACAGGCGCAGACCGTGATGGTGGCGCGAGACAGGCAGTCTGTCGGCTTTGACCGAGATAACCGGGTCAGCTTTATTGCGTCCGACTCTCTACGCCGTGTAAGTCGACTCGGTTGAATTCACCGTTGTTGTTAGTGGCCGCGATCAGACCACGAGCCTTTGCCTGATTGGCAACTAAAACATCATTGGGCCCTAATGGTGAAGACATGGATAGCAGATGGTCTATGAACAATATTGAGGTGGTTTGCCGGCACGTGCCATCTTGATGGCAGGGCCATGCACCGCTATATATGTGCGGAAAGGAGATTGGATATGGCTGAACCCCAACTTTCTGTCCGCAGCTCAAAAGCGCGGGATCTGGCCCACCGTCTTGCTCGCAGAGAAAATCGTTCAATAGCCGATGTCGTGGAGCGCGCCCTGGAGTGGTACGAAATTAGAGAGGCGGGTCGTGAACCGGCAGCAGCATTCTACGCGCGGCTTGTGACGCAGTCTGGGACCGATATCGATTTGGAGGCGGTTATCCGAGAGAACCGCGATCCTCATCGAGGAATTGAACTTTGATTTTCCTCGACACCAATGTTGTCTCGGAGACTCTCAAGAAGGCACCGAACGAGGCAGTCGTTGCGTGGCTGGTCCGGTACGACGCCGAAATTGCGCTGCCAACGGTCACGATTGCCGAGATTGCCTTTGGTATCCAGAAGATAAGGCCGGATCAACGTGCTGATCGGTTGGCACAAGGACTGTTGGATTGGCGTCGCCGCTTCTCCGACCGTATATTCGGGCTGACTGAAGAGGCGGCGTTGGCCTACGGTGAAATCATGGGTAATGCCTCTCGTCAAGGACGGGGAATGTCGGCGCCGGACGGCATGATTGCAGCCATCGCACACGTGAATGGCGGCCGGCTGGCAACGCGAAATTTGGCGGATTTCGAGACGACGGGTCTGGAACTGATATCGCCGTGGGACTTTTGACGTCGCGCAAGGGGAGGGGAGCTTCTATAGCCCTGCCGCCTTGGTCAAATTGACTCTGAATCTATCCCGCCTTCGCTGATATCGGCGCGTCATCTCGGCGGAGACATGCCCAAGCTGCTTTTGCACATAGCGCTCGTCGACTTCGGCCGAGGAAGCCAGGCCGGCGCGCAGGGAATGACCGGCGAACAGTTTGACACGATCGGCTTCCGAGAGAGCACCACGAATTCCGGACGCCAGCACGGCTCTTTTGACGAGGCGGGCGACCTCCTGATCCTTGAGCCTTTCGGGACCGACGGTTTTGCCCTGGCCGGTAACCCGCCGAAACAGCGGGCCGTGCACGAGCCTTGCGAACTTGATCCAGGTCTCGAGTGCTGCAACAGGACAGGTGGCATCGGACTAGCCGCGGCCGATCTCGACTTCGCGCCAGCCGGTTTTGCCGCGCAGGGTCACCAGCAGGCCTTTTTCCAGACTTTCGACCCACCCGCGTCCGTCATCGGTCTGGTCGCGGCCAAGGTCCAGACCGGTGATTTCGGAGCGGCGCAAGGCCCCGGCAAAGCCGAGGAGCAGCATCGCTCGGTCGCGAAGCCCTCGAAGTGTACCGCGATTGAGCGTTTCCAGCATGGTGACCAACTCTTCGGGCAGGATCGCTTCCTTCTGACGCGGCGGGGCGGCGTGCGTGTTGCGAATGCCGGCAAGAACCGTGGCGATGGCGCGATCCTGTCGATCGAGGTGAAGCCCGCGCTGGGCATAGTTCCAACTGATGGCGGAAAGGCGCCGCTCGATGGTCGCAACCGTGCTCGATCTTTTGGCGCGCGTTGCCGTGCCTGAGGCGAGCGCGGTGATGTAAAGACCGACGATGTGCGGATCCGGCGGAAGGGGTTCCATATTCGAGCGCCGGCACCAGGCGCAAAACTGTTTCCAGTCGGCGGCATAAGCCCGGCGGGTGTTTTGTGAGCTCGCTGCCTCGACGTAAGTGCGAGCGCGATCGGTCAGGTCCTGCAGATGGGCGGGAAGGGGAGGGGACTCCTGTGCCGGCAAGACAGACGTCCATCCAGCGCCGGCATCCGTATGTCCGGCGTCAGACGGTGCGGCCTCTTCCGGGGCATCATTTTGGAGTGTTTCGTCACGGACTTGAGCCATGTTCTCTATAAAGACAGAAAAGACCGATAATACAACAGTATGACCCTGTAGTGCAGAGATGACGAGCATGGAATGCGGGCAAAAAAGTGGGTGCGAAACGAGCCTTGAAGCCCCGGCAGATAAAGGCAATCCGTTTCTTTCTCGATCGAGAAGGCCGACTGCGGAATCGCGCGTTTGTTTGATCTCACAATCGGCAGCAAGTTGCGGGGTTGCGATCGTGTGAAGCTCAAGATCGGCAATTTGGTCGTAGGTCCGGAAGTTCGAGCGCGTGTGATAGTTGTGCAGCAGAAGACCGGACGGCCCGTTCAATTCGAACTGATGACCGATGCCAGAACTAGGTGTTTAGTCCCGGTATTTGATGGTACATTATTCGGCTAGGAATGGAGGGATGCTCTCATCGCGATGTTTGGCTACTTCTCGTATCTGCCGCGCCAGATTGTTTCCTTATCATGATCTTGCTCCTCTGGGTTGGTTAGTTCACGGCGACTGTCAGGAAATTCGTGGTGTGGGACCGCCTACATCCCTCCCGATTTGACCCAGTCGAAATCCGCTCCGGCACAGACCGACGAGCCAAACCGTTCCGCAATTCCGAGCGCGCATGCTCACAGGCGTCCGGTGAGAACCAACACGAGGAGGATAATGATCAGGATCCCAATCACGCCGATCCCACCATGCCCGAAGCCGTAGCCGTAGCCGCCGAAGCGGCCGCTGAAGCCACCGAGGAGGAAGATGATGAGAATGATGACAAGAATGGTACCGAGCGACATGACGTTTCCTCCGTTGGCAAGACCCTGCCGATCTGTTGACTAACCGCGACACCGACGAGGCTGATAACTTATCCTAGCGGATGCGATCCACAGGCCGCCATCCAGAACCAGATCGGCTAATTGCCCTCGATCGTGACGCCGTGCTCGCCGATCTCGATGTCGATACCGCTCCTGCTCTCCCGATAGTATAAGTAGCCGACGATAGCGACGCCTGCGGCGAGCAGGCCGATCACAAGGTAAAGAACGTTTCGACTCATTGCGTCCGACCTTTCAAGCGTCCCCATGGCGGGGTGCTACGTTCCGGTATTTCTGAGGCCCCTAAATTTCAGTGCGAACGCGGAAACCGCGTTGCCATGCCCAGAAGTCTATTCTCCGCGGAGCGTATCCTTCAGGCCCCCGACGGCGTTCTGAACCTCGCCCTTGATCTTGTCGGCCTTGCCCTCCGACTCAAGCTTGGCGTCGCCAATCGCCTTGCCGAGGGCCTCCTTGACCTTTCCCTTGACGACCTTCGCGGAACCGATCACCCGATCCTTGTCCATCGCGTGCTCCTTTCGAGACACATGAACTTCTTATTGAACAATGGAGGCATCCGCGAAATGCGCATTGATCAATATCAAAGAACTTAACCGTTCTTGCCATTTCCGTAGGCCGCAACGGTGATCTTTGTCAGGAGTCCGGCGATGACCTTGCCCTCGGTGAAAACAATATGCCGCTGCTCGATCCGGTATTACCGCATGGAAGAAGGGCTACAACCGCAGTCGACCGGTCATATCTGGCCTGTCTCACGAATTTGCCGATCGGATCACAGACCCTTTTGCACGATTTCTGAAGATCGAGGCGGCGGCAGGAGGACTTTTGCTGCTTGCGGTGCTCTTCGTACTGATCCTTGCACATTCAGCCTGGTCAACGCCTTTCCTGGCGTTCTGGGAGACACTGATCAGCCTTCATATCGGTGCGCTGGATTTCAGCCGTTCATTGCGACACTGGATCAACGACGGTTTGATGACGTTCTTCTTCCTGATTTCCCTGGAACTCAAACGGGAGATCGTTCTCGGCGAATTGCGGAACATACGCGTGGCGGTGTTGCCATTCGCTGCAGCTTTGGGCGGGATGTTGGTGCCGGTAACTCTATATCTCGCGTTGACAGCCGGCAAATCCGGAATGCACGGATGGGGAGCCGTGATGGCCACCGACACAGTGTTCGTGATCGGGTGTCTCGCGCTCTTCGGTTCCCGTACCCCGCCAGCCTTGCGCCTCTTTCTGCCGTCACTAGCAATATTCGATGATGTGGGGGCAATTCTGGTGGTGGCCATCGGCTACGGCGAAGCGTTGAATTGGTTGGCGCTCGGATTTGGCATGCTTGGACTCGGTGTCGATGCAGGTGCTGCCCGCCTCGGGATCAGAAGCATCGCCATCTATTTTCTGTTCGGAGGCGTAGTCTGGCTGTGATTCGATGCCTCCGGCGTCCATGCGACGATCGCCGGCGTTGTCCTTGGATTAATAACGCCGACCCGCACGTATGGGTCACCGACGCTCGCCTGCGTGCGATCCTTGGCCGCGTGCCGGCCTATCCAGGGGTCAGCATTGGAGCGGAGACACCGGAGATCGCCGCAATCTCCGACAGGCCGACAGGGCGGTCGAGGAGTGGCTTTCTCGAGTCGAGCAGCTCGAGATGATGCTGCCCCCTGGGTTGGTTTCGCGATCATGCCGATTTTCACCTTCGCCAATGCCGGAGTACCGATCACCGCCGCCGATTTCGGACAACCGATCTCCCTCGCGATTTTCGTGAGTCTGGGTCTGGGCACGCCGGTTGGCGTTTTCGGTTTCGGCCTGGCTGTCCGCGGATCTAGTCTGAGCTGGCCCTTCCCGGCGGCCGGCGCCTTCCCGACCGGCATCGGCTTTACCATGTCATTGTTTATCGCCGGACTTGCCTACTCGCCAACAATGCTGAATGCCGCCAAGCTCGGGGTTCTCGCTGGCTCCGTTGTCTCCGCAGTGACCAGGCTTGCGATGCTGGTCTGGCTGACAATTCGCCGAAGAACGACTTAAGGTTCGGCACAACTCGCCTCTCGATCCGCTGGGAATCCTGCAAGACTCATCGACTACGACTTTCCGGGTGCTCTGTGCCGGTATTAGGGCCCGGACACAGGACGCGAGACAGGATTTCCCTGTGTCAATGCGACCTTTCCGAATTGATAAGACCCTCGCGGAGACTTGAGTTGAAGGGCGGCAGACAATCCCATCTGCCTTATATAAGGACGCATATTAATGCAGGTGGCATCGTCGATTGGCGGTAAGCATCCGAATTGTCGAAACGCAGGATAACGCGGGAATGACTGCGGACGCCAGACTGCCCCATTTCCGCCCCGAAAGGCAAAAGATACGACATCATTATGCCGCTGTTGACAGCGAGAAGGCGATCAGGGCCCGGGACCGCGACTATTTGAAGAATGGGCAACCAGGGTTTTGGAAATGCTGCTTTCGCGTGTTGGTTATTATAGCGACTTCTTCGCTTATCCCGTACAAATTGCGGTCTTGGGTGCGGCGACCTTCACGTATGCGGACGCTGATCGAGCAAGCATTTATGTTGCGATCTTTCTGGCAAGTTTGGCGCTGTGGACACTGCTCGAATACATACTGCATCGCTTCGTGCTGCATCATCTGCCGTGGATCAAAGAGATGCATGAACAGCACCACCGGGATGTACGTGCGCTGGTCGGCACGCCGACCTGGTTCAGCATCGCCCTGATTCTGGGCTTGGTATTCTTTCCGGTTCTTTGGCTTGCCGATGTCGCAATCGCGAGCATCGCCACATCTGGCTTCATGTCTGGCTATCTCTGGTATGTGAGCGTTCATCACATGGTGCATCACGGGCATCCGGTACATTCCGGTTGCTTATATTCCGCCAAACGCAACCATGCGATGCATCATGCCGACCAAGCTTATAATTTCGGCGTCACGTCGTGTTTTTGGGACCGTGTTTTCCGCACGGTGCGTCGGCCGCGATAGGTTTCCCGCGGGACGATCCATGGCATGTCTGTTTCGCTCCGCCTCCCCGGTTGGTGTTCAATTTCCGCCGTCAGAGGCTTATGCTGCTGCTGCGTGAAAAGGGACCAGGCCGAAATGAAGAGGGCGGCGATCAGAGGGCCGATGACGAAGCCGCTGAGGCCGAAGAGCGAAATTCCACCGACGGTCGAAATCAGAACGACATAGTCAGGCAGCCTTGCTCCCTGGCCGACAAGCGGAGGACGAAGCAGGTTGTCGATCAGACCGATGACCAAGGCGCCGATGGCCACCATGACCAGTCCCTTGATCCAAGCACCGACAAGGAAGAGCCAGATCGCGGCGGGACCCCAGACGATCGCGGCCCCCACAGCCGGCAGCATCGACAGGAAGGTCATGACAACGCCCCAGAGGAGTGCAGCCTCGATCCCAAGGGCCCAGAAGGTCAAGCCGCCAATCACGCCCTGAATGATCGCGATGATGACATTGCCGCGCACCGTGGCGCGGACAACGGCGGCGAACTTGTCGACGAACTGGCGCGTATAGTCATCGCTCAGCGGAATGGAGTGACGCAAGGTCTTTCCTAGGGACGCACCATCCCGGAACAGGAAGAACAGCAGATAGAGCATCAACCCCATGCCGATGAAGAACTGCAGCGTGTTCTGTCCGAAGCTCAACACGCCGCCGGCGATCGACTGGCCCGCCTCCATGAGGCCGGACGAGATCCTCGCCCATAATTCGGCAAAGCCATCGAGCTTGAGCGAGGTCAGCCAGTTGTCGAGAAAGGCGGGAAGGATGGCCTGCAGGCGCAGGAGATGGGCGTGCAGGTCGATCTCATTGCTGCTGATGCGCTGATAGAGGCTCGTCCCCTCCTGGATGAGCGATGCCAGGATCGCAAGTGCCGGCAGGATCACGAGGCAGATGCACAGAAGCAGCGTGAGCAGCGCCGCTATCGTGGAACGGCCACCCAGCAACCTTTCCAGTCGCTGGTGAACAGGGAAGAAGAGGATAGCCAGGATGACCGCCCAGAGGACTGCTGTATAATAGGGAATGAGCAGCCACACGAAGGCCACCGTGACGACGGCCAGGAGCACATAAAAGCTTGCTCGTTGGATCGACATTATGCTGCATTCCTTCTGTCATGGCTCTGCCAACGAGACGTCAGACTTTCAAGCTTCGGTGGCTCCTCTGACCGGATACCCCATTGCCATCAGGCGATTTCCTCCGTGATGACGTCAAAATGGGTGAGCGCGGCCGGTCCGAAGGCCGTCGAAAGAGCGACATCCGTGGCATCACGGCCCCTCGCCATCAGGATGCGCCCGATGCGGGGCTCATTGTGCCGCGCATCGACAGTCCACCAGCGACCGCCGAGATAGACTTCGCACCAGGCACTGAAATCCATGGGGTGCGGGTCCTTCGGTACGCCGATATCGCCGAGGTAGCCGGTACAATATCGGGCGGGGATGTTCAGGCATCGGCAGAGCGTGATGGTGAGATGCGCGAAATCGCGGCAGACGCCCGACCGGTCCATGAAGCCGCCATAGGCCGTGCGCATGGGGTCGGCCCTGTCGTAATCGAAGACGAGATGGCCATGAACGAAATCGAGGATGGCCTTCACCCGCGGCCAGCCCAAAGGCGTCGCGGAGAACTGCTTCCAGGCGAAATCGGCCAGGCGGTCAGTGTCGCAATAGCGGCTCCCCAACAGGAAGGCCAGGACATCGTCGGGCAGGTCCTGGATCGGGAGTTGCACGGCCTGTTCGGGAACGGGTTCCGGCAATCCACTGTCGCTCACTTCGAACTGGGTCGAGATCATCGTCCTGCCGGGAGGCGCCACGATCCGGCTGCAGGCATTACCATAGGCATCCAGATAGTCGCGCTGGGAGATCGCGCGGCTGAAGAAGAGGCTCTGCTCGGTGCAGAGATCCCGTTCCCTCGATGGGTGTATTTTCAGGACGAGCAACATCGGCGTCTCGTTCTGACAATCGTATTCGATGTGAAACCCTGCGCGGATCCTCATGACACCGTCTTTCTGCAATACTTGACTCGACTTGTCGATCGCAACGATTGAGACCCGATGGCGTTCCGTTCGATCACTGCATTGATTGTGGAGGATGCTCTCTCCCTCGCGCCGAGCAAGCGTTCCCGTTTCATGCGCGCCATGCAGCGGGCAAAGCCTCAGGCGGCAGTGCTGGCGTCCGAGTGAAATGTCGCATGGGCTATCGTGACACTCATGCCCTTGTCGCTGGATGCGATCTCCACCCGTGCATCGAGCTGCTTGGCCAAGGCCTCGATGATCAATGATCCCAGACTAGCTCCGGGCTCAGCCGGCTCGTTCGTCACGCTTCGTCCGACACCGTTGTCGGCGACAACCAGGCGCCAATCGGTGTCGTGTGTCTCGTAGCTGACGAGTACCCGTTCAGACCCCGTGGACACCGGGAAGGCATACTTGATGGCGTTGATGACGAGTTCGGTCACGATCAGACCAATGCTAACGGCATTGCTGGACGGGATCGTGCTTTCGGTCGCATGCAGGTCGATGACGATCGGCCGGCTGTCCATGATGATGGACTTCGCCAGGCCATCGCACAGCTTCTTCAGGTAGGCCGACACCTCGATCTCGTCGACGCCTTCGGTCATGTGCAGGTAATTCTGGACAGTGGCCACCGACATGACGCGCTGGTGGGCGTCTTCGAGATGGCGACGGCTTTCCTCGGAGGTCACCGCGCGCGCCTTCAGCATGAGAATGCTGGCGATGATCTGCAGACTGTTGGCGACCCTGTGCTGCATCTCCTGGAAGAGAACTCGCTGCTGGGCAAGCAATTCCTCGGTGCGTTCCAGCAGAGCCTGCTTCTCGGATTCTGCTCGCCTCGCCTCGGTGACATCGCGAAACGCAAGCAGTGTGTTCGGGGCGGACGATCCGCCGTAGTCTACGGTTCGCGCCGACATTAGGAGCGTGCGACGCCCGAGGCTCGCGACGTCCCTGTCGAATTCGAAAGCCGATATCTGAGGGTGGTCCGGCATCGCAGCCGCAAGACGCTGGCGTAGCGCCGGGATATCCCATTGCCGCTCGTCCAGATCAAACAGGCAGACGCCGTGCGATCGCGCCGGATCGATCTCAAATGTCTCGAAGAAAGTGCCGTTTGCAGCGACCAGCCGCAAATGGCTGTCGAGGACGACAAAAGGTTCCGCTATGGTTTCGACTATGGCGAGCGCGAGCCGTTTCACGTCACCGGGGCCCCCGAACTGCTGCATCGGCAAGCCCCTCGGTTGCAAGGCGGACGATCCCATCGATCCCCAGTCCCGTATGTAGAAAACTACGCCTCATTGTTCCATTTGGCTAGGACGATCCAAGCCTGCGCCATTCCGCCGTGCCAACCCAGGCGGGCCGCTCGGCTGAGCTCTCGCTCTCAAGCAGACGCTGCCGGAAGGACCGGCGACACGACCGACGACACGGTCGATCTCGATCGGCATCGGGGGATGGCCGCACAGCAGTCGACGCTGCTTCGCCGCCTTCTCTCGGAGGACGAAGACGACGCTCGGGCGCTGCGTCTTCGCCAGGAGGAATTGGAGGCGCAGCTGGCGGCTGCACCGGCCACAACAACCTGTTGATTTCCATTGAGAGTTGACCCGGATTTCCATCGAGAATTGACCCTGTTGGTTGATATGTCCCGCGGTGCGGGGGATGGGTCAAGCGGGTGATTTGTCCCTTCTGTATTTGGATGTCACGGAGCTGGAGCGGAACCGGAAGCTGTCGTTTCCTGTCTCAAAGATGTGGCAGTGATGGGTGAGCCGATCGAGGAGCGCGGTCGTCATCTTGGCATCGCCAAAGATCTCAGCCCATTCGCTGAAGCTCAGGTTGGTGGTGATGACGACACTCGTGCGCTCGTAGAGTTTGCTGAGCAGGTGGAAGTGGAGTGCACCGCCTGACGGGCTGAACGGCAGATAGCCCAGTTCGTCGAGAACGAGCCGATCGAGGCGCAGCAACCGCTCGGCAAGCTGGCCCGCCTTGTTCATTGCCTTTTCCTGCTCCAGCGCATTGAGCAAATCGACGGTGGCGAAGAACCGGACCTTCTTGAGGCGATGCTCGACGGCCTGTACACCGAGGGCGGCGGCAATGTGCGTCTTGCCGGTGCCGGGACCGCCGATCAGCACCACGTTGTGAGCGCCATCGATGAACTCGCCGCGATAAAGCTAGAGGACCATGGCTTCTTTGACCTCGCTCGACGCAAAATCGAAGCCGGCCAGGTCCTTGTAGGCAGGGAACCTTGCTGCCTTGATCTGGTAGGCAATGGACCTGACCTCGCGTTCGGCAAGCTCGGCCTTAGGCAACTAGGAGATGATGGGGACGACGGCATCGAACGCGGGCAACCCCTTGCTCGATCAGGTCGCCGGCCGCCTGAGCCATGCCGTACATTGTGAGAGAGCGCAGCATGACCACGACGGCAGTGCTGGCGGGATCATAACGCACGGGTCGCCGCTTTCCTGCAAAGCGCATCATACCGCTCAATGTCCGCCTTGGGTTCGCGGCGCAGCTTCAGTGCCTGTGGTGCATCGATCCTTGGGGGCTTGTCTGCCTTGCCATCGAGCAGGCGGTGCAGACCATTGAGGATATGGGTCTTGGTCGGTACACCAGCTTCAAGCGCCAGTTCGACGGCACACAGCACGGCCTGTTCGTCATGGTGCAGGACCAGGGAGAGGATCTCCACCATCTCCCTGTCGCCCCCGGGGTCGCCGCAGAAGCTGGCTCTGTAGTTGCAGGAACGCGCCCGGCATCTCGGTAAAGGGCGCCCCGTTGCGCAAAGCTCGCGGCTTGCGCTGGATCACCGCCAAATAGTGCCGCCAGTCATAGATCGTTCGCCCTGGCTGATCATGGCCTCGCTGGATAATCCGCCGATGCTCGCACAGGATCTGCCCTGCCGCGGCGATGACGATCCGATCGGGGTAGACCCGCAGGCTCACCGGACGATTGGCGAATGATGCCGGCACACTATACCGGTTGCGTTCGAAGGATATCAGGCAGGTTGGAGAGACCCGCTTGGCATGTTCAACAAAACCGTCGAAGGGCCGTCCCAAAGGCATCAGGCTCGCAACCTCGCCAGCATGAACATCGGCGATGGTCCCGGGCAGTACGCCGTGCTGGATCTGGCCCCATTGCGCGATGCATTGCTCTTCGAGCCACATATTGAGCGCATCAACATCCGGGAAGGAAGGCCCAGAGAGACCATGGGCCTGCCACAGCCGGCGACGGGCATCCTGAACATTCTTCTCGACCTGGCCCTTCTCCCAGCCCGAGGTCGGATTGCAGAACTCCGGTTCGAACAGATAGTGGCTCGCCATGGCCGCGAACCGCGCGTTGATCTGCCGAGCCTTGCCGGTCCCAATCCGATCGACCGCAGTCCTCATATTGTCAAATATCCCGCGCTGCGGCACACCGCCAAGAACCCGGAAAGCCTGGGTCATGGCGTCGAACAGCATCTCGTGGGTCTGGAGCGGATTGGCCCGGACAATGAAGGCTTTGCTGTGCGACAGCTTCGTGTGAGCGGCTTGCAGCTTGGTCTGCTTGCCCGCGATCATGGCCCAGTCCTCGCTCCAGTCGAACTGGAACGCTTCGCCTGGCTGGAAAATCAGCGGAACGAAAGTCCCGCGCCCAATGGTCTGGGCATCGCGCTGACGGTCCGCCTTCCAACCCCGGACAAATGCCGCAACACGGTTGTAGGAACCCTCATATCCCAAAGCCAAGAGATCGGCGTGCATCTGCTTGGCCGTGCGCCGCTGCTTGCGCGACTTGCCGGCCTCGATCCGAAGCCAGGCAGACAGCTTCTCGGCAAACGGATCGAGCTTGCTCGGTCGATCGGGAGCCTTGAACTTTGGTTCTATGGTGTCCGCCCGCAGATACTTGCGGATCGTGTTGCCCGACAAACCCGTACGCCGCTCAATCTCCCGGATCGGGATGTGCTGCCGGAAATGCCAGCGTCGGATTACACTGAGTAACGCCATGTCGATCACTCCTGGATCCCCCCGACAAATCAGTCAGGGGAACGGTCAAAACATGGGTCACTTCTCAGTGGAAATTTGTGCCTCTCCCGGGTCAACTCTCAGCGGAAATCAACAGGGCTATCGCTCAATCCAGAATGAGAGGCCCGAATTGAAGAACAAGCAGGCCACGCTGCGGCAGGTGATCAATGGCAAAGAGCAAACGGATCCGGACCCGATGCACACGGCATCACGACAATGGTGACCTTTGTCAGGTCTGGAGGATCACACATGGAAAAAATGCGGGACTAACCGCTCGTGCAACCACGGCAGCCATTCACTAACCGATTGGCTCAAGCATTCTGTATCCAACGCCCGGCTCGTTCATGATGTAGCGCGGATTGGCGGGATCGTCGCCGAGCTTCTGGCGAAGCTGCCGGATGAAGACCCTGAGATACTGCGTATCCTGTTCGTGAGCCTTGCCCCAAATCTCCACGAGCAACGCCTTGTGGGTGATGATCCTACCCGCGTTGCGCGCCAGCATCCAGAGAACGTCGAACTCCTTGCGCGTGAGATGCAGTGGCCTGCCGGCGAGATCGACCGTATGGGCGGAGACGTCGATCCTGAGTTCCCCAACCTCGACGACGGCCTGAGCAGTGGTGCCGGTTGCCGTCGTCCGGTCGCGCAGCAGTGCGCGGACCCGCGCGAAAAGTTCCTTGATGCCGAAGGGTTTGACGACATAGTCCTGCGCGCCCGCGTCGAGGGCCTCAACCTTTTCGGTTTCGTCCTGCCGCACCGACAGGACGAGAACCGGGGTCTGTGACCATTCTCGAATTCGCCTGATGACGTCCTTGCCGTCGATGTCCGGAAGCCCGAGATCGAGCACGATGATGTCCGGGCTTTCCGTGGCCGCCTTTTGCACCGCTTCAAGGCCAGTGGCGGCTTCCACGACCTCATAAGCGTGCGCCTCCAGTGCCACCCGCAGGAAACGCCTGATCTGGCTCTCGTCGTCGACGACAAGGATACGGGCGAGCGAACTCATCAAGGGACCTTCGCGTCGGCCATAAGGGGGAGCCGGATTTCGATGCGCGTGCCCGAGCCGTCGGGCCTGGCGGCCGTGGCGCGGATGCTCCCGCCGTGCACGTCGACAATTCCCTTGCATATGGCGAGACCGAGACCCGTGCCGGCCCGCTGGCCGTCGCCAGCACGGACGCGGTAGAACATGTCGAAGATACGCTCCCTGTCTTCCTGTGGGATGCCTGGTCCTTCGTCGCTCACGGTAATCATCAACCCATCCCCTTCGATCCGTCCTGCGACGGTGATGGCGGAACCGTCGGGGGCATACTTGGCGGCGTTGTCGAGCACGTTGGCGAAGACCTGCTGCATTAGGACCGGATCGACGCACATGGCCGGAAGGTCGTCGCCGACCTCGAGGACAAGCGTGTGGTCCCTCAGAACCGAGCCGAGTTGGTTTGCAGCCGCGCCGACGATCTCTCGCGCTTCGCCTGGCTGCCGGTCGAGTTTCAGGGCACCATAGCCTAACCGGGTCATGTCGAGGAGGTTCTGGACATAGCGGTTGAGGCGGTCACCTTCTTCCCGGATCGTCTCGGCAAGCTGGCGGCGGCCATCCGATCCCAGTGCCTCGTCGGCTTCGATCATGGAACTGGCGGAGCCGATGATCGAGACCAGTGGCGTGCGCAGGTCGTGGCTGACGGAGGATAGCAGCGCCGAACGCAGCCGCTCCGTTTCGGATACGAGACGGGAATCCTGCAAGTCCGATACGAGCTGTGTGCGCTCGACGGCGATCGCCACCTGATCGCTGAGGGCGCTCAGGATGCGCAGGTCGTCCGGCGTCGCCGAACGCCAGTCCTCGAAGGTGATGCCGAGCACACCGTGTGTGCCATGGGCCGTCCGGAGCGGCACGAAGACCCAGTCCGATGAGGGAAGCGTGGCAGTCGCCCGGCCGGCGGGCTCGCCATGTTCGAAGGCCCAGAGGGCGGCGCCATGGCCTCGCGCGTCGAGCTCGTCGAGAGGCGGAAACGCTCCACTGACGTCCAGCCGCCCGCCTTCCGTCGGCGTCAGCGCGACGGCCTGGCATCGCAAGATCGCGCCGACGTTGCTGACGGCGGTCCAGACAACGTCGTCGAACGAGGCCGCGCTGGCCAGCCTGCGGCTGAACTCATAGAGGCTCGCCGTGCGCCTTGCAATTGCCCGTTGCGCGTCCGCCTGACTGCGCAGACGCGCGGCCAGATTCCCCGCGAGAACCGATGCGGCATAGAACAGCACCAGCGTCAGGAAATCGTCCCGGCGGTGCATCTCGAAGGTGAAGTAAGGCACGGTGAAGAAGAAGTTGTAGGCAAAGAAACTTGCCGTGGCCGCGTAGAGCGAGGGCCAGAGGCCGAACCGCGTCGCAGTGACTAGAACGCCCGTCAGAAATACAAGCGAGAGGCTTGCGACCGGCAGCAGGCGGTCGATGCCGAATGCCGTCAGAGTGGCGATGGCAACGATGCCGGTTGCAGCCAGATAGGCTCCCGGATCGCGCTCGATGCGCATGCGCCCGGCCCGAATGGCCGCGCGTCTGGCCTCCTCCTGATCCGGGGCGATCAGTGTGATCTCGAAATCATGCCCCTTTCGGATCATGGCCTCGGTCACCGTTTCCCGGGTAAGGAAGGCAAACAGGCGGCGCGGGCGGGGATGCCCAACCAGGATCCTTGTGACGTTGCGGGAGCGCGCATAGGTCAGGATTTCGCTGGCGATGTCGGTTTCGGCGTTGACGCTGGCAATCTCGGCCCCGAGCGTCTCGGCGAGCCGAAGAGCCCCGGTTATCCTGTCCTTCTCCTCGTCCGGCAGGCTTTCGCCGGAACCGGAGACGATGTTGACGGCGAGCCAGGGCGCTCTTGCCCGTTCGGCCATGCGTTTGGCCGCCCGCACCAATGGCTTGGCGGCCGGCGATTCATTGACGCAGACCAAGATGCGATCCTGCGTCGGCCATGGCCCGCTGATCGCATGGGTCTTCATGTGAGCGATCATCTGCGCGTCGACACGGTCGGCGGCGACGCGCATTGCCAGTTCACGCAACGCCGTCAGGTTGCCCTTGGAGAAGAAATTCTCGATGGCACGCGCGACCTGATCATTGAGATAGACCTTGCCTTGCCGAAGACGCTCGATGAGGTCTTCCGGGGGCAGGTCGATCAACTCGATCTCGTCGGCAAGTTCCAGCACCCTGTCCGGAAGGGTCTCCCGCACCCGCACGCCGGAAACACGCGCCACGATATCGTTGAGGCTTTCCAGATGCTGGACGTTCAGTGTCGCGTAGACGTCGATTCCGGCGGACAGAACCTCCTCCACGTCCTGCCAGCGCTTGTCGTGACGGCTGTCCGGGACGTTGCTGTGGGCGAGTTCATCAATGAGGGCAAGTTGCGGTCGGCGAGCGATGACGGCTGACAGATCCATCTCCTGGAGGATGCGGCCACGATAGAAATGCGGCTCGCGCGGCAGGACCGTCAGGTTCCTGAGCAGGCGTTCCGTATCCTGGCGACCGTGGGTCTCGACAACCGCCACCACCACGTCGATACCTTCGGCCGCGCGTTTGCGCGCCGCCTGGAGCATTGCAAAAGTCTTTCCAACGCCTGGCGCGGCGCCGAGGAAGATCTTCAGTCTTCCGCGCCCTTCCTTCGTAGCCTCGACAAGAAGGGCTTCCGGCTCGGGGCGTGCCTCACCGCTGGTCTGTGCCGGCGCCATTTGTTGGTCCCATCCCCTTGCCCGTGACCGGTGCTTTTTCGTCGAGTGCCAGGTTCAGCCCGAGGACGTTGACGGCCGGCGCGCCGAAGATGCCGAAGAGAGGCCGTTGGGCAAGCCTGTCCACCAACCGGTGCACATCGGCGTTTGCAAGCCCGCGAGCGGTTGCAATCCTGCGCACCTGAAGATAGGCGCTTTCGGGAGAAATGTCGGGGTCGAGGCCGCTGCCGGATGAGGTCACGAGGTCGACAGGAATGCGCACTGTCCCGCTTTCTGCCGCCATTGCGCGCGTCCGCGACGCGACCGCCTCTACCAGTGCCTTGCTGGTCGGTGCCAGGTTGGTGGCACCGGAACTTGCCGCATCGTAGCCGACGGCGGAGGGGCGCCCATGGAAATACTCCGGCCGCGCGAAGCTCTGTCCGAGAAGGGCGGAACCGATCACGGTGCCGCCCTGCGCAAGCAGGCTGCCATTGGCCTGATTTGGAAAGAGAGCTTGCGCCGCGCCGGTGATGGTGAGGGGATAGGCAAATCCGGTCAGCACCGTCATCACGGCCAGCAGCACAAGAGCGGGTCTCATTTGCGACAGCATCTGCATCATTCCTTCTTATGCGAGGCCGAGCGCGACAACGGCAAGGTCGATGGCCTTGATGCCGAGGAAGGGGACGACAAGGCCGCCGAGGCCGTAGATGAGGAGGTTGCGACGGAGGAGTTCGCCCGCTGAGGACGGCGAATAACGCACACCGCGAAGCGCAAGCGGGATCAGGGCGAGGATCACCAGGGCATTGAAGATGACGGCCGACAGAATGGCGCCGCCCGGGCTCTTGAGGTCCATGATGTTCAGCGCCTGAAGGCCCGGATAGGCGGTCACGAAGAGCGCCGGCAGGATGGCGAAATACTTCGCGACATCATTGGCAATCGAGAAGGTGGTGAGGGCCCCCCGGCTGATGAGGAGTTGCTTGCCGACAAGCACCACCTCAATGAGCTTTGTCGGGTCGCTGTCGAGATCAATCAGGTTGCCGGCCTCCTTGGCCGCGGCCGTGCCGGTGTTCATGGCAACGCCGACGTCGGCCTGGGCGAGGGCGGGGGCGTCGTTCGATCCGTCGCCGCACATGGCGACGAGCTTGCCGCTGGCCTGCTCGGCCCGGATCAGTTCCAGCTTCCGCTCGGGCGTTGCTTCGGCGAGAAAATCGTCGACGCCGGCTTCGGCCGCAATGGCGGCCGCGGTGAGGGGATTGTCGCCCGTGATCATGACGGTGCGGATGCCCAGGCGCCGCAATTCCGCGAAGCGCTCGCGAATGCCGGGCTTGATGACGTCTTTCAGGTGAATGACGCCCAGGAGGCGCTTGTCGCGTGCAACCACCAGCGGCGTGCCTCCAGACTTGGCGATGCCTTCCACGATGCGCGTGAGTTCCGGACTGGGAATGTGTCCGGAATGACGGAGGATGGCATCGCTCGCGCCTTTGCGGACCTCACCGCCGCCGGCAAGATCGGCGCCCGAAATCCGCGTCTGCGCGCTGAAGGGCACGAAGCCGGCGACCTCGGCTTTCAGAATATCGGCCTTGCGGCCGAGCTCCTTGCGGGCAAGATCAACGATGGATTTGCCTTCCGGCGTCTGGTCGGCGAAAGAGGCGAGCAGGGCGGCCTCGATCAAATCTGTCTCCCGGATGCCGGGAAGCGGCAGGAAAGCGTCCGCCATCCGGTTGCCGAAAGTGATGGTGCCCGTCTTGTCGAGAAGGAGCGTGTCGACGTCGCCGGCCGCCTCGACCGCCCGACCGGACTTGGCGATGACATTGGCCTTCACCAGCCGGTCCATTCCGGCGATCCCGATGGCCGACAGAAGACCGCCGATCGTTGTCGGGATGAGTGTGACGAGAAGGGCGACGAGGAAGGCGACCGGGATCGTCGTGCCGGAATAAACTGCGAAGGGTTCGAGCGTCGCAACGACCAGCAGGAAGATGATCGTCATGCCGACCAGCAGGATCGTGAGGGCGATCTCATTCGGCGTCTTCTGACGTTCGGCGCCCTCGACCATCGCGATCATGCGGTCGAGGAAACTCTTGCCCGGCTCCGCCGTCACCTTGATCACCAGCCAGTCGGAGACGACGCGGGTTCCGCCGGTCACGGCAGACCGGTCGCCGCCCGACTCGCGGATGACCGGTGCGGATTCACCGGTGATCGCGGATTCATCCACCGAAGCGACGCCCTCGATAACATCGCCATCGCCGGGGATGAGGTCTCCGGCCACGGCGAGGACCACGTCGCCCTTGCGAAGTGCCCTGCTTGAAATCGTCTCGACCTGTTCGCGCGACGGCGGATTGCCGGTAAGACGCTTGCACTCGGTCTCCGACTGGGCGGTGCGCAGGCTGTCGGCCCGGGCCTTGCCGCGCCCTTCCGCGATCGCCTCCGCGAAATTGGCAAAGAGCACAGTCACCCAGAGCCAGAAGGCGATCTGGCCGACGATTGCTGCCGTCTCGGCGCCGGAGACAAAATCCCTGAAGAAGATCAATGTCGTCAGGACTGCGACGACGCCCGTGACGAACATGACCGGATTGCGGGCGAGGGCACGCGGGTCCATCTTCGCGATCGCACTTCTGGCGGCCGGGATCGCCAGGTTTATGTCCAGCAGCGGGATGTCGCTGCGCTTGTGCTTGCTCATCGAAACGCCTCAGAATGTTTGTCCGGACAGCATTGACACCTCTTCGGCGATCGGGCCGAGGGCGAGTGCCGGGAAGAAGGTGAGCCCGCCGAGGATCAGCACGACGATCATGAGCAGGATGACGAAGAGCGGGCCGTGGGTCGGGAAGGTGCCGGATGAGGCCGGCGTGGGGGTTTTCGCGCCGAGTGAACCGGCGATCGCCAGCATCGGCACGATGAAGGCGTAGCGGCCGAGCAGCATCGCGATGCCGGTGAGCGTCGTGTGAAACGGCAGGCTCGCGCCGAAGCCCGCGAAGGCCGAGCCGTTGTTGCCCGTCGCCGAGGAATAGGCATAGAGGATCTCGGACAGGCCATGTGGGCCGCGATCCTGGACAGCGGCAAGCGCCGATGGAACGGTCGCCGCGACGGCGCCGAAGACGAGGACTCCGACGGGCATCGACAGGAAGGCGAGCACCGCAAGCTTCACTTCCCGCGCCTCGACCTTCTTGCCGAGGTATTCCGGTGTCCGGCCGACCATGAGCCCGGCGAGGAAAACGGTCAGCACGACGAAGAGCAGCATGCCGTAGAGGCCGGCGCCAACGCCGCCGAAAATGACCTCGCCGACCTGGATGTTGAGGAACAGCGCGAGCCCGGAGAGTGGCGTGAAGCTGTCGAGCATCGCATTGACCGAGCCGTTTGAGGCGGCCGTCGTTGCTTCGGCCCAGAGTGCGGAGAGCGCAGTGCCGAAACGCACCTCCTTGCCCTCCATGTTGCCGGCTGCCTGGTCGATGGGCAGTGCATGAAGCAGCGGATTACCCTGGATCTCGGCGCCGTACATCACTGCAAGGCCGGCCAGGAAGAGAAGGCCCATGGCTGCGAAGATGGCTATGCCCTGCCGCTGGTCGCGCACCATGCGGCCGAAAAGAAAGCAGAAGGCCGCCGGGATCAGCAGAATGGAGACGAGCTCGATCAGATTGGAGATCTGGGTCGGATTTTCGAAGGGATGCGCCGAATTGACATTGAAGAAACCGCCGCCGTTGGTGCCGATCTGCTTGATGGCGATCTGCGAGGCAACGGGTCCCCGGACAATCACCTGCGTTGCCCCTTCGACGGTCGTGGCCTGGACGGAAGGATCGAGCGTCTGCGGTACGCCCTGCCAGACAAGCAGGAACGCTATGAGGATGGACAGCGGCAGCAGCACGTAGAGGACGGACCGGGTCATGTCGACCCAGAAGTTGCCGATCGCGCGGGCATTGCGGGCCGCGAAGCCCCGGATGACCGCTACTGTGGCAGCCATGCCCGTCGCGGCCGACATGAAATTCTGCACCGTCAGGCCGACCATTTGGCTCAAATAGGAAAGCTGCGTCTCGCCGCCATAGGCCTGCCAGTTCGTGTTGGTGACGAAGCTGACGGCGGTGTTGAAGGCAAGGTCCGGGGACATCGGCGCGATGTCCTGCGGGTTCCAGGGCAGGATATTCTGAAGTCGCAGGATCGCATAAAGCAGCAGCCAGCCGGCAAGATTGAAGGTGAGGACGGCAAGAGCGTAGCGAGTCCAGTGCTGGTCTTGTGCTGCCGCTTTGCCGGCAAGCCGGTAGAGGCTCTGCTCGACCGGTCGCAGGACAGGGTCAAGCCAGGTCCGTTCCCCCTCGTAGACGCGTGCGAGGTAGAGGCCGAGCGGCCAGGCGAGCGCGACAAGGATCACCGCATAAGCGCCGAACTGGAGAAGGTCGCGTGTCACAGCGTCCTCCTCAGAAGCGTTCCGGCCGCAGAAGCGCGACCGCAAGATAGGCGAGAAGGGCGAGCGCGACGCCGCCGCTGATGATGTAGTCGATCATCGCCGGGGCCTCACAGCCGCTCGCAGGCGTGCACGGCAGCGGCGAAGGCCAGAAAGCTACCGATGGCGAGTGCGATGTAGATGAGATCGAACATGAACCGACTCCCTTCGTGAACTTCGGTGAAATGGATGGCGCCGAAGGGCGTAAGGAAGCTATCTGGAAGAAATTATACTGCTGTAAGGAATGCGTAAAATTCAGCTTCCTTCGAAGAAATGCAGGGGTGGCTGCGAGACGCGTCGGGACATTAAAACATGGAGGATGGCCCGCCGGCCTCAGCAACCATGCCTATTATCGAGCGCCTGGAACGGGCTTGCGAAAGTAAGCTCCCTCACAAGCCACCTCGAACACCCAATGGACAACATCTTGAGGCTCCACTGCTTCAGTGGCCTGATCCCTGGGAATACAATGATGGTCGGAAATATGTACAAAATCATGTTACAAAGTAGAGAGTAATTTTATGTAAATTATTGAAATTAAAAGTTTTTATGGTGAAGATGCAGAGTTCAATCCTCTCTCACAGCACCAGCTTTTCCCAGAGTTCTGCGAAGCCCTTGCCATTCAAGGCTCACTGCCAACGGCGACATGGGCTATGCCAGCAGGGTCAGGAGTCGGATCGATCAGGGCATCGGTCGGCACAAACGCTTCATGCGGGTAGTCCTGCGACGCGAAAAGGCCAGCGGCGAGATTGACGATCAATCGTCAGCTTCGCCGCTGGCCTTTGCTTGGTCAAATTCGTCCATGCGGCCCAGGGATCAATTAGGGACCGATAGAGAGCCGACGGGGGGCGAATGATCCTGCCGCCGGCGCGCTGGTCCGATCAGCCCGGAACGAGGCGCTCGTTCAGCTTGCTGTCGACGATATCGACAGTGCGGTCGATTTCGGCATTCGGCATGCCGAGTTGATGCGAGATCACCTTCACCAGCAGATCGACCCGCTCGATGAACGGCGCGCCGGCCGCCACCGCCCGCGCGGCCGAAGAGGGCTTGAGCAGGCTCTCCGCAGCCTTGGCGTATTTCTCGAACGGCACCAGGTCGGCCGGATCGCCGCCAAGACGCAGCGCGATCGCATCGACATGTTCGTAGATCGATTTCGACAATGCCAGATCCGAATGCACGGCATCGCGGATCGAGCGCGGCTCCGTCGGCGTGATGCAGCGGTAGTTGCCGGTCAACAGCATCGACCACTTGGCCAGCGGCACGAACAGTGAATCGAAGACCTTCAGTTTCACCGGAACGTCGTGACCGTCCAGCCTCACCGCCGAGATGTCGGCATCCAGTTGGCGCAGGAGATCGTTATGCGCCTCGTCGGCAAAGGTCGCCGCCTTGAAATTGGTCGGCAGGCCGACATGCAGCACATTCGGCTCCTCCTCTGGCGGGCGGAACGCCTGCGGATCGGGCGAGCACAGCGACATCAGCCCCGGCTCGAACCGCTCCCAAACCTGTGCGTTGGTGAAGGCCTCCTCCAGATCCATTTCCGCCAGCGACGGGATACGCTTGAGATAGGGCAGGGGGGGCATGTTCATGATCGACAGGCAGGGCAGCCGCGCCACCGCGATCTTCACCATCAGCATGCGGATGGTGTGGTTAGTGTATTGCGGCTCCTGCATTGCCAGGCAGACGAGATCATATTGCGCGACGTCGATGTCCTGCGGCGGCTTCGCGTCCAGCTTGCCAGGCAGGTCGCGCGAGAAGATCGCGCGGTGGTCGGGCTCGTCGCGCAGCCGGATGCGCACTTCGGTCCCCTCGCTATTGATCAGCGCGGCGGTCTTCTCCCGGCAGACGAGGGTCACGTTGTGGCCGGCCATGAGAAGCTTGGTCGCCAGCAGCGAGCCATAGGAAGCACCGAGAATGAGAATTTTACGCGTCATGATCCTGCTCTTGTTGGCGGTCAGTTATTTTCGAAGTCGTCGTGGGGATGCATCGTGCTGAGACTTGGCATGGACGACAAGGGCGTTTCTTGACACTGCGGCTATTGGTCCGGCGGCCATTGTCGTGATGCGTCATAACCGTATCCTCATGACTGCCGCGACCTGGCGCCAATCGCTCGTCCGTCTCGCGGGGAACGCGGTCTGCCGGTTCGCTGAATTCTGCTGCCGCACGCCAGATTTGGGCGTATGATTTGGATTATGACAGACAGTCAGTCATTGTTTGGCGTGTTGCGCCAATCGGCGCATGGGGGTGTCGTAGACGCCATGGAGCGCCTTGTCCTGGACGGACCTGATTGGGCGCTCAACCGCATCAACGCGCCGGCCTTCGCTGCCAGAGAAGGCCTGGATGAAGAACAGACGATAGCCGGCTTCTTGCGCGCGGCCCGGCTCGGTCTGTTCGACATGTCCTGGAACATACTGTGTCCCGGCTGCGGCGGCGTTCTGGACGTGAACACCTCGTTGAAGACCGTCGACAGGAGCATCTACACCTGCGCCTTGTGCGCTGCCGGCTACGAACCGACCCTCGATGAGATGGTGGAAGTGACATTCACCGTCAGCCCGCGCATTCGTCACATCGCCGCGCACAGTCCGCACGAACTGACACCCTACGAGTATTTCCGCCAGATCTACTGGGGCTCGGGCGTCGATCTGCCCGAGGAGAATTTCGAAGCGAAAGTCGATGAATTTGTCATCGAGTCGCTTGAGGTGCCGGCCGGCGAGAAGGCCGTCATCTCGCTCACGCTCCCGGAGGCCTTCGTCATCGTCTTCGAGCCTGTGACCCACGCGGCGCAGTTCATTGATGTCAAGGGCGAGCCGGCAAGGGAGAAGCAGGCGCTGACGCTCATCATCGACCGGGGACATCGCCAGCACGAAACGCTGACAATGCAGCCTGGATCGCTCCGGATCTCGGTCGAAAATCATACGGATGTGCGGACCCTGCCATCCATCTGCATCGCGAACGACGCGCTGCACGACCTGCTCGGCAAGCGCCGGCCCTTCCTCACCGCAAAGCGCCTGCTTTCCAATCAGACGTTCCGAGATGTCTACCGCGCCGAGACGCTCGACGTTGACCAGCGCCTGAAGATCACCAGCCTTACGTTTCTGTTCACGGACCTTCGCGGTTCGACGGAACTCTACGACCGGGTTGGCGACCTTGCCGCATTCGATCTCGTGCGAACGCATTTCGGCCTGCTTGAGGAAATCGTGGCGGCCGAGGCCGGCGCGGTCGTCAAGACGATCGGCGATGCCGTGATGGCCACCTTCGAGACGCCCGACAGGGCGCTCGCCGCCGCCATGCGGATGCGCGAGGCGATGAACAGGCTGAACGAAGAGCGAGGCAGCGAAGACCTGCAGCTGAAGATCGGCATCCACGAAGGCCCCTGCATCGCCGTGAGCCTGAACGAGCGCCAGGACTATTTCGGCCAGACGGTGAACATTGCCTCACGCGTGCAGCATCTCGCGACGTCCAGAGAAATCTTCGCCACCAGCGCGGTGCTTGGAAACGCACTGGCCGCGGACCTGATCAGATCGCGCGGTCTGGCGCCGACACAGCATGAGATCGCGCTTCGCGGCATCGCGAGCGAGGTCAGCATCTTCGCAATTCCCTGACCTCGTCGCATTCTCGTCCTGGCGCTTCGTGTGGCCAGTATCGGCCGGGCTTTGGATGTGCTCGGGCAGGTCGGCCGTTGCCGGACGTGAGTAGGCCATCGGTAACCGGGCGACGCCGATCGGACGCGGAACGGCCGATCGGCGGACCAGGGATGCACGGCGCCAAGCCTATCCATAGACCGCGCGCGGCAGCTCGATGACGATCTCGGGAAAGACCATGCACAGGATGAGCCCGATCAGCTGGATCAGCAGGAAGGGGAGCGCGGAGCGGAAGATGTCGCCCATCGGGATTTCGGGCGGGGCCACGCCGCGCAGGTAGAAGAGCGCATAGCCGAATGGCGGCGACAGGAAGCTCATCTGCATGTTGACGAGATAGAGCACGCCGAACCACAGCACGAGATCGTCGTTGTTATCCAGGCCGAACGCGCTGGCCCCCAGCGCCTTGATGATCGGCACGAAGATCGGCACGCAGAGCAGCAGGATGCCGACCCAGTCGAGAAACATGCCGAGAATGATCAGCACGATCTGCATGACGATGAGGATGCCCCAAGGCCCGAGGCCGGCGCCCTGCAGCAGTTCCTGCACGAACTGCTGGCCGCCCTCCAGAACATAGAGGCCGACGAAGATCGTCGCGCCGAACATGATCCAGATGACCATGGCCGAGGCCTTGAGCGTGGTGAGGCACGCCTCCCGCACGGTCTGCCAGTCGAGCTTGCGGTGAATCGCGGCGACGATGAAGGCGCCGAACGTCCCGATGCCTGCCGCTTCCACCGGCGTGGCGACGCCGGTGAAGATGACGCCCAGAACGATGACGATGAGCGCGGTCGGCGCCGACATCCTCGACATCAGGACGAGTTTTTCGCGGCCCGAAACCCTTTCCTCGATAGGGATCGGCGGGCCGAGCGTCGGGTTCAGATAGGAACGGACCGTCACGTAGAGAATGTAGAGCCCGGACAGCAGCAGGCCGGGAAAGACCGCGCCGATGAACAGTTCGCCGACCGACTGCTCGGCGACGACGGCGTAGATGATCGCCAGGATGGAGGGCGGGATGAGAATGCCCAGCGTGCCTCCGGCCATGATGGATCCCATGGCGATCTTCGGCTCGTAGTTGCGCTTGAGCATGGCCGGCAGGGCGATGATGCCCATGGTGACAACCGCCGCGCCGATGACGCCCACCATCGCGGCAAGGATGGTCGAGGCAATGATCGTGGCGGACGCCAGTCCGCCTTTCACGCCGCCCAGCACCTTGTAGATGACGTCGAACATCTCGTTGATGATGCCCGCCCGCTCCAGCATCGCCGCCATGAAGATAAAGAGCGGGATGGCCGAGAGTTGGTAGTTCGTCATCAGCGGAAAGATGCGGCTCGGAACGATGTTGAGCGCCTGCGCGTCGCCGAGAATGAACAGGAAGACGCAGGCAAGCCCGCCCGTGACGAAGGCGAGCGGCAGGCCGGCCATCAGCAGCGTGATCAGCGAGCCGAACATGATGACGGTGAGCCATCCGATGGAGATATCGATACCCATGGGTCAGGCTCCCCTCACGACAGTACGCACGTCCTGTGCAACTCTGGAGATGCCCTGCAGGATGAGCAGCAGGGCGCCGACGACCATGACCCACTTCATGGGCCACAGCGGCACTTCCCATTCATTGAAGGAGAGTTCGCCCCAGCGGATATTGGGGTCGGTCCATTCCCGGAGTGAAAGATTGCCCAGCATCTCGGCGAAGGTGGTCTGCCCCCGTGCCCAGGCGGACACCACCGAATTGCCCGAAGGCACGGCGATCGCATCGAAGGCGAAGATGTAGCAGGTCACCAGCAGCGTGCCGGCAAAGATGAAAAAGAAGACGGAGGTCGCAAGGTTGACGATCGCCTTCCGGCGCGCCGACATGCTCGCGTAGAGGATGTCGACCCGGACGTGGGACTCGGTCAGCATCGCATAGGCGCCGGCAATGAGATATTGCATGCCGAACATCAGATACATGCCTTCATGCGCCCAGTTGGTGGGCGAGTTGAAGACATAGCGCGAGATCACCTCGAAATAGTAGACGAACACGGCGATGACCGCCCAGTAGCTGACGAACTCGCCGCAATAAAGGGAAAGCCGGTCGATCCATCCTGTCCAGCCGGAGGACACATGCAAGGCGTCTGCCCTGCGTTCCTGGGCTTCCAGGTCCTCCAGTCGTTGCTCGGCTTCGGCGACCGTTTCGTCGGCCAGACCGGCATTCGCCTTGCCCACCATCCTCGGGATCAGGATCGCATCGACGGCCATGAACAGGAGGATCAGGTAGAGGGCATAGGCCGCGCCGGTGGTCCAGAAAGCCCGATCGTCCACGTGCCCCTGCACCGTCGGCTTGATGGCCTCGACCTCGGCCCGGGCCTCCTCCAGCCGCGTCTCGCCGGTCTCGACGCGGTCACGCGCCCGCTCCAGCCGCCGCGCGATGCTCTTTTGCGAAAAGGAGCCTTCTTCGGCCGCGGCAAGCTCGGTCTCCAGACGGCCGATTTCCGCCTGCGCGGAGGTCACGCGCGGTTCTTCGCGCTCGATCATGCGTTCGGCGACACGCAGCAGGTTGGTGGCATCGGAAAGCTCGGAACGGGCATCGTTGGCCGCCCCGTTGGCATAGAGAATGAAGGCGAAGATCGGCAGAAACACCAGACCGAGCAGGTTCTTCAGATAGAGACGATGAAGTCCGATGATCCCGCCCGTGACCAGGATCATGTAGGCGAGCGGCACCGAGTATTGCCGCGTCGTTGCGCGGGGGCGCCTGCTCAAGACCATCGCGGCCAGCGGGAAGACGATCAGCCCGAGCCAATAGGCCCAATGCGGGAGCGTGAAGTCGAGATTTGGCATGATGTGCTCTCGAAAACGAGTGATACCGGTCTCGTGACGCCAAGGCGTTCGGGCCCTGTGTCATGAGCGAAGGCAAGCCCGGCCGGGCGCTGGCTGCCAGGCCGTGACCCACGGAATTTCGGCAAGTCCGGATGACGTGGGGCAGGTGCGACGCAGCCTGCCGCGCGCGGCTGTCTTGCCGCGCGCGGGGCCTGTTCTCCCGCAGGTCAGGAAGTTACAGATCGAGGGTCTGGCCTTCGATCAGTTCCGGTGTCACGTAGCCCAGCGAGCCGGACATCATGTAGTCAAGCTGGATCTTGAAGATCCGCGCCGAGTCCTTGTCGCGATTGGCGTATTTGAACCAGATCGGGACTGCCACCTCGGTCATCAGTTCCACGTCGTCCTGCGACAGCCGGGTCACTTCGGTGCCGTCGGCCTCGAACTTCGCCCAGGCCTCCTGGTCGGCCTTCTGAATGGCCCCATGATGCATGTCGGAATAGACGTGCGTTTCCATCTCGACGAATTGCTTCATCCCGTCGGAAAGCGCGTTCCAGGCATTCATGCCGACCGTGATGTCCATGAGGTCGACGGGCTGGTACAGCGACATGAATCCGGGCGGTCCCATGGAGATGTATTTGGTGACCTGGCTGAACCCGAGAGCATAGTTCACGGCCGGTCCCACATAGTCGGCGACGTCGATGGTTCCCTTTTCCAGCGCGGGGAAAATTTCCGATCCCGGAAGCACGGTGGTCTCGGCGCCGATCTCGGTGAAGACTTCCGCCACCATGCCGCCCGGCAGGCGCATCTTGCGGCCGCGGAAATCGTCGATCGAGCGGATCGGCACCTTGGAATGGATGATGTTGGGGCCGTGATGAACCGGCCCGACAAAATACATGCCCTGCGCGGCATAGAGCTCGCGGGTGATCTCCAGTCCGCCAAGCCCGTAGTAGAACACGTCATATTCATGCGGGTTGCGCAGGCCCAGTGGATAGGAGCTCAGGAAAACGCCGGCCGGAATGATGCCCTGCACATAGATCGTGAAAGGGTTCACCGCCTGCAGCACACCGTTCTTGACTGCGTCGTAGAGCTGGAAGTCGCCGACGACGTCGTTCGCGCCGAAGGGTTCGAAGGCCAGTTCGCCCCCGGTCTTTTCGACAATGGTCCCACACCAGTCCTTGAAGATCTGCAGGCCGACGCCACCGGGCCACGATGTCTGGATTTTCCAGGTCGTGCCCTTTGCCTGCGCGGATGCGATATGCGGCGTAGCCAGTGTAACGGCTGCAGTGCTTGCTGCCGCGGCGCCAAGAAACTTGCGACGGTTGTAGTTAGCTTTCATAGGTTCCTCCCAGTTGCCGCCACTTCCGGTCGATTTTTATCAACGTGACCGTGACCTGGCGTGCACAAGGAAATGCTAACATTCTTTGCGTGTTCAGGCCAACTTGCGCGACTTCTGGTGTGTCGCCGGCTGCCTGACCGGATCAAATAACTGATTTTTTGCGAGGTTTTACGGGCGCGTCACCTTCCGCTCGGGCCGCGATCACAGCCGGCGGGGACGTTGCCGCCTGCGCTCGCGCGGCGTCCAGCCCGTTGGCGTGCGCCATCGATCGCCACCGTTCTGCCGATCGTCATCAAGGCCGCAATGGCACGGGCTCATTGCCGTTCGAAGTCGCCTGTTTCCGGCTGGTCAGATCGTCGCAGGCCAGCGGGCTTCGGCGCGCATTTGATTGAGTTTCGGCAAGTAAATCAGGAAGAATATCTGATAATGCAACCTTAAGTAAGTAATATTATGGGTAGGGATTACGCCGAACTGATTCGATCTGCGCAATTCAAACAAAAATAACTTTTCCACCATAGGCTTGCGGTTCAGAGTGCAAAGGACCGCAGCATGATCATACTGTTTGCGACAGCCGGATCTGGCAACTGTTTCAAGGCGCAACTGCTGATGCGCCAGCTCGAGATCGCGCATCACACCGTCATGGTGGACGTGATCGGCGGGGAAACACGCAAGCCTGCTTTCCTGCGCATAAACCCTAACGGAACGGTGCCGTTCCTGCTGCTGGAAGACGGACGCGGCATTGCCGAGTCGAATGCAATTCTGTGGTACCTCGCCAAGGGCAGTCATCTCTTCCCCCAGAGCACGTTCGAAGAGGCGATGGCCGTTCAGTGGATGATTTTCGAGCAGACGAAGCTGGAGTCGAACATCTCTCCGGCCCGCTTCTTCACGACGATCGTTCCTGAAAGGCGTGAGGGCATGGAGGACCGGATATTGGCCTGGCAGTCGGCCGGGCGGCAGGGACTGACACGTCTTGATGCGCATCTGCGCTTTCAGGACTTCGTTGCCGGCCCGCGCTATTCGATCGCCGACATTGCCGTCTATGGCTACACCCACGTTGCAGGCGAAGGCGGTTTCGACCTTGATGCCTACCCGGCGGTTTCCGCCTGGATAGACCGGATCAAGGCCATCACCGGCTACGTCGCAATGCCCGATCTCGCACAGGCCGCATGATCGTAACGGTCGGCGCTGCCGTTCTCCCATGAAGGAGAGACACGTGGAGAAGTCGGACCAGGAGGCGTTGCCTCCGGAGAACGACACGGATTCCCTTGGTGCCAGGATTGGCACCGAGATGATGGACCGTCTGCAGACGCCGCTGTGGTTGTTTGACATCGACCGCTCGCGGGTTGTCTGGGCCAACAATGCTGCCCTCAGGGTGTGGCAGGCCGATACGCTGGAGGACCTGACGTCCCGCGAAATGGGGCCGGAGATGTCGATCTCGGTCTCCCAGCGGTTACGCCAGTACCAGGAAGACTTCGAGCGGCACGATTCCACGTTCACGGAAGTCTGGACCCTTTATCCCAATGACGTTCCGATCACGATCGACGTCATCTTCCGTGGCTTCCGTCTGGCCGACGGCCGCATGGCCATGCTGTGCGAGGGCCGGTCGACGAATTCGAACACGCCCGAGGCTCTGCGCAGCGCCGAGGCGTTGCTGCACACCACGGTCATGATCTCGCTCTACGGCATCGATGGCCAGCCTCTCTACATGAACCCGGCGGCCCGCGCCTCGCAGCTGGACATCCGCGCCAACGTCGAGAGCCGCTTTGCCGACGCGCGCGAGTTCCGCAAGCTGATGCAGGATCTGGAGCGCCTCGGCGGTTGCCGCATCTCGGCGCGCATCAAGACGGCCTCCGGCATTCGCTGGCACGAGATCGCGGCCCGCGAGTGCCGCGACGCTGTCACCGGCAATCGCGCCATCCTCTTCAGCGAAAACGACATCTCCGATCTCAAGGAAACCGAGGAGCGGGTGCGCTATCTCGCCGGTCACGATGTGCTGACCGGTCTGCCGAACCGCAACTTCCTGCAGTTCAATGCCGACCGTCTGCTCAAGCAGTCGCTCTCCAGCGGCCAGAAGTTCACGTTCCTGCTGATCGATCTCGACCGTTTCAAGATGATCAACGACACGCTCGGCCACGCGGCCGGCGACGATCTTCTGGTGGAAGTGGGCGACCGCCTTCAGGCCATGGTCGGACGGCGCGGTCTGGTGGCACGCCTCGGTGGCGACGAATTCCTCATCTGCCATCGCCGGCTCGATACGATGGAGCAGGTGGATGCCTTCTGCACCGCGCTGATGGCTCGGCTGACGGACGAGATGGATATCCGCGGCAACCAGTTCGGCGTGACGGCCAGCATTGGCGTCAGCCGCGCGCCCGACGATGGCGCCGACCTTGCCACGCTGCTCAAGCACGCCGACGTCGCGCTCTACGAGGCCAAGGAGGACGGCAAGAACACCTGGCGCCATTTCTCCATGGACCTGCGCAACAAGATCGAGGGCAAGGTACGCACCGAGCAGGATCTGCGGTTTGCCATCGAGCGCAACGAATTCCGCCTTTTCTACCAGGCGCGCTGCAATGCGCTCACCAACGAGATCGTCGGCGCCGAGGCGCTGATCCGCTGGCAGCACCCGACGCGCGGCCTGCTCGGCCCGGGCGACTTCATTCCGGTTTGCGAGGAGACCAGCCTCATCCATGAGGTCGGGCTCTGGGTGCTGGAGGAAACCGCCCGCATGCAGGTCGAACTGGCGCGGGCGGGTTATCCGATCACGCTGTCGCTCAACCTGTCGGCGCGCCAGTTCACACGGTCGACGTTCCTCTCCGACATTCTGGGATTGCCGCACCGGATCGGCTGCGACCCGAGCAAGCTGGAGCTTGAAATCACCGAGTCGCTCCTGCTGCGCGACGAGGTCGCCGTGCTGGAACTGCTGACGGCCGCCAAGAACGCCGGCTTCGGCATCGCCATCGACGATTTCGGTACCGGCTACTCCAATCTCGCCTATATCCAGCGCTACCCGATCTCCAGCCTGAAGATCGACCGGTCCTTCGTGCAGGATACCGAAAACTCCGGCGCGGTGACGCGGCTCGTCATCGCGCTGTGCAAGTCGATCGGGATCAAGTCCGTGGCCGAGGGCGTCGAGACGCAGCAGCAGCTTGACTGGCTGCGTGCCCACGACTGTCAGGAATACCAGGGCTTCCTGTTCAGCAAGCCGGTGCCGGCAGACGAATTCCGTCAGCTGCTGGCCGGCAACAAGCCGGCCACGGCCAGGGTCGTGCGCCTGCGCAACGCAAAGCCGTCAAACCGCTGATCCGCGTCAGTTGACGCGGCTCTGCAGGCGCGCGGCATCCCGTTGCTGCCGAGCCTCGATCATCGGCTGCAGCAGCGCGTCGCGGACCTGCCCCACCGGAGCACCGTGGGTCAGGGCAAGCTGCACGGACGAAATCAGCGCGTCGAGCATGTCGGGTGCAACGGTCGATGCCGGCCCGATCCCGCTTGCCGGAAGGGCAGGCGTGTCGCTCTCGCCGGTTCCGACCGCCCGCACCGGCGCAAGATGCGGATGGCGGGTCGCCTCTCCCTCCGGTCCACGCTCGCGGGCAAGGGCAGCCCACTCGCCGACAATGCGTTCCGCCTGCCAGGCAAGCAGGGCGCTCGTCCGCGTCGCCTCTGTCGGTCCGGTCGCACCGAGGTGGTCGGAGGGCAGGGAATTCGCCGACATCAGCGGCTGCGACAGCTTGGAGCCGTCGCGATAGAGCGCGATCGCCTTCAGTCCAAGAGCCTTGCCTTCCCTGAGCACGTCCCGGCAATCGTTGACGCTCGCCTGTCCCGACAGGTTGACCGTCTTGGAGATCGCACCGCTGACGAAGGGCTGCGCCGCGGCCATCATTTTCAGATGGCTTTCGGCCGACAGCGACCGCACGCCGAAGGCGCCGCACGGCACGGAACAGTCGAACACCGGCAGATGGCGCGGATTGAGCCCCGGCGCGCCTTCCAGGGTCAGATGACCGAAGTAGTGCGCGTCGGCCGCCTCGATCTCGCTCGGCGCAAAGCCGAGGCGTCCGAGCAGATCGAAACCATCCTGCGCCATGTCCGCATCGGAGAGGCCGAACTGACCGGCCAGCAGCGCCGGGCCGAGATGATCCGGCGCCATCGCCTGGCGCAGATTCGGCGCCTTGGCCAGCGCCCGCTCCATGCTGGCGATCAGCGTATCGTCGAAGCCGCGCTGGCGCAGCGTCTGATGATTGATCGCCGGAGCGTCGGCCAGCGTGCGATAGCCGGTAACATAGCGGGCGATGGCCTCGATCTCGCCGGCGCCGTAGCCGAGCGCCCGCAGGGCTTCGGGAACGGCCCGGTTGATGATGTTGAGATGCCCGCCGCCGGCCAGCGTCTTGTGCTTGACGAGAGCGAAGTCGGGCTCGATGCCCATGCTGTCGCAGTCCATCACCAGGCTGATCGTGCCGGTCGGCGCGATCGATGTCGCCTGGGCGTTGCGATAGCCGTTGCGCTCGCCGAGGGTGAGTGCCCGGTCGAAGGCCCGGCGCGCGGCCGAGACCAGCGCCGGATCGGCACCGGCACTGCCGGTCAGCGGCACCGGCAATGTCGACAGGCCCTCATAGCCGCTGACCTCGCCGTAGGCGGCGCGGCGATGATTGCGGATGACCCGCAGCATCGCCTCCCGGTTCGGCGCAAAGCCGGCGAACGGTCCGACATCGGCGGCGATCTCCGCGGAAGCGGCATAGGTGCAGCCGGCGAGAAGGGCCGACAGCGCGGCGCATGTTTCGCGGCCCGCATCGCTGTCATAGGCAATGCCGGAGGCCATCAGCATGCCGCCGAGATTGGTGAAGCCGAGGCCGAGCGGCCGATAGGCGTGGGTTCGCTCGGCAATGCGCTCCGATGGATAGAGCGAAGCCGAAACCGAGATCTCGGTCGCCAGTGTCACCAGGCGGACGACATGCTCGAAGGCCGGAATGTCGAACGCGCCGTCGCGGCTGAAGCTGCGCAGGTTGAGAGAGGCGAGCGTCGTCCCCGTATCGTCGAGGAAGAGATATTCCGAACAGGAGTTGGAGGCGTTGATGGCCCCCTCCGCCGGGCAGGTGTGCCATTCGTTGATCGTGTCGGCATACTGCAGTCCGGGGTCGGCCGAAGCCCAGGCCGCCCGCGCCATCCGGTCGAACAGGCCGCGTGCGCGGACCTTGCGCACCACCTTGCCCGTGGTCCGCTCGACGAGATCCCAGTCCTCGTCGGCATCGACCGCCGCCAGGAAGCGGTTGGTCACCCGGATCGAGTTGTTGGAATTCTGGCCGGAAACGGAGCGGTAGCCCTCGCTGTCCCAGTGCGCGTCGAAGCGGCGCTGCGCCGTGCGCGGTTCGCCGAGGCGCGCCTCCGCGATCGTGCTGAGGATGGCATTGTCCGGCACGCCGTGGGTTCTGGCGCTCGTCACCGCGACGCGCAGGTCGCGGAAGGCGGACATCGCCTGCTTCAGCGGCATGTCCGGCGGTATGCCGCAGGCGGCGTCATAGATGGAGGCAAGATGTTCGTCGCAGACGAGCGACCCGGCGACGATTGCCGCCACCTTGCGCTCTTCCTCGACTTTCCACTCGATATAGTCCTCGATCTCGGGATGATCGGCGTCGACCAGCACCATCTTCGAGGCCTGCCGCGTCGATCCCTTGGCCGAAACGAGTGGCGCCGCGCGGTCCGACGCCTTCAGCGCCGTCAACAGGCCGGAGGCGTGGCCGCCGGCGCTGAGCTTTTCGCTCGCTGCCCGGATCGCGGAGAAATTGGCCCCGGTGCCGGCACCGAATTTCGCGATCTTCGCTTCCACCGCGATCAGGTCGACGATGCCGCCATCGGCGACGAGGCTGTCGCCGACCGACTGGATGAAGCAGGAATGGACGAAGGACCGTTCATAGGCGCTGGTCGCCGCCTGTGCCTTGCCGGTCGCCGGGTCCACATGGAAATACCCTTCGGCCGCCTGGTCGACGCCATAGGCCCAATGCAGACCGGTATTGAACCACTGCGGGCTGTTGGGGGCGAAACGCTGTGACGCCAGCATGTGGCAGCATTCGGCATGGAAGGCGACCGCGTCGGCCTCGCTGTCGAAATAACCGCCTTTCCAGCCCCAGTAGGTCCAGAAGCCGGCCATCCGGCCGAAAACCTGCCGTGCGTCGGTCTCGCTCAGGAAGCGCTCGGCCTCCGGCAAGGCCGCAAGCGCCTCGGTATCGGGGATGTTGCGCCAGAGCCAGGCCGGCACGCCCTCTTCGGGGACGGGCTTCAGGATCCGCGGCACCACATTGCGCCGGCAGTATTTCCGGGCAAGGATCTCGGCCGCCAGAAGGCTCCAGCCTTTCGGCACGGTCACATGGTCGGAGCGAAAGGCGACCGCGCCGCCGACATGCCGGATTTCAATGGGATATTCGACAAACTGCAGACCTTCGAAGACGGCCTCGGTCTCCAGTGTGAAGTAACGCAATACCTGCATCTTGGCCTCCGCCGCATGGGTTTCTGCCTGTCCAGCCCTCTCGTCGGTCGGATGCCTTTCTTTTGAGGCAAAACTGTCTCTGTCACGCCGCCGCAACTAATTATTAACGTAAACGGTCCGTATGTGGGACTTAGGAATTTACGAATCTTCAATTAAGGTTAACGGCCGGACCGCAATGAAACTGCGCAGAAACAAAGGCGGCCCTGTGACGATCCGCGCCCCGCGAACGGGAACCTCTACCGGAGCGCGCGAGAAGACCGCGTCAGGGGCGTTGCGCGCAGGACTGGCATGGCCTGCTGATCTCCAGCCGCAGGGTGCGCCGATCCCGGGTTTCAGCGCCTCTCAGGTCTTTCCGCCCTCGAAGAAGTCGCGCATGTCATTCGAAAAGGCCTGCCGGGAAGCCGGGTCCGTATAGAACATGTGGCCGCCCTTGTAGGTCTTCAGCGCCGTGCTCCCCGCGGCAAGATCCCGGGGCAGGTGGTCGAGCACATACTGGCTCACGCCATAGGGCGTCAGCGCGTCGGAATAGCCATGGGCGATCAGCAGCCGGAATGTCGGGATGACCGACAGCAGGTCGGCGATGTCGCCGGATGCGCTCGCGTCCGACCGCGTCCGGGCGTCGTGGCCATCGTTCCAGTCCCAACTCCGGTTCACATCGCCATTCAGAAGCTCGTAGGTCATGTCGCAGGCAAAGCCGAGATCGCGGCGGGCATAGCTGGCAAACGCCGCGCCATAGGCACGGGTATAGCCGTCGAGGATCGGGTCGTCATTGTGGCTGCCGGCTGCCTGGGGATAGGCATCCGGGGCAGAGTAGGCCGCGTCATAGGGGCTCACGATCCTGTCGGCGCCGGCCATTTCCTTGTCGTAGATGCGGCCGACGAAGCCGCGCGTGCGGGCGACGTCGTCCTTGGGAATACCCGTGAGGCCGGCGATCCTGGCATAGAGGCTGTCCGCCTCCGTGCCGGCCGGTCCGGGGCCGGCAAGAGCGACAAGATAGTCGGTCATCGCAAAGTGCTCGGCCTCTCTCTGCTGTTCCGATGAGAAACGGCCGTCCCGTTGCATTGCCGCTGCGGCGAGCGAAGGCAGTTGCAGCGCCGCCGAGAGAGGATCCTCGCCGCTGTTGGCTAGAAACCGCCCCTCGATGAGTGGCGACAGCATCACGATGCCCGAGACGAGCATGCTCTGGCGGTCCTTCAGGGCGGAAGCGACCTTGGCCGCGCGAAAGCCGCCATAGCTTTCGCCGAGCAGATATTTCGGCGCGCCAAGCTTGTCGTTCTTCTGGACATAGAGGGCGATGGCCTTGGCAAGGCTGTCCGCGTCGGCGCGAACGCCGTAGAAGCCCTTGGCCTGGTCGCTGCTGGCCGCCCGGCTCCAGCCCGTGCCGATGGGGTCGATCATCACGAGATCGGTGAAGGCGAGCCAGCTGTCCGGGTTGTCGTGCAGAACCGGCGTCGTGCCATCGTCGTGCTTCGGCCCGAAATCCAGCACCTTCGGCCCGAGAAGACCGAGATGCAGATAGGCCGACGCCGCTCCCGGGCCGCCATTGAAGGCGAAGGTGACGGGTCTGCCGGCAGGCGCATCCTTGGCGGTGTAGGCCGTGTAGACGATCTTCGCGGATCGCTGGCCGTCCTGCCCGAAAAGGTCGAGGGAACCGACTGTCGCTTCGTAGGCAAGATCGCCCGAAGGTGTCTTGAGCGTGTGCTCGCTCGTTGAATCCGCCGGTATGAGACTGAAGATGCCGCCGGTGCTGCTTTCCGTTTTCCCGGGTGCCGCCTGCTGCTCCGCCTGTGAGGGGGCGGTCACAAGCAGCAGCAGCGCCGTGGCGGCGGTCAGGATCCTTGCCATCGTCATGTCTGCTCCCTAACGCTTTTCTTTCTGCCGTTGCGTGTCATTGGTTCAAACGTAGAGCAGCCGGGGCCGTTCGTCTGCCTTCCCGCCTGCCTTCCCGATCACGTTCCCGGGATCGTTGTTCCCCCTTACTTGACAAATCTCGCTGCAGCGCAGCAAAAAGCAAGGGTCCCTGACCGTTTCGCGCGCCATACCAACAGCCTCCTTTCAATGGTGGAGTAGAGGGCGATGGCCGAAAATCATCATGTGTTTTCCCGTCTTCTCGACGATGCGAAGGCGACGCCGCCCATACCGACCGCGGTGGTCTGGCCGCTGAGCGCCGTGGCACTGGAAGGCGTTTGCGATGCGGCGGCGGGACGGGTCATCGAGCCGGTGCTGATCGGTCCCGCGTCGGAGATGGTCGCAATCGCCGGAAAAGAAGGGCTGGATATCTCCGGCTTCCAGACCGCCGAAGTCGGGAGCGAGGCTGATGCGGCCGCGAAGGGCGTGGAGCTCTGCCTTGCCGGCAAGACGCAGATCCTGATGAAGGGCAGCCTGCACACGGACGTCTTCATGCATGCTGCGATGCAGGACGCCACGGGCCTTCGAACCCATCGCCGGACCTCGCATGTCTTCATCTTCGACGTGCCGAGCTATCCGAGAATGCTGATGATCACCGATGCCGCCGTGAACATCACGCCCGGCCTGATGGACAAGGCCGACATCGTCCAGAACGCCATCGATCTTGCCCACGTCCTCGGCCTGGAGTGCCCCAAGGTCGCGATCCTCTCCGCCGTCGAGACCGTGAATCCGAAAATCCAGTCCACCATCGATGCCGCGGCGCTGTGCAAGATGGCCGACCGGGGCCAGATCACCGGCGGACTTTTGGACGGACCGCTCGCCTTCGACAACGCGGTGAACCTGCAGGCGGCCGAGATCAAGCACATCACCTCGCCAGTCGCCGGGCAGGCCGACATCCTGATCGTGCCCGATCTGGAGTCGGGCAACATGCTCAGCAAGCAGCTTGAGTATCTCGCGGGCGCGGAGGCGGCCGGCATCGTGCTCGGCGCGCGGGTTCCGATCGTGCTGACGAGCCGCGCCGACGGGCGCAAGGCGCGGATGGCTTCGGCCGCCGTCGCGGCGATGCTTGCGCATGCCCGCGTCTCCAAGACCGATGCCGCAGTGAAGGGTTGAACCATGCAGGGCCGTATTCTCGTTCTCAATGCCGGTTCGACCAGCCTGAAATTCGCGCTCCTCCGCCGCGATCTCAGCCGCCAGTTGAGCGGCCAGCTGGCCGGCATCGGGTCCGAACCGACGCTCGCGGCGAAGGGAGCTGACGGCCCGCTTCCCACCGACGGCTGGAATGCGGACCGGGCCAGCGATGTCCACGGACTGATCGCCGCGCTGATCGGCTGGATCGAGGGCCATCTCGGCCCTGGCGGCCTGATCGGCATCGGACATCGCGTCGCCACCGGCGGACTGGAGAACGCCGAGCATTGCCTGATCGACGGGCCGGAACTGGAGCGGCTCAAGGCCTCGGTGCCGCTCGCGCCCTTGCACCAGCCGCGCAACATCGAGCCCATCGAGGCGCTGATCCGGCTGCATCCGCACCTGCCGCAGGTCGCCTGTTTCGATACCGCCTTCCATCGCGGTTTGCCGCCGGTCGCGAGCAGCTACGGCCTGCCGCGCGCGTTGACCGCCGAGGGGGCAAGGCGCTACGGCTACCACGGTCTTTCCTATGAATATGTCTCGCGCCGGCTCGCCCGGCTGGACCCACGGGCCGCGTCCGGCCGTGTGGTGATCGCCCATCTCGGCGGCGGCGCCAGCCTCTGTGCCCTCAAGGACGGTGTCAACGTCGGCACCACGATGGGCTTCAGCCCGCTCTCCGGCCTGATGATGGCGACGAGACCGGGCGAGCTCGACGCCGGACTGGTTCTCTGGCTGCTGCGTCGTGGCATGAGCGCCGACGAGATCGAGGCGCTGCTCTATGGCGAGGCCGGCCTGAAGGGCGTCTCGGGACTGACCGGCGACATGAAGACCCTGCTGGAGAGTGGGGCGCTCGAGGCACGCGACGCCGTTGAGCTTTACCTGCGCCGGCTGACGCTGGAGTTGGGCGGTCTGATCGCGGTGCTTGGCGGGCTCGACACGCTCGTCTTCACGGCGGGCATCGGCGAGCACGCCGCCCCGATCCGCAGCGCCGTCGCCGAGGCTTTCGGTTGGCTCGGCCTTCGGCTCGGTGAGGATACCGGCAACGGCGAGCGCTGTATTTCGGCAACCGACAGCAAGGTTTCTGCCTGGGTGATTCCGACCGACGAGGAGTTGATCGTGGCGCGCCACACCGCGCGCCTCATCGCAAAGGAGTAAGCGGAGGTCCGGTCAATTCGCTTGGCCCGCAAGGCTCGAACGTCCCCCTGGCTTCTTTGACCCGACTCCCGCTTTCGGGCATCACTTTCGGTGAACAGTGAATTCCGCATATGGCGCTGGCGCGGCGAAAATCGCGGTGCTACGGTCGCTTCGTTCTCAGGGCGGGGTGAAACTCCCCACCGGCGGTATGCGGCTTTGGCCGCGAGCCCGCGAGCGCCTTCCCGCCAGCGTACTGGAGGAAGGGTCAGCAGACCAGGTGAGAGGCCTGGGCCGACGGTCATAGTCCGGATGAGAGAGAACGGATGAGCCGATCCCCGTTGCCGGGGAGCGCCGGCTTGTGCGTGATCGCCTTGGGTGCGGTGTCATAACCCGTGAAAGGAGCGATTACGTGACGCACACCCGCTATGCCTTCGTCAAAGCCAACTGGCACGCCGACATTGTCGACCGGGCCCTCGACGGATTTCTGGAACTCATTCCCGCTTCCCAGGTCGACGTCTACGACGTGCCCGGCGCTTTCGAGATGCCGCTCGTCGCCCGCGATCTGGCATTGTCGCATCGCTATGCCGCCGTCGCGGCCGCTGCCCTCGTCGTCGATGGTGGCATCTACCGTCATGATTTCGTCGCCGCCGCCGTTGTCGACGGCCTGATGCGCGTCAGCCTCGACACGGGCGTTCCGATCCTCTCGGTGTCGCTGACCCCGCATCATTTCCAGGAGACGGACCATCACCGCGCGATCTTCCGCGAGCATTTCGTCAAGAAGGGCAGGGAGGCCGCCGAGGCGGCCCTGATGATCGGCAAGACGCGCATGTCGCTCGCCGCCTGATCCCTCTCAGGTCCTGACACGAGACAAAAGCGGCCGGATCATCCGATCCGGCCGCACTTCTTCGCAAATGCTCCTGATCGTCGATCAGGACATGATCAGACCGCCGTCGACGTTGATCGTCTGGCCGGTGATATAGGCCGCGTCGTCGCTGGCAAGGAAGGCAACGAGGCCGGCGACGTCATCGCCCGAGCCGGCGCGGCCCATCGGGATGCCTTCCACCCATTCCGCCATCAGTTCGCCGGGCTTGTAGTCGCCCAAGAGCTTGCCCCAGACCTCGTCGTTGTAGGCCCACATGTCGGTCTCGATGATGCCCGGGCAGAAGGCGTTGACGGTGATGCCTTCCTTGGCGACTTCCTTGGCAAGGCTCTGCGTGACGCCGACGACGCCGAACTTGGAGGCGGCATAGTGCGGCGTGTAGATGAAGCCCTCGCGCGCCTGGCCCGAGGCGGTGTTGATCAGCCGGCCGCCGCGCCCTTGCGCGCGCATGCGCCGGATCGCCTCCTGGCAGCACAGGAAAACGCCCTTGGTGTTGACGTCCATGACCTTGTCCCACTCGGCCTCGGTCATGTCCTCGATCTTGGCGATGGTGATCACGCCGGCATTCTGGACCGAGATGTCGACGCCGCCGAAAACCTTTTCCGCCTCGTCGTAGAGCACGGTGACACTCGCCTTGTCGGTGACGTCGGCGATGAAGCTTGCGGCCTTGCCACCGCTCGCAGTGATCGACTCGGCCACGTCCTTGACGAGGGCCTCGTTGGCCGACACCAGCACCGAGGCGCCCTCGCTTGCAAACCTGCGGGCGATGGCCGCGCCAATGCCGCGGCTGCCTCCCGTGATCACCACTGTCTTTCCGTCAAATCGCGCCATGCTGTCCTCCCGGTCGCGTATGTCTATTCGTGTGTGACTATTGAGGAATGCCGTTGCCGGCCGGCCATTCCGCCAGCTTCTCGGCCGTGAATTTGTCGGTGACGAAGACGTTGATGAGCCCGGTCTGCAGCGCGCCGTGAAGGGCCGCGACCTTGCGCTCGCCGCCCGCGACGGCAACGACCCGCGGCACCGTCTTCAGTTCGTCGAGGCTCATGCCGATGATCCGCTCGTCGAAGGGGCCGCCGACCGGCTTGCCGTCGATGTCGAAGAAGCGCAGGCAGATGTCGCCGACCGCGCCGCGCGCCGCGAGATCGTTGAGTTCCTCGCCCGTGAAGGAATTGCCGGAGTTGGCAAGCATCACCGAGGGCTGCAGCGCGCCGACGCCGATCAGAGCCATCGTCACCCGCCGGAACTGGTCCATCGTGCCGCGCACGTAGGAATCGCCCAGCATGACGAGCCGCGCCGCCGAGGAACTGGCAACGCCCTGCGAGGGCAGCAGCATCGGCTCCGCACCGGCGAGTTCGGCAAGCCGCGTCGTTAGTTGCGTCGCATGGCTCTGGACGGAGGGATTGCCGATGCCGCCGAGAATCTGGACGACGCGCTCGGCCTTGACCCGCTTCAGCGGATGAATGGCGTCCACCATGCGCAGGAGCGAGGCGCTCCATGAGGAAATGCCGATGACCTCGCCGTCGGTCATCGTCGTCTCGAAATAATGCGCGGCGGCGGCCCCGATGGCGGCAAGGATCGCGTCCTCGCGGTCTTCGAAACAGTCGGCGACGATCACCTCGTCGAGCCCGTAGCGATCGCGCAGGGCCGCTTCGGTCTGCGGAAAGGTGCCGCGCGGCGCGGCGATGGTGATCCGCACGATGCCTTCGCTAAGCGCCCTGGTGATCAGGCGCGACACGCTGGCCTGCGAGATATGCAGCAGCTTGGAGATCTCCGCCTGCTTCATGCCTTCGCCGTAATAGAGCTGGGCAATGCGGGCCATCAGGCGAAGTTCGTGGGTTCTGCTCATGACATCCGGTCCCCGTCGGGCGTTCCACCCATTATTTTTGGCCTCTAATAAATTGAGGTCATCGTCTGAATATATATTCCTACATGAATGAAAAAGAAAAGATGCATCACGGGAATCCGGTGATTGTCGTTGCGTACCAAGGGATTTTGCAGTGCGAAAAATATCCTCGCTGTTGCAGCATGTTGGCGAGGATAGGCTCGTCTGCGCCTCTCTTGACGCAGTCCTAGCACAAGCCTATTCTGGAAATCAATTCGTCAATGAATAAATATTCATGGAGTTCAACGTGACCCTAGATGCTCTGGCCGTGGAGATGCCGAAAGACTGGCATCCGGTCGTCTGGCAGGACGCTTCCCCCGAGGAGCGGGCCGGACGGCTTTCCGCGACCGCCCGCGATGTTCGTCGTTCCGTCGTAAGGACGATCGATGCCGCCCGCGCAGGTCATATCGGCGGCGATCTTTCGGTCTCCGACATCCTGACGACGCTCTTCTTTTCGGTGCTGCGGCTCGATCCGGCGCACCCCTCGCACCCGCAGCGCGACCGCTTCATCCTGTCCAAGGGCCATTGCGCCGCCGCGCTCTATTCGGTGCTCGCCCTGCGCGGCTTCATCAGTCCCGATCTGCTGCCGACCTTCATGAAGCCGCTCTCCGCGCTGAACGGCCACCCGAACCGCAACAAGGTGCCGGGCGTGGAGGCCAACACCGGCCCGCTCGGTCATGGCCTTCCGATCGGCGTCGGCAGCGCCATTGCCTCCCGTCTTTCCGGCGCCAACTGGCAGACCTTCGTCGTTCTCGGCGACGGCGAGTTGCAGGAAGGCTCCAACTGGGAAGCGGCGATGTCCGCCGGTCATCGCGGTCTCGACAATCTCGTCGCCATCGTCGACCGCAACCGCCTGCAGCAGGGCGCACGCACCGAGGAGACCGCCCGGCTCGATCCGCTTGCCGACAAGTGGCGTGCCTTCGGCTGGGACGCCGTCGAGGTCGACGGTCACGATCATGCGGCGCTCTTCGAGGTCTTCACCCGTCCCCGTCAGGGCAAGCCGCTCTGCATCGTCGCCAACACCACCAAGGGCAAGGGCGTTTCCTTCATCGAGGATCGCGTCGAGTGGCACCACAAGGTGCCGTCGCCAGAGCAGGTGCGTCAGGCGCTTGAGGAGCTTGGACAATGAGTGCGCTTGCCGTCGCCCCGGCCCCCATCTTCGACTGCCGTCAGGCCTTCGCCGAAACGCTCATCGAACTCGCCCGTGCCGATGCGCGCGTCGTCGCGGTCTGCAACGACAGTGTCGGCTCCAGCAATCTCAACGGCTTCAAGGCCGAGTTCCCTGACAGGCTGATCAATGTCGGCATCGCCGAGCAGAACATGGTCGGCGTTGCGGCGGGTCTTGCCAACGGCGGCTTCGTGCCCTTCGTCTGTGCCGCCTCGCCTTTCCTGACGGGCCGCGCGCTGGAGCAGATCAAGGCGGATGTCGCCTACAACGGCTATCACGTCGTTCTGTGCGGCATGAGCCCCGGCATGGCCTATGGTGAACTCGGGCCGACCCATCATTCCATCGAGGATCTGTCCTGGCTGCGGGCGATCACGGGCCTTTCCATCGTCGTGCCGGCGGATCCGGAACAGACGAGCGCCGCCGTACGCTGGGCGCTTGGCGCAGGCAAGCCGGCCTTCCTGCGTGTCGGGCGCGTCAAGGTTCCCTCGGTGACGACGTCATCGGAACCCTTCCGCTTCGGCAAGGCCGATGTGCTGCGCGAGGGCCGCGATCTCACGATCATCGCCACCGGAACATTGGTGTCTCGTGCGCTCGAAGCTGCCGACGCGCTGGCGGCCCGGTCGATCTCGGCGCGTGTCGTCAACATGTCGACGATCACGCCACTCGACGAAGCGGTCATCATTGAGGCGGCGAAAGAGACGGGGGCCATCGTCACGGCGGAAGAAGCCATGGTCGAAGGCGGCCTTGGCGCTGCCGTCGCCGAAACCGTCGTTCGCCATTGCCCCGTTCCGATGCGCCTGCTCGGCGTGCCGGGGTTCGCGCCGACGGGCGGCGCCGAATTCCTGCTCGATCATTTCGGCCTCAGCCGCGACGGCATCGTCGCCGCGGCGCTCGAACTGAAGGGATAAGCGATGGCGTCACCGCTCATCCTCGCCATCGATCAGGGCACAAGCTCGACCAAGAGCCTCCTTGTGGATGCGGCAGGCAAGGTCGTGGCCATCGGGTCGGCGCCGCTCGGCCAGAGCGCGCCCCAGCCGGGCTGGGTCGAGCAGGATGCGCTTGAAATCTGGCAGAGCGTGCAGCGCGCGGTCGCCGCGGCGGTCACACCCGAAACGGCCGGGAGGATCGTGGCCGTCGGGCTCAGCACGCAGCGCGAATCCTGCGTCATCTGGGAGAGGTCAAGCGGCAAGCCATTGACCCCGGTGCTCTCCTGGCAGGACCAGCGGACCGAAGGTCTTTGTGCGGAGTTGCGCGCCGAGTGTCACAGCGACTATGTCCGCAAGACGAGCGGGTTGCCGCTCGATCCGATGTTCTCGGCCGCCAAGGCGAAATGGCTGCTCGACCGTATCGACCCGGACCGCAGGCGCGCAGACGCCGGCGAGATCGTCGTCGGCACGATTGACGCGTTCCTGCTCTCGCGCTTCGGCGGTGAGCCACTGGTCGAGGCCGGCAACGCCTCGCGCATGCAACTCGTCGATGTCGCGAAGGCCGACTATGACGACAGGCTGCTGGCGCTCTTCGGCATTCCGCGCGCAGCATTGCCGCGCATCGTTCCCTCGACGGGGCCGTTTCCGGCGGTTCGCGGTCTCGCGCCCGTTCCCGATGGCGTGCCGGTCACGGCGGTCCTCGCCGATTCCCACGCCGCGCTCTTCGCCCATGGCGCCTTTGCGCCGGGGCCCGTGAAGGCGACGCAAGGCACCGGCTCGTCCGTGATGGGCCTGCTCGACCGGCCCGCGACCAACGACGGCGCAAGCCTGCACAAGGGCCTCTGCGTCACGCTCGCCTGGTGGATCGACGCGCCGATGCTGGCCTTCGAGGGCAACATCCGCTCGGCGGGCTCGACGCTGATCTGGACCGCCGACCTTCTTGGCGTCGGAACGGACGAACTCGCGCGCATGGCGGCCTTGATCGAGGATGCCGGCAATGTCCACCTCGTGCCGGGCTTCAACGGCCTCGGCGCGCCCTGGTGGGACGGGGTGGCGGTGGCGACCCTCTCCGGCTTTGCGCTTGGAACCAAACGGGAGGTGGTTGCCCGTGCGGCGCTCGACTCCATCGCCCACCAGATCGCCGATCTCATCGATGCGGTGCGTGAAAGCGGTGTCGCCGTCGATCGTCTTCATGTCGACGGCGGACCGACAAAAAATGCACAACTCATGCAATTTGAGGCCGACATGATCGGCCTTCCCGTCGAGACGACCGAAACCGCTGAACTGTCCGCGATGGGCGCGGCGCATCTGGCCGGTGTCTCGGCCGGGCTCTTCGATCTCCGCTCGCTCGGCGAGCTGGATCGCGGCGGGCTCGTCTACACCCCGGCGGTTGATGAAGCCTCGCGCGCGGCAAAGCGCGCGGGCTGGCGGCGCGCCGTTGCCCGCTCTCTCAGCAGCGGAATGGCCTGAAGAAGGCCGGACGAAACCAGAACAGCCGGCCCACGGCCGGACAATGACGACGACCGGACGGGTCGGACAGGAGAGGAACGATGACAATGACGACGGCATCGGGCGGGGCGGAGGCCGGATCGCGAAAGTGGAGCCTGCGCCTTGGCAGCGGCGCGACCGGCCCGTTTCTCGGCCTGATCGCGCTCTGCGTTTTCCTGGCCTTCTCCAGCGACACCTTCCTGACCATGCGCAACTTCCTCAACGTCATGGACCAGATCACGGTGATCGGCGTCATGGCGATCGGCATGACCTTCGTCATCCTGATCGGCGGCATCGATCTCTCGGTCGGATCGGTCCTGGCGCTGTCGGCCATGGTGATGGGCTATCTCGGCAACTGGGTCGGCGTTCCCTTTCCGCTGGCGATCATGGCCGCGCTCCTTGCCGCGTCCGTCGCCGGTCTTGTCAGCGGTCTGATGGTGACGCAGCTCAACATGCCGCCATTCATCGCGACGCTGGCGATGATGTCGATGGCGCGCGGTATCGCGTCGATCATCACCGACGGCCAGCAGATCATCGGCTTTCCCGACTGGTTCTCGAACCTTGCCATCATCCGGCACTTCGGCCTGCTCAGCGCCACCGTTGCCGTCATGCTCTTCTTCACGCTGGTGACCTGGGCCTTCCTGCGCTTCCGTCCGGCAGGGCGTGAACTCTATGCGATCGGCGGCAGCCCCGAGGTTGCCCGGCTTGCCGGTGTGCGCGTCGCCGCCGCAACGGTCGGCGTCTATGTCTTCTGCGGCTTCATGGCCGGGATTGCCGGGGTGATCCTGTCGGCCCGCCTCGACTCCGCCCAGCCGAGTTCGGGCCTTGGCTACGAACTCGACACCATTGCGGCGGTCGTCATCGGCGGCGCCAGCCTCTCCGGCGGTGTCGGCGGCATCGCCGGCACGGCAGTCGGCGTCCTGATCATCGGTTTCCTACGCAACGGCCTCAACCTGCTCCACGTCTCGCCCTTCGTGCAGCAGGTAATCATCGGCCTCGTCATCGCACTGGCGGTGGCGGCGGACACGGTCCGCAAGCGCCGCCAGTAGGCGGCCAACGCGCAAAGGTCGGCGCGCAAGGAGGCATGCCGGCTTTACGGCATGCCGAACGGAATTCGCCCGGCGAGGCGAAAAGAGGTCCACGTGGACCAAGAAAAGCCAGCCTTAGGCCGAAGGGGAGAGCCCGACGGCACGGCAAACAGACTGACAATGGAGGAAATGCAATGCTTACACGTCGTGCCGCCCTGTTGGCCGCCACCGCTGCCCTGGCCATGGCCAGTGTCGTCCAGCCTTCGTCCGCAGCCGAGCTCAAGAAGCTTGGCCTTGCGGTCGCCAACCTGCAGGCGAACTTCTTCAACCAGATCAAGCAGTCCGTCGAGGCCTACGCCAAGACCAAGGGCATCGAGGTGATCACCGTCGACGCCAAGGGCGATGCCGCCACGCAGGTGAGCCAGGTGCAGGACCTGATCGCCCAGAACGTCGACGCGCTGATCTACATCCCCGCCGGCGCCACCGCCGCCTCCGTGCCGGTGAAGACCGCCAAGGCCGCGGGCATCCCGGTCGTCAACATCGACCGCAATGCCGAAGGCGCGCCGGGCGACACCTTCATCGCCACCGACAGCGTCACCTCGGCTCGTCAGGTCTGCGACTACATTGCCAAGCAGGCCGGCGGCAAGGGCGAGATGATCATCATCCATGGCCAGAAGGGCACGACCCCCGAGGTCGACCGCTCCAAGGGCTGCGGCGAGGCGCTCGCCAACTATCCTGACATCAAGATCGTCGGCGAACTCTGGAGCGAGGGTTGGCATCAGGACGAAGGCTTCAAGCTGACCCAGGATCTTCTGCAGTCCAACCCGAACGTCTCGATCATCTTCGGTCAGGCTGACGCGTTGGCACTCGGCGCTGCTCAGGCGGTGAAGGTCGCCAACCTCGGCCACCGCATCTGGATCGCCGGCTTCGACGGTGACACGGCTGCGCTCGAAGCGCTGAAGGAAGGTGTCTTCGACGTCACCGCCACCCAGCAGACCCAGAAGATGGGCCGCATGGGCGTCGATTCCGCGATGGCGCTCGTCGCCGGAACGGAGATCCCGGCCGAACAGCTCCAGGACGCGACGCTGACGACGAAGGACAACGTCGACGGGTTCATCAAGGAACATCCCTGAACCGCGACCTGACGGGCCGCTCCGCGGGCTGAAAGGCGCGCGGGGCGTCCCGTCCCTTTTTCGCAGTAGTCAGGATCGCGAAAGACCGTCTCGCCCGCTTCGGGCGGGACCGCCCTTTGCCAACGGACAAGCAATCGGAAGACCGGGATGACGACACAGCAAGCGGCGGACGGCGAGACCGTCCTGACGGTCCGTGGCATCGGCAAGGACTATGGTCCCGTGACGGTCCTTTCCGACGTCGGTCTCGATGTGCGCAAGGGCGAGGTGCTGGCGCTTCTCGGCGAGAACGGTGCCGGCAAGTCGACGATCTCGTCCATCATCGCCGGTCTCGTGCAGCCGACGGCAGGCACCATGACCTGGCAGGGAGAGCCGCACGCGCCGGCCTCGCCGGCCGATGCGCTCGCCGCCGGCATCGGACTCATTCATCAGGAAATGCGGCTGCTGCCGGATCTCTCCATCGCCGAGAACGTCTTCGTCGGCCGCCTGCCGACGCGCGGCGGGCGCGTCGACCGCGCGCTCATCAACCGCCTTGCCAGCGAGCAGCTTCATCGCCTCGGCCTCGACCTGCCGCCGACCATGCTCGTGCGCGACCTGCGCGTCGCTGCCCAGCAGCAGGTGGAAATCGCAAAAGCCCTCACCCTTCAGTCGAAACTCCTCATTTTCGACGAGCCGACCGCGGCGCTCGGCGGCGAGGAAACCGACCGCCTCTTCGAGCAGATCGCGCAGCTCAAGGCCGAGGGTGTCTCCTTCATCTACATCAGCCATCGCCTCGACGAGATCGCCCGCATCGCCGACCGCGTCGCCGTCTTGCGCGACGGCCGTCTGGTCGCCACCCACGAGACCGCGCAGGTGCCGGTCAAGACGCTGGTCGAGGAAATGGTGGGCCGCTCGATCGACCGCATGTTCCCGGCGATCCGCACCGTCGACAGCGAGCCTCTGATCAAGGTCGAGGGACTGACGAGCGCCGAGGGCGCCTTCTCCGACATCAGCTTTTCGGTCAAGGCGGGCGAGGTCTTCGGCATCGCCGGCATCGTCGGCGCGGGACGCACGGAACTCGTGCGGGCCATCTCGGGCGCCGATCCTCTCGCCTCCGGCGAGGTACGCATCGAAGGCAAGCCGATCCGGCTTTCCCATCCGCGCGATGCGCTCACAAAGGGCATCGTCCTCGTTCCGGAGGACCGCAAGGCGCAGGGGCTCGTTCTTCAGCATTCGATTGCCGAGAACCTCGCGCTCGGCAACTACGACAGCATCGCGCCGGCCAACTGGGTCAGCCCCGGTGCCGTCAGCCGGTTTGCCGAGAGCGCCATTCGTCGCTTCGGCATCAAGGGGCGCGCCGGGCAGGGCGCGGGCGAACTCTCCGGCGGCAACCAGCAGAAGGTCGTCATCGCCAAATGCATTTCGCGCGGGCCGAAGGTGGTCATCCTCGACGAGCCGACACGCGGTATCGATGTCGGCGCCCGAGCCGCAATCTACGACGTCATCACCGATCTTGCCAACCGGGGCATGGCCGTCATCGTGGTGAGTTCCGACCTCGACGAGGTTCTGGGGCTCTCCCACCGCATCATGGTGCTGAGCCGTGGCCGTAACCGGGGAATCCTGCCGCACGATCAAGCTGGCCGTGTGGAGGTGATGGAACTTGCCACCACCTGAGCGGCCCCGCCGAAAACGCAAACAACGGCCCCCTGCGGGTCTTGAGAGTCTTGGGAGTGAATGGAATGTCGCTTTTCGATCTGGCCGGTGAAGTCGCCTTCGTAACCGGGGCCGGCAGCGGTATCGGCCAGAGCATCGCCGTCGGACTTGCCGAGGCCGGAGCCGATGTCGCCCTGTTCGACCTGCCGGGCTCCAGGGGGCTGGAGGAGACGAAAGCCGCCATCGCGTCCAGGGGACGCAAGGCGCTCGTCACCGAAGGCAACGTGACCGATGCCGCCGCGCTTGCCGCCGCTGTCGACCGGACGGTGGCCGATCTTGGCGGCCTCACCCTCGCGGTCAACTGTGCCGGCATCGCCAACGCGGCGCCCGCCGAGGATCTGCCCTTCGAGCAGTGGCAGAAGATGATCGACGTCAACCTGACGGGCGTTTTTCTCTCCTGTCAGGCGGAAGGCCGGGTGATGCTGAAGAACGGCAAGGGCGCCATCGTCAACATTGCCTCCATGTCGGGCTCCATCGTCAATCGCGGCCTGACGCAGGCTCACTACAACAGCTCCAAGGCGGGCGTGATCCATCTGTCCAAGAGCCTTGCCATGGAATGGGTCGAGCGCGGCATCCGCGTCAACGTCATCAGCCCCGGCTACACCCTGACGCCGATGAACCTTCGCCCCGAGGTCGCCGAGCAGCGCAAGATCTTCGAGCGCGAAACCCCGATGCAGCGCATGGCGACGCCGGACGAGATGGTCGGCCCGGCGGTATTCCTGCTCAGCCGGGCCGCGTCCTTCGTCACGGGCGTCGACCTTCTCGTCGACGGCGGCTTCGAGTGCTGGTGAACCGCTCGGCGGCTAAGGGGCACGGGATGAAATAAGGTCCTCGCCTCGACAGGTCGCCGAAAAAGAAGCCCCTCACTGGGAGGGGCTTCGACCGACAGCGGATGCGGCTCGTCACGCAGGATTGAATGCGGTCTTTCCTGCGATCTGAACGCCGGTCCGGGCTGGTTCGGATCCGGCGGCGACGGACTGTCGGCATCATCCGCATGCGGTGGGAGTTGGTCTCGGAAGTCCGACATCGACATGCCGGGCAACACACGGCGTTGCTGCGATGTTGGTAACCTGAATTGTTATTATTTTCAATAATTTACGTGTATCAAATTGCCCGTGCGTGTAACGGCAAGACGGGATTTGTTTCGGCCGGAAATAATGCCGGCACGAATTTCCCGCAGGGCGGTCAGCAAGGCGGAAATTCCTGCCCGCCGTCGCGACCGGCGGCCGCAACGACCGCTCGGGCCGATATGGCCGTGCCGCTTTCATCCGTGCTAAGCCAGCCTTCGCGAAATGAATCGGTGACCGGGCAAGCCGGACGGCCCATCTCGATGGTGACGGGCGTTCGCGCCCGGTGATTTCTGGAGGACGGCCAGTGACGTCGGACAATGTCGTGGTGATTGCGGGAACGGGGCAGGGCGGACTGCAGGTCGCGGCCAGCCTGCGGCAGGACGGTTTCGAGGGCCGCATCGTCATGGTCGGCGAGGAGCCGGGCCTGCCCTACCAGCGTCCGCCGCTGTCCAAGACCTATCTGAAGGAGGGCGATGCGAGCCGGCTTCTGCTCCGTGCGCCGGACTTCTTCGAGACCCAGTCGATCGAACTGATCGAAGAGACCCGGATCACGTCCATCGACCGCAAGGCAAAGACGGTCGCGCTCTCCAATGGCGACACGCTCGGCTACGATTACCTCGTGCTCGCCGTCGGCACGCGGAACCGCAAGCTGCCGCTGGAAGGCGCCGGGCTCGAGAATGTCGTCGAGATGCGCACGCTCGCCCACGCCAACGATATCCGCGAGCGGATCGGCGGTTGCCGGCATGTGATCGTCATCGGCGGCGGCTTCATCGGACTGGAATTTGCCGCCGTCGCGCGTGCCCTTGGGCTCGAGGTCACGGTTCTGGAAGCGATGCCGCGCCTGATGGGCCGGGTCGTCTCGCCCGCCGTCTCGGAATTCTTCCTGAAGGCGCATCGCGAAAACGGCGTCGAGGTGAAGCAGGGCGCCATGGCTGCCCGCATTCTGGACGATGGCACGGGCAAGGTTGCCGGCGTCGAACTGAAGGACGGCAGGACGATCGACGGCGACATGGTGCTGGTCGCCGCCGGTGTCGTGCCGAATGTGGAGATCGCGGCGGAGGCGGGCCTTGAGATCGACAATGGCGTCGTCGTCGATGCCATCATGCTGACGAGCGATCCGGCGATCTCGGCAATTGGCGATTGCGCCAGCTTCATCCATGCCCGCAGCGGCCGCCGTGTCCGGCTGGAGTCGGTGCAGAACGCTGTCGATCAGGCGAAATGCGTCGCGGCCCATATCGTCGGGCGGCCGGCGCCCTATGATGTCGTGCCCTGGTTCTGGAGCGACCAGGGACCGCTCAAGCTCCAGATCGCCGGCCTCACCGACGACGCCGACGACGTTGTGGTGCGCGAGCCCGGTCCCGGCCGCCTGTCCGCCTATTGCTTTCGCAAGGGCGAGCTCATCGGCGTCGAGACGGTCAATGTGCCGGCAGACCACATGATGGCGCGCCGGCTGCTGGCGTCGGGAACGCCTGTCACCCGTGCGGCGCTTGAGGCGGTCGACTTCAACCTCAAGGCCGCAGCCCAGCCCGCCGCCTGACCTTATCGTTTCTCGGTGACGGGCCGATCCAGACGCGCCTCTTCCCGCCGTTTCGGCTTGCTGCCGGGCGGCGCCAGGATCACGGCGAGCTTGGCCCCGAGGCCGTCTGCCTGACGGACGTCGCGGATCATGCGTCCCCATTCGCCAAGTGCGATGCTGAGCGGGTTGTTGCTCGGCCGAACCCCGACAAGGCCGTAGCGCAGCGGCTCGCCGGCCGGTGCTTCGGTGAACGTGCCGAACAACCTGTCGAAGACGATCAGCATCCCGCCGTAATTCTTGTCGAGGCAGTCGCGGTTGCAGGCGTGATGGACGCGGTGGTGGGTGGGCGTGTTCAGCACCCATTCCAGCGGACCGAGACGCGGGCCGAACTCGGTGTGCAGGAAGAACTGGTAGAGCAGGTTGATCCCGAGCATCCCGATGAGGGCGAAGGGATTGAACCCCAGCCAGACGATCGGCAGGAAGAAGACGAAGTGCCCGGAGATGTTACCGGTCCAGCCGAGCCGGATCGCGGCGGTGAAATTGAGCTTCGTCGCCGAATGATGCACCGCATGCGTTGCCCACAGCCAGCGCACCCGGTGCGAGGCCCGGTGGTGCCAGTAGTAGACGAACTCGGTAAGGATGAAGAGCGCGAGAAGCGCCGTCACGGTGAAGGTGTCGAAGTCGAATAGCCGGTGCTCGTAGGCAAGCGCGAAGGGCAGCGCGACGAGACCCGCTTCCAGACCCCGCAGGAGGTTCTGGCCGACCGCGAGAACAAGCGACGCGGCGCTTTCCTTCAGGTCGTGGGTTTCGTGATCATGGCTGGCAAGGCGGCTCAGGAGGTATTCGAGCAGCATGAACCCGAGCGCCAGCCCGAGGACAGTCAGTCTGAGGCTCGAATGGTCGGAAAACGTTGGCAATGTCGGCATGGTGGTATCTTCGGCAGGCGGTCCGGAAGGCAGGCCCCCGCTTCGTTGAGGCGAGAAGCGGGAACCTGGCGCGAGAGGAGGGCGGTGGTCAGTAGCGGGTGATCGTGCCGTGCGTCGTCACCGAGCGCCCATAGGCGCCGGTGGTGGTCCGCCCGTAGTTGCAGGCCCCGCCGTAGCAGTTCACCGCGCCGTTCGTCGTCGCCGTCCCGCCGTAGGGCCCGGTGCGCGTGACACTGCGCGAGCAGGTGCCGCCGTAGCAGCTTCCCGTCGCGTGGGTGGAAAAGGTGCGGCCATAGGAGCCGGTCGTGGTCGAGTTGCGCTCCCACGCGTTGGCGTCGGTGGCGGCAAGGGTCGCGAAGAGGGCGACGGCGGTGGAGAGGGCGAGCAATCTGGTCATGATGAAATCTCCTCATTGGGACGTTTCCCGCGTTCGGCGGGCAGCGAGGAGACGATGCAGGCGCGCTGTCATCGCCCTTTGACGGGGAGGCATCCGTTTGTCACCAAATGTCAATGGTCGGTAGAAACTTGTAAAATCAGAGGCTTCTGCTTGCCGGAACGCCGAGCGCGAGGCATAAGCGAAAGATGACCGCAGCGCCCGCCACCATCCTGATCGTCGAGGACGACGCCGATATTCGCCGGCTTGTCGGCGAGTTGCTTGCGCGCGAGGGCTTCCTGCTTGCGCAAGCCGAGAGCGCCGAGGCGATGGATCTTTGCCTGCAGCGCACTGTGCCCGATCTCGTCATTCTCGATCTGATGCTGCCGGGCGAGGACGGGCTTTCCATCTGCCGCCGCCTGAGGGCTCAGAGCGACATGCCGATCCTGATCCTTTCGGCGAAGGCCGACGAGATCGACCGTGTGATCGGACTGGAACTCGGCGCCGACGACTATCTGGTCAAGCCCTTCGGGCCGCGCGAGCTTCTCGCCCGTGTGCGTGCGTTGCTCCGGCGCGGCCGAGGCGCCATGGTCGTTCCGGTCCAGAACCGCCGTCTTGCCTTCGAGAGCTTCATCGTCGATCTCGATGCGCGGCAGGTCACGGCGTCGGGCGCGGACGTCCTGACGCTGACCACAGCCGAATTCGACCTCCTCGCCTGCTTTGTCCAGAGCCCGCGCCGGGTTCTCTCCCGCGACCAGATTCTCGACCGCGTCAGCGGCCGCAGCGCGGATCCTTTCGACCGCACCGTCGACATGTTGGTCTCAAGGCTGCGGCGCAAGCTTTCGGATGCCGGCGCCCCGTCCGGTCTCGTCAGCACGGTGCGCAACGGCGGCTATCTCTTCACGGCCCAGGTCCGGCAGGTGCCCTGATGGCGCGCCTCACCATCGCCGCGCGGATCGTTCTGATCGCCGTCCTCGGGATCATTGTCGCCTGGACCATCATGATCGCCGTCTACTACCGCATTCGTGTGCCCGAAACGAATGCCGTCACGCCGGCGCCCGAGCGGATCGCCGCCGTGGTGGCGCTGGTGGAGCGTACGCCGCCGGCCGAGCGCGCCGATCTGTTCAAGGCGCTGACGACCGCCAGTTTCGTGCCCAGTATCGTCGCGGAACCGGATGCCAGTCCGGATTTGCCCTTGGCTGATCCGGAGCTGATTGCGGGCTATCAGGCCGCGCTGGGGCAGCGGACGCTTCAGCTCGTCGTCCCCGAGAACTCGCTCTTCCGCCGTCTGCCGGCGGCTAGGCTCGCACAGGGACAGGCGCTGGAATTTCGCATCCACCTGAGGACGGGCGAATGGCTCGTCATCGACACGGCGAGCCTCTTCACGTTGACATGGTTCGGACTGCCTGTGGGCTATGGCGCGGCGATGCTGGGGACGCTGCTTGCGTTTGCGACCTTGTTGCTGGCGCTCCGCGAAACGCGCCCGCTCTCCCGCCTCGCTGCGGCTGTCGATCGTTTCGACCTCACGGACCGTCCGGTGGACCTGCCAAGGCCTCGTCGCAGCGCCCCGGAGATCAAGGCGCTGATCGGCGCCTTCGATCGCCTTCAGGCGCGTCTCAACCAGTTGCTCGCCGCCCGCATGGCGATGATCACGGGTATTTCCCATGATGTGCGCACCTTCGCCGCGCGCCTGCGTCTGCGCGTCGAGCAGATCCCCGACGCGGCGGAACGCGAACGGGCGGTCGGCGACATCGCCGACATGATCCGCCTGCTCGACGATGCCCTGCTCGCCGGCCGGGCCGGGTCCGGCGAGCAGCCGAGCGAACTTCTCGACCTTGCCGACTGCCTTCGCGAGGAGGTCGATGACCGACGGGCGACGGGGGCGGACGTCACGCTTGATCTGCGGGAGAGGGAGGCGCTCGTGATCGGCGACCGCCTCGCCATCCGCCGCATCTTCGGCAACCTGATCGAGAACGCGGTCAAATACGGCGGCAGTGCGAGGATCACCCTGCAAACCGAGCGGATGGACGAAAGCGCCGTCCATCGCGTGACGGTCGATGACCGGGGACCGGGCATTCCGGTGGAGCGGCGCGCGTCGGTGCTGGAGCCCTTCGTGCGGCTGGAAGGCTCGCGCAACCGCGCCACGGGCGGGGCGGGCCTCGGCCTTGCCATTGCCCGCACACTGACCGATGCCCACGGCGGTACACTCGCCATCGACGACGCGCCGGAGGGCGGGGCGAGGGTCATCGTCCGCCTGCCGGCTTTCGTGCCGTCCGAGACCGATTGACGGTCAGGCCGGATAGCGACTTTTCAGCACCTCGAACAGGGCGCGGATCACCTGCGCCTCGCCGCCGACCGGCTGGCCCGGCTTTTCCGCTGGCACCCAGGCGAAGATGTCCGCGTGCAGCCAGCTCTTCGTGTTCTCCACGAAGCGGGCAAGGAACAGCGCCGCCGTGATGGACCCGGCAAAGCCGCCGCTGGAGATATGGTTGACGTCGGCGACCTTGGAGGCCAGCAGCTTGTCGTATTGCGCCCAGAGCGGCATGCGCCAGAGCGGATCGCCGACACTCTCGCCGGCGCTCGCAAGGTCGGCCGCAAGCGTGTCGTCGTGGGTATAGACCGGCGGCAGATCGGGCCCGAGCGCAACGCGGGCCGCGCCCGTGAGTGTCGCCATGTCGACGATGAGATCCGTCTCTTCCTCGTCCGCCAGCGCCAGCGCGTCGGCAAGGACGAGACGGCCTTCCGCGTCGGTGTTGCCGATCTCCACGGTGAGGCCCTTGCGGCTCGGGAAGATGTCGCCCGGGCGGAAGGCATTGCCGGAGATCGAGTTCTCGACGGCGGGGATCAGGACGCGCAGGCGCAGCTTGAGCTTGGCCTCCATGATGAGACGGGCAAGGCCGAGCACGTTGGCCGCGCCGCCCATGTCCTTCTTCATCAGGAGCATGGAGCTGTCAGGCTTGATGTTGAGCCCGCCCGTGTCGAAGCAGACGCCCTTGCCGACCAGCGTGACCTTCGGCGCGGTCTCGTCGCCCCAGGTGAAATCGATCAGGCGCGGAGCCCGGCTGCTGGCCGCGCCGACCGCATGGATCAGCGGATAGTTTTCCGTGAGCAGGTCCTCGCCGACCACTTCGCGGTAGTGGCCGCCATTGTCGTTGGCAAGCCGGAAGGCCGCCGCTGCGAGTTCGGCCGGTCCGAGGTCGTTGGCGGGTGTGTTGACGAGATCGCGCACCATGAAGACGGCGCCGGCAAGGCTTTCGAGTTCCTTCGCATCCACCGTCGACGGCATCACCAGCCGGAGGGATTTTTCCTTCGGCTTCACGTAGCGTTCGAAGCGGTAGCAGCCGAGCGCCCAGCCGAGCACGGCCAGCGACAGGTCTCCCTCGAAGGTGGCGAGGCGATAGAGGCCGTCAGGCAGGCTGGCGGGCAGGCGTCCGGTCAGAAACGCCGGACGGGCCGGATCGTCGGCCTTGCCGAGACCGAAGAGCACCGCGGCAACGGCCTTTTCATCGCCCGGCACGAGGAGAACCGCCCCGGCATCCGCCTTGAAGCCGCAGGCCTTCGCCCAGGCACCCGCTTCCGGGTCAAGGGCGGCCAGCGTTTCCTCCAGCCCGTCGGCGGTCACCGCGTGGATCGGGCAGGCAGGATCGGTCGTATCGCTGGGCGCAAAGAAGGAAAGCACGAGACGGGTCTCCGCGGGGGCTGAAGGGAGGGAATTAGCGCGGACTGCGGGAATGCGGTCCGGTGCGCGAAGCGCATTCAAGGCTTAGCCGATTTTCCGTGGGAAGGGAATCGCCCGCTCCATGGCCTTTGGCAGGATCGTCTCCTCGCCACCCTGCCGGATAGTCAACTCGGAACGCTGCAAAGACCATCCCCGGGAAAGGAATGCTGCCCGGTTAACCGGGTATTAGGGTTAACGAACTACAAAAGTCAGGAAGTCCAGTTGTCCCGTTCGCGGAGCCAGAAGTCATGTGCCGTTCGTCTGTAGCCGTCTCTCGTCAGCCGCGTCTGCGCATGTTGAGCCTTGCTTTGCCGCTCGCCTGCGGCGTGTTCCTGTCAGCCTGTGCTTCGCAGCAGGCGGTCGGCACCCACGGCGGAGCGACGATTACGGGATCGACCAATCTGACGGATGATCAGCTCGCATCGGCGGCCCGGTCCTGGGGACAGCGCTACGACCAGAACCCGAAGGACCGTGGGACCATCCTCAACTATGCGGCCGCCCTTCGCCTCTCCGGCAACACGGACCAGGCCATCGCCGTCCTGCAGCAGGGCGTCATCCAGTACAAGGATGACCGCGTCATGGCCGCGTCCTACGGCAAGGCGCTGGCCGCCAACGGCGATTTCCAGCAGGCGCTGGAGGTGATCCGCCGCGCCCAGCGTCCCGACCGCCCGGACTGGGCCCTGCTCTCGGCCGAGGGCGCCATCCTCGATCAGATCGGCAACGGTGCGAGCGCGCGCGACCTCTACGGCAAGGCGCTGGCGATCGTTCCCGACGAACCGTCCGTGCTCAACAATCTCGGTCTCAGCTATCTTCTGTCGGGCAACCTGGAAAAATCGGAAGAGGTTCTGCGCCGCGCCAGCGTTCAGCCGCGCGCCAACAGCCGCATCCGCCAGAATCTCGCGCTCGTGCTTGGCCTCGAAGGCAAGTTCTCCGAAGCGGAGGCCGTCGCCCGCAACGAGATCAATCCCGACCAGGCGGCTGCCAACATCTCCTACCTGAAGGCGATGATGGCGCAGGCCGACCGCTGGAAGGAGATCGAGGCCGGCGAGAAGAAGACCCGCCAGGGCTGAGGCAACGAACCCGATCCGAATGAGTGAGGCTGGGCTGCGCTGAAATGCTTGGCCGCAGCCCTTTTTTTGCGCCGCTATAGCCTCTTGGTCATGTCGACGATCGTGAAGACCGGGCGCTTCGGATTGGGCCGCCGGCCTGTTTCCTCAAATCCCAGACGCTTGTAAAGCGCGATGTTCCGCGTCATGAGGGCATTGGTGTAGAGACGGATCGTTGCCCGTCCCGCGTCCCGCGCGCGCTCTTCCGCAAAATCGATCAGCCGGCGGCCATAGCCGTAGCCTGCATGATCGGGGTCGACGGCGACGCTGAAGATCATGTCGTGATCGACGTCGCGCTCGATGACAATGAGCGCCGCGATTGCCCCGTCTTCCAGACCGAGCCAGACTTCGCCGCGTGCGATCCGCGGGGCGTAATCTTCTGTCACCGGCACGGGCGGATAGCCGAGGATCGGCAGGTAGACGTCATAGGCCCGACGGGTGATGTCGACCACCGTGTCGAGGTCGGCAACCAGCGCCGGACGAATATCGAATGTCAACTTGACGCTCCCGCGCAATGCGAACCGTGCGGCGCTCGCCGGAGGTTCGATAGGGACCGGCGACGCGTTGTTGAGGCGCGGCGGGCGGCGGGGATCAGTACTCCATCACCTTGATGATGGCCGGCGACAGGATCACGGCGAAGAGCACCGGCAGGAAGAACAGGATCATCGGCACGGTGAGCTTCGGGGGCAGGGCGGCCGCCTTCTTTTCCGCTTCGTTCATGCGCATGTCGCGGTTTTCCTGGGCCATGGTGCGCAAGGTCGTGCCGAGCGGCGTGCCGTAGCGTTCCGCCTGCATGAGGGCGAGACAGACCGACTTGACGCCTTCAAGCCCGGTGCGCGCGGCAAGGTTCTCATAGGCCTTCTTGCGGTCGGGCAGGTAAGAGAGTTCGGCCGTCGTCAGGCTCAGTTCCTCGGCAAGCTCGATGGACTGAACGCCGATCTCCTCGGCCACCTTGCGGAAGGCCTGCTCGACGGACATGCCCGATTCCACGCAGATCAGCAGAAGGTCCAGCGCATCGGGGAAGGCGCGCTTGATGGAGAACTGTCGCTTCTGCGCCTTGTTGGAGAGAAACATCACCGGCGCATAGAAGCCCGCATAGGCGCCGAACAGCGAAATGAGAAGCTTGACCGACGTGGGCTGGTCGATATCGAGGATGACGAAGAGATAGAGCGCCGTGATCGCGAAGGTGGCGAAGGGCAGCACGAAGCGCGCGAACAGCAGCGCCGTCATGGGCGCCTCGCCGCGGTAGCCGGCCAGTCGAAGCTTCTCCACCGTCTTGTCGTCCGCAAGAGCCTGCTTGAGGCTCAACTGCTCGACGAGGTTCGTCATGTATTTCTTCGGTTCTGCCCGCCGCGCGCCGCGCGCCTTCGATTCCGTCTGCAGGCGAGCGCGTTCGCGCTGCCGGATCTTGTCGCGTTCGATGGCGACCGCCCTCATGCGCGAATCCAGCTTGTCCGAAGACAATAGCGGCATGGCCAGCGAGAGGATCGTCCCGAAAATGGCGATGCCGACGGCAACCGACATCAGGAAGGCCGGGTCGCGGACAGTGGCGATGACTTGATCCATATCCTGTCGATCCTCCCGTCAGATATCGAAGTTGATCATTTTGCGCATGACGAGGATGCCCATCAGCATCCAGAGCCCGGAAATGCCCATGATGATCTGGCCGATCGGGTCGATCCACAGGATGCTGATATAGTCCGGGCTGGTGATGTAGACGAGCACCGCGACGATGATCGGCATGGCGCCGATGATGACGGCCGATGCCTTGGCCTCCATGCTCATCGCCTGGATCTTGGCCCGCATCTTCTTGCGCTCGCGCAGCACGCGGGCAAGGTTGCCGAGTGCTTCCGAAAGATTGCCGCCGGCCTTGGCCTGAATCGCGATCACGATCGCGAAGAAATTGACCTCGGGCAGCGGGACGCGCTCGTAGAGCCGGCCGACGGCCTGATCGATCGTCATGCCCATCTGCATGGTCTCGACGGCAAAGCGGAATTCGGTCCGCACCGGCTCATTGGCGTCGATCGCGATCATGCGGACGCAGTCGTTGAGCGGCAGGCCTGCCTTCACGCCGCGCACGATGACCTCCACCGCATTCGGCAGTTCGTTGATGAAGGCATTCATCCGGCGCTTACGCAGGAAATTGACCACGAAACGCGGAAACCCGAAGCCGCCGGCGAAGGTCGCGCCGAGCGCGGCCAGCAGAGGCGCACCGAGGACCTTTGCGACGGTACCGATGACGATCGCGCTGATCACGCTGAAGATGATGAAATGCGACATCTTCCATTTGAGGCCGGCCTGCTGCAGTCGCAGCGACATCGGCGGATTGCGCCCGCGGCTCGCCTGGTGCTTCTGCTTGACCTCGATGTCCTTGAGTGTCGCCTGGACATTCCTGCGACGCTGAGCCGTGTCAACCTTGCGGCTGTTCGCCTCGGCCCTGTCTGTGGCTGAGGAGGAGACCATGCTGAAGCGCTTTTCCTTGCGCTTCTCGCTCGTAATCCTTTGATAGAACGTCGCATAGAAGATGGCGCCGACCGACAGCATCACAAGCAGGGCGATCGCCAGGATCGCTATATTGGGGTTGATCGGCATTCCTCTGCTCTCCGGCGACCTTCGCCTCTATGCCATTCGTGGACTCTGCTGGCCGGTTCCGTTTCAGAACGCCACTTCGTCGACTTCCGAGGAGTCGAGCGCGTTGGCAAGGCGCTTTTCTTCGCCATAGTAGCGGGCCCGATCCCAGAACGCCGGCTGACCGATGCCGGTCGAACGATGCTGTCCGAGGACGCGCCCGTGCTCGTCCTCGCCGGTCATGTCGTAGACGAAGATGTCCTGGGTCACGACGACGTCGCCTTCCATGCCCACCACCTCGGTGATGTGGGTGATGCGGCGCGAGCCGTCGCGCAGGCGGGCGGCCTGGACGATGACGTCCACCGACGAAACGATCATCTCGCGGATGGTCTTGGAGGGCAGGGCATACCCGCCCATGGTGATCATGGATTCAAGGCGGCTGAGCGCCTCGCGCGGGCTGTTGGCGTGCAGCGTCCCCATGGAACCGTCGTGACCGGTGTTCATCGCCTGCAACAGGTCGAAGGCCTCCGGTCCGCGCACTTCGCCGACGATGATCCGCTCGGGACGCATACGCAGGCAGTTCTTGACGAGGTCGCGCATGGTGATCTGGCCTTCGCCTTCCAGATTGGCCGGCCGGGTTTCCAGACGCACGACATGCGGCTGCTGCAGCTGCAGTTCGGCCGCGTCCTCGCAGGTGATGATGCGTTCGTCAGGTTCGATGAAGGCTGTCAGACAGTTGAGCAGCGTCGTCTTGCCCGAACCCGTGCCGCCGGAAATGAGCACATTGCAGCGCACCTTGCCGATGACCTCCAGGACGGTCGCGCCATGCGGCGAGATGGCTCCGAACTTGACCAGTTGCCCGAGGGTCAGCTTGTCCTTCTTGAACTTACGAATGGTGAGCGCCGGGCCGTCGATGGACAGCGGAGGCGCGATCACGTTGACACGCGATCCGTCCGCAAGACGGGCATCGCAGATCGGGCTCGCCTCGTCGACGCGGCGGCCGACCTGGCTGACGATGCGCTGGCAGATGTTCATCAGTTGGGCATTGTCGCGGAAGCGGACGCCCGTCTTCTGAACCTTGCCGGCGACTTCGATGAAGGTCGTGCCGGCGCCGTTGACCATGATGTCGGCGATGTCGTCGCGCGCGAGCAGTGGCTCCAGCGGGCCATAGCCGAGGACGTCGTTGCAGATGTCGTCGAGCAGCTCTTCCTGCTCGGAGATCGACATGACCACCGCCTTGAGGGCGATGATGTCGTTGATGATGTCGCGGATTTCCTCGCGCGCCGCGTCCGGTTCCAGCTTGCTGAGCTGCGACAGGTCGATGGTGTCGATCAGCGCGGAGAAGATCGACGTCTTGGTCGCGTAGTAGCTCTCGGACTTCGGCCGCTCGGACATCGGCGGGGGCGGCGGAGGCGGCGGGGGCGCCTTGGCCGGCTCGCTGGCGCGAATCTCCCGCACAACGGCGGAGGCGGCCGGTGCGGCCCGTTCGGAATCGGCGGCCGGATTCGTTGCCGGCTTCGAGCCTTTGCCGAAGTCCGCGGGGCCGGACGTGCCGCGCTTGCCGAACATCTCCAAAACTCCTTCTCAACTCCACCATGTCGGGGGAGGCCGGCGCCAGCGGTCGCCTGGCCGTCCGGCAAGGTTGTCAGGCACTCTTTTTCGTCTTGCCCCGGCCGAGCTTGGCCATCAGCGGGGCGAGAGCCGATCGCTTGGCCTTCTGCACCACGCCGCGTCCGGCGATGACCCGGCCGATTTCCTCGAAGATGCCCACGGTCGGGCTCTTGGGACTGTATTCCGCAATCATCTGGCCGTTGTTGGCGGCGGCACCGAACATCGCGGCGTCGAAGGGCACGATGGCGACGGGCGAGATGTTGAGGGCCTTCTCGAAGTCCGCCGCCTTGATCTCCGGACGTTTGGGCATGCCGACCTGGTTCAGGACCAGGCGCGGCGAATGATCGGTCGGCCGGATCAGTTTGAGCTGGTCCATCATGTTCTTGACGTTGCGCAGGCTGGCAAGATCGGGCGTTGCTGTGATCACGATGTCGTCGACCACCGAAAGCGTGCGCTTGACCCATCCGGACCAGACATGAGGTACGTCGAGGACGACGGTGGGCACGCCGACACGGACGGTCTCAAGCAGGGAGACAAAATCGTCGTCCTTGAAATCGTAGACCCGTTCGAGGGTCGCCGGGGCGGCCAGCAGCGACAGGTTGTCGGAGCATTTGGAAAGAATACGGTCGAGGAAGACGTCGTCGATGCGCTCCGGCGTGAACACCGCGTCGGCGATGCCCTGCGTCGGATCCTGGTTGAAATCGAGACCCGCCGTGCCGAAAGGCAGATCCATGTCGGCGATGACGACGTCCGACTCGGAGGCCTTGGACAGGGAGAAGGCGACGTTGTGGGCGATCGTCGACGATCCGCAGCCGCCCTTCGACCCGAGGAAGGCCACGGTCCTGCCAACGGGCTCCGCATTGGGATCGAAGTAGAGCTCTCCGATCATGCGGATGACCGAGAACATGTCGAAGGGAAAGACGAGGTATTCGCTGATGCCGCGACGCAGCAGCTCGCGATAGAGGAAAACGTCGTTCTTGAGCCCGAGGACGACGACCTTGGTACCGGAATCGCAGATGCCCGCGAGTTCGTCGAGCCCCGCCAGCAGTTCCGCCTCGTCGCCTGGCGATTCCACCATCAGAAGGTTGGGTGTCGGCGCCGACAGGTAGAAGTCGTTGGCGGCATTGAGGCCGCCCATGTGGATCTTGACGTGAGTCCGCGCCATCCGGCGGTCGGCGGCCATGGAGTCCAGGACCCTGGCGATCTCCGGGCTGTCCACGAAGGCCTGCAGCGAGATGCGTGGGATGGGCCGAAAGTCGTCGGCCGGAACGTCCAGCGAAGCCATCCTGGCCGAAGCAGAATCCATGTCGAACGAATAGTCGGACATTACTCAGTTCCCCACACTTGACGCCTGGCCCATGGCGTCGTCGCCATAGGATGCCGCCGTCTTCTCGCCCTTGATCCACTTGCCCATCACGACCGCGCGGCGGTCGACGGAGACCGGGGTCGAGGCCCTTGGCGTGATGAGATCGCGCGGATCGGCCACGATCGCGGCCAGGTTTGCCTGGCTGGAGCAGCCGAACTCGGAATCGATGTCGTTGCTGCCATAGCCGCCGCGATAGATGTTTTCCGTCCACTGGCCGCAGGGATGCGGCACGCCGGCCGCGATCTTCGTGAAGCTGAGGCGGACGGGCGCGGCGATATTGGCGTCGCCAACCGGATAGCTCTCGGTTACGATATTGCGGCTGGACAGACCTGTCTTGAGGGCCGCCTTGCGGATCGACTTGGCGATATAGCCCGCCGCACGCTCATTGCCCGAACCGCTTGGCACCAGGATGACGAGCGGCCCGGTGCCCTTGTCGCGGGCCTCGCTGGCAAAAGCGAGGACGTTGTCGCGGTCGCGGCCGTCGAGGCCGGCGGTCCCGTGACCGACGGGAATGTCGAGAGTGGTTTCCGCGTCCTGGAGCACGATCGGATGGCGAACGCTATAATCCGTGGCCTGCAGCGAAGACGTCGTCAGTTCACCGTCGTTCACGCAGGCTCCAAGGCCTGTCGCCAGGGCCATGCCCGCGAGGAGGGCGATTGCCTTGCCGGAGCGCTCCCGGCGGAGGCGAGACCCGCGCTTGGCGGCAGGAATGCAGGATGGCTTGTTGCTCATGTCTGGCTCTTTCCCGTTCTGCCGATCACTCGAACATGAAACCGATTTTGCCCTGGTAGCTGCCCTTGGGCGGGTTTGCAGAGCTGCTGTAGACGCGGTTCAGCCTGTTGAGGAAGATGGCCTTGGCATCGCTCGGGGGTGCAAAGTTCTTGTCCGGCCTCTGCAGCGCCGACGGCGCGACCGGCTTGACCAGATAGGGGCTGACAAAGATGGCGAGTTCCGTTTGGTTGCGCTCGAATTCCTTGCTCTTGAAAAGGGAGCCAAGAATCGGCACGTCCATGAGGCCGGGGAAGCCCTTGACCTGTTGGCGAAGATTGTCCTTCAGGAGACCGGCCATCACCATCGATCCGCCGGACGGAAGCTCGACCGTCGATTCAGCGCGGCGCACCGAAAGAGAGTTCAGTGTCAGGCCGCTGATCGTGATCGCACCTTCCGTGGAAAGGTCGCTAACCTCGCTCTTGACGCGCAGGGAGATGCGGCCGGGCGTCAGAACCACCGGAGTGAAGGCAAGGCTGATACCGAACTGCTTCCACTCGACGGTGATCGTGTTGTTGTCCTGCGAGACGGGAATGGGAAATTCGCCGCCGACGAGGAAGTTAGCGGATTCTCCTGACGTTGCGGTCAACGTCGGCTCCGCCAGGGTGCGCACGATGCCCTGCTGGTTCAGTGCCTGAATGAAGGTGTCGACTGTGCCGGATACCGCTGCCTCGGCCCCCCAATTCTGGAACAGGGCGCCGCCGGGACCCGAGCCTGTCGCCGTGAGGGCGAAGGCGGAGTTCTGAAGGATGGACTCGGTGTCGATGCCGAGGTTCTTGACAATGTTGCGGTCGACTTCGGCGACAACGACCTTGAGATGAACCTGGTCCGATTCCGCGACCGAGACCATGTTGACGATCTTCTCGGCCGACCCGATGTATTTTTCCGCGATTTCGGCCGCCTTGCCGGCTTCGGCGGGCGTCTTGACCGTGCCGGACAGGATGACGCTGTCATTGATCGTCTCGACGTGAACCTGCGAGCCCGGAATGAGCTTGGCGATCATGGCGTCGAGTGTCGCTGTGTCGCGGGCCACCGAAATATTGAACTGGGCGAATTGCTGATTGCCCTGTCCGAAGAGGATGATGTTCGTCTCGCCGACGGCATTGCCGATCAGGTAGATCTTGCGCTTGGTGCGAACGACCGCATCGGCGATGGTCGGATTGGAGATCAGGACGTCGACTATATCCTCGGGCACATCGATGACCATCGACTTGTTGAGGCCGAGGTTGATCACCCGTCCGGAGAGCTGGTCTGCCGAGGCGATGCTGAGATAGTTCGCATCGGCGGCGCTCGCCGGGCCGACCGGGGAGAGCAGGGCCGTTGCGACCATCGCCGCCGCCAGCAGGCTCTTGAACATCGACTTCATGACTGGGCTCCTTGGCGGCACGACTTCGGACGACATCGGGCTGGGCACTTCGGCGTTACTCACTGGCGTTGACATGCGAGGGCACGCCGAATTTGACGACATTGATGGTCGATTCCATGTGGTCGTCGGTGTCGACCGTCTGGGTGTCCGCGATCGAGCGCAGCACGAGCGAGATCGACCCCGACTGCTGGGCCGCGGTAATCAGTTGCGATTGTTCCGGCGTGAGTTCGAGGGTTGCCGTATTCTGGGCGACGACCGATTTCTTGTCCTGCGGGTCGTCGACCTTCTGGTCGATCGCAAGGACGCGGATATTGCGCAGAAGCACTCTGGCGACTGCCGAGGATCCTTCGCCGCCACCGTTCGTCAGCATCACGTCGACCCTGTCATTGGGCAGGATGAAGCCGCCGGCGGTGGACGCTGCATTGACGCGCACAGCTACCGCGCGCATCCCCTTGGGCAGGATGGCGGAGAGAAAACCGCGGTCGGAACTGACGAGACGCGCCTCACGGACAGGCTCGCCGGCCAGAAGCTGCGCGCGGGCCAGCATGCCGACGATATCGGTCACCGCCTCGGGGCGCTTCGAGCGGATGATGTAGCTTTCATTCAGACCGCCCTTGGGCCAGTCCTTCCAGGCGAGGCTTTCGCGGTCCAGGGTGCCGCCGATGGGAATGTCCTTGGCCAGCACGAGCACTTCCTCGGCCGGAATCGCCCTCTGTGTGGCGACCTCCTGCCTGGCTGCCGGTTTCTTGGCCAGATTCATGGCGAGCATGGCGGCCGCACCCGCGGCTCCAAGTGCTACGACAATGATGACCAACTGAATCGGACGCATTCACTTGTCCTCGACCTTCAGGCAACGCTTCGACAATTCATTCGGCCGGCCTGCACCCGCGACCGCCGACAAGGCGGGGGAGCCACCACACCAGCCGGCAGGGGCCGGCAACTCATGAATCCTAAGCCTTCGGCGAGCCTGTTGCTTCACCTGAGCCAACTTGCGGTCAAAGCTCTGAATTTATGGTTAACAGTGAATTGGCGGATACAATGAACATTTGGTAAAGAACGCCGGAACGAGAACGAAGCATTTCGGCCGGCAGGGGTCAGTAAGCGAAGATCCTCGGCCGCTTCGTGGAGTGTCGCGATCGAAAACAACTTGGCACTGGAAAATCAAGCGAAGGCGCAAGACTCCGCCCGGCCAATGTGCAGCTTTTGGTTGCTTTGTCTTTCGCAAAGGTTGTGGCCGTCGGTCGGCGGATGCCCGGTTGGGTCGATCGACATCGGGCCGGCGGCCGTGAATCGACCGACGGAAATCGGATTGGAGGGCGAGAGTCTCGTGAGCCACGCGCTGTGCGGCAATGGCTCCGTCAGGGCATCAGAACGGAGAGAATCTCGAACCAGTGGGTCTGGGGCAGCGTCAACAAGCCACCGGCAGCGATAGCCACGCCGTAAGGAATGCCCGTCTCAACGCCGTGCAGCCGGACAAGCCAATTCTGGTCGGCCGCAACAATCGGCAGTGGCAGTCTGCGATAAAGCAGGATCAGTAAGGTCAGGAGGCCGCCGGCGATGGCCATGGCGAAGGCGAATTGGGCGGCGTGTTGTGGTCCCATCCAGAGCATGGTCGCCGTCACGAGCTTGGCATCACCTCCACCGATCCAGCCGAGGGCAAACATGGCGAAGGTCATGACGAGAACGAGAGCGGCCAATGCGACGCTGAGCCCGATCGTCTCCCAGGTGAAGCCGGCCAGCGGCGCCAGAACGAGATAGCTGCCGGCGACGGCCAGCGAGAGCCGGTTGGAGATCATCATCGAGCGAAGATCGGAAACGGCCGCGGCCATCATGGTGAGCGGGAAAATCAGCACGGCAAGTGCCAGCATGACGATCATCTGTTCGATGTCCTCGGAGAATCGATCCGGTTGCGATGGGCGCGAGCGCCCTATTCACGAAGAATGCCGCACCAGGACAAAGAAAGGGTAAATCCTCCGGCAAATGAAGGGACGAAGCCGGCGGTCGTGCCGATTGCGGCTCAAGGGGTCCGATCACTGATATATCGCGGCGCCGACCGCGGGGAGCGCTGGGCCTTGACGTGGTCACCTGATTTTTCTGCTTGACGTAAACCGAAAAGCGCAACGGCCGCTCCCTTGCGGAAGCGGCCGTTGAAAGGCCCCCGTCAGGCGCCGGCTCACGAATGTCGCCGTTACACCATTCCCAGTGTGCAGCGACGATCGCCCGTCAGCTGGTGAGCTGGGTGGAGATGTTCGTGAAGACGTCCGAAATGTTGCCGCCCAGCGCACGAGCTGCGGTGATGATGGCCACCGAGATCAGGGAAGCGATCAGGGCGTATTCAATGGCCGTGGCGCCGGATTCGTCCTTGACGAAACGAGAAATCAGCTTCTGCATATCTTGGTCCTTTACTTCCGAGTTTGACAGCACTTTCCGTCGATCTTCTTTGTTTTATTCGATCGGCTTGACGAAGCAAAATCTACCCGGCAGAAATTTCCACGAAGTTAAATTCAGTGATGAAACCGGCAGCAATTGAGATCATTCATTCCATAGTAAAAAGAATATTATGAATCCACTTTGGGGGGTGGATTCTATTTTTGTTGACCATATTTTTTCAAGAAAAATGCTGCAAGGCGTCTTGCGTCCCGCGGGAGTGGAGAGAGAGCCATCCTCGTCGGCGCGTCGCAACGGGCGGTGTCGATCTAAAAATTCAGGTCACCGTCGGACGGTCTGCCGGTTACCGGCTTGCGGCGGCAACACATGCAAGGTTCCGCCATCCGCCAGGCGCGAGGTCAGCCACTGCCCGATCGAAAGTGCCGGCTCCGCCTTCATTGCAGATCTTGCCACTGGTCAGGAGTCAGGAAGCCCGTCACCTTGGCGCCTTCCTGCTTCTGCCATTCCATGATGGCGGCTCGCGTCAGATCTCCGAAGACGCCATCGATGGGGCCCTGATAGTAGCCGCCGACATTGAGCGCTTCCTGGGCGATGCGGCGTACATTGCGCGAGACGCCCCGCTCGATGGCCTGCAGCGTGTAGACATCGAGTTCCGCGTCCGGTGGTGCGGCCGCCACGGACTCCGCGACGGGCGCCGGCAGTTGAACCGCCTCGGGCGCGGCGACAGGCTCCTTCGGGCTGCGCAGCCAGAAGGTTCGATCGTAGTTATAGGTGGACTTGACGCCGGGCAGCGTCTCGATGCGGGCGAGCAGGGCCGGAAATTCGACGGTCTCCTGATCCTTGGCAATCTGGAACACCGTCAGCACCTGCTTTGCAGAGGTGGCTGGGACCGTAACGATGGGAGCCATGCCCTCCTGTCGTTCCGCGGTGCCGCTCGACGGGCGGACATTCTGCGGCAGTTCGTTGGCTGCCGGCAACGGGATCGAGATGACGACACCGCCCTCGCCGGCAAGGTCGGCCGCGCGCGCAAAAGCCGACACGGGCACGGATCGGGTCAGAAGGTCGCTCGCCCGGTTGAGATTCGTATCCGCCGGGACGATGAAGTCACGCTGGCCGTTCGCAACCGACGGGGCCAGCAGCAGCACGATCCCGACATCGGCGCGCTTGACCTCGTCGGCGAAGCGATAGAGCTGATTGCGCAGCTCTGAATCCTTCGGATTGTCGGCGCGCAAGGTGACGGCACCGAAGCCGCGCATGGTCTCCTGGAAGGCGTCCGCCTGCGGGCCGGCATCGCCGATCGAAACCACCAGGCTGACGATCGAGACGTCTTCGGCCTGGCTCGCCTGGTTCATCGAGATCAGGGCGGCAAGAGCCAGTGCAAGGCAGCGAAAGGTCATGGGTATCTCCCAAGCCGGGGTAGCATTTTATTTGTCTATCTTTACGCAAGAGCGGAGTTCTTGGTCCTCTCCGCTAGAAAATAAAATGGAATGAGATAAAGATTACAATAGATCAGGCCAAAAAAGGGATTTAGATTCCGGGGTGTCCTTGCCTGACATGTGTGGCGAGGTTCGTTTCGACGGCCAGGCAGCCATGGCGTGCTGCAAGACAGGGCTGCTCATTCGATCCTGTTGATGGCCGGTTCGAACGTGTTGCTGGCGATCGGGGCCGCCGGTCTCGGGTTTGGGAGACGGTGATCCCGGGTCTTTGCGACGCCGGACCGAACCGGACGAACGAAAGCGGTCAGGGGGACGTTATGGGGCTGCGAGCCAAATTCAATATCGTGCTGGTCTTTGCCTGCCTGATCGGCATGGGACTGGCCATGTTCCTGTCCTATCAGGTTGCCAACCGGAACGCGCTTGCGGCCATCGAACAGGAAACCGAGGTCATCCGCGGCAATGCCCTCGCGGTCCGCGCCTACACGTCGAACAACATCCTGCCGCTTCTGCGCGACCGTCAGGACATCCTGTTCGCTCCGCCGTCGGTGCCATCCTTTTCCGCCCAGACGGTCTTTGCGCAGTTCCGCAAGTCGTATCCGGAATATTATTACAAGGAAGCGGCTCTCAACCCGACCAATCCGGACGATCTGGCCGAACCCTGGGAAGCCGATCTCATCAACAAGCTGCGTGCCGACGACAGCCTGGGTCATATCGCCATCGAGCGGGATACGGAGGAGGGCCGCTTCTACACCGTCGCCTATCCGCTCAAGATCACCAATGAGGCCTGCCTGACCTGTCACTCCGTTCCGGCCGCGGCCCCCGCCGCGATGGTCGATCTCTACGGTCCGGAAAACGGGTTCGGCTGGCAGATGAACGAAATCATCGGCGCCCAGATCATCTACGTGCCGATGGAGGTCGCCGAGCAGCACACCCGCGACACGGTCATGGCCCTGGCGGTCGGCCTGGGCGTCGCCTTTCTGCTGGTGCTGACCGTGACAAACCTGCTTCTTGGGCGCATTGTCGTATCGCCTGTCAGGCAGATGGCCGAGATCGCGGAAAAGACCAGCTTGGGCGATTTTTCCATTCCCGAGTACGAGCGGCCGGGCAAGGACGAAATTGCATCGCTTTCACGGTCTTTCAATAGAATGCGCCGTAGTCTCGACAGTGCAATGAAGATGCTTGAGGAATGAAGCCCTGCCCGGACTGACCCCGCGTCCTGCCGGACAGGGAGTTAAGGGCTGGACGTGAGCGCATCCTCTCACCCGGAACGAATAGGGCGTTATCGCATTGTCCGCGTGATCGGCGAGGGTGCGATGGGTGTCGTCTATGAGGGCCACGATCCGAGCATCGACCGGGTCGTCGCCATCAAGGCGTTGCATACGCATCTTGCGTCCGCCGCCGAGCGCACCTCCTGGCTGGAGCGTTTCGCGCGCGAGGCCAAGGCCGCCGGCCGCGTCATTCATCCAAATCTTGTGACCATCTTCGACTATCTGGAGGTCGAGGACACACCCTATCTCGTGATGGAATATGTCGAGGCCGGCACGCTCGCCGAACGCCTCGAGGCGGACCATATCCTGCCGCCAGCGGAGATCAGGACCGTCATGGGGCAGATCCTCGACGGTCTCGCCGCCATCCATCAGGTCGGCATCGTCCATCGCGACATCAAGCCGGCCAACGTCCTGCTATTCAAGGATGGGCGTGTCAAACTGGCCGACTTCGGCGTTGCCAGGATCGAATCCCTGGGGGCGACGCAGGGCGGTCTCATCGGCACGCCGCACTACATGTCGCCGGAACAGTTCAATGGCGGCCAGATCGACCAGCGCTCCGACATGTTCGCCTGCGGAGTGATCCTCTACGAGATGCTGACCGGACAGAAGCCCTATGCGGCGAACGGTCTTGGCGAACTGTCGGTCCAGGTCCTGCGTGGGCGCTACAATCGCCTCGGCACGCGTATCGCCCATGCTCCGGAACGCCTCAATGCGCTCATGGACAAGGCCCTGACGCCCGAACTGGCATTGCGCGTCTCCGACGTCGGCGAATTCAAGCTGATGCTGGAGGGCGCACTTGAGGGGGTGGACCAGGCAGTCCCGCCGCCGCAGGAGGGGACGGTTGTCGCCCCACTGGCGCCGGCGTCGGGATCCCTGGGCAGCCGGCCCGACGGATCGATGTCGGGCACGCTTGCCGAGCGCATGCCGAAGACGGTGTTCAGCGGGATCGAATCGCTGCTGGCCGAGAGAGTCGGGCCGATCGCGCGGATCATCGTTCGAAGCGCCGCGACGTCGACCAACGACGTCGACCGCATGATCGAGAGCCTCGCCGCCCATCTTGGCGAGGACGAAAGAGCGGCCTTTCGCGAGGCGATCCAGCGCTGCATTTCCCAAACGTCGGATCAGGTGGTCGCCGCCGGGGAGGAGGACGACCTCCTGCAGACCCTCACGCGTCTGCTGACGCCTCATGTCGGGCCGATGGCGCGCATTCTGGTCAAGAAGGCGGCGGAGCGCTCGCGCAGCCGCGAGGAACTGTGCTCCTCGCTTGCAGGCCACATCCCGAATGCGAAGGATCGCGAGGAATTTTTGGCGAAGGTTGGGTAAGCCGTTGGTCCCAGTGGATTGACGCAATGCCAAGAGATCTGCCTGACAACGCGTGCCCCTCACAGCGCAAGACACAGGGGGCAAGACACGGGGCAATCGGGACGTCTCCCTGTAGCCGCCTCCCGTCTCCGGAACGTGGACAGGTGCCCCGATGGCATCGCGGCCTGCCGGCTCTTTGACTGCGCCGGACCCGGTCGATGACGTTCGGCAGACATCGGGACATTCAACGTTCGCAGCTCATCATCCCGGTCTCATTTCATGTGTTCGCCGAAGAGCGGGCGCAGGAAGGCCGCAAATTCCTGCCAAACGGCATGACCAGCCGAAACCAATGTGATATCGACCCCAAGGAACGACCGGACGGGGTGATCGCGGCGACGGCTTCGGGCAAGCAATGCCTGTCGGCTTGAGGGATCGTCAGCGCCATTTTGGTCGGGACATCGCATGCCCTATTTGGAAATCCAGATCAAAGAGCAGGTGGAATGAAAGCTGTTATTTTGGCCGGAGGGTTGGGGACCAGGATCTCCGAGGAAACCAGCATCAAGCCGAAGCCGATGGTTGAAATCGGGGGATTGCCGATCATCTGGCACATCATGAAGATTTATTCCTCTCACGGGATCAATGAGTTCGTCATTTGCCTCGGATACAAGGGCTATGTGATCAAGGAATATTTCGCGAACTATTTTCTTCACATGTCGGACGTCACGATCGACCTGAAGAACAATTCCATGCAAGTGCATCGCGCCAACGCGGAGCCCTGGGTCGTGACGATGGTCGATACCGGGGCGGAAACGATGATCGGGGGCCGGATCAAGCGCATTCACCCCTATATCAAGGACGATGAAGCCTTCTGCCTGACCTACGGCGACGGCGTGAGCGACGTGGACGTCAGTGCCACGATCGAGACGCACAGGAAGGAAGGTCGCAAGGCAACCGTGACCGCCGTTCAGCCCCCGGGACGATTCGGCGCTCTGAAGGCGGACGGCGCCCGCGCCCTTGGCTTTGAGGAAAAGCCGGCCGGCGATGGCGGCTGGATCAATGGCGGGTTCTTCGTCCTTTCCCCATCGGTCGTCGACTACATCGAAGGCGACAAGACTGTCTGGGAGCGGGAGCCTCTGCAGAATCTGGCCTCGGACAACCAGTTGTCCGTGTACTACCATCGCGGATTCTGGCAGCCGATGGACACGCTGCGAGACAAGAATCATCTCGAGGAACTCTGGGTGTCCGGCAAGGCTCCCTGGAAGAAATGGTAACGACGGCGAAGTGACCCGGCGCGGCCACCGGCGCATCACCCTTGCGATGAGAGCCTGGTGCCGGCGGGAACCAGTTCGGCAATGCATTGCGACAGCCGGGTCCGAAGATCGGCGGCGGGCTCGAAACCGACCTCTGTCGCAAGACGGGTGACGTCTGCCACCAACCGGGGCGGATCGCCCGGACGTGTCGGATTGTCGCCGAGCCCAATGAGATCCGGTTTGCCCATCAAATCGCCGATGGTCGTCGCCACTTCGGCAAGGCTGCGCGGCTCGCCCGAGCCGATATTGACGGGACCGGACACGTCACTGAGGGCAAGGGCGGCAAATGCGGCCCCGACATCGCGAGAACTGAGGAAGTCGCGGACCTGCGTTCCTGCCGTGCAGGACGCGCGCCGGTCTGCCGCAAGGCTCATGATGATCGACTTGACGAAGCGGCGGTCGTCCTCCTCGGGGCCGAAGAGCAGAAACACGCGTCCCCAGGCGGCTTCGAAGCCGGAAGTCTGGGCAAAGGACTGGAGGACGCGGTGGCAGGCATCCTTGGCGATGCCGTAGAGCGTGCCGGGCCGGGTGGGCGTGAGTGTCTCGTGACACGCACCCGTCGCGAGCGCGGCGTCGTTCCAGTCATATTCGGCGCAGGTGCCGGCGCCGACGAAACGCCGCCCTCCGCAGGCATTGAAGGCCCGCATCAGATGCAGCGTGGCCGCCAGCCAGTCGAGGTTTTCCGGCGCCGACCAGAAATGCCCGTGTCCTGTTTCCCAGGCCAGATGGAGCAGGTGCGACGGCCTCACATCTTCCATCAGACGAGATGTCGCCGCTCCGTCGAGAAGGTCGACCGCATGAAAGCGGACGGGGGATGTCGTCGGCATCTGCGGTGCGCGTCGTCCGACGAGATGCACATCCGCCCCCGCGGCAATCAACCTGTCCACGGCGTGGCGGCCGATCAGCCCTCGACCTCCGGTGACGACGATTCGGGTCATGGATGCTTTCCTTTGGCTGAGGCGATGGCTGCATTGGCGTCTGCCGGCGACGTTTCGCCCGGCATATCGGGAAAGAAGGGCCGGGGCGATCTCAATCACGTGTCATGGCGGAGTGGGGGACACATCGGGCGGGATGTTTTCAAGGGTAGGCTCGGGAACGGCGTGCTTTCAACTGTTTCCGGAACAGGAAAAGGCGGGTGCCGCGAAGTAATGTCACCCGGCCGGGACGCCGGCGAGGGAGTGGAGCGCGCGCTTGATGCGTCCGAAGCGCAACATTGGCTCAAAAAGCCGAGATGACGGGAATGAATCCGGTGAGGGGCAGGAGAACCGAGTTGCTTTTGAGCAACGATTTCGCCTATTCAAACACTGTGTATGTTGTTAACTGATATCTAAACCATTGGATGTGCTGCGATTATTTCGGTGATCGCCGTTCGGGCCATTGCTGACGGCCTCCATCCGGGATGGCGAGCGAGGCCCTGTGCCGAACCCAGCGCGGGGGTGGCGTCTGAATGGGGCATCGGAAAGACATGGTGCCCGGCGGGCGGTTGCCTCGAGGCGGCGGCAGGGCTGCCCGATGGGAGACAGATGATGTCTGTCCTGCCCGATACGGACGCAATCATGTGTAAGGAGACTGGAAGGGATTTGCTCCCTGTTTAGCCGGAGACATTGATGTCATTTGGATTTTCTTCAGCTTACGCCGATCTTCCCGTCGTTGTAACGGGACATTCGGGTTTCAAGGGGTCCTGGCTCACCGCTTGGCTCGCAAGACTCGGGGCCTCCGTTACGGGCATCAGCCTCCCTCCCGATCAGGGCCCTGACAATCTCTTCGAGCGCGCTGAAATCGGTAAGGACTGCACGACGCATTGGACCGATATCCGCGACGCGCAGGCCGTCGCCAGGATCATGCAGGACGTCCGGCCGAAGGTCATCTTCCATCTTGCCGCGCAGCCGCTCGTGCAGCGCAGCTACCGCGAGCCTCTGCTGACCTTCGAAACGAATATCATGGGCGCGGCGAATGTGCTGGAGGCCGCGCGCCATTGCGACAGTGTCGAGGCGGTCGTTTTCGTCACCAGCGACAAGGTTTACGACAACCGCGAATGGGTTTGGGCCTATCGCGAGGCGGACCGGCTTGGCGGGCTCGATCCCTACAGCGCGTCCAAGAGCGCTGCGGAGATCGTGGCCCGGACCTACATGGAAGTGCTTCGCGGCCCCGGCGAGGGATACCGGCTGGCGACGGCGCGTGGCGGCAACGTGGTCGGAGGCGGTGACTGGTCGGAAAACCGGATTGTTCCGGACATCGTGCGCTCCCTTCGGGCAGGGGATCCGCTGGTACTGCGGCACCCCGAGGCCACGAGACCGTGGCAGCATGTTCTCGAACTGTGCGCCGGCTACCTTACTCTGGGCGCCTGCCTGCTGCATGGGCGGACAGATCGCGGCGCGGCGGCAACGGAATTCACCGGCGCATGGAATTTCGGTCCCGAACGGACGAACGAGATGTCCGTGCGCAAACTCGTCGATGTCGCGCTGGCCACCTGGGGCAAGACCGACCATCCGGTCGAACTGGGTCATTCGAGTGTTCACGAGTCGACCTACCTCAGGGTCGATTCGTCCAAGTCCCAGGCACGGCTCGGCTGGCAGCCGGCTCTCGATTTCGAACAGACGATCGCGATGACCGTTGACTGGTATCGTCAATATGTCGACAAGCCGGATACGGCCCGCAGGCTTGTCGAGCAGCAGATCGAATCCTATACGGATCTTCTTGGAAGGACGACGCGTTGATGCTGAAGACCCATGACTTCAAAACGGAGACGAAGTGCCGTCACTGTGGCGCCGGACTTTCCACTTTGCTTGCTGATCTTGGTGCGACGCCTGTCTCGAACGACTATCTGAGGCCCGAGGACCGCGACGGGGCCGAGCCGTATTATCCGCTTCGTGCGTTCGTTTGCGATGAATGCCATCTCGCACAGCTTGAGGACTTCCGCCGCGCCGACGACCTCTTCCGCGAGGACTACGCCTATTTCTCCTCGGTGTCCTCGAGCTGGGTCGCTCACGCCAAGCGTTATGCCGAGATGGTTTCAGACCGCTTCAATCTGACCGGCGAGAGCACCGTCGTTGAGGTTGCCAGCAACGACGGTTATCTGCTGCAGTTCTTCAAGTCTGCCGGGAAGAACGTTCTCGGAGTGGAGCCCTGTCGCTCCGTTGCGGAATACGCGATCAAGGAAAAGGGCATTCCCAGCCGCATCGAGTTCTTCGGCGAGGAGACCGGCCGGCGTCTGGCGGCGGAAGGATATGCCGCGGATCTGACGGCCGCGAACAATGTTCTGGCCCATGTTCCCGACATCAACGATTTCGTATCCGGCTTCCGGGAAATCCTGAAACCCGAGGGCGTTTCGACCTTCGAGTTTCCGCACCTCCTGAATCTGATCAGACTCAACCAGTTCGACACGATCTACCACGAGCATTTTTCCTATCTTTCGCTGCTTGCGGCGGAACGCTTCTTCAAGACGAACGGGTTGCGCGTGTTTGACGTGGAGCAGATCCAGACCCACGGCGGCTCCCTGCGGCTCTTCGTCTGCAAGGCGGATGCGTCCTGGCAGCGGACCGGGCGGGTCGACGAGGTGCTGGAGCTTGAGCGTGCGGCCGGGCTTGAAACGCCTGAGGTCTATGGCTCCTATGCCGAACAGGTTCGCGAGACCAAGCGCGCCCTTCTGGAGCTGCTGATCGGCCTGAAGCGTCAAGGAAAGACAATCGTTGGCTATGGTGCGCCGGCAAAGGGCAACACGCTGCTGAACTATTGCGGGATCGGCGCGGATTTCCTCGAGTTCACCGTCGATCGGTCTCCCCAGAAGCAGAACATGTACCTGCCGGGTACGCGTCTGGCGATCAAAGCGCCCGAGGCAATCGACGAACTGAAGCCGGACTACATCCTGATCCTGCCCTGGAACATCAAGGACGAGATCGTGCAGGACATGGCCCATGTCCGAGACTGGGGCTGCCAGTTCATCGTGCCGATCCCGCGCGCCGAAATCTTCTGAGCCGATCGCATGGAGTTCCTCCCGACCAAATTGTCCGGTTGCTCGCTGATCCGTATGCAGCCGGTCGGCGATTCCCGCGGCTATTTCGTGCGCACGTTCTGCGCGCGGGAGTTTTCCGAACATGGGATCGAACCCCATCTGGCCCAGGCCAGCTATTCCTTCAATGCCAGGCGCGGAACGCTGAGGGGGCTGCACTTCCAGGCGGCACCGGCCATGGAGGACAAGCTGGTTCGCTGCATCCGGGGGGCGATCTTCGACGTGATGGTCGATATCAGGCCCGGTTCGCCGACCTTCGGCGATTGGGTCGGCTACGAATTGTCGGACTCCAATCATCTGCAGCTGCACTCGGTGCGGGGATTCGCGCACGGTTTTCAGGCGCTGACGGACGACTGCATCGTGGCCTATCACATCGCGCAGTTCTACGAGGCGGACAAGTCGGCGGGCATCCGGTGGGACGATCCGGACATCGGCGTGGAATGGCCTCTGGAACCGACGGATCAGTCACCGCGCGATCTGCAGCTTCCCTTGCTGAAGGACATCGACCAGGAACGGCTGATGCCTTACTGAACGGCGACCCTGCGGTTCCCTGCAACGGGATCCGGCAAGGCATGGCAACCAAATAGAGGCATCACTGGCATTGAAATGTCATGATTTGCTGTGATGGGTTGAACGACAGGCAGGGAAGCGCCTATGTCTTTCCCGATTCGTGCCTGCTTTGGCGGGCCTTTGAACAGCCCTGCAAGAACGGCGAACCGGGCTCCGAGACAGCGGCCATCGCCCAGAGGATTGCATGATCCAGTTTGATCGCGTCTTCAAATTCTACCGCACAGAGCGTCATACGAAGATCATTCTGGACCACGTTTCCGTGCGGTTCGAGAGTGGCTGTTCCTACGCCCTGTTGGGAGTGAACGGCGCGGGCAAGTCGACAAGTCTGCGGTTGATCGCGGGAATCGAATTGCCGAATGAGGGCAAGATTCGCCGCGATCGGCGTGTTTCATGGCCGCTGGGATTTGCAACGGGGCTGCACCCGCTGATGACCGGGCGCGAGAATGTGAAATTCGTGGCCCGGGCCTACGGCGAGGACGTGCGCAAGGTCATCCGTTTCGTCGAGGAGTTTTCGGAAATCGGCGACTATATGGAAGCGCCGGTGAAGACCTATTCGTCCGGCATGACGGCGCGTCTGGCTTTTGGTCTGTCGATGGCGATCGAATTCGAATGCTACCTGATCGATGAAATCACGGCTGTCGGCGACGGTCGCTTTCAGGCGCGGTGCAAGGCGGCCTTCGACAAGCGTCGACAAACCGCCGATCTGATCGTCGTGTCGCACAACATGGCAACGGTCAAAGACTACTGCGATCGCGGAATTGTCCTGGTCGACGGACAGTTCCTCATATTCGATAATGTCGACAAGGCAATCGAGGTCTACAATCGCCTCAACCGGTAGGCCGTGTGGACATTGAGATCAGAGAACAGATGAGCATCGAAGAACGACGGCCATCCAAGGCAATTGCTCCGCTTGATCGGGCGCGCAATTTGTCTCAGGCGCTTTCGGATGCGGCGCGCGCGGCGCGCTTTTCCACGAGAGTCGGGCGATCCTACGGAACCGGCGGCTTCCAGGCACGGCGTGGAGCGAGCCTGTTTCGTCTGGTCACGATGGTCACATTCATGGTCTTCGTGGTGCTGCCGACACTCGCCGCCTGTATCTACTATGCGTTCATTGCCTCGGACAGATATGTGTCGGTCGCGAAGTTCTCGGTCACGGTCTCGACGCCTCCGCAACTGGACGGAATCGCCACATATACCGGCCTTGCAGCGGCATCCATCGTTCGGGACACCCAGATCGTGACTGCTTACGTGGTGTCGCGGGCGGCGGTGGAGAAGTTGCAGGACGAGATCGACCTGCGCAGCTTCTACTCGAAGGGCGGCGTGGATTTTCTCTCGCGCTTTGATCCCGACAAGCCGATCGAAGAATTCGTCCGCTATTGGGAGGGCATGGTTTCGACATCCATCGCAATGCCTGCCGGCATCGTCGAGCTTTCCGTGTCCGCCTTCTCGCCGGAAGATGCCAAGCAAATTGCCGACAGGGTCGTCGCGATCAGCGAGGAACTCATCAACGACCAGAACGACCGCATCAATCAGGATGCGATCAAATCGGCCGCCGATGATCTGGAACGTGCGACGGCTCGTCTGACCAAGGCCCGTCTTGCGCTGGAGAAGGCACGTAACGCGACCGGTATACTGGATACGGGGAAGACTGAGGACACCATCAACCAGCTTCTTACGGAAACGCGCGGCAAGCTGATCGATTTGCAGCAACAATATGAGACGAAAAAGAAGCTGCTTTCGTCCGACAATCCGCAGATGCAGATCGTCAAGAAACAAATCGACAGCGTTGCCGCGCAGATCGCCGAAATGGAAAGTGCGTTGACGAGCAAATCGGCGACTCAGGAGCCGATTCTCTCTCAGTCGATGACGGAATTTTCCGAACTCGAGCTGGAAAAAAGCATCGCCGAAAGGCTTTATGCAGGTGCGGCGGCCAATCTTGAGGCGGCGCGAATTCTGGCGGAGCAGAAGCAGATGTATCTCAACACATTCGTTCAGCCGTCCTTGCCGCAGGAGCCCAAATATCCGCGCCGTGCGCTGGCACCATTCCTCATCGGTCTGGGGTGCCTCGGTGCATGGGGCATTGTGCTGGGTCTGGCGACGCTTGTTCGAAACCACATGGCATGACCGGCCGTCACGGGAGTGTCCGCATGTTGGGCGATAAAGGCCTGGCCCTTGGATCGCAGGGCGTCGGATCGACAATTGGGTGTGGACTGGGCTGATGCTGTTCAATCTGGAAACGGATTCGGGCGAGCAGATCGTCTTCTACGTTGTGCCCGATACATTTTCGGCGGTGCCCCGCGTGCGGATCGTGAGTGCAAGACGGACGCTGCTGGAGATCGATGCCAACGAAATACGCGAGGCTCTGGTCGCTCATGCGCGGCATGAAACGGGCCGGTGCGGATTTTCCATCGACGCCACGATGATTCCGGGACTGGCGAAAATCCGTGATCTTTCCATCTATGAAACCGAAACAAACCTGCTGGTCTATCGGCGGCGGCCTGACAAATGCATCGAGCGCAAGGTGCTCAATCTCTCCGCGTCGCTGCTACCCCCGCGATCGATGGACAATTACCTGAAGGGTCTCTTTCATTATTCGGCCATCCAGTTGGAGGCGCACGGAACAGAGACCGTCAGTCAGCTGTTCTTGCTCAATGCCGTCAATTCTCTCTATCTGAGTGGGAGAATTCTCTACAAGAATTACGAGGTTTACGCCGAAAACGGCTTCTCGACGTTCATGTGCGTCGATGATCCTTATGTTATGCTCGCTGAGCGGATCATTATTCTCGGCATGGTCGAGCGTAACAGGTCAGCCGATCAGATCATCGGGCATCGTGATGCATTGATGCTGAAGCAAGCGGCCGAATTCGCTGAAAAACTTCCGCTCGACGATGGCAAGGCATTGCGAAAGGCCTTCAAGGCCCTGCCGCCCGAGATCGCCATCGCCTTCGTCGATCCAGTCGTTCGTCTGCTGACGGCGACGACGCCGACCGACATGGCGCGCAGCGGTGCCGTTGCCTGGGCGCTGGACGAACTCGCATCCTTCAAGGTTGTCGGCATTCGCCGCGAAAGCGCCCTTTATGCCGATACAATCGGCGAATACCTTGGGATCGGGCCGATTGCCGAACCGCTGCTGGCCGGGTTTCCGAAAATTCTGGCGCTCGCCGATATCCTGCGGGAGGAGGCGCGTGTCGAACATCTCATCGCAAAGGACCTCGAACTGTATCACCATGTCGAATCCGCCTTCGAGAAATCAGTCTCGGACGAGATGTGGGAGACGCAGTGATGGGCGGCACCATGTGCTATGAACGTCCAGAATCTTGGGCGAGCCGTGTCTGCCGGCTTGCGATCGGGTGCAAACCGCTGGAACTGGCTGGTGTGGCTGCCGGGCCAGGCACGCGGAATCTGGGGGTAGGATGCTGAAGAAGACGGAACATCGTGTTCCGACCAAATCGGTCATTGAACTCGAAGCGTCGGAGCTACCCGCACCGGCACCGTCGAGACATGGCCGGCTTGCCCGCTTCTTCGACCGGGCAGTACCCGCGAAAGGCGACGCCCGGACGGCTCCACAGACGCAGACGAGTGCTGGATGGCGTTTTCCGCGTCCACCGCTTTATATGACAACCTTCATCCTTTTCGTTGTCATTCCATCTCTGGCAAGCCTGCTCTACCTCGCGTTCATCGCATCGAACCAGTATGAGGCAGTAAGCCGCTTCGCCGTTCGCACAGCTGTCGGGGAACTGCCGGTGGAGTTGCCGGAGAGTGGTCAGGGGGGCTCCCCCAATCTTACCGGCGTATCCTATGTTGTCGGTCAGGACGCCTACATTATCGTAAGCTACATCCGTAGCAGTGCCATTTTGCAGGATCTGTCGGGCTCGGTTGATCTCGATGCGATTTTCCGCAGTCCGCGTGCGGACTTCTGGGCGCGGTTGAAAAAGGATGCAAAGGCGGAGGAACTGCTGGCCTATTGGAACGGTATGGTCTCCGCTTCGGTCGACGGTCCTTCAGGGATCGTCACCATACGCGTCCGGGCCTTTACGCCGGAAGACGCGAGGACACTGCTGGAAGCGATCATCCGCGCTAGCGAGGAATTGGCCAACACGGTTTCCAAGCGGGCGCGCGACGATCTGGTCCAGCGTGTCGAAATCGAAGTGCGCCAGGCGGAAGGCGCGGTTCGCAAGGCGCTTGGCGACCTTCAGAAATACAGAGAGGACGTCGGCTACATCGACCCGGTCAAGACAGCGACCATGAATGGGCAGTTGCTGCTCCAGTTGCTGGGTGAGAAAATCAGGCTGGAAAGCGAGTATTTCGTCTCATCCCGAATGACCTCCGAGAACGCACCGGGATTAAAGAGCAAACGGGCGTTGCTGCAGACTGTTACCGACCAGATCGACAAACTGAAGGCGTCGCTGACGGGAAGCGCCGATACCAACGACTCGATCGCGGCATCTCTCGTGCGCTACGAGACGCTGGAGTTGCATCGCGTCTTTGCCGAAAAGCTGCTCAGCAGTTCGCAGGACGCGCTCGAAAGGGCCAAGCGCAAGGCGGACCGACAGCAAATCTACATCAGCGTTTTTGTCCCTCCTTCCTTGCCGGAGGAGTCCGGATATCCCCAAAGGCTGGCGATGTCGTTCATCATTCCAGTTTCTCTGATGGTTGTCTGGGGCATTTTCGCGCTGCTCGTCGCAACGATCGACGATCACAGATACTGACCTAGGTGGACTGGCGAATGATACCGGCGTCATCGGAAATGAACAGTTGGCGGATGGCCTTTGTCCGCTATCGTCAAGCATTGGTCGCGCTCATCCTGCGCGACATCAAGACACGCTTCTTTGGTTCTGCCTGGGGCTACCTGCTCGCGGTTGCCTGGCCGCTGACGCATATAGCAGCGCTCATGACCATCCACACGTTGGCCGGGCGCCTTCCCCCATATGGCGACAGTGGCGCTCTCTGGTTCGCGACCGGTATTGTTCCCTTTATGGCGTTTGCGTACATGTCCCGTATGATCATGTTCGGCCCGGTACTCAATCGACCTTTGCTGATTTTTCCGACCGTCAAGATCATGGACATCCTGCTTGCCAGGGCCATTGTTGAAACGTTGAGTGCCGGCATCGTCGTGATCATTCTGGCGATCTATTTCACTGCGGCGGGCGTGGATTTCATGCCCTATGACGTACCCCAGGCCTTCTTTGCCTTGGGCACGGCCATGCTTCTCGGCTTGGGATTCGGCGTGATCAATTCGGTGATTGCCCAAGCTGTTCCGATGTGGGTGACCGGCTACTCGCTCAGCATCATCATTTACTGGATAGCGTCGGGCGTCTTCTTCATCCCCGATAATCTGCCGGAACTGGCTCGCTATATCCTGTCATTCAATCCGATCCTTCAGGCGGTCACCTGGATGCGTTCCGCCTACTATGAAGGTTACGGCTCGCTGACGCTGGACAAGTCCTACGCCGTGGGAGTGGGCGTTGCGACGTTGTTCTTTGGATTGATGCTGGAACGGTTTGCCCGGGGCCGCCTTCTGCAGGGCTAAGCGACCGGGTGTTGGTGGCCGTTCCTTTGAAAGAGTGCATTCCAAATCACGACGCGACCGCCTATACCGCTAGGAAATAGTCTGGCCGTCTTGGAAGGATGGCCGGCAGCTCGGCGTCTCCGGTGGACAGAAACAGAACGATGAAGAGAGCGGGGCTGACAGGGATGCGCGGCGCGGTATGAGGGACATCGCCTTTACGCTGCGGCCGGTGTCGGATGTCGAAGGCCACGGCCCGCGCTGGTTGGCGACCTCGCCGGAGCCCTGGCTTGAAATCCTGCCGGAACGCTCTCTTGCCGGATGCTGGATCACGCTTTCCTGGAGTTCCGGACTGCTCGATCCGGTCGGCCGTCCGGTGGTCGTCTGCCGGGCACCGGATGGCGACGAGCAGCATATCCTGCCTGCCGCGCCGCTCGGACGGGGTGAGTGGACCGGCTTCGTGAAGCCGGGGACCACGTCGATCCGGCTGTCGCCCTCCGACCGGAGTGGCGCTTTCGGCTTTCGGATCGACCGGATGACGATGATCCCGCCATCGCGCATTTTCGCGCACGCTATTGCCAACAACAGGCAGCATGGCCTGCTGGCCCTTGGCGCGCGTCTGATCGGTTGGCGCCAGGATTCCTATTTCGAGCTCCGGCAGGCGCTGAACGGGAGGCGGCTTGCCGACTATTCGAAATGGCGCTCGCTTCGGACGAGACCGTTCGAGCGCGACGGCGTTGATGGCGGCCCTGTCGATCCGGGCACCGCACCGCACATCGCTCTATGCATTGACCTGCGATCGACGTCCGCCTCCGAGATCGAGGGGCTGGTCGGGGATTTGACCCGTCAGCAGCATGAGAACTGGAGCCTGCTCCTGATGACGGAGGGAGGCGAGTCGGCGTCGGAGATTGCGGCCCTCCTTGCGCGATCGGACCGCCTGCGCGCCGTTGACGCGTCGGAGCCTGCCGGCAAAGGCTTGGCGGCAATCGGCCTCAAAGCCCTCGTCGCCTTTGTTCCCGCCAGCACGCGGCTGCACGACCATGCGCTCGCGATGGTCGCCGCCGCGGCATCATTGCCGGAAGCAGGCACCGCCGACGTTGTCTATGCCGACGAGGACCGACGCCGGCCCGGCGGCCAATTCGTCGATCCGCGTTTGAAGCCCGGCTTCGACCCGGTTCTGCTTGAGGTCATGAACTACCTTGGCAGCGCCGCCTTCTGGCGGACACCCTTCCTGACCGGGAAGATGGAGGCGGATTGCTCCTGGGCTGAGGCCTTCGACGGACTAATGGGCTCCGACCTGCGGTGGATGCCGGCGAACGGCGCGCATGTCGCCCGCATCGTCTTGAGCACACCGGCGACGCCGGTGTCCGAAAAGACGGGCGCACGGCCGAAGACGATGCCCATCACGCCCTCCACCGAAAGCAAGGCACCCGAGCCGCTCGTCAGCATCATCATCCCGACCAAGGACCGGCTCGATCTCCTGAAGCCCTGCATCGACAGTCTTCTCGCTCATGCGCCGGAGAACTGCGAGGTAATCGTCGCCGACAACGGGAGTGTCGAGGCGAAGACGAGGGACTACTACGGCACGCTGCGGCACGAGCCCCGGGTCAGGATCGAAGAGATCGCGATCCCCTTCAACTATTCCGAAATCTGCAATCGGGCCGCCGTAGCATCGCGCGGCGACGTCCTTGTCTTCCTCAACAACGACACGGAATTTCTTCATGCCGGTTGGTGGGAGGCTATCAGGGACTTCGTCCTCACACCGGATGTTGCAGCCGTCGGTGCGCGGCTTCTCTTTCCCTCCGGCAAGGTTCAGCACGCGGGCATCGTCATGGGCATCCACGGCCGCTGCGGTCACTTCGAGGCGGGTGTCTCTCCAGACGAAGAAGGCTATTTCCGCCGAGCCCACCATCCGCATCAGTTGATGGCGGTAACGGCCGCCTTCCTGGCCATCGAGCGGCACAAGTTCTTCGAGGTGAATGGCTTCGATCAGGACATGTTTCCGACCGATCTCAGCGACGTCGATTTTTGTCTGAGACTTTCGCGGCTGGGCTATAAGAACGTCTACGTTCCCGGGTGCCGGCTGCTGCATCACGAAACCGCATCGCGCGACAATTCGGCAGGCCAATACGTCAGGGAACGGGCCTATTTTTCAGAGGTCTATCGCCGCGAAATCCGCGGCGATCCGTATTTCAGTCCGATCCTCTCGCTTTATGGCGGCGAAGCGATTCTGGGTTAGTGACAACACCGTCCGTGTGGCATCGTCCAGCGAGCGGGCAACGCCGTGGACGGTGCAAGAGAAAGGTTGATGATCGTGTCGTTTCGTGAGGGGTTGGCGCATGGGGCCAGGGAACTGGCGACGCATTTGCAAGGTCTTGCCGACAAGTTGTCATCGCAGCAGTCCACCGCAGATCCGAACGCCGGGCTCAAGGAATATGTCCTGACCATGCCCTCGGCCCAGAACGCGGTTGATGCCGTTCCGGGATGGAACATGGCGCTGCCGCCCGAGGCGGGCGCAACGGCGGGCGTTGGAAACTTCTATCTTGATCAGCGCATCGCATGGGTCATCCAGCAGATGGGATCAGTCAAGGGACTGGACATCCTCGAACTTGGGCCGCTCGAGGCGTCGCACACCTACATGCTTCAGAACGCTGGGGCCCGGTCGATCGACGCCATCGAGGCCAATCGCCTCGCATTTTTGCGTTGCCTGATCGTCAAGGAACTCCTGAACCTCGATCGCGCCCACTTCCATCTCGGCAACTTCGTCGAGTGGCTGCAGAACGTCGACAGGAAATACGATCTCATCGTCGCCTCGGGCATTCTCTATCACATGGAGAACCCGATCGAACTGATCGAGCTGATGGCCAGGCGAAGCGACAACCTGTTTCTCTGGACCCATTACTGGGACGACGAGCAGATGCCCGCGAGCGACTATCGGCGCCATGCCTTTACCGGTGTGGTCGAGACGGTCCATCATGGCGATCTGCCCGTGAAGCTCTATCAGCGCAGCTATCACCAGGCCTGGAAAAGCGAATCCTTTTGCGGCGGAATGCGTGACATCCATCGCTGGATCGATCGTTCGGACCTCCTCAAGCTCCTCGCCGCCGTTGGTTTCGACGATGTGCGGATTACCATGGAAGAGCCGCGCCACGAGAACGGCCCTTCCTTCTCGGTCTTTGCGCGCCGGACGCCGACCGCCAAGGCGTGAACGCCAGGCTCTCCTGAGGACCGCGGCCTGTCACCGGGGTTGGGGCAGCGCCTTGAGCAGAACCGGATGGGGATTCGACCGGTCCTTGGAGTACCAGGGATTGATGGCCGGATCCTCGAAAACCTGCGTCTGGTGAGCGCGCTTGAGGTTCTCCTGCTCCCGTCGGAAGCGGTCGATGTTCTCCGGCGTCTCGTCGGAGCCGCGGGTTGCCGATTCGTGATGGACGAGCTTGGCGAACGGCGTCCAGACGGTCCGGAACCCGGCCTTGTGAGCCCTCAGGCAATAGTCGACGTCGTTGTAGGCGACGGCGAAGTCGATTTCATCGAAGGTCCCGACGGCATCGAGACACGGCCGGCTGATGGCCATGCAGGCGCCGGTGACGACCGTCATCGACTGCCGCACCCAGAGGCGCCCCATGGGACCGGGATAGTCGTCCGCCTCGTTGAGGAACCAGTGCCCGGCAAGCTGGCCGAAGCCGGCGATGACCCCCGCGTGCTGGATCCGGCGGTTCGGATAAAGCAGCTTGGCGCCGACGATCCCGACATCGGGATAGTCGAAACAGGAGACCATCTCCTTCAACCAGTCCGGCTCCAGAACCTCCAGGTCGTTGTTCGCCAGAAGGACGATGTCGCCCTTCGCTCGTGCCAGCCCCTTGTTCACCGACCGTGAGAAGTTGAAGGCTTCGGTCTCGACGATGGCGGTGAACGGGACGGATTTGCCGCTGTACGCTTCATAGAGATCGAGGGTTCTCTGGTCCGTCGACCCGTTGTCGATGACGATGATCTCGAGATTCGGATAGTCGGTCCGGTTCGTCAGCCCGTCGAGCATCATGGCAATGAGATCGAAGGAGTTCCGGTTCGGGATGACGACCGTGACCAGCGGCCACGATGTTCGGGCCAGATCGAAACGCACTCGGTGCAGGTCGGGATTGACGGCGCCGGTGACCTGAAGCGGACCATCCGTGCCGTAGGCGGTGGAGAGCGCCCGGCGGGCATTTTGGGTGGCGGTTTGGAGGAACTTGGCCGAATAGGTTTCGCCGCTGCGCCGCCAAAGATAGGCCGGGAACGGCAGATGGCGGATCTCGTCCCTTTCAAGCCCCGCCGTGTAGCGCAGGAGAAGTTCGTAGTCCTGGGAGCCCTGGTATCCGTCGCTGAGGCAGCCGAGCGCGATCAGCCTGTCGCGCCGGTAGACCGAGAAATGGTTGACGTAGTTCACGCCCGACAGCAGCACCGGATCGAAGGCTGGTTTCAAAAACAGGTCGGTCGGACGCAGGTCGTCATCGGTGATGACCTCGTCGGTATAAAGGAAGACCGTTTCCGGATGATCCTCGAGCGCCTTGGCGATCCGGCTGGCGGCGAAAGGAACGATCGCGTCGTCGTGGTCGAGAAGCGCGATCCGTTGGCCCTGGGCGCGCTCGATGCCGGCGTTGGTCGCAAGGGCGATGCCGCGGTTGGTCTCGTTGAAGACCACGGTGACGCCCGGCTCGGTTTGGTGGTCCTGGAGCCAACGCCTGGTTTCGGCCGAAGGCGAGGCGTCGTCGCTCAGCACCAGTTCGCAGAGGCCCGCTTCCTGTTGCCGGAACGAGCGAAGCAGATCGTCGAGATATCGCGGCAGGGCGTTGTAGACCGGTACCACGAAGGAAATCAGCGGCTCTGCCTGCGGAGCCCGGCGCGAGGCGCTGCCATCCGTATCGAGGGCGGCGAGCGCCGTCGCCGTCTGGAGCAGCCTTGAGGCTTCGGAGGCCTTGACCTGCGGGATCCAGCGCGGCACCCAACCCGGCAACTGGATGCGCCGTGTCACGACGGTGGCGGAATCCCCCTCAAGGTCGCAGCGGACGTTGACCTTGAGCGGATCGTCTCCGGCTACGACATTGTCGAAGAGCCAGGGCTGGACGTAATCGGAGAGCCAAAGCTGGCGCAGCAGGACCGCTTCGATCGTCTGCCGGCGCGTCGTCAGCCGCACCTCGACCCGATGAACCGGGCTGTCCTCGTCGGGCCGGATCGAAATGGAAGCGGTGTTGCAGGCGGTGAGCCGCAACGGCTCACGGGTTAGGCTGCCGTCAGCGGCAAAGAGGTGGATCTCGAGGTCGATCGGACATTGACCCGCGCGCACCCAAAGCGTGCTGCCCCTCGCAAGTCTCGGCCATTTCCAGACGAGGCGCTGCGTGACCGTCTCGGCGCCGTCCTGTACCGCCGGAGTGAATCCCAGTCCCTTTCGGACGGCGTCAGCGGGGAGGGCGGGCAGGCTTACGAACATCAAAACCCTTCTGAGCAGGGTGCACTCGAATTGAGTGCCTTTCAGGCCGCTGGCATCCCTGAAGCTGGAGCACGGCGGTCTCGTTCATGCGTGGCCGCTTGAGCGCAGTATGCTCCGGTCAGGACGGATGGCGATTGACGGACGAGGTGCGGTTGCCACTCGACATAGCCGATAAGCCCTGTCGCGGCCACAACGGATTGGCGTTTCCGGAGGATTTTGGCCGCTCGTTCGAGGGCGGCCAGGGTGGGCCTAGGAGCCGGTTCTCCTTGCCGCGAGGATGAGGTCGGCAAGTTCCCGCACCGCGCCTTCGCCGCCGCGCGCCGCGCAGACGTGGTGCACCGCATGGCGCACCGAGGGTACCGCATCCGCCGGACAGGCCGACAGCCCGACATGCTGCAGGGCTTCGAGGTCGTAGACGTCGTCGCCGATATAGGCGATCTCGTCGAGATGGATCAGGTGGTGGCCGGCGAGCGCCTCGATGGCGCGGCGCTTGTCGCTCGCCCCCTGCACGACGATGTCGAGCTTCAGCTTCTCGGCCCGGCGGGCGACAAGGCGCGTGTTTTCCCGGGTCACGATGCCCGTCACGATTCCGGCTTCCCTGAGGAACGAGAAGCCGGCGCCGTCGCGCGTGTTGAAGCGCTTCAGCTCGTCGCCGGCCTCCGAATAATACATCCCCGCGTCGGTCAACACCCCGTCGACATCGGCAAGGACGACGCGGATTTTCCGGGCGCGATCGGCGAGTGAATGTGTCTGGCGGCTCGTCAGCAGCTTCTCGACGACCAGCCAGTCTTCCGGCTCGTCGATCTCCGTCAGCGTCTCCGGCGCCATTTCATACGCGGCGACGCGGCCATGCAGCCGGCAGCCGCTGGCGCGATATCCTTGAGCGCTGAAGATGTAGAAGGCGCCGTTCTCGACGAGTTGTCCGTCGAACTCCTGCCGCCTCGGCCGGTGCCGGGGATCGTAATTGACGGGGCTTGCCGATCCATCGTCGGCGAGAGACCAGAAGAAGCGTTTTTGCCGGGCGACGGTGACGAGGCTGTCGGCCCCCTGTTCGGCCATGCGCCGCAACGCGCCGTCGATATCCTCGGCCGTCGTCAGCGGCGAGGTGCATTGCATCAGCACAATCGACGAGGGCGACTCGTGCTGGAGATAGTTGTCGATGACGCTCTCGGTCGAGGCGGTGTCGGTCGCGGTCTCGGCACTGCGCAGGAACACCCTGAGGCGCTCCAGTCCGAGGCCGAGCACGACCGAGGCGATTTCGTCGTCGTCGGTCGCGATCACGACCTCGTCGACGCCGGCCGCCTCATGCGCCGCGATCGCCGCATGGGCGATCAGCGGGCGTCCGGCGATCGGACGGATGTTCTTGCGCGGGATCGACTTGGAGCCGCCGCGCGCGGGGATGAGGGCGACGACCGTCATGGAGAGGGCGTGGTGCCGGGCGGCGGGATCAGGCGGCCGCCCATTTCAGTTTCTTGCGCTGGGCCACCTCGACCGGCATGATTTCCCGGGCCTTGTAGCGCAGGGCGAGCGAGACGTTGCGCATGTCGCGCGTCACGCGGCGCATGCCGTCCGGCTCCAGCGAGGCTGCGTGGTCGGTGCCCTTCCAGGTGCGGTCGAGCGTGAAATGCCGTTCCACCCAGGTCGCGCCGAGCACCATGGCGGCGACGTCGATCGCGATGCCGTGGTGGTGGCCCGAAAAGCCGATCGACTTGACGCGGCTGCCGTAGTCTTCCTGCAGGCGGGTGATCTCGTAGAGGCACACTTCCTCGCAGTCGACCGGATAGCCCGAGGTGCAGGCATAGACGACGACGTCCTTGGCCCGGCCCTTCTGCTCGAAGAAGGAGATGATCTTCTCTTCTTCTTCGTGGGTCGTCATGCCGAACGAGCAGTGAATCTCGCCACCGTATTCGTCGGCCAGCACGGCCAGCATGTCGAAGTTGAGGTTGAGCGCCGAGGGAACCTTGAGGAACTTCGGCTGCAGCGTGATCATCTCGCGCGCCGAGGTCACATCCCAGACGGAGGTGGAGTAGTCGATGCCGAACCGCTCGCAGACGTCCTTGAGGTGGCGGTGCTGGTCGACCGTGAACTCGAGGAACTCGCGGTGCTCGCCGTAGGTGGGCCCGTAGGCGTGCATCGGATTGGGATGCGGCGCATCGAAGGCGGCCGGCGACAGCAATTCCCGATTGTTGCGCTTCTGGAACTTGACGGCGTCGACCTTGCAGAAGGTCGCGGCCATCATGATCATCTCTTCGGCGATGGCCATGTCGCCCTTGTGGTTGCAGCCGATTTCGGCCACGACCTTCGGAGCGCTGGTGATTTGCGGAATGCTGAGCCGTTTCATTGTTCTGCGGCCTTGTCGTCAAGCCTTCGCCAGGAAGGCACCAGGGAGCGTCGCCACGAACACACAAAGACCGACGCAGATTTTGCCTGCCAATTTGCCAAAAAACTCCTTAGCGAATGGTTAACGCAGACGCTTGGCAGCAAGTGCCGCACCGCGATGCATGGCTGGCCCATGGTGTTCAGGTGGTGGACTTCACGATGAAGGATGGCACGGTGTAGTAGGGCGTCTTCTCGATCTTCGTGATGCCGCGCGCCCTGCAGAAGGCATCGACCGCATTCGTCGCGCCGGCCACGGCATTGTAGTCGTCGATGATCACGACTCCGCCCTCGACCACACGGTCCCACAGGGCTTCCAGAGCGAAGGCCGTCGGCGTCTCCACGTCCATGTCGAGATGGAGGAGGGCGATCCGCAGATGCGGATTGGCCGCCAGATAGGCCGGCACCTGCTCGATCACGTCGCCGGCGACGAGGTCTACATTGGCAAAGCCCTTGAGGGCGAGCACATGCTGGAGTTCCTCCACCGAGAGCCCGTCGCCGCCGGCGGTCTCGAAGCGCTGGATGAACGTCTCATCGTCGCGGGTGGCATCCTCGGCGACTGGAAAGCGCCCGAAGGCGTCGAAGCCGACGATCTTCCTGGCATGGGCGTTCTCCAGCATTTCGCGGAAGGTGCACCACCGGATCAGGGAGCTGCCCTTGTAGACGCCAAGCTCGACGACATGGCCCGGCAGCCCGAGGATGCGCTTGTAGAGCTCCCAGTGGGCGATCTGCTTGGCCATGCGGTTATAGGGCGAAAACCAGTAGTAGCCGTTTTCGTAGTCCCAGGCCTTGTCTTCGCTCAGTCCCTTGATGTCCATCTCGCCCTCTTGTGGGGTGTCGTCGAAACCGGCCCGCCGCGCTGTCCTGGGGCGGCAGCTCGAAGAAGTCGTTCTCTGCGCGGTCAGGGATCGGCGAAAAGGCCGCACCTGAGCCGTGGGCAAGACGGTCCGCGCTGTGAAAATGGCGCATCAATCCCAGGACAGCGTCGGCGCGTCGGCGTGGATCTGGAACGTCTCTCCCGGCGCAGGCGCTGACGGCGCATCTCCTGCTTCCCGCAGGATCGTCGCGACCCGCTGCGTGGACGGATCGAAGGAATCGCGGAAGGCTTCCAGCCGGTGGCAAAGCTCGGGAATGATGTCGCGCGGCCTCCTCTCGCCGTAAATCGGGAAGAAGGTCGTCGTCGGGTTCCACGGCGGGTTGTCCCGGCCGAGCAGGAAGGCGTCCTGCAGGCCGCCGAAGCGCCAGCAAGGCAGGCCGAGCCCGCCGGCGACGTCGCCGACCACCGTGTTGGCGGTGATGACGAGGTCGCAGCAGTCGATCAGCGAGACCGAGCCGTCGATGTCCTGCTTCTGGTCGAGGTCGGGCAGGGAGTGCACCACCAGTCCCGTCTGGTTGTAGAATTCCTCAAGCTCCGGGATCTGGCAGTTATACTGGGCGTTGATCACCGAGACGCCGGGCGTGGCGATGATCGGCGCCAGTTCCTTGAGGTCCAGATAGTAGTGATTGCGCAGGCCCTGGGTGTTGCGGCTGCGCCAGCAGATGCCGACGATGAGGTTGGGGCCGAGCCGCGCCGCCGTCTGGGCGAAGGCCAGGCGCCGCCGCGCGTCCGGCACGAGGTAGCGCGGATCGATGTTGAAGTCCTCTTCCCGGCGCCGGAAGAAGGTCGACAGGCTGCCGAGCGAGAGCTGCAGGTCGTAGTCCTCAAAGGTCGTCCGCAGCTGATCGACCGGAATGGCCTCGACAGCCGGAACGGAGCGCTTCACGAGGCCGGTGAGCCGGGCATCGCAGGCAATCGTCACCGACCCGACCAGCGGGACCACTTGACGCATCAGCGCGATCATGCGGATCGTGTCGCCGACGCCCTGTTCCGACCAGATGACGAGTTTCGCCCCTGGCTGCGGCGTGCCGTCCCAGAAGGGCAGCGGCAGCTTGATGACGCGCACGCCGATGTTCTCCACCTTCAGCCGGCGATCATAGAGATCCCAGCCGGCCTCCAGGTTGCCCATCGCCAGATTGATGAGCGAGAGGTTCCAGGCGATGTTGTCCTGATCCGGATCGGCTAGGTGGATCGGCATCATCTTGCGGTAGGCGTCTTCGAACCGGTTCTCCGCCATGTCGATGAGCGTGTCGGTGATCAGCACCGCGGCGTCGCGCTTTTCCAGCGGAATGATCTCGATGACCTGCCTGGCCTCTTCGAAGAGACCGAGCTGGACGAAACAGGAGGCGAGGAAGTTCAGGAACTCCAGGTCGTCGGGATAGCGGGCCAGCGCCTCCTCGATGACGTCGATCGCCTCGAGATTCTGCTTCAGGAGCACCATGCAGGCGATGACGTCGCGCAGCGGCTTGCGCTCGTCGGGCCGCAGGGCCTGGACGGCCTGATACTGCTCAAGCGCCTTGGTGTAGTTCTTCATCAGCGTGAAGATATGCGCCTTAGTCTGTATGGCCTCCGCGTTGTCCGCCTTGAGGTCCAGCGACTTGTTGACGGCGTTGAGCGCTTCCCTGAGGTTCTCCGCACGCGCCTCGATCCGGGCTAGCCGCAGCCAGAATTCCGGATGCTGGTCGTCGATTTCGATGGCCTTGAGGAAATCGGCGCGCGCAAGATCGAAGTCCTCCAGGTCGGCGTAGACGCCGCCGCGGGACGAATAGTAGGGCGCGACATTGGGGCGGGCCTCGATGGCCTTGGTGATCAGCTCCAGCGACCTGACGGTGTCGCCCTGCCGGCGCACCAGAAGTCCGAGCAGGTGCAGCGCATCGCCATGCTTGGGAGCGACCTTCAAGGCCTTTTCATAGCCGACCTTGGCCGCATCGAGCCGGCCGGCCTTGTGGTCGATCAGGGCGCGCTCGAGGGTCTGGACCAGACGCTGCTTGTTTCCGGGCGAGACAGCCGAGCCGGCCTGGCCGGCAACGACATTGGCGAAGTTGTTGACGGGCTGCTTTCTTCTCTTGGGCGCCATCTTTCGTCCTTCTCTGGACCCATGCTCCGGATTTAATCCTGGAAGCACGATCCGATCACCCGTCTGCTCGCGGCAACGTGCGTTCAGGGCCTCAATGCCGGACCGGAGACCAGGCGGAAAGGCTCGGCGAGCCCATTGCCTCTCCGGTTCGAACGAATTGCGGCTGTGCGACCATCAAACACGAAACAGGATCGGCGCCCGGAGCTGCAAGGTCCGCCGGACGGCGCAGGCGCCGTCCGGTGTCGGCCGGGCATGAAGGGCCCGACTCACCCGCGATTGTGATGATTCGCCGGATCGGGCGTCAAGTCGCAAGACCGGCGGCCGGGGGCTCGGGCTCGCGAGGCGGCTTGGAAGAGAGAGTAGCGGCCTCGGCAAGCTCGCTCGCAAGGCGTTGTTCGCCCGTCGCCCGGGGCTTGGAGAAGCGGGCGAGCAGCAGGAACATGACCGGGGTCAGGAAAAGTGTGAAGACCGTGGCAAAGCCGAGCCCGCCGACCAGCACCCAGCCGAGAGCGACACGCGCCTCGGCGCCGGCGCCGAAGGCGAGCACCAGCGGCACCGCGCCGACGATGGTGGCGATCATGGTCATCATCACAGGCCTGAGACGCACCCGGCAGGCCTCCTCGATGGCCTCGCGAACGCTCATGCCCTGGTCGCGGAGCTGGTTGGCGAACTCGACGACGAGGATGCCGTTCTTGGCCATGATGCCGACCAGCATCACGAGGCCGATCTGGCTGTAGAGGTTGATCGTGCCGCCCGTCAGCAGGATGGCGAAGACGGCGGCGGCAAGGCCGAAGGGGACAGTCGCGATGATGATCAGCGCGGAGACGAAGCTCTCGAACTGGGCCGCCAGCACCAGAAGCACGATGGCGATGGCAAAGCCGAAGGTCTTCGACAACCCGCTGGAGGTTTCCTCCAGCGTCGCCGCCTCGCCGAGCGGGATCAGGCGGTAGCCGGGGGCAAGCGTGGTCGCCGCGATCTGCCGTGCCGTATCGAGCGCCCCCTGCATGGCGACGCCATTGCCGAGGTTGCTGGTGATCGTCACGGCGCGGGTCTGCTCCTCGCGGTCGAGTTCGGGGGCCGAGGCGTTCTCGCGGATCGTCGCGACGGAGCTCATCGGCACCATGCGGCCGTCGCCGGAGCGCAGGAAGAGGTTTTCCAGATCCTTGGGGTCGTTGACCGGATTGGCCGTCGACATCAGCTTCACCGGCACCGCGTCGCCGGCGACATTCACCTCGGCGATCTTGCGCCCGTCGAGCACGGCCTGAAGTGCGATCTGCAGGTCGTCGAGCGAGATTCCGAGATCCTTCACCCGCTCGCGGTTGATATCGATCGAAAGCTGCGGCTGGGTCGGATCGGTGTCGAGGCGGGGCCCGTCGAACGCCGGATTGGCGTTCATCGCCGCGATCATCTTGCCTGCCTCTTCCTGCAGGCCTTCATAGGTCGGGCCGAGGATGCCGACCCTGAGGCCCTGGCCGCCGCCCCGGATGCCGAGGCTGTTGGGCGAGAAGGCGAAGGCCCGCATGCCCGGCAGCTTGGCGAGCTTGGCGTTGATCTCGCGGGCGATCGCCTGCTGGCCGCGTTCGCGTTCGGCCCAGTCGGCAAGCGTCATGACCACGAAGCCGGAGTTGAGCTGGGTCCCGCGCCCGGCGATCGTCAGCACGGCCTGGGCCTCGCCGCTGTCGCGGTAGGGCTTCAGGATGGCGTTGATCTGGTCCATCTGCCGCGACATGTAGTCGATGGAAACGCCCTGCGGCGCGCTGACTCGCATCAGGATCACGCCGCGGTCTTCCGAGGGCGTCAGTTCCTGCGGCAGTGCCTTGAAGCTGACATAGGCGACCGCGCCGAAGAGAAGGCAGAGGACGATCACGACAAGCGGCAAGGCGAGCGCTGCCCGCAGGATCGCGAAATAGATGCGGGCCAGCACGGCGCCAACCGCGTTGAGGGCACGGCCCAGAAGGTTGCCTTCGCCATGCCCGCTGCTGCTTTCCGGCAGGACATAGGCCGCGAGCATCGGCGCGAAGGTGAGGGCCGTGATCGACGAAATCGCCACCGCCATCGCCAGCACGAAGCCGAATTCGCGGAAGAGACCGCCGGCCTGTCCGGGCAGGAAGGAAATCGGCACGAAGACGGCGGCAAGCGTTGCCGTCGTCGCCAGCACGGCGAAGAAGACCTCCTGAGTTCCGACCACGGCCGCCGCCCGGGACTTGAGGCCGAGATGGCGCTGGCGGACGATGTTTTCGAGAACGACGATGGCGTCGTCGACGACGATGCCGGTCGCCAGCACCAGCGCGAGCAATGTCAGGATGTTGATCGAGAAGCCGACAAGCCAGATCGCCGCCAGCGTGCCGATCAGCGAGACGGGAATGGTGACGGCCGGGATCAAGGTCGCACGCGCGTCGGCAAGGAAGAGATAGATCACCAGCACGACAACCGCGATGCCGAGCCCGAGGGCGATCTCCACCTCGTGCAGCGCGCCGTTGATGAAGGTCGCGTCGTCGCTGGTGACCCGGATTTCGACGCCCTTCGGCATGGTCGCCTGCAGGTCGGCAACCGCCTGGCGCACGTTGTTGGAGATGTCGATCGTGTTGGAGCCCGAGGCGCGAATGATGCCAAGGCCGATGCCGACCCGTCCGTTGACCCTGAGCTGGGTCGAGTTGATGTCCGGGCCGCGGCTGACGTAGGCGATGTCGCGGACCCGCGTCGAGGCGTCGACCAGAAGGTCGCCCATGGCTTCGGCTGTGATGACGCGGGCATCCGCGCGCACGATCAGCGCCTGGTCGCCGGTCCTCAGCGATCCGGCCGGTGCGTCGAAGGTGACGGAGCTGAGTGTCGTGACGAGGTCGGCAAGCGTCAGCCCCCTCGCCGCCAGCGCCGCTTCGTCCACGTCGACGCGGAAGATCGCCTCCCGGTCGCCATAGGCCTGGACATCGGCGACGCCGTCGACGGCGGAAAGGCGGTCCGTGATCCGGTCGTCGACGAGGGTGGTGAGATTTTCGATCGACATCGTGTCGGAAAGGATGGCGACGCGCATGATCGGATCGCTGTCGGCGTCGGACTTGACCACCTGCGGATCGTCGGCATCGTCGGGCAGGGTATTGCGCACCCGGTCAACGGCGCCGCGCAGGTCGTTTGCGGCCGTTTCGATGTCGACATTGTCACCGAATTCCGCGGTCACGCGCGAGCGGCCGGACTGCGATGACGAGGAAATCGACGCGACCCCCGCGACGCGGGCGACAGCCCCCTCAATGACCGACGTCACCTCGGTATCGATCGTCTCCGGCGCTGCGCCGTCATAGGTCGTCGTGATGGTGACGATCGGCCGGTCGATATTCGGCAGCTCGCGAATTTCGATGCCGTTGAAGGCCGCGAGGCCGGCAACGACGATGAGCGCGTTGATAACAAGCGCCAGAACCGGGCGCCGGACGAAAAGGGCGGTGAAGGCGGCGCTGCGTTCCGACATCGTCTCTGTCCTCAGCTCGGCGACTTGAGAGACGAGCTCTCGCTGGAGACCTTGTCGGGACTGGCCGTCCCCCCGCCGTTGTCCGGCGTCGCCGCCGGAGCCTCGACATCGAGAACCTTGGCGCCGGGGCGCAGTCGCATCACGCCTTCCTGCACCACGATGTCGCCCGGCTTGAGGTCGCCGGCGACGAGCGTCGTCGTCATGTTGCGCTCGACGATCGTCACGCCGACGCGCTCGGCCACGCCGTCCTGAATGCGCCAGACGAAGGTGCCTTGCTTGTCCCACTGGACCGCGACCGAGGGGACTTCGGGAAAATGGTCGCCCGAAAAGTGCAGTTCGACCAGGAAGGACATGCCAGGTCTGAGATCGTCGTCGTCGTTTTCGATCGCGGCCTGAACCGGCAGCGTCCGGCTGTCGGCCTCGACGCGGCTGCCGATCGCCATCACCGTTCCGTGGAAGACCTTGCCGGGACGCGACGGGGTCGTCGCGTCGACCTGCTGATCGAGCGTGACGTCGGACGCATAGGTTTCCGGCACCCGGAATTCGACTTTCAGTCTGCTGCGGTCGTCAATGGTGGCGATTTCGGTGGTCGATGTGACGAGGTCGCCGGCCTCGACATTGGACAGGCCAAGGACGCCGGCAAAGGGCGCGCGCACGATGCGGTGATCGAGGTCGAGCCGCGCCTGCCTGACGGCGAGATTGGCGCTGGCAAGCTCCGAGCGCGCCGTTTCGCGGTCGACGGCGGAGACGGCGCTCCCGGTCGCGAGGCGGTCGTAGCGATCCACCTTGCGCTGTGCGTCGGCCAGCGTCACCTCGGCCTTTTGAAGCGCGATGGCCTCCGCGTCGTCGTCGAGCTGCAGCAACACCGCGCCGCCCTCGACTTTCTGGCCGGCGGTGAAGCCGACCGTGGTGACCATGCCGCTGGCGCGCGGGAAGAGCTTGACCGTCTTGACCGCCTCGCCGGTGCCGATGGCGCGCACGCGGTCGTTGGTAATGGCTTCGGTGACTTCTGCGGTCAGCACCGGGGCCGGACCGCCCGGTCCGCGCCGCCCTGCGCCCGCCGCAGACGGGCCGCCGGCCTTGGCCGCATCGGCGCCCGTGGGCTGCTCGGGAGCGACCAGGGCGATGACGCTGGCCGGGACTCCCCAGCCGACAAGGCGGCCTGCGGCCTCGGTGTCAAATCGGACCCAAAGGGTCGCGGCGGCAACAATCACGCAAACGGCAACAAGCGCTTGTTTCCACGCGGCCATGTGAAGGCGTCTCCAGAAAATACCAATGGAACATGGGAGCAATATCGCTCAATTCCTGACAGTGTATACGCATAAAAGTGTCACCGGATGTATCAGGCCCGTTTTGCAGGCAGATACATCCCGGCCTGAGAATTGGCGTTGGCGGGCAAGCGGCGGGCAGACGCCGGCCTCAGCCGGCCAGCCCCTTGTAGATGAGTTCCAGCGAAATCAGGAAGAGCGCGCCGAGGATGATCCGGAAGAAGAGTTCTTCCGGCAAGATGCGCGTCAGCCGGTAGCCGGCATAGGTCGAAATGAGCGCGACAGGAACGAGGAGCGCGGCGACTTCCATGTTGTCGCTGCTGAACTCGCCAAGGGCACAGTAGGGCAGCAGCTTCGCCCAGTTGATGATGGCAAAGAGAATGGTCGACGTGCCGGCGAACACCATCTTCGGCAGCTTCTGCGGCAGCACATACATCTGGTAGGGCGGCCCGCCGGAATGGGAGATGAAGCTGGTGAAGCCCGCGATGGTCCCCCAGAAGGCACCGCGCGGAATATCGGCCGGGCGCGGCGGAAGCGTCCGTTTGCGCTTCAGCCAGCTGTCGATGCAGAAGGCAAGGCTGAGAAGGCCGATGAGAAGGGTCACCCAGCGCTCCGAGATGATCGAGGCCGTCGCCCAGCCGATGGCAACGCCGATCAGCGCGAAGGGCAGCAGGATCTTGAGGTTTCGGCCGCTGAACTCCCGCCGGTAGAGATAGAGGCCGACGACGTCGGAGACGATATAGATCGGCAGCAGCAAAGCGGCCGCGGTGACCGGGGACATGGCGAGCGAGAGAACCGGAACGCCGAGCATGCCCATGACCGGAAGCCCGCCCTTCGACATTCCCACGAAAACGGCCGCAAGCTCGGCGGCCAGGAGAAGTCCGGGGTCTGGGAAGGTCATGAAGGGATCCGTCGGTCTTGATGGCAGGCTGCCGGCCGGATCGGCCGGGCGAAAGGAATGGATCAGCTGTCCGCGTCGAAGATCGCCCGGGTCGCGGAGATACGGTCCACGATGAAGCGATAGACCGCGGCGATCCGCCGGCTCTGGTGGGTGTCGGCGTGACTGATGATCCAGTATGTGCGGCGGAAGCGCACGTCCGGCAGCAGCCGCACGAGGTCCGGCATGCCGTTCGCGACATAGTCGTGGACGATGCCGATGCCGTTGCCGCTGCGGATGGCTTCGAGCTGTCCCGAAATGCTGGCGCAGGAAAACTGCATGCCGGCCGTCCGGGTCAGGGCTTCCGAATAGCGCAGGGCGCTGGAATAGGAAAGCTCCTCGATGCCGGAAATGACCACATGGCCGGCAAGATCGTCGAGGCTGGCCGGCTCGCCGCGCGCGGCCAGGTAGGTCTTCGTCGCATAGACGCTCAGCGTATAGTCGGTCAGCTTCTTGACGATCAGTTTCCCGTGCGCCGGCCGGTCGAGGCTGATCGCGATGTCGGCCTCGCGGCGCGACAGCGAAAAGGTGCGGGGCAGGGGCGCAAGCTCGACGACGAGATCAGGATGCCGGCTGGCAAGGCTGGAGAGGGCCGGTGCCAGGAAGTAGTTGCCGATGCCGTCGGGGGCGCCGACGCGCACCGTGCCGCTGACGCTCTCTGCGGCGCCCGACAGATCCGACTGCACGCGCAGGAACTCCGCTTCCATTTCCTCCGTGCTGGATCTCAGGCGCTCGCCGGCCGGCGTCAGCGTGCAGCCCGTCGAATGGCGTTCGATCAGCGCCGTCCCGAGCGACGTTTCAAGGGCCGTGATCTGGCGCCCGACGGTGGCGTGATTGAGGCCGAGCCGGTTCGCGGCGCCGAGAATTTGACCGGCCCGCGCAACGGCGAGAAACACGCGCAGATGGTCCCAGTCGGGATGGCTCATGCCTTTGGCGCTCCTCGCAACGGTCTTCCGGCGGCAAGGCCGATTGTGCAAATTTGCACAATCTCTTGGATCAAAGGGTCTCCGGATGCAAGAAAATTGAAACCGGCAGGATGACGCTGCAAGGACTTGCCGCAGGTGCGTTGCGATGCTGCCTTGCAGCAGGCTTCGCGCGCCAATTCCTGCGACGAACTGGACCGTCAAAATTGCTTGCAAGCCTTTCGCAATAATGAGCTATCATGCCCCCTTGCGGCGCCATACTTGTGCCGCCAACCTATAACACAGTGCCAACCATTCGCGCAGGCCGGGGTGAAAGGCATGATGACAACGTTCGAACCGCAAGCGGCGCGTCTGCCCAGTTGCGACGAGCCGTGCCACATCTTGATCGTCGAGGATGACGTCGACGACATGAAGCTTCTGCAAAATGCATTCGCGACCGCCGCGCCGCGCTGCAATGTGCGCGTGCGCTGTCATGGCGTCGCCAATGGATTTGAAGCCATCAACTTCATGACGTGGCATGACGTCGTCGATGACCTTCCCGATTTCATCGTCCTCGACCTCAACATGCCGGTGATCGATGGCATCGGTTTCCTGAGGACCTTGCGCAATTCGCTCGAGTTCGGCGGCATTCGCGTCATCGTTCTGACGACCTCGAACGAGGAAGACGTGCACAGGCAGGCTCTGGAAGCCGGGGCGGACGAGGTCTGCGTCAAGCCGGACACGCGCCGCGAGCTGATCGAGATCGCCGGCCGCATGATCGGCGTCAGTTGCGGAACGCGGAGCAGCCTGAAGAACGACGACGAAATCGGGATACCCGTTCAGGCCTCGTCGGCGCAGCCGCTGGGTCACGTGCCGTTCCAGCCGGTTCGAGCCGGTGCAGCCGGCCAGCGTAGCGTGATCGAGCTTCAGGCCCTGAAGCTGCGGGACGGCATCGAGGAGGCCGAGTTCCTGGCTGCTGTCAATGCGGCGACGGAATTCCTCAAGACCTGTCCGGGGTTCATCCGGCGGCGGCTTGCGCGCGGCGCGGCCGACGAATGGGTCGATTATCTGGAATGGGCCAGCTCGGGCGATGCCCGGGAAGCGGCGCGCCGCGGCCGGCATGCCGCGGGCATGAAGGCCTTCCTGTCCGTGGTCGAGGAAACCTCGCCCGCCGGCCCCAAGCTGTTGGTGCCGTCGACCATGAACTGACCTAGGGTCAGCGGGCGATGCCGGAAAGGCGCTAGTCGGCCGGATACCAGTATTTGGCATCCGCCGCGCCCTGCTCGATCACGACGAACTGGTTGGCGAACACCCGGTAGGGATGACTCCAGTCGCCGTTCGGCCACTGGACGCGGATTTGCGCGCGCTCGGAGGTTCCGACGCCGACATGCGTCCAGCCGAGATGACCGGAGGCATGGCCGCCGCCGACGAGCACGTCGCGGGGCATCGTCTGGGTTCCGGTCTTGACTGTGATCTTCGACCCGACGCCATCGACGTTGCCGCCTTTCGCCTTCAGCCGGATTTCCAGCCAGTTGCCCATCGGGCGCGGCTTGCCGTCCGTCATGACGCCGAGATTGCGGAAAAGGCTGGCCGGCTGGCCGCGGTTGATGACGACGAGATCGAGCTGGCCGTCGAGATTGAGGTCGACCGCCGCGCCGCCGCGCCCCTTGGTGTCGCGTGCGATCCCGGCCTTGTCGCCGGCCTCGGCAAAGGTGCCGTCCCAGCGCCCAAGCAGCAGGTTGTCCGGATCGAAGGCGGCAAAGTCCGGCATTGCCTCCACATTGCCCTTGGCGATGAAGAGATCGATCAGGCTGTCGTTGTTGAAGTCGGCGAATTCCGAATGCCAGCCGGTCGAGGGATAGATGTTGGAGCCGATATAGGGCCGGTGCGCCGTCGCGCCCTTGTCGAAAGCCTCGTCGCGATAGACCGGCCGGTCCTCCTCCGCCTCGTCGTCCAGCGTCTGCAGCTTGGTGTCGCCCATGGAGGTGAGCGCATATTCCGGCGCGCCGTCGACGTTGAGGTCGAACTGGGCAATGCCCATGCCCCAAATGGTGAGATGCTCCCAGCCGTCCCGCTTGCCGTAGAGCCTCGGCGGCTTGCCCGGCGGGACGGCCCAGAGCTGTTCCTCGCCGCCGCGATAATATTGCCGGTCGTTGGTCATGCGCAGCGACGGCTCGCCGGAGCGGTTCCAGTCGGTGAAGAGCATCGACAGCGTGCAGTAGCCGGGCGTGAGCACCGTGCGCTCGCTGTAGCGCGGGCGGTCGCCGGGCTGCGGCCGGAACAGGTCGTTGTCATGGCAGGTGCCCCAGGGCGAGCCCGGCTGCGAACGGTCGACATAGTTGCCGAAGGCGAGTGTCGGGAAGGCCTGGTCCTTCTCCCATTCGGCCGCAAAGGCCGTCGTCCACGCCCGGCCGCCGTCAAAGCCGAAAGCCCGGTTGGCGACCTCGAAATGGCAGCCCGGCCCACCCTTGAGGAGCAGGTTTTCGCCAAGCCGCATGACCGCCAGATCCATATGGCCGTCGCCGTCGATGTCGAGCGGATAGGCGCCGAGGATCTTCGTCGTCAGACGTTCGTCGAGGCCGGTCGGGATTTCGTGAAAGGCCAGCGGACCGCCAACGAGGCTGTCGTTGGAAAACAGTTTGGCCGGGTTCTTGCCGCCGGCGATGAAGAGCTCAGGCTTCATGTCGCCGTTGCAGTCGAAGGCGGCAACGCCGCCGCCGACGAAGAATTCCCAAGGGCCGTCATAGACCTGCTGCACACCGGCGCTGGCGGCTTCCTCATGCATCGACGGAATGTCGGAGGTCGGCTGGCGCACCAGCGTTTCGTCGGCGAATGCGGGAGCTGCGAGGAGGGCGGGAAGCGCGGCCAGCACTCCAAAGATGCCCCGAATAGCGGGTTGGTTCATCATTGGCCCACCTTCTCGCTGTCCTCGATCACCAGGGTCTTGAGGAAGGCGATGATCGCCGACCGGTCGTCCTCGGCAAGCGCCTCAAAGGCCTTCGCCGCGTCAGCCCCTTCCGCGCCATGCGCCCGGATCACTTCGTCCAGCGTCGTCATGTCGCCGCGATGGCCGTAGGGCGCCGTGGACCCGATGCCCCAAAGTTCCGCCGTCATGAAGTCGTCGCGCGCCACGAAGCGCTGGGCCAGCAATTCGTTGCCGAGCCGGTCGTTGCGCTGGTCGGCGATCTTGTGCCGGCGAAGGTCGCCGAAGAGCGGAACGAGCACGCGCCCCATCTCGTCGCGCGGCAGCTTCGCCACCCAGTCGAAGCGTGCAAAATCGATCGAGATGGGTGTGTCGACCTCGGACGCATTCAGCGTGCCCGCCATGTCGGACGGTCCCGGATCGGTGAAGACGAGGCCGTCGAGCGGCAGGGAAGGGCGGTGGCAGGCGGCGCAGCCGGTCTTGCCGAAAAGCTCTTCGCCCTGTGCGGCGGCGGCTTTCCAGCTCTCGGGAATGTCCTGCCGGCGGGTCGGCGTCGGCAATGTTGCCTGCCAGGCGACCATGGCGGAGATATCGCCGTCGGAAACCTCGTCCTTGTAGCCGTCCTCGTCGAAATCGTCGGCGCCCGTCCAGCGCTTTCCGAAGCGTTCTACAGCCTCAATGCCGTGATGCTGGTTCAGCGCGTTGACCGTGAACTGGCGCAGGCTGACGAAGACGCCCTTCTGGCTGAAGGGCCGTAACACGAGATCGCTGTCGATCCCCTCGATCTTCGTGATGTCGAGCATGCCGTCGGGGGCGGCGGTGATCGAGCCGAAGTCGACCCCCTTGGCGATCAGATGTTCGGTGACGGGCTCGCCGCTGGCTCGTGCCTTCCGCAGTGTTTCCTGCCGAATGGTGTGCAACTCGGCCGTCATCTCGCGGGCGAGCATCTCGATCAATCCGGCGCCCATCAGGGCATTGGTGTTGCGCTCGGAGGAAAATTGCGGGTCGAGACTGTCGAATTCGGCGCTCTCGAAGCCTTCGGAGACGAAGACGTTGCCGACGAATTCGCCGGCGCCGCCCGTGATCGGCTCGTTGTGGCAGCCCGAGCAGGCATTGGCGTCGAGGCCCGACGTGCGCTGGAAGGTGTTGGCCCCCGGCCGCTTGCGCTTGGTCGGCACGATCGCCTGCGTCGCCATCGGCCGCCCCGCGCCGTCGAGCGTCGTGAACTTCGCCCCGAAAAGCTCGCCGCCCCGCGTGATCAGGGCATCGATGGCGGCGTCTCCCTCCCTGGCCACGGTGCCGAGGTCGAGCGGATCGGTGAGGGTGCGTTCCGCCCAGGGCGGGTCGCCGGCAACAGCCGAAGAAACGAGGGCAAGGGTCAGGGTCGCACCGGCAAGAAGAGACCGCATCACCGCGCTCCCTGTGGCTCGAGGGCGGCAAGCCGCGCGGCGAGCGGCAGGGCGAAGACGTCGTGGTCGAGGCGGGCCAGCGCATCGGCGATGAGGCCTGCGATGATGAGGTCCTGGTCGTAGGGCAGGGTCTCGATCCGGGTGTTGCACCTGAGATCCTCGACCACCGCTTCCTCGATCCCGCTCATGAGGCCGCCCTCGATCAGTTCGTAGGCGCGCGCCGAGGCCCCCGTGATGATGATGCGGTCCGGGTTGATGATCGCCATCAGGCGGGCAAGGCCGTAGCCGAGCGCAACGCCCACATTGCGATAGATGCCGGCAAGACGCTCGTCGCCGTCCCGCGCCGCATTCTCGATGACCACAAGCTCCTCCGGCGTCGGCCGGATTTCGAGCGGATCGCTGTCCGGAGGCAGTTGCCGCGCCTCGCGCACGATCGCGTAGTCGGCGGTGAAGGCTTCCAGGCACCCGCGCCGGCCGCAACTGCACAAGGGGCCGCCGGGCACGTGATTGACATGGCCGAGCTCGGCGGCCGACCCGTTGGCGCCCGCATGGAGCCGGCCGCCGACGAAGAGACCCATGCCGACGCCATATTCGGCGAAGATGACGGCGAACGTGCCGCCATAGCGCTCCGGATCCGACCAGTTCAACGCCTGGGCGATCATGTTGCCGTCGTTGGAGATGAAGCAGGGAATGCCGAAGGCGCGCGCGACCGGTCTCACCAGCTCGATGTCGCGGTCGGAGAAGGCCGGCGACCAGGCGATCGAGCCCTTGTTGGTGTCGACGACGCCCTGGGCGCCGATGCCGATCTCGGCAAGGTCCTTGAGCCGGATCTTCTCCTCGCCGAGAAAGTCGTGGATCGCGCCGACGACGAAACGGGGAAAGCTGGTCCGCGTTTCCTTCAGCGTTTCCGGTGTCAGCGTGCGCTGGGCGACGATGGCGCCGAGATAGTCGGCAAGGACCAGCACCACCTTGTTCATGGTGATCTTGACGGCGAGCACGAAGGCGGTGCGCCGGTTGAGCTGCAGCATGACGCGGGGCCGGCCGCGGGCGGCGGTGGGCTTGCGCGGCGCCTCCGTGGCGGACGTCTGTGCGGCATCGGTGTCGAGGGTGACGGTCTCGACGATGTTTTCCTGGATGAGATCGGCGGTGATCGCGGTGATCGTGGCCGGAGAGAGCTGGGTCGCCGCGCCCAGGTCGACGCGGGCGATGGGCGCATGCCGGCGCAGCGCTGCCAGCACCAGCGAGCGGTTGTGCCTGCGAACTTGGTCCGTGTCGGCGCGAAGCTCCTTCTGGCCGCGCCAGGGCCTGCGGTGGGTCATGTCCCTTTTTCCTCCCGAGCGCCGACGGACCATTGCGGTTCCGGCGCTACGCAACACACGTCGCTGGACAATGCTGCCGCCCTCTCCGGGGCTGGTCCTGCAAAGTTACGACGGCATGCCCGATTTTCAGCCTCCGGCCAAGCCCTTGGCGTCATCCGTCCTGTCGCGCTGTTGCAAGGTGCATCGGAGCGGGAGACGGCGCCAGGCCGGGGTGCACTGTTTGAGTGCAGCACGCAATTTGAGCGCCGTTTCATCGAAAGTGAACGATCGCTCGAATGGATATTGACATCGGCCCGAATTTGGATCCACAATTTTTTTGACTTCGAAATAAATTCTTCGCAAGTCGCTGGGCGTGGGCCTTGAGGAGCCCTCGTGGAACTGAGTGCAAACGAGTTGCCCCAAACAAGGGCAGCCGGACTTGCCAGGGAGGATAATGATGACTCGGATTTTGTCCGTGGCCGCTGCCGCTTTTCTTGCGACCACCGCCGTCACCGGCGCCTTCGCTGCCGATCTCGTGGTTGGCGTGAGCTGGTCGAACTTCCAGGAAGAGCGTTGGAAGACCGACGAGGCCGCGATCAAGGCCGCGCTTGACGCTGCCGGTGCCAAGTATATCTCGGCGGACGCGCAGTCCTCGCCGGCCAAGCAGCTCACCGACGTCGAGAGCCTGATCGCCCAGGGCGCTAACGCGCTGATCATTCTGGCGCAGGACTCCTCGGCCATCGGCCCGGCGATCACCAAGGCCCAGAACGAGGGCATTCCGGTGGTCGGCTATGACCGCCTGATCGAAATTCCCTATGCCTACTACCTGACCTTCGACAACAAGGAAGTCGGGCGCATCCAGGCCCGTGAGGTCTTCAAGGTGAAGCCGGAAGGCAACTACGCCTTCATCAAGGGCTCGGCCGCCGACCCGAACGCCGATTTCCTCTTCTCCGGCCAGATGGAAGTGCTGCAGGAGGCCATCGACAGCGGCAAGATCAAGAACGTCGGCGAGGCCTATACGGACGGCTGGCTTCCGGCCAACGCCCAGAAGAACATGGAACAGATCCTGACGGCGAACGACAACAAGGTCGACGCCGTGGTCGCCTCGAATGACGGCACGGCTGGCGGCGCCATCGCGGCCCTCGCAGCCCAGGGCCTCGACGGTTCGGTTCCGGTTTCCGGACAGGACGCTGACTTTGCGGCGCTGAACCGCATCGCGCTCGGCACCCAGACCGTGTCGGTCTGGAAGGACTCCCGTGAGCTTGGCAAGAAGGCGGCCGAAATTGCCGTCGAACTCGCCAATGGCACGGCCCTGGACAAGGTGGCGGGCACGGTGAAGTTCAATGGCGGGCCGAACGGCGTTGACATGAACGCCCAGTTCCTGACCCCGATCGCGATCACCAAGGACAATCTCAACGTCGTGGTGGAAGCCGGCTGGATCGGCAAGGACGCGCTGTGCCAGGGCGTCAAGCCCGGTTCGGTCGCCGCCTGCGACTGAAATTAGGATCGTGTCCGGCGGGCCATGCCCGCCGGACACAGACTTCCGCTTCGGTTGGACGGTCCAGCCGATCTGCGTGTGGGCGTAGGCAAGCATGACTGCGGGGCTGGCGAGACGCCGTCGCCGCGAAGACGCCGGGAGGGATGGTCGAATGCACATCGGCTGTCCCGGGCATTCGATCCGCTTCAATCTTTTCGGTCGGCATGGACAACCGGGTGGTCTTCTCCGCGCGGTCCGTCTTCGCATATGCCGGTTGCCGGTCTAGAATGGCTGGCAGCAGAAGCAACCGCAAAAGGTTGACGCATAGGGGAGTGGAAAATGAGCAACAACGCAACCGGGCAGGCCTCGGTGTCGAGCGGAGCGCCGCCACGGGTCAAGCCGACATCGATCCTGTCCGCGATGGAGGTGGATGTCCGCTTCCTCGGCATGGTGGCCGCGCTTGCCGTGATCTGGATCGGCTTTCACATCCTGTCCGGCGGCACCTTCCTGACGGCCCGCAATCTTTGGAACCTCTCGGTCCAGACGGCCTCCGTCTCGGTGATGGCGACCGGCATGGTGCTCGTCATCGTCACGCGCAACATCGATCTGTCCGTGGGCTCCATCCTCGGCGTCACCGGCATGATCATGGCCGTCGCGCAGACGCAGTGGATCACGCCGGCCTTCGGCTTTGACAATCCGATGATCTGGGTGGTCACCCTTGCCATCGGCGTCCTGGTCGGTGCGCTTATCGGTGCGGTGCAGGGTTATGTCATCGCCTTCATGGGCGTGCCTGCCTTCATCGTGACGCTCGGCGGCCTGCTCGTCTGGCGCGGTGCGGCCTGGTGGGTCGCGAGCGGCAAGACCATTCCGCTCACCGACGACAATTTCAAGCTCATCGGCGGCGGCGCCAACGGCTCGATCGGCGCGACCTGGAGCTGGGTCATTGCTGCCGTCGCCATCTTCTTCATCGTGCTTGCCACGGTCCATGCCCGCCGCCAGCGCAAGCGCTTCAGCTTCCCGCTGAAGCCGATCTGGGCGGAATTCGCCACGGCCGGTGTCGGCAGCCTCGTGGTCATCGCGGCGACCATGGTCGTGAACGCCTATACGTTGCCCGGTCCGTTGGCCGCGCGCTACGCCGAGGCGCAGGGCATCGAGGTGCCGCCGGAGGGCCTTCAGATCTCCTTCGGCTATGCCGTTCCGGTGCTGCTTGCCATCGGCATCGCGATCCTCATGACCTTCATCGCCACCCGCACCCGCTTTGGCCGCTATGTCTTCGCCATCGGCGGCAACCCGGAGGCGGCGGAACTCGCGGGCATCAACACCCGCCGCGTCACGATGATGGTCTTCGCGCTGATGGGCGCGCTCGCTGCCGTCGGCGCCGCCATTTCGACGGCACGCCTGACGTCGGCTACCAACGCCCAGGGCACGCTCGACGAACTCTACACGATCGCTGCGGCCGTCATCGGCGGCACGTCGCTTGCCGGCGGTTCCGGCACCATCGCCGGCGCCATGATCGGTGCGCTGGTGATGCAGAGCCTGCAGTCGGGCATGGTGCTGCTCGGCATGGACACTCCGCTGCAGAACATTGTCGTCGGCATCGTTCTGGTCATCGCCGTCTGGCTCGACAGCGTCTACCGCCGCCGGATCAAGTGAGGGAACACACCATGAGCAATGACGGAACCCCTCTCGTCGAGATGCGCGACATCTCCATCGCCTTCGGCGGCGTCCATGCCGTCGACGGCGTCTCGGTCGACCTGAAGCCGGGCGAGGTCGTCGGTCTGCTGGGCCACAACGGCGCCGGCAAGTCGACCCTGATCAAGATCCTCTCGGGCGCCTACAAGGCCGATGCCGGCGAAATCCGCATCAATGGCGAAAAGGCGGATATCTCTTCGCCGCGCGACGCCAAGGCCTACGGAATCGAGACGATCTACCAGACGCTGGCGCTCGCCGACAACGTGGATGCGGCCGCCAACCTCTTCCTCGGCCGTGAGCTGATGACCCCCTGGGGCACGCTCGACGACGTCGCCATGGAAGCGGCGGCACGCAAGGTCATGGGCCGGCTCAACCCGAACTTCCGCAAGTTCAAGGAGCCGGTGAAGGGCCTGTCGGGTGGTCAGCGCCAGTCGGTGGCGATCGCCCGCGCGCTGTATTTCGACGCCAAGATTCTGATCATGGACGAGCCGACCGCCGCCCTCGGGCCGCAGGAGACCGCACAGGTTGCGGACCTCATCAAGGAACTGAAGCGCCAGGGCCTCGGCATCTTCCTGATCAGCCACGACCTGCACGACGTCTTCGATCTCGCGGACCGTGTCAGCGTCATGAAGAACGGCAAGCTGGTCGGCTCGGCCAAGACGACGGACGTGACCAAGGACGAGGTGCTCGGTATGATCATCCTCGGCAAGTGCCCGCCCGGCGCGACGCGGGGCCCGGGCGCGCTGACCGAGGCCGAACTCGCTGGCGCCCACGTCTGATCGGGGCCTTCAGCGAAGCAACAAAAAAGCCTGTCCCACGCGAGTGGGGCAGGCTTTCTGCGTTCAACGACGAATGAGAATGGCCCGGATCAGTCCGGAGCCTTGCGCATCCACGGGCGCGTCCCGGCCGGCGGTTCCTTGCGGACCGCGGGCTGGTAGTAGAGCTTGACCTCCGGGTCATGGCCTTCGACGAGCGCCTTGCGCGTCGGCTCGTTGACGACCTTGAACTCCGAGAAGCCCACACGGCGCATAGGGCCGATCTGGTCGATCAGCACGTCGCCCACCGCCCGAAGGGTGCCCTGATAGCCGTATTTGTCACGCAGCAGGTTGGCATGCGAATAGGCGCGTCCGTCCGCGAACTTCGGAAAGACGAGCGCGATCGCGGCAACGCGGTCCAGATACGGCGCCAGCGCGTCCGTGCGTTCGCCCGGCTGCAGGACGACGCCGACGGGCCGGTTGTCGCCCTCAAGGCTTTCCACCGTCTCGAGGAAGCGGGCAAGCGGCAGGAAGACGCGGCCCTCGGAGGGGATCTCCGCGTCGTCGGCAAGGATCGTCCAGTCATCCGCCACGAAGGCGCCGTCGCGGAAGACATCGGATCCGGCGTCGCTCGCCGGCAGGGTGTCAGCTTCAATCTTTGTCATGGCAATGGTCATAACGATCAGATCCCGCTGCCGTCAAATTCCCGGCCGACGAGGCCGAGGTGGATGCCGCATTCCGTCTTGCTCTGGCCGCGCCAGCGCCCGGCGCGCTCGTCCTCGCCTTCGGCCACCCGGTCGGTGCAGGGCATGCAGCCGATCGAGAGATAGCCCTCGGCGACGAGCGGATGGGGCGGCAGGTCGTGCTCGGCCCGAAAGGCCTTGACCTCGCTCGAACTCCAGCCGGCCAGCGGGTTGACCTTGATGCGCGCGCCCTCCGCCTCGAACAGCGGCAGCTTCGCCCGCGTCTCGGCCTGAAAGCGCTTGCGGCCCGTGAACCAGGCGGAAAAGCCCTCCATGGCGAAGGTGAGCGGCTCCACCTTGCGGATCTGGCAGCAGCGGTCGGTATCGTGCAGCCACAGCCCGCCTTCGGGATCGACGTCCTTGAGGCGCTTCGGCTCCGGCTTGATCGTCCGCACGTCCGTAAGGTCAAACTGGTCGACGAGCCTGTCGCGGTAGCGCAGCGTCTCGCCGAAGAGCTTGCCTGTGTCGAGGAAGACGACCGGGATATGGCGGTCGATATCGGAGACAAGCTTCAGGAGGACGGCGGATTCCGCGCCGAAGCTGGAGACGAGTGCGATCTCGCCGGGGAAGATTTTGTCCACCGCGGCTGCGATCACCTCGTGGCTGGTCGCATTCTCGTATTCGGCCGAAAGTTCGCGCGCGAGCGTACGCGGCACTTCTTCCGGCTCGACGGCAAATTTCACGGCATCAAGCATCGCCATACAATGCCTCCTTGAACGGGGCTTCACCGACGCGGCGATAGAACGAGAGGAACGTCTCGTCGGCACTGGAACGCTGGGCCACATAGGTGTCGACGACCCTTTCCACGGCGTCGACGATTTCGTCGGTCGAGAAGCCCTTGCCGACGATTTCGCCGATGGAGGCCGTCTCGTCGGGCGAGCCGCCGAGGGTGATCTGGTAGAATTCCTCACCCTTGCGGTCGACGCCGAGGATGCCGATGTGGCCGACGTGATGGTGGCCGCAGGCGTTGATGCAGCCGGAGATCTTGATCGACAGCGGGCCGATCAGCGCCTGCCGGTCCGGATCGCCGAAGCGTTCCGAAATCCGCTCGGCCACGGGGATCGAGCGGGCATTGGCAAGCGCGCAATAGTCGAGGCCCGGGCAGGCGATCATGTCGGTGACGAGACCGGCGTTCGGCGTGCCGAGGCCGTTTTCCTTCAGCACCGCATAGAGCGCCGGCACGTCGTCGAGCGCGACATGCGGCAGCACGAGGTTCTGCTCGTGGCTGACGCGGATCTCGTCGAAGCCATACTGCGCGGCAAGATCGGCGACCACGTCCATCTGGTCGGCCGAGGCATCGCCCGGAATGCCGCCGATCGGCTTCAGCGAGACCGTCACCGAAACGTAGCCCGGAACCTTGTGCGGGTGCAGGTTCTGGTCGGCGAAGCGCTTCAGGCCCATGTCGTCGGCCTTGGCGCCTTCCAGGATCGACGAGCGGGCCTCGCGCGCCGGCAGGTCCGGCATCGCGAAATAGGCCTCGATGCGCTCGACCTCTTCCTGCGGTAGCCGCAGGACACCGTCCTTGATGCGCTCGAACTCGGCCTCGATGTCCTTCTTCAGCTCCTCAAGACCGGTCTCGTGGACGAGGATCTTGATGCGCGCCTTGTACTTGTTGTCGCGCCGGCCATAGAGGTTGTAGACGCGCAGGATCGCGTCCGTGTAGGCGAGCAGGTCTTCCTCGGGCAGGAACTCGCGCACCTCGCGGGCGATCATCGGCGTGCGGCCCTGACCGCCACCGACCAGCACGCGGAAGCCGATCTTGCCTTCCTCGTTGCGGCGGACCTCAAGGCCGATGTCGTGGACGCGGATCGCGGCGCGGTCGCGCGCGGCGCCCGTCACGGCGATCTTGAACTTGCGCGGCAGGTAGGTGAACTCCGGATGGAGGCTCGACCACTGGCGCAGGATCTCCGCATAGGGACGCGGATCATCGACCTCGTCGGCGGCGGCGCCGGCGAAATGATCGGCGGTCACGTTGCGGATGCAGTTGCCCGAGGTCTGGATGGCGTGCATCTCGACTTCGGCAAGCTCGTTGAGGATCGCGGGCACGTCCGACAGCTTCGGCCAGTTGTACTGGATGTTCTGGCGCGTCGTGAAATGGCCGAAGCCCCGGTCGTAGACGCGGGCGATATGGGCAAGCTTCTTCATCTGCCGCCCATTCAGCGTGCCATAGGGAACGGCGACCCGGAGCATGTAGGCGTGGAGCTGCAGGTACAGACCGTTCATCAGGCGCAGCGGCTTGAACTCGTCCTCCGTCAGTTCGCCGGAGAGGCGACGGCGCACCTGGTCGGAAAACTGGGCGACACGGTCGGAGACGAAGGCGGCGTCGAATTCGTCGTAGCGGTACATGATGGCTGGGCCTTCAAGCAGAATTCGGGAAGATCGGCCGGGCGATCGGGCCGTCGGCCTTGGAGACTGTTCAGAACGGGCGAAGATCGGCGCGATGGTCCGCCTTGATCGTCGGCCCGTTGGCACGGATGCGTTCGCGCAGGCGCAGCGGCACGACATGGCCGTCCTCGACCTTCACGTCGATCGCCTCGACGGCGACGACGAGACAGCGATCGATATCGGCCATGCCCTTCTGGAGCGCCGCGTCGATGGTGTCCTTGCCCGAGAGCACTTCGGCCCGGTCGACGTCGGCAACCCACTCCCCGTCGGCGGCGCGGAACACCACATCGCCCGAAAGAAGATGGTTGGCGGTCAGGATTTGCTGTGCGGTCGGCTTCACGGGTCTTGCTGTCCTGCGATCGTTGACGACTTTGGCGACATGCCTTTTCAACTCACTCTCAGATAGTCGAGCGCGCGCGCAAACGCGCCGTCAGGATTTCCAATTGCGCGAGGGTGAGGGAAAAAGATTTCTCTCTGGAGGGGTTCCAGGGAAAAGACGGCCGATTCAGCCGTCCCGAAGGTCGGGGTATGGGAGAAAATTCATGCCGGCGCGAAATGCGTGTCCGGTAAGCCCGGCATGGTCCGACGCTTTCCGGCGGGCGCTTTCCAGGCCTTCAGTCGGCGAGCGACAAGCCCGCCTTCTCGATCCAGCCAAGTCCGTCCACGGTGTCGCCGCGTGGCCGGTATTCCGCACCGACCAGTCCGTCGTAGCCGGCGTCTTGCAGCTTCGAGAGCACAAAGGCGACGTTGATCTCGCCCTCGTCCGGCTCGGCGCGCGAAGGCACCGCTGCCACCTGCACATGGCCGACGCTGTCGATCACCTCGGTGATGCGGGTCACGAGATCGCCGCCCATGATCTGGAGGTGGTAGAGATCGGCCATGATCTTGAGCGCGGGGCTCGACACCGTGGCGCAGATCGCATCGGCCTCTTCGAGGCTGGAGAGGAAATAGTCGGGCACGTCGCGGTGGTTGATCGGCTCGATCAGCAGGGTGAGGCCCTTTTCCTCGGCGATCCTCGCCGCAAGGCGCAGGTTCTCGATATAGGTGAAGCAGACTTCCTCGTGCCGGTCCTCGGCCACCTTGCCGGCCATCACGTGGATCATCGGGCAGGACAGGCCGACGGCATAGTCCACCGCCTGCTCGAAGACTGCCTTGAACTCCTCCTCGCGGCCGGGCAGGGCGGCAAGGCCGAAGTCGCCGGCCTCGGCATTGCCGACCGCCGTGTTGATGCCGGTCAGCCTGAGGCCGAACTCATCGAGTTTCGCCTTCAGGTCCTCGATCGAATGCTCATAGGGCCAGTGGCATTCCACGGCCTTGAAGCCGGCCTTCGCTGCCGCCTCGAACCGGTCCAGGAATGGCAGTTCGGGAAAGAGGAAGGAGATGTTGGCGGTCAAGCTGAGCGACATGGGGCGATCCGGACTGACAAACGCATTGGACCTCCTACGACGGAAATTCCCATGCGGCAAGCATGCAGGTCAGGGCGACGTCTTGGCGGCCTTCTTCGCGGCCAGATCCGCCCGGATTTTGGCGGCCCGCCCCGGCTTGTTGATCTGGTGGGCGCGGCCGAAGGCGAGGGCCTCCGCCGGCACGTCCTTGGTCACCACCGAGCCGGCCGCCGTATAGCCGCCGTCGCCGACCGAGACCGGCGCGACCAGTGTCGTGTGCGAACCGACGAAGACGCCGGCGCCGATCGTCGTCCTGTGCTTGAAGGTGCCGTCGTAGTTGCAGGTGATGGTGCCTGCGCCGATGTTGCTGCCGGCCCCGACCGAGGCGTCGCCGATATAGGTGAGGTGGTTGACCTTGGCGCCCTCTGCGATGTCGGCATTCTTGATCTCGACGAAGTTGCCGATATGGGCGTTCTCGCCGATATCCGCGCCGGGCCGCAGCCGGGCATAGGGGCCGATGATGGCGCCGCTCGCGACATGGGCGGCCTCCAGATGGCTGAAGGCGCGGATCGACACACCGTCGGCGACGGTGACGCCCGGGCCGAAGACCACATTGGGCTCCACCGTGACGTCGCGCCCGAGCTTCGTGTCGTGGGAGAAGAAGACGGTTTCCGGCGCGATCAGCGTCGCGCCCTCGCGCATGGCGGCAAGGCGGCGGGCGGCCTGGAAATCCGCCTCGGCCTTGGCCAGCTGCACCCGGTCGTTGACACCCTGCACCTCGATGGCATCGCCGAGCACGACCGTGGTGCTGAGGCCCGCCTTGACGGCGATCTCCACGGCGTCCGTCAGATAGTATTCCTTCTTGGCGTTGGCATTGCCGATGCGCTCCAGCAGCGCCGGCAGGTGCGCGCCCTTAAAGCCCATGATGCCGGCATTGCAGAGCCGCACCGCGCGCGTCGGCGCGTCGGCATCCTTTTCCTCGACGATGCGGACGAGCTTGCCGTTCTCGCTGACGAGCCGGCCGTAGCCGGTGGGGTTCTCCGGCTCGAAGCCGAGGACGACGAGATCGTTGCCGGCGGCAAGCGCCTGCAGCATGGCCGCGATCGTGCCGGGGCGGATCAGCGGGTTGTCGCCGAAGAGGACGAGGACGGATCCATCGGCTTCGACCAGGGCGTTCTTCGCCGCCAGCACCGCATGGGCGGTGCCGAGCCGCTCGGTCTGTTCGAACAGCAACGCGTCGCCATGCGACTTGCCGAGATGGCTGCGAACGGTCTCAGCACCCGACCCGATCACGACCGCCACCTTGTCCGCGCCGCCGGCCTTCGCCGCATCGACCACGTGGTCGATCATGGCGCGCCCGGCAACCGGGTGCAGCACCTTCGGAAGACTGGAGCGCATGCGGGTGCCTTCACCGGCGGCCAGGATGATGGCAAGGCAGGAAGAGGTCATGAGGGATCGGTCCGTTTGCAAGAAATCAGCGTCGGCTCAGAGCGTGTCAGGCTCCTATACTGGAGTTCAGGCCGAATTGGCATCCCCGTGCACGCCGATATCGGACGCAACAGACCGTCACGGAAATTGATTTCGCGAACAAGGCATTCGTTGGCTAACGTCGCGCGACTGTTCATGCCGGCTTTACCTGGTCGGAATAAGAATCCTGTCGTTTGTGCCTCCCGGGGCAAAAATCGGCGGGTGAAAGAAGGAGTGTGACGGCGCATGTGCGGCATTGTCGGAATCGTCGGAACGGAAGCGGCCGCATCGCGCCTCGTCGGCTCGCTGAAGCGGCTCGAATATCGCGGCTATGATTCGGCCGGTGTCGCAACGCTGGAAGGCGACGAGATCTGCAGGGTGCGGGCCGAGGGACGGCTGGCCGCGCTTGCCGACAAGCTGGAGAAGACCTCCCTCAAGGGCACCGTCGGCATCGGCCATACGCGTTGGGCCACCCACGGCGCGGCAACCGAAGGCAACGCCCATCCGCACGCGACCGACCGCGTCGCCGTCGTCCACAACGGCATCATCGAGAATTTTCGCCCTCTTCGTGAGGAACTTGTGGCCTCTGGCGCCCGCTTCCAGAGCGAGACCGACACGGAGGTGGTCGTTCATCTCATCGATCGCGAACTCCAGTTAGGGCGCGATCCCGTCACCGCTGTCGAGCGTGTCCTGCCGCGCCTGGAAGGCGCCTTTTCCCTCGCGATCCTCTTCAGGGGCCACGATAATCTGCTCATCGGCGCCCGGCGCGGCTCGCCGCTCGCCGTCGGCCATGGCGATGGCGAGATGTTCCTCGGCTCCGACGCCATCGCGCTCGCGCCCTTCACCAACCGCGTCACCTATCTGGAGGACGGCGACTGGGTCGTTCTCTCCCACGACGACGCCACGATCCGCGACGAGGCCGGCCAGGTCATTCATCGGCCTCAGCAGTTGAGCCAGGCCTCCGCCCTGATGGTCGACAAGGGCAACCATCGCCATTTCATGGCCAAGGAAATTCACGAGCAACCCGAGGTCGTCGGCCACACGCTGGCCCGCTATATCGACTTTACCGGCGAGACGACGAAACTTCCCGAAGATCTTCCCTTCGACTGGACGAAGCTGTCGCGCGTGGTGATCTGCGCCTGCGGCACCGCCTATCTCGCCGGCCTCGTCGCCAAATACTGGTTCGAGCGTTACGCCCGCCTGCCGGTAGACATCGATATCGCCTCGGAGTTCCGCTACCGCGAGATGCCGCTCGACAAGGGCGGGCTGGCGATCATGATTTCACAGTCGGGCGAGACGGCCGACACGCTCGCCGCCCTTCGTTACTGCAAGGGGGAAGGCCAGACGGTGGCGTCCGTGGTCAACGTTCCGGAATCGACGATCGCGCGCGAAAGCCACGTGGTCTTTCCGACGGTGGCCGGACCGGAGATCGGCGTTGCCTCCACCAAGGCCTTCACCTGCCAGCTGACGGTCCTCGCCTGCCTCGCCCTCGCGGCGGGCCGCGCGCGCGGTGTCCTGTCGCCGGACGACGAGAAGACGCTTGTCCACGCCCTGGCCGAGGTTCCGCGCCTGATGGCGGCGGCCCTGCGTGTCGAGCCGCAGATCGAGGCGCTGGCAAAGACCCTCGCCAAGGCCCCCGATGCCCTCTATCTCGGGCGCGGCACCTCCTATCCGCTGGCGCTCGAGGGCGCACTGAAGCTCAAGGAGATTTCCTATATCCACGCGGAGGGTTATGCCGCCGGCGAGCTGAAGCACGGTCCGATCGCCCTGATTGATGAGACGATGCCGGTCATCGTCATCGCCCCGCACGACCAGATCTTCGACAAGACGGTCTCCAACATGCAGGAAGTCGCCGCGCGCGGCGGGCGCATCATCCTGATCACCGACGCGAAGGGTGCCGAGGCTGCGACGGTGGACGCGGCGGAGACGATCGTGATGCCCAGCATGCCGGCGACGGTGACGCCGCTGGTCTATGCCTTGCCAATTCAACTCCTTGCTTACCATACGGCCGTCTTCATGGGCACCGACGTGGACCAGCCTCGAAATCTGGCGAAGTCCGTAACGGTCGAGTAACCGCTCCCCCACAAGGTGGTCGCTCCGGATGAGTGTATTGTTCCGGACGAGTGGGAGTGAGTCATGCGTAAGAGCCACAAATGGGCGCCGGAAGCACCGGGACCCATCATCGTGTCGCGTCCTCTGGCCGCCGAGCCGAAGGGCTTCGTCGCCGGTCTGATCAATCGCATGCGACGCACGCGCCGGACCTTCTCCGACGGACATGTCCCCGCCAAGGGCCTTTCCGCGCCCTCGACCGAAGCCATCAACCGTTCATAGTGGCGAGGACGCAGCGGCAAGCCGCGCGTCCAGCTCGTTGCAGCAGGCAAAGAGCGGCCCGGAAAGCTGTTGCTTGTCCGGGCCGTCAAGTTCGTGCAAGAGCCCGAAGGCTCCTCCTACCCCGGAGGCACGATCGTCAGTCCTTCTGCAATTTCTCCGAGATGATTCGGCCGATCGAATAGGCGCGCTTCTCGATGATCACCGGCACCTCGCAGACGAAGGTCAGCGAATGCTGCCGGTCGCCGAAGACGCGCGTCTTCAGGTTGAGGTCGTCATAGGCCTGGTTGATCTTGGTCTGGTCGGCACCGGGCGCATCGCGCAGCTTGTCGATTTCCCGGGTCTGCTGGCGCAGGTCGGCCGCCATCTGCTTCTGCTTCTTGGCAAACCGGTCGATGCCGCGCATCACCTCCGTCCGCTCTGAATCGAGCGTCACGAAAACCCCGGCGAAGAGCTTCATCAGCCGCTCCTTGTCCGCACCCTTGGCGAAGTCGTCGATCGCCGACTGGACTTCGTCGAGCGTCGTGCGCCGCGCCGCGATCAGCGGCACCAGATCGTTGATGTTCTTGTCCTCGCGCCATGTCGCCTCGAAGGGCTCGATGTCGGGGCCGGTCCAGATTGCGCCCAGCGAGAGTTCGGGAACCTTCCGCTGCTGGCAGGGCCAGTTCGGGTCCTCCGGATCGCCGAAGGCCGAAGCCGGCGTTGCGGCGCCGAGGGCCAGGCTTCCCGCGAGCAGCGCTGCAAGATGGCGTTTCCTGATCATACCCTCTTGTCCGTTTCTTCTCGTGTTGGCCCGCCCGGCATCACGCCGGCGCCGGCGTCGGTCGTTCACTTGACGACAAAGGTGCCTTCCATGCCCTGTTCGTCAAGACCCTCGCATTCCCAGCTGAACTCACCCGTACGGATCGGCACGAAGGTGATCTCGATGTCGGTATCCTCGTCGAGATCGAAGCTCTCGAAGGTCGGGGTGTCGATCGACACATGCCCGACATCGATCTTGCGCAGCCAGATGTTACGCGAAAACTCGGCTGCATCCCATTCGCAGCCGTGCGGTCCGACCTGCTTGATCTCGAGCCGGTAGGACTTGCCCATTTCCAGTTCATAGGTGTCGTTGGAGACCCCGTAGCCGGCATCGCCGCCGCCGATCTCCAGCGGCTCCAGTTTCGTCGCCTTGATGGCGAGGTCCCCGGCCGCAAGCGCAGGGCTTGCGGCGAGAAGGACGCCGAGCGCGGCGGCAAGAAGGGCAGGGTGCTCGCAAAGGCGCATGATCGTCCCTGTTGTTCTTTTTGGTCTGTGTTGCCGCAACGGCAGGCCGCTGCGGCAGAGCCCGGTTCAGGGCTTGACGACGACGCCCCACGGATAGCTGCCGACCCCGACGGACTTGATTACCTCGTCGCTGGCGACATCGATGATCGAGACGTCGTTGGAAACGCCATTCGTGCTGATGATGTATTTCTGGTCGGGCGTGAAGGCGAGCTGCCAGACCCGCTGGCCGACGAGCAGGTATTTCTCCACCTCGTAGGTCTCGCCGTTGACGACCGCGACCCGGTTGGCCGGGCCGAGGGCGATGTAGGCCTTCTTGCCGTCATGCGTCATGCGGATGCCGACCGGCTGGATCGCCTCGGAGCGCACGCCGTCGATCTGGAAGGAGAAGGTCTTCTTGATCTCCTGCGTCGCCGCATCGATCACCGCGACCGTGCCGCCGACTTCCGACGACACCCAGACTTCCGAATTGTCGTCCTTGAAGATCGCAACGCGCGGGCGCGTGTCCACCAGCACGTTGGCGAAGATCTCGTGCGTCTCGGTGTTGATGAAATGCGCCATGCTGGTCGTTTCGGACGTGTTGACCACGACCTTGCCGTCCGGGCTGATGCCCATGCCTTCCGGCTCGACGCCGACGGGGATTTCGGTGATCGGCTGGCGCGCCTTGACGTCGACCACGGTCACGAGGTTGTCGTCCTCGTTGGCGATGTACATCGGGTTGCCGGACGGGTCGAGGGTGAAGAGCTCCGGGTCGGGCCCCGACGGCAGCGTGTGGATCATCTTGTTGGTGGCGGTGTCGTAGACCTGCACGGTGTCGTCGTCACCGCAGGCGACATAGAGTTCCTTGCCGTCGGGCGAGACGGTGACGCCGCGTGGGCGCTGGCCCACCTTGATCGTGTCCGTGACTTCCCAAGTGTCGGAATCGATGACGGAAACGGTGTTGTCCTTCTCGTTCGAGACATAGACCGTATAGGCGAAGGCCGGGCTGGCGAAGGCAAAGATTGTCGTCGCCAGAAGCGCGCTGCGCATCCTCAGCATGAATGTCTCCCTCCCAAAGTCGCCGACCTCGCAGGTGCTGCGGGTGCGGCTTCGTCTGTTCTTGTTGCACCGGTTCCGGAATGAGGTCCGTCCGGTCAGAATTTGCAGGTGCTTTCCGGTTCGTCATATCCCATCGTGTCGAGCAGCGAGGTGGGATGCAGGAAGCCTTCCTGCGGCGACACGGAGACCACCGTGTATCCGTCCGCCAGCAGGATAGGTTGGCGAAGCTGATGATTCCACTTACGGATCGTTAATTTTTGGCCCTTGAAGGCGGCGATGGAGAAGCCGTCGGAGAAGAGCTCCGTTTTGATCTTCTGCGTGTCGTCGGACTTTGCCTTGAGGGCGGAGTCGCCCACCATGCGCACGGCCGTCCACGCGTTGGCGTCGCGCGAGAACATCAGGCGGTGGTTGAGATCGTAGAAGCGCCCCTGCATCTGGTAGCCGGCCCATTGCTCGTGATTGGGCGTCCAGACCGTCGGAATGAGACCGGCGGAGCCGGCGACAGGGCGCGGATCCCAGGTGCGGTAAGGCACGTAGGATCCGAAGATCTCGCTTTCGTCGGCGGCGAGCGCAATGTCGTAGTCCGGGGCATTCTGGGTGAAGACGGCCATCTGCTTGACGACCTGCACATGGCCCGAATCCGTCCGCCGGGCGGTATCCGTCTCGTCGAAATGGCGCTCCTCGACGATCTGGCCGCCGAAGCGGGTCGCGGCGCGCTTGAGCGCATCGGCAAACAGCTGGTCCTCGGGCAGGGCGCCCGTCAGAAGGAACCAGCGCGGCCACTTCTTCACGATCAGATACTGGGCGAGTGCGTCGGCCAGCATCGAATAGCTCGGCTGGACGTGAACGACATTGGCCCGGCAGTCATCCTCGCGCAGGCGCTCGTCCTTGGCCTCGACATTGAAGATCGTCGAGGCCTTGCCGGCGTCGCTGTCGGCCATGGCGAGCAGCGTATCGGCGGGGACATCCGTGACGATGAAGCCGACCCCCGCGTCGTGCAGGGCCTTCAGCGAGGCAAGCGCGCCGTCGGTGTCCTCCACCTTGTCGACCGTCAGCGAAAACTGCTGCTTGGTGAACGAGCCGGTGGTGTTGTTGTCCTTGATGCCGGAGAGCGCCCCGGCAACGCCGAGGTCGTCCGGCGGGTTTTGCGACAGGGAGAGCGTGATCTTCTTCTTGCCCCACTGGACATAGCCGATCTTGATCTGCTGGAAGCCGGGGTGCGCTTCGTCCATGCCCGGCATCAAAGCCTGGGCGCCGGCCGGCAGCGCCTGTCCCAGCAGCGAGGCGGACAGCAATGCCGCAAGCAGGCGCCGTCCGCGGCGGTGTGGACGCGCCCCGCCTTGCGGCGTGTTGACGCGCTCGGGCGCCTCCGCGCCGGAATTCGTCGTTGCCGCCGTCTGTTGCTGCTGGTCACAGGCTCGCATTGCCCTATCCTCCCTGTCGTGTCGTCTGACGTTTGACCGCCGCTGCCGCTACCCGCGATGGTTCCGGTCTCCAGGTCAGGCCCGGCACCAAGAACCCAAGCGGAGGTCTCGCCTTGCGTCATGTCCTGTTGTCGAGGGCCGTTGCCGGCCTTCTGTTTCTGTCACTTCTTCTGCCCACGGCCGTCGAGGCGGCCGAACCCCAGAAAATCGCCATCTTCGATATCGAGTTGCTGAACACCAGCCTGGAAAAGACCACCGATGCCGAAAACAACCGGCTCACCATGATGGGGGACATGCTGCGGGACTATTACCGGGCCAATCCGGGCTTCGAAGTGGTCGATACCCCTGAACTTCGCGCGGCCGGTCGCCAGAACAATCTTCAGTCCTGCGGTGGCTGCGACACCAGGATCGCCGGTGAGGCGGGCGCCGACTTGTCCATGACCGGCGTGGTCCAGAAGGTCTCGAACCTGATCCTCTCCTTCACGCTCTACATCCGTTCCACCGAGACCGGAAAACTCGTCGAGGTTGCCGGCACCGATATCCGCGGCAACACCGACGAGAGCTGGCAGCACGGCATCAAGTGGCTGGCACGCAATCGACTTCACGTTCTGCCCGCAAAGTGACGCGCGGCCATTCGGTTGAATGTCCGGGAGCCTACATGCGATTGACGGCAAATCCGAAGTTACAAAAAATTTAGGTCGCAGAGGCGCCTGCCTCGCCTATAGATGGACGACGTTCCGGAGCGGCTGGCAGCCGCTCCGGACCATGCATCAAGTTCGGAGCCGAGTGAGAGCCGTCAAGGCCGGGCCCGTTCCACAGGAGGAAAGTTGCGCAATGAATCCGATCGATATCGTGCTCACCGTCTGCATGCTTGCCAATCCCTCGAACTGCTTCGAGCACCGGCTGCAGTACCAGTCCGTTGAACCGATCAAGCAGTGCGTCTTCGATGCGCAATTCTATATTGCCCAGTATATGGGGGAGCATCCGGAGCTGAAGCTGGCCAAATGGGGTTGCGCCTACCCCGAAGGCAACGAGGACCAGCCGCAGAAGCAGTCCTGATCGACAGGTCATCCAACGCGGAAAGAGCCACGGCATGGTGGATACGGCGCTCGAAGAGGCCGACGGGATAGCGCTGGACATCACCGGGCTGTCCTATGCGTATGGCGCGCGCAAGGCGCTCGACAACGTCAGCTTCACGGTTCGCTCCGGCCGCTTCACCGCCTTGCTCGGTCCGAATGGCGCGGGAAAATCGACCCTTTTTTCGCTGATCACGCGCCTCTTCGATACCCGCGAGGGCTCGATCTCCATCGCCGGAAAGAGCCTGCACGACCATGGCGCCTCGGCGCTCAGCCCGCTCGGCGTCGTCTTCCAGCAGACGACCCTCGATCTCGATCTCAGCGTCCGGCAGAACCTTCGCTATTTCGCGCGCCTGCGCGGCATGTCGATGCGCGATGCCAACCGGCGCATCGAGGAGGAATTGACGCGCTTCGACATGGCCGACCGGGCGAAGGAAAAGGTGCGCAACCTGAACGGCGGTCATCGCCGCCGTGTCGAGATCGCCCGCGCGCTGCTGCATGATCCTCAGGTGGTGCTGCTCGACGAGCCGACGGTGGGCCTCGATGTGCCGAGCCGCAAGGCGATCGTCGAGTATGTTCATCAGCTTGCCCGCGAACGCGGCATCGCGCTGCTCTGGGCGACGCATCTGATCGATGAAATTCGATCCGACGACGATCTCGTCGTGCTGCATCAGGGCAGGGTGGTCGACAAGGGCCGGACGTCGGACGTCATCGCCCGCTCCGGTGCCGCCGACCTCGATGGCGCCTTCGCCAGGCTGACCGGCCGGCCGCCGGCCAACGAGATCCCGGCGGGAGACGCCCCATGAGCTGGATCGTCTATCTCCGCGCCTTCGTCGGCATCGTGCTGAGGGAAATCCTGCGCTTCCTGCAGCAGCGCGAGCGCTTCTTTTCCGCCCTCGTGCGGCCGCTCGTCTGGCTTCTCGTCTTTGCCGCCGGCTTTCGCGCCGTGCTCGGCATCGCGATCCAGCCGCCCTATCAGACGTATATCACCTACGACGTCTACATCATCCCCGGGCTGATCGCGATGATCCAGCTCTTCAACGGCATGCAGTCCTCGCTCTCCATGGTCTACGATCGTGAGATGGGATCGATGCGCGTGCTGCTGACGACCCCCTTGCCGCGCTGGTTCCTGCTGGTCGCGAAACTCTTCGCCGGCACGGCCGTCTCGGTGATCCAGGTCTATGCCTTCCTGGCGGTTTCGGCGCTCTTCGGCACCAAGTTCCCCTTCTGGGGCTATGTTTCGGTGCTGCCGGTGATGATCCTCACCGGGCTCATGCTCGGGGCGCTCGGCATGTTCCTGTCGTCGACCATCAAGCAGCTTGAGAATTTTGCCGGAGTGATGAACTTCGTCATCTTCCCGACCTTCTTTCTGTCGTCGGCCCTCTATCCGCTCTGGCGCATGCGGGAATCGAGCTACGTCGTCTGGCAGATCTGTTCGGCCAATCCCTTCACCTATGCGGTCGAGGCCTTGCGTTTCGGCCTATATGCCAAGGTGGATCCGCTGGCGCTGGCCATTGTTCTCGGGGCCCTGCTGGTCTTCCTGGCCGGCGCCATCTGGGGTTACAACCCGACGCGCGGATTCACCGCCCGCAAGGCCGGCGGAAGCTGACGTCTGCCACAAAATTGCACCGGTTGTTCTTTAGACTGCAAAGTTCGTTGCACGTTTGATCCTGAAAGGCTCAATCGTCGCAGCGATGGGATTGCTGTTTCTGCGTCGTCTCGATCTGTTAATATGGTTAACCAGCAAAACGCTGGAACAAAATAAAGAATGACGGGTCAGCGCAGGCCAGAAGACCAGCCGGAAAGGAGGCTCCTGCGCATCCAGAGGAGGAAGCACCTTGGGCCTCTTTGCGAACGTCCGCCTTGGCCGGCAATTTTCCATGCCGCCCGGGCCTGAATCCCCCATTCCTTTCTCGAACGGATGGTTTTCGGTCCTCGCCTACAGACTGTCGGCGGCAACGTTCTGTTGCCTCGTCTGGGCCGCCGTCGCGCTGCTTGTGTTTTATGTGAGCGTATAGGGTCGCCGGGCTCGCGTCGGTCCGGTTGGACCGGCGTTGGGCAAGCCGGCGGACAGGCAAGGTCGGGCGCGAGGTTCGCCGTCCGGCGAGATGCAGTTCGTCAGCGCCAGACAAGAAAAACGGCACCGGATCAGAGGATCGTCGGTGCCGTTGCTGTTTTCGATGGCCGCATGTGCATTGCCCCGCCGATGGCGGCAGAGGCCTGCATCAATAGTAGTACTTCTGGCGGAACTTGCCGGCGTCGACTTCGCGCTGGCGGCGTTCCAGGTCGACCATGTCGGTGGCTTGGCTGATATAGGCCATTTCCGGGTCGTAGGTCCGGAAGTCGTGCACGGCTTTGCGCAACTTCTTGATCGGTCCGAACATTTTCTCATTCCCTTGTTTCATCATTCATCGACAGGGCAAAGATAAGCGCGTCGGACCCGATCCGGTAGCGTCAATGTTGCAATGCAAAACAGCGAAAATTGCATACCGCACTATTTCCGCATTGCGTTTACGGAATATCAATCAGTCTCTGACGCGCGAGCTTCGATGAACCCCGTGCGGGGCGGGTCAGAAGAGTTCCGGCCTCCGGCGCCTGAGCGCCTCGACAAGGATCAGCGTCTTCATGTCGGTAATCTCGCCGGCGTCGGCATGGTCGCCAAGATCGCGAAGGCGCATTTCGACGATTTCGAGGTCTTCATCGTGGTCGAGGGCGCCTGAGGCGATGCCGGCGTCCGGATCGATCGTCACCTCGCACAGGTAAAGCCAGATGCGCTCGGTCAGGCTGCTGGCCGAAGAATAGGCGGCGACCACGAAGTCCAGATGGCCGGCCTTGAGCCCGACTTCCTCGCCGACCTCGCGCCGGGCCGCGTCTTCCGGCGTTTCGCCGGCATCGATGAGGCCGGCCGGCACCTCGATCAGCACACCCTGTCCCTCGGCGAAGAACTTGCCGGCGCGCAGCTGCCGGACGAGGACGGTGGTGCGCCGCGTGGTGTCGTAGACGAGCACGGCCGCCGCGTGGCCATGGTCGAGGACCTCCCGGGTGATGTGCCGCTGCTCGCCGTCGGCCGAATATTGCAACTGGAGAACGTCGAGACGATTCCAGCCGGAATGGATCCTTCTGCTGGAAGCAATGCTGACGTCAGTCAAATGTGTGCTGTCATTGGGAGATCGGGACATGAAACCGCCGTATCGGGAAGGGGATGGCCAAGGTAGCAGGTCAGTTTGGGGTGTCTATTGTTATGCCAAAGAACGATTTTATACTGAGTTATATTACTTACGCCGAAGTGAAATTCGGCATTTCATTAAAAGTGTCATTATCGCGGGAAATGTTTTGTTCACGATTGCACGCGTAATATCCATCAATAAATGCGTGTGTTCTTTGCAGTCTAGTTGCCGCACGGGAACTCTTCGCGCAAGGAGCACCAAGGCTTGGGAGGTGACGATGTATCTCTATCGATGCGTCTACTATAGCCGCAATGCGATTAAGAAACTCGGCCTCCCGGTCAGCGCCGAAATCAAATCGATTTTGGCGGCCGGCGCACGCAACAATCCCGCCGCCGGACTGACGGGCGCCCTCGTCTTCAACGAGCAGTACTTCGCCCAGGTCATCGAGGGGGACCGGCACAATGTGTCCAGGTTGCTCTGGCGCATTGCCGCGGACCCGCGTCAGGAGGACATGGTGATCATGAGCGCGGACAGCATCCGCGGACGGTCCTTCGACGACTGGTCCATGGGCTATGTCGGTCATTCGGAGGAAATGGAGACGCTCTATCTCAAATACGGCATCGCCATCGGCTTCGATCCGGGCCGCATGGGCCCGGAAAGCCTGACCGGCCTGGTGCAGGAGCTGGTGATGCTCGGCGGCCACGGCGTGCACCATCATGCGATGGCCGCAAGCCCGGCAACGGCGTGAGGGAAGGAACGACGAAATGCCCAGCGAGGCGAAGGAGGCCTGTGGTTCATGTACCTGACACGGTTCACCTTCTACAGCGAAAACGCTGTCAAGAACTCGAACATCAGTTCGGCTGACCATATCAAGAACATTCTGGTCACGTGCAGCCGGAACACGCTGGCCTCGGGTCTTTCCGGCGCGCTCATCTTCAACGACCGCCATTTCGTCCAGGTGATGGAGGGCGAGCGGAGCATGCTCACCCGCAGCGTATTGAACATTATCAAGGATGAGCGCAGCCGCGACGTCGTCCTGGTGAAGGCGGCACCGATCTCAGTGCGCCGCTTTCCCGGCTGGACCGTGGGATATGCGGGCCATACCGAGAAGCTCGACGCGATCTACCTGAAACACGGCGTGACCGCCGGCCTCGATCCGACGCGCATGAGCGCCACCAGCATCGAAGACCTCATCGCTGACATGATGACCGTCAAGAGCCCCTTCATCCTGCGCAACAAGGGTGGTTCACCCCATCCGGCTCCCCCTCAGCCGGCTTCGACCGAGCCGCAGGAAGTCATCCACATCAAGGCCAACGTCCCGCCCCCCAAGCAGCCGACCCTCGCATCGGTCGTCGGCTGGGGCAGCTGACGGGCCGCAAGCGGTCCGCCTACAGGCGGTCCAGGAGCGCAAAGAAGGTCATTGCCGCGACCTGTGTCGGCAAACGCAGGAGCTTGCCGCCCGGAAACGGCGGGCAGGGCAGGCGCGAGAAAGCATCGAAGCCCTCCGAAAGCCCCGCCATCGCCTCGGCGGCAAGATGCCCGGCGAAGGGCGCCATCATCACCCCCTGGCCCGAGAAACCCGCCGTGACGAAGACATTCGGCTTCGGGCGCGCCAGATAGGGCAGGCGGTTGACCGTGATCCCCAGCGTTCCGCCCCAGGCATGGGTGATGCCGGTCTCCTTCAGCTGCGGATAGATCTTCAGCATGTGCCGGCGCACGAAGGCCTTGATATCGGCAGGAAACGTCGTGCCGAAGGTTTCGCCGCCGCCGAAGAGCAGCCGGCGGTCGGGCGTCATTCGCCAGTAGTAGACGACATTGCGCGTGTCGGCCGCCGCCTCGTTGCCGGGGATGAGGTCCAAGCCCTCGGGCAGAGGTTCCGTCGCGAGGACAAAATTGTTGAGCGGCAGGATGCGCGATTCCAGATCGGCATCGAGGCTGTTGAGGTAACCGTTTCCGGCCATCAGCAGCAGATCGGCCGTGACCGAGCCGCCCTTCGTCTTCAGGCGGACCTTGTCGCCATGATCGATGCTGAGAACGCGGCTCTGTTCATGCAGGATGGCGCCAGCCTGGACGGCGGCGCGCGCGAGGCCGAGGGCATATTTCAGCGGATGAAGATGCCCGCCGGTCGGGTCGACGAGACCGCCGAAATAGGCATCGGTTCCAAGCTTTGCAGCAATCTGCGCGGCATCGAGCGGCTGATAGGGACCAAGGCCCCATTTCTTGGTGAGATGCTCCCCGTGGCGATAGACGTGGTCGAGATCTCGCTTGCGGTGCACCGCCTCGATCAGGCCGTCGCAAAGGTCGCAGTCGATGTCATGCCGGGCGATCAACTCGCGCTGGTGCTCGCGGGCAAAGTCGGCAAGGCGCAAGAGTTCGCGCGCGGCGTCCTCGCCGAGCCGTTCCGCCATCCAGTCCGGATCGCGGCGCTGGCCGGGGTGAATCTGGCCGCCGTTGCGGCCGGATGCGCCCCAGCCGATCTTGTTGGCTTCCAGAAGGACGACCTTGCGCCCGCGCTCGGCAAGCCGCAGCGCCGCGCCGAGACCGGCAAATCCGCCGCCGATGATCGCGACATCAGCCGCAACGTCGCCGATAAGCGGCGGATGCGAGGGGATGGCGCCGGCAGATGCGGCGTACCAGGAGGGCGCGTGATCCGCGCCCCCGAACTCAGGCATCAGTCCCATCGTCGTCAGCCCATCAGGCCCTGACGCAGGAGTTCCTCGTGGGTGTCGTCGAGGGTCTTGGTGGCGAGCCGGATCAACTCGTCGATTTCCTCGTGGCTGATGACCAGCGGCGGCGAGAGGATCATGCTGTCGCGAACCGCGCGCATGATGAGCCCGTTCTTGAACGAGAAATCGCGGCAGATCGTGCCGATCTTGCCGGCCTCGCCCGCAAAGCGGCGACGCTCCGGTTTGGCCGGCACCAGCTCCAGTGCGCCCATCATGCCGACCATGCGCGCCTCGCCGACCAGCGGATGGTTGGCGAGCAGGGCCCACTTCTTCTGGAGATAGGGGCCGGTATCGTTGGCGACGCGTTCGATGATCTTCTCGTCGCGCAGGATCTTGAGGTTGGCGATCGCCGCCGCGCAGGCGACCGGGTGGCCCGAATAGGTGAAGCCATGGTTGAAATCGCCGGTCTGGTTGATGATGACATCGGCGACCCTGTCGCCCACCATCACGCCGCCGATCGGCAGATAGCCGGAGGAGAGCCCCTTGGCGATCGGCATCAGGTCCGGCTCGATGCCGAAATACTCGGACCCAAACCAGCGCCCGAGGCGCCCGAAGCCGGTGATCACCTCGTCGGCGACGAGCAGGATGTTGCGCTCCTTGCAGATGCGCTGGATTTCCGGCCAGTAGGTCGCGGGCGGAACGATGACGCCGCCGGCGCCCTGCACCGGCTCGGCGATGAAGGCCGCCACATTGTCCTCGCCGATCTCGTCGATCGCCTGTTCCAGGGCGCGCGCGGTCTGAAGGCCGAACTCCTCCGGCGAGAGCTCGCCGCCCTCGTCAAACCAGTAGGGCTGGGCAATATGGTGGATGCCGGGGATCGGCAGCCCGCCCTGCGCATGCATCGGCGCCATGCCGCCAAGGCTGGCGCCAGCCATGGTCGAGCCGTGATAGGCGTTCTTGCGCGCGATGACGACGAATTTTTCCGGTTTCTCCAGCGTCTTCCAGTAGGTGCGCACCATGCGCAGCATGGTGTCGTTGGACTCCGAGCCCGAGCCCGTGAAGAACACGTGGTTGAATGACGGCGGCGCCAGTTCGGCGAGCATGCGCGACAGCTCGATCACCGGCGGGTGGGTCGTCTTGAAAAAGGTGTTGTAGTAGGAGAGCTCGGCCATCTGTGCCTGCACGGCCTCGGCGATCTCGGGCCGGCCATGGCCAATGTTCACGCACCACAGCCCTGCCATGCCGTCGAGGATGCGCTTGCCGTTGCTGTCTTCCAGCCAGCAGCCCTTGCCCTTGACGATGATGCGCGAGCCCTCGGCATTGAGCGCCTTCATGTCGGAGAAGGGGTGCATGTGATGCGCCGCATCCAGCGCCTGCAGCGGGCCGGTGGGGTAGGTGTTGGAGACGTTCATCGTGGCGTGTCCCGAGTTGTATGCTCTCAAAGGCAAAGGGCAGAGGGTCTGATCTTCGTTGTCAAAGGGCACATGAATGAAAGAACAGTGTCCGTGGCTGATCGGCAGCGAGTTTGATCATATTGCTGGATCCCCTTCCCCTCGGCGCTGCCGCGCCTCGGCCGGGGATGACACGGAACGAGAAGGACGGCCCAGGCCAAGCTGACCGGCCATCTGAGTAGCAAAGGTCGCGTGAGGGCAGCTTCCCGACATCTGCCCTGCGGACTGGTGTCATCCCCGGCCGAGGCGCGGCAGCGCCGAGGGGAAGGGGATCCAGCCGACTGCGACGCGGTGCTACCATGGATCCAATTGTTTCCATTCCGGATTTCCCGCCTCGATGAGCCTGATCTTCCAAGATCGATTCCATCTCTTCAGTTGCTTTTCTCTGGCGATGGCATCGGCAACTTCGCCGAACGCTTCAAAGTGGACGAGGCGGTCGACACCGTAACGCTTGGTGAATCCGTCGACAGCTCTGCTCCTGTGTTGATCGACTCGTCTTTGCAGGTCGCTTGTCAGCCCCACATAGAGAGTCCCGTCCTTTCGATTAGCCAGAATGTAGACCCAATAGGTTCTCGACATTGGCACCCAATCGACGCGGCCCCATCAGACACTCAGCAGCAGATACTCCCGCTCCCAGGACGAGATGACCCGCATGAAGGTCTCGTATTCCGTCTGCTTGATCGCGCGGTAGGTATGGACGAAGGACTTGCCGAAGATGTCGACCAGTTCGTCCGTTTCCTCGAAGAGCGCCACCGCCTCCAGGAGGCCGCGCGGCAGAGAGTGCGGCAGGCCGCGCGCCGAGCCGTCGATCGGGTCTTCCGGCGTCAGGCCGTTCTCGATGCCGAGATAGCCGCAGGCGAGCGAGGCGGCCATGGCGAGATAGGGATTGGAGTCGGAGGAGGGGACGCGGTTTTCCACGCGCCGCGCCTGCGCTCCCGAATTCGGCACGCGGATGCCCACGGTGCGGTTGTCGTAGCCCCAGTGCACATTGATGGGGGCGGCCGTGTTGCGGGCAAGGCGCCGGTAGGAGTTCACATAGGGCGCCAGCATGCACATCACCGCGGGCAGATACTTCTGCTGCCCGGCGATGAAGGAGAAGAAGGCCGGCGACGGGTTGCCTTCCTCGTCGGAGAAGATGTTCTTGCCCGTCTCCGAATCCACGATCGACTGATGCACGTGCATGGCCGAGCCCGGCTCGCGTGACATCGGCTTTGCCATGAATGTTGCATACATTTTGTGATTGAGCGCGGCCTCGCGGATCGTGCGCTTCAGGAGGAAGACCTGGTCGGCGAGTTGCACCGGATCGCCATGGCGCAGGTTGATCTCCATCTGCGCCGCGCCTTCCTCGTGGATCAGCGTATCGATCTCCAGCCCCTGGGCTTCCGAGAAGTCGTAGATGTCGTCGAAGAGGTCGTCGAACTCGTTGACCGCCTGGATCGAATAGGACTGGCGGCCGGACTCCGGCCTGCCCGAGCGCCCGACCGGCGGCTCCAGCGGATAGTCCGGATCGGGATTGGGCTTGACCAGATAGAACTCCATCTCCGGCGCGACGATCGGCGTCCAGCCGTTGCGCTCGTAGAGATTGAGGATGCGTTTCAGAAGCTGTCGCGGCGCGATCTCGATCGGCCGTCCGTCGCGGGTATAGGCGTCGTGGATGAGCTGCGCCGTCGGATCGGACGCCCACGGCACGATGGAGAGGGTCGAATAGTCCGGCCGCAGCATGATGTCGCCGTCGGTCGGGTCATACTGGAAGTCGTCGTCCTCGGCGGGAAGCTCGCCCGTGATCGTCTGCGCGAAAAGCGAGGCCGGCAGCGACATGACGGGGCCGGAAAAGAACTTGTCCGTCGGCATCAGCTTGCCGCGCGCAACGCCCGCCTGATCCGGCACGACGCATTCGATGTCCTCGATATTGCGGGCCGCCAGCCAGGCCTTGGCTTCTTCCAGAGTGTCGACGCCGCGCAGGCTGTCGACCGCAGCAGCCCCGCCCTCGGTGTTGGTTTCGGAGGCTATCTTCTGCTGGCGGACGGATTTTCTGCTCATGGAGGGGCTCGTTTCCCGGGGTTCTTTCTTGGCCAGTCACGACGCGGGCCTGTTGCCCGGCGATCATGGCGCGTCATTTGTGATCACAAATCTGCCGAATGTCAAACCGCGTCCGGCAGGGGGCCTTGCTCGTCCGCTCCGATGCTCTCGCCGATCAGCCGCATGCCTTCGGCAATGTCGAGGCGGATCGCCATGTGCAGTCCGTTCGCATCGTTGCGGGCGATGGCGTCGACGGCCAGCTTGTGATGGTCGACGAGCGCCGCGGTACCGACCCGTCCGTAGACCATGCGCATGAATGGCCCGAACTGCAACCAGAGGCTCTTGATCAGGGGCTCAAGCACGTCCGACCGGGCGGCGTCGTAGATGGCGAAATGGAAGGCGTGGTTGAGCCGCATGTAGCCGGCGACATCGCCATTGCCGAGGCTCGCGTCGATCCGGTCATCGATCGACTGAAGTCTTCGCACGTCATTTCGGGTGAGGTGGGGGAGGGCAAGGACCGCGACTTCCGGTTCCAGCAGCGAGCGGGCCTTGAGGATTTCCGAGAATTTCTCCGGCGTCATCCGGGGGACCGTGATCCGGCCGCTGGACGAGATTTCCAGCGCCTTTTCGGCGGCAAGGCCTCGGATCGCCTCCCGAACCGGCATCGGGCTGGTGCCGAGTTCCTCGGCAAGTCCGCGCAGGGTCATCGGCCGGCCGGGCTGGATGGCGCCGGTGATGAGGGCTTCGCGTAGCGCCAGGCTGATCTTGTCGCGCGCATTGGGCCGAAGCGGGCCGGCCAGCGTCGCGCCGTCGTCCGGGGATCGGTCCGCCCCGTCCTGCGCCGTCCGCTCCTGCTCCGCGATATCCTGCCGCGCTGTCATGCTGTGATCGATCCGCAAAAGAAGATTGCCGGTGCGAATTATTTGTGATCACATACCTCGCGTAATTTCAAGGGGAGTTCATCTTGAGATGGCCTGAGGCGCAGCAAGGCGCGCGGACCGTGGCGGCCAGGACGCCAGGACTTGACCGGAATGACGGTCCCGGCGGACGGCCACGGAGAGTTGGCGCGAGCGACCGCACAGGGGAGGCCGCATGGGCCGCGCCCTGACCGACAACCCTCTCGACGACGAGGTGACGCGCTTCCTGAGAGCGCATCCCGATGTCGAGGGTGTCGAATATCTGCTGTCCGATCTCAATGGTGTCGCGCGCGGCAAGTGGGGCCCGCCCCAAAGCCTTGCGAAGGCGGCGACAGTCGGCCTGAACTTCCCGCTGTCCGTCTTCGGCCTCGATGTCTGGGGCCGGGAGGTTCCCGATATCGGATTGCATGTGGAGACCGGCGACCGCGACGGATACTGCCCTCTGGCGCCGGGAACGCTGCGTCTCGTGCCCTGGGCGCGACGTCCGACGGCGCAGGCGATCCTGACCATGCTGACCGAGGGCGGGCGGCCTTTCGAGGGCGACCCGCGCCAGCAGTTGCGGTTCGCCGTGGACCGACTCGCCAGGCTTGGCCTCAAGGCCGTCGCGGCCTTCGAGCTGGAGTTCTACCTGCTCGACCCGAATGCCGCATCGCCGCCCGATGGCGGGCTCGCCAGTGTCTTCTCGGGCGTTGGCGGTCCAGCGCGCGAGAATGTCTACGGGCTTTCCGACCTTGCCGCCTACAATGATCTCTTCACCGAAATCAGGACCGCCGGCATGGCGCAGGGCCTGCCGGTGGACACCATCGTGTCGGAAGGCGCGCCCGGCCAGTTCGAGGTCAATCTCAAGCACCGCGGCGATGCATTTGCTGCTGCCGACGATGCCATCATGCTGCGGCGCCTGATCGTCGAGACGGCGCGCCGCCATGGCCTCAAGGCCACCTTCATGGCCAAGCCCTTCATGGACCGGAACGGCAACGGCATGCATGTCCACGTGTCGCTGCTCGACAGGGAAGGGCGCAATATCTTTGCCGCGGCGGGCGACGGCGAGCGGCGGCTCGGCCGTTCGGTGGCGGGGCTCGTCGAGGCGATGGTCGCCTCCACGCTGCTGTTCATCCCGACATGGAACGGCTTTCGGCGATTGCAGCCCGGTTCCTACGCGCCGACCCGTGCCTCCTGGGGCCACAACAACCGTTCCGTTGCGGTTCGTGTGCCGGCGTCCGAGCCTCACGCCCGGCGGGTGGAGCATCGTCTCGCCGGCGCGGATGCCAATCCCTATCTCGTGCTCGCCGCTGTCCTCAATGCCATGGCTGACGGTCTGGAGCGCGAGGCCAATCCGCCGCCGCCGGTCGACCTCAACGCCTACGAGGCACCCGTGCCGGCGCTGCCCGCGACCATGGACGAGGCGATCCGTCATTTCGAGCGGTCCGATTTCGTCCGCAAAGCCTTCGGCGTCGAGTTCCGAAAGCTCTTCGCCACGGTCAAGCGGGCGGAAATGCAGGCCTTCCTGGAGGAGATTTCGCCGTTGGAGCGCTCGACGTTCCTTTGACGAAAGGATCGCCGCGTCGTTCAAAAAAATCGCTCGGGGGGGATTGAAAGATGCCCCCTTAATCGTGCCTATTGAATGGGCATCTCCGGTTGGGAGCCTGATCTTTCGCGGCATGGCTGCGGGTGGACGCAGTGACAGGAGATATCGCGGACGATCATGGTCTGGCACACTCGGGCGCGGGGCTCGCCTTGACGGGAACGTGCCTGAATTGCGGTGATCGGAGAGTCATGTTTTTGGCAGGGGCCCGGACCGGCTTTTGCGGAAGCTGCGGCTGGGCAAAAACGAAGGACGGCAATCGCATCCCCCCGCGAGTTGCCGAAGAAAAGAGGTGAACAGGCATGCGTCTTCCCCTGAAATCAGCACTTCTGATGGGCGTCGGAGCCCTGATGGGCGCAACCCTCCTTGCGTCCGCCGCGACGGCGGCCGACAAGGTCGTCAACGTCTACAACTGGTCGGACTATATCGGCGAGGACACGATCGCCAACTTCGAGAAGGAAACCGGCATCAAGGTCGTCTACGACGTCTTCGATTCCAACGAGGTCCTGGAGACCAAGCTGCTGGCCGGCGGCACGGGCTATGACGTCGTGGTGCCGACGGGCACCTTCCTCGCCCGCCAGATCCAGGCCGGCGTCTTCCAGAAGCTCGACATGTCCAAGCTGCCGAATGCCAAGCATCAGTGGCCGCAGATTTCCGATCGCCTGAAGAAATACGATCCGACCGGCGAATATGCCGAAAACTACATGTGGGGCACCACCGGCATCGGCTACAACGTCGGCAAGATCAAGGAGATCATGCCCGACGCGCCGGTCAACAGCCTGGCGATGATCTTCGATCCGGAACTCGCCAAGAAGTTTTCCGCTTGCGGCATCATGATGCTCGATGCGCCCGAGGAGACCATCCCGGCGGCGCTCGCCTATCTCGGCAAGGATCCGGATTCGCATGAAACGGCCGACGTCGAGGCCGCTGGCGAGGCGCTGAAGGCGATCCGTCCCTATATCCAGAAGTTCAATTCGTCCGAATACATCAACGCGCTCGCCAACGGCGACATCTGCCTGGCGCTGGGCTGGTCCGGCGACGTCCTCCAGGCCCGCGACCGCGCGGCCGAGGCGAACAACGGTGTCGAGGTCAACTACTCGATCCCGAAGGAAGGCGCGCTGATGTGGTTCGACAACATGGCGGTTCCGGCCGATGCCCCTCATCCGGAAGAGGCCATGGCCTTCATCAACTACATGATGGACCCGAAGGTCGCCGCGGCGAATTCCAACTACGTCTTCTATGCCAACGGCAGCCTCGACTCGCAGGAGTTTGTCGACAAGGAGGTTCTCGACGACCCGGCGATCTACCCCGACGAGGCAACGCTGGACAAGCTCTACACGACGTCGCCTTGGGATCCGAAGTCGCAGCGGGTGCTGACCCGCACATGGACCGCCGTGAAAACCGGTTCCTGATCTGAACAGCAACGACGCCCGGAACCGAAATTCCGGGCGTCGGCATTTCCGGGGCGGGAGAGGGACGGCCGCAACGCTGGCCGGCATTTCCCGGGAAGAACGCAGTCGAGGGGCAGATGTCGAAGACACTTGGACCGGTGAAGAGATCCTTTGCGCCGTGGAACGATCCGGGAGCAAAGCCGTACATCCACTATCGCGGCATCACCAAGCGCTTCGGGGACTTCGTCGCCGTCGACAATCTCGACCTCAAGATCTACGAGCGCGAGTTTTTCGCCCTTCTCGGCCCGTCCGGCTGCGGCAAGACCACTCTCATGCGGATGCTGGCCGGCTTCGAGGACCCGACCGAAGGCCAGATCACGCTGGATGGTCAGGATCTCGCCGGCATCCCGCCCTATCGCCGCTCCACCAACATGATGTTCCAGTCCTATGCGCTGTTTCCTCATATGGACGTGACGCAGAACATCGCCTTCGGTCTGAAGCAGGACAAGCTGCCCAAGGGCGAGATCGAGGCCCGGGTGCAGGAGATGCTCAAGCTCGTCAAGCTGGAGCCCTTCGCCAAGCGCAAGCCGCATCAGATGTCGGGCGGCCAGCGCCAGCGCGTCGCGCTCGCCCGCTCGCTCGCCAAGCGTCCCAAGGTGCTGCTGCTGGACGAGCCGCTCGGCGCCCTCGACAAGAAGCTGCGCGAGGAAACCCAGTTCGAATTGACCGACATCCAGTATGAACTCGGTCTCACCTTCGTCATCGTCACCCATGACCAGGAAGAGGCGATGACCCTTGCCGACCGGATCGCGGTCATGGACAAGGGACGGATCAAGCAGGTGGCGACGCCGGCAGAGATCTACGAGGAACCCAACACCCGCTACGTCGCCGACTTCATCGGCAATATCAATATTCTCAACGCCGGCGTCGAACGCACGGAGCCTGGGCTCACGCGGCTCGCGGCACAGGGGCTCGGCACGGCGATCGAGGTCGAACGCGATTGCCCGGCCGCCGTCGGCGACAGCGTCTTCTTTGCCATCAGACCCGAAAAGATGCGTCTGTCCCTCGATGCGCCGCCTGTCACGGATGTCAACGCCCTCCAGGGCGAGATCTGGGACATCGGCTATCTTGGCGATGTGTCGATCTACCACGTCAAGCTGGACAATGGCGCCGTCGTCAAGGCCACCATGACCAACGTTTCGCGTGTCGTGGAGCGCCCGATCACCTGGCATGACAAGGTCTGGCTCACCTGGTCGCGCGATGCCGGCCTTGTGCTGACATCCTGACAAGGGAGGCGCCGATGTCATCCGCCGATACCCCCAAGGGCGCGCCGAGCCGCTACAGCAAGTATCTCGTCGTCGCCGTTCCCTATGTCTGGCTGCTCGTTTTTTTCCTGGCGCCGTTCCTGATCATCTTCAAGATGTCGTTTTCGACGACGGCAATCGCGATGCCGCCGTATACCCCGGCCTTTGACGGCTTCACCGGCTTCTGGGCGAAGATCGGCCAACTGAGCTTCGACAACTACAGCTGGCTCCTGAGCGACGATCTCTACATCCGCGCCTATCTGTCGAGCCTGAGGATCGCCGTCGTCTCGACGGTTATCCTTCTGCTGATCGGCTATCCGGTCGCCTACGCCATGGCCCGGGCGCCGTCGACGATCCGGCCGACGCTGCTCATGATGATGATCCTGCCCTTCTGGACCTCCTTCCTCATCCGCGTCTACGCCTGGATCGGGATCCTGAAGCCGGAGGGACTGCTGACTGTCGCCCTGCAATGGCTCCACATCTTCGGCCCCGATGAGCAGGTCCGCATCTTCAACACCGAATGGGCGGTCTACATCGGCATCGTCTATTCCTATCTGCCCTTCATGGTGCTGCCGCTCTATTCGGCGCTCGAAAAGCTCGACGGCACCTTGCTCGAGGCGGCCCAGGATCTCGGTTGCCGGCCGATCAAGACCTTCTGGGTCATCACCTTTCCGCTGTCGATGCCCGGCGTGATCGCGGGCTCCTTCCTCTGCTTCATTCCGATCATGGGCGAATTCGTCATTCCCGATCTGCTCGGCGGGTCCGGAACGCTGATGATCGGCCGGACGCTCTGGGTGGAGTTCTTCTCCAACCGCGACTGGCCGCTGTCGGCCGCCGTGGCGGTCATCCTCCTGTTGATCCTTGTGGTCCCGATCGTTCTCTTCCAGAACCACGTCGCCAAGTCGCAGGAGGCCGGCCGATGAACTCCCGTCTGTCGTGGTTCAACACCACGTCCCTTACCTTCGGCTTCGCCTTTCTCTATCTGCCGATCATTCTGCTCATCATCTTCTCCTTCAACGAGTCGAAGCTCGTCACCGTCTGGGCCGGCTTTTCGACCAAATGGTATGTGGAGATGTGGAACAACCAGGGGCTCATGGACGCGGCCTGGGTCACGGTCCGCATCGGCCTCCTGTCGGCCACCTGCGCCACCGTCCTCGGAACGCTGGGGGCTCTGGCGCTCAACCGCTTCACGCGCTTTCCGGGCCGGACCCTCTTTTCCGGCATGATCTACGCGCCGCTCGTCATGCCGGACGTCATCACCGGCCTGTCGCTGCTGCTGCTCTTCGTCGCCATGGATTTCGCTCGCGGCTTCTGGACGGTGCTGATCGCCCACATCACCTTCTCGCTCTGCTACGTGGCCGTCGTGGTGCAGTCGCGCCTCGTCACCTTCGACCGGTCCATGGAGGAGGCGGCGCAGGATCTCGGCTGCCCGCCGGTGAAGACCTTCTTCCAGATCACCCTGCCGCTCATCCTGCCGGCGGTGGTGGCGGGCTGGATGCTGGCGCTAACCCTCTCGCTCGACGATCTGGTGATCTCCAGCTTCGCGTCGGGACCGGGGGCGACGACGCTGCCGATGAAAATCTACAGCCAGGTGCGCCTCGGCGTGACGCCGGAGATCAACGCCATCTCCACGATCCTCGTCGGGATCGTCACATTGGGCGTCATCCTGACGTCGATCATGACCAAGCGCGCCGAGGTGGAGCGTCAGCGGGCGGAACGTCTGGCCGCGGCAACGCCCTGAAGAAAGGCGTCCCGAAGGGTGAATCGGCAAATCGGGTGGCGGAATGCTTCGGGATAGCGATCATGCGGCATCCGAAGAGTGAGCGAGACAGTCGATGACCCTCGAATTCCTTCTGACGTCCCTCGTGATCGTCATCGCGCCCGGCACGGGCGTGCTCTATACGCTCGCCGCGGGTCTCTCCCGCGGCGCCCGGATCAGCGTGGTCGCGGCCTTCGCCTGCACCCTCGGGATCGTGCCGCACATGGTCGCGGCGGTGACCGGGCTGGCCGCGCTGCTTCACACCAGCGCACTGGCCTTCCAGTCGCTGAAGATCGTCGGCGTCCTCTACCTGCTCTATCTCGCCTGGTCGATGATCCGCGAGCGCGGCGCGCTGGTGATTGACGAGCAGCCGCCGCGCAAATCCGCCGGCGACATCATTGTCACCGGCATTCTGGTCAACGTGCTGAACCCGAAGCTCTCGATCTTCTTCTTTGCCTTTCTGCCCCAGTTCATCAGTCCGCAGGAACCGCACGCCCTCGCAGCGATGCTGGAGATGAGTGCCGTCTTCATGGCGATGACCTTCGTCGTCTTCGTCGGCTACGGTGTCTTCGCGGCCTGGATCAGGACCTGGCTCATGTCCCGTCCGCGCATTCTCACCTGGATGAACCGGTGCTTTGCCGGCGTTTTCGTGCTGCTCGGCGTCAAGCTCGCGCTCGCCGACCGCTGAATGGCGCACCGCTGCGTTGCGGCAGGTTGGTTGTCACCACGCGGCAGGCCTCCTTCGCCCGAGGTGTGGCGTGCGGGAGACTGACAATCCTGCTGCAATGCACTAAGACTGGTCCTGACCTGCCGGCAGCACCGGCCCGTTCGGGAACAAACATTTGGTCATCGATTTTCGGCCCATCTTTTTCGTTGTTGGCGTCCTGACGTCCACCTTCGGCCCGCTGCTGCTGCTCTGCGCCCTGGTGGATCTCGCCGCGCAAAACCCCGACTGGCAGACCTTCGTCATCGCCGCCATGCTGGTCATGGGTTGTGGCAGCCTGCTTGCGACGGCCAACTGGGGCGCGCCGCTGCAGCTCTCGCTGCGCCAGGGCTTCATGCTGACCGTCATGTCATGGCTCTTTCTCAGCCTTGTCGGCTCGCTGCCCTTCTATTTCTCGCACTACGGCTTTTCCTTCGCCGACGCCTTCTTCGAATCGGTCTCGGGCATCACGACGACGGGTGCGAGCATCATCGACGACATCGACGGCCTCGCGCCGGGCCTCCTGATGTGGCGGGCGCTGCTCAACTGGGTCGGCGGCCTCGGCGTGATCGCGATGGGCATCGTGCTGCTGCCGTTCCTGCGGATTTCAGGCATGCAGCTTTTCAAGATGGAAAGCTCCGACGTCGGCAACAAGGCGACTGCCCGCATCGTCGACATGGTTCGCCAGATCGCCATCCTCTACCTCAGCATCACCGCGCTCAGCGTGCTGCTGCTCCTGCTTGGCGGCGTCAACTTCTTCGACGCCGTGGTCCACTCCTTCGCGGCAATCGCCACCGGCGGCTTCTCCTCGCACACGGCTTCCGTAGGCTGGTTCCAGAGCACCTATGTCGAGATGGTGCTGGCGGTCGTGATGCTGCTCGGCGGCCTGACCTTCACCAACATGCTGCAGATCTTCCACGGCCGTCCCGGCCTGTTCCTCCGCGACGAACAGACGATCTTCTTCCTGAAGATGATCGGCATCATCGTGCTGTCGATCGCGCTCTGGCGCATCATCGCTGATCCCGGCGAGGAGCCGATCCGGATCATCTGGTCGACGATCTTCAACGTCATCTCGGTCATCACGACGACGGGCTTTGCCAGCGAGGACTACACCCGCTGGGGGCCGTTCCCCGAGACGATGTTCATGATGATCACGCTCTTCGGCGGCTGTACCGGGTCGACGGCCGGCGGCATCAAGGCCTTCCGCCTGCTGATGATGCTGCGCATGATGCGCGGACAGTTGCTGACCCGCATCCAGCCGCGCCGCGTCGTGCGCGTGACCTACAACGAGCGCGTCGTCGAGGATGAAATCCTGCGATCCATCGGCGCTTTTGTCTTCATGACGCTGATGGCGGTCGGCGTCTTCACGCTGGTGGTCTCGGCGACGGGGATCGACTTCGTCACGTCCTTCTCGGCGGTCGCCCAGGCGGTGGCCAACGTCGGCCCCGGCATCGGACCGATCGTCGGGCCGTCCGGCAACTATTCCTCCCTGCCGGACCTTGCCAAATGGGTCCTGAGCTTCTGCATGCTGCTCGGGCGTCTCGAAATCATCGTGGTGGTGGTCGTGCTGTCGCCGGCCTACTGGGATCGGTAAGCCGGCGAAAACGCGTCATGTTCCTGTGGGCGCGCGAGCCGACCCGAGGGCGCTTGCCCTCGTGGCCGTTCCCTGTAATCGACACCGGACAGGTTCCCGAATTTCGGGAAGGACCGATGCCGGCCCCACCCACGATGGCCTCCGCCCTTAGTGGCCTGAAAACACCAGGATCTGGAAGGGCATGAACAGGGACCTCAGCCGCAGACCGGCTGCATGGACGACGCCCACCGTGTCGATCGTGTGGTAGACGAGGGACGTCAGGAAGTCGGCATCGCCCGACGCCAGCTGGGCGTGGTGGCTGGTATAGGCATTTCCCAGACACTGGCTGCCGGGAGGAATGTCGTCCGTCGTCCCCTCGAACAGCGGCTCCATGTAGACCGTGATGGTGCCGGGAGCCTGTCTGACCCGCGAATCCAGCAGTTGATCGGTCGGACGGACCTGACCCGTCGCGATGACGTCCTGGATCTGCGTGATGACCATCGGGATGACCGTGAAGGGTTTGGACGCGCAAGAGATCTCGGCAACCATCCCCGGCTTGAGGACCTGCGTCGAAATCTGCTCGAATCCCGCAACGAAACGTCCCCGTCCCGCAAAGTCCGGCACGAGAAGGCCAGCGGGCCGCATGATGGCACTGACATAGTCGCCGGGCTGAAGTGCGAACTGCTCCAGAGTTCCGCTGACGCCGGCATAGACCCTTGTCTTGGCAAGCGCGATGTTCGCCTGATCCAGCGCCGCCTCGGCGCTCGCCTTCTGCGCTGGCAGGAGCGTGGTGATCTTGGCCTCGACGGCGGCCTTGTTGGCGATGGCCGCGTTGAGCGAACCCTCGCGGCTGGCAAGCTGGTTGCGCAGCCGGTCGACCTCGCTCTGGCTGACCACGCTGCTGTTGCGGCTGACGAGATCCTCGGCGCGGCGAAGCTCGCTGCGGGCCTGTTCCAGAGCGCCCTCGGCCTCGGTCACCAGACCGTCCGCCGAGGCAAGCTCGGACTGCGCGACAGTGATCGAGGCGTCGATTTCCTCCACCTGCCGCTGGGCCGTCTCGGCGGCGGCGCGCTGCAGGGAATCGTCGAGCCGGAAGAGTAGTTGCCCCGCCTCGACCCGCTGGTTGTTTTGCACGGCGACCTCTGCGACCCGCCCGCCGCTTTCCGGAAGGATCGTGACGGTACGGAAGGCCGACGCCACGTTGGAGGTCGAGGGATGGTAGTAGAAGACGACCGTCAGGATGCAGATCGTCAGGAGGGCGCAGGCGCTGAGGCCCCAGCGCAATTCGTACCAGATCGAGAAGAGCGTCAGTTCGCGTCCCCACTCCTTCTTCTGGACACGGCGCCGGTAGAGATAATCCGGCAGGATGGTGATCATCGAGCAGAGAAGGAACTCAAACACGGTCGTTACCCTCCACCGGAGCGGGGTCGGCCTGCGCGACGGGCGCTTCTTCGACGACGACGACGGTGACGCCGTCAGCCGCCTGGACCGTCGCGACAGCCGGAGCGTCGGTGGCGGCCTGCCGGGCAAGCGAGTCAGCGATCGACTGGAGGGGCGTGGTGAAATCGGGGAACTTGATCGCCGCGAGCAGCAGGGCGATCACCCAGAAGAGATTGTTGTGGGTGAACAAGGCGAGAAGGGCGAGGATGCCGACCAGCTGGAGCTGGGCCGGGCTGGTTCCGTGCGCCAGCTTCTCCGGAAGGGAATGGATCGTGAAGTAGAGATTCCCCAGGAAAAGCAGTCCGGCGAACAGAGCAATCGCCAGGCCGACCAGAAGCCAGTCTGTCCCGCCGGGTGCCACAATGAACGGTGGAAGATTGTGAAGGATCTCTTCACGTGAAATGTCCGGCATCGCATGTCCCCCCATGTGCCTTCTTCGGGGGAAAGATAGCGACGCGGCCGGGTAGAGACTACAGTAATTTCAATTCCTTCTGCATTTTTAGATTGTGCGGTGCATGGGCAGGCGGGCATCAACGAGCGAATTGAAGCGGACCCAGAGTGCGCAACCGCTGCGTTTCAGCGCCCCGAGCGCGACGAAGCGCCTTGCCGGCTATCCCGAAAGCTCGACCGCGCAAGGAAGATGATCGGGATCATGCCAACGATCACGATCGTCAGCGCCGCGATTGCGCCGTCTTCATAGGTACCGCGCGCCGCCTCGCCATAGACATAGGTCGCCAGCGTCTCGAAGTTGAACGGGCGCAGCAGCAGCGTGATCGGCAATTCCTTCATGCAGTCGACGAAGACCAGCAGCGCCGCCGCCGTGATGGCGGGTGCCAGCATCGGGGCATGGATACGCGTCAGCAGCCTGAAATGTCCGCCGCCGAGGCACCGCGCCGCCATGTCGAGGCTGGGGCTGACCTTGGCAAGGCCGGCCTCGATGCTGCCGAAGGAGATGGCGAGGAAGCGGATGACATAGGCGAGCACCAGCGCGCCGCCGCTGCCCGAAAGGATGAGGCCGGTGCGGATGTCGAAATGATCGCGGAAGAAGTCGGCGACGACATTGTCGAAGCTGGCGAGCGGGACGAGCAGGCCCACCGCCAGCACGGTCCCCGGGATCGTGTAGCCGATTCCGGCAAGGCGCACGAAGGTCCGGGCATTGGGCGAGCGCGAGAAGCGCTGCGCATAGCCGAGCACCAGCCCCAGAACGATCGTCACGACCGTTGCCGCCACCGCCGCCGCCATCGTGTTCCCGATCCAGATGCCAAGGTCCGCCGGTAGCCCGAATTCGGTGAAACGATGCCAGGCGGCATAGACGAGGTAGCTCGCCGGAATGCCGAAGCCGAGAAAAACGGGCAGGGCGCAGGCGGCCGTCGCGAGCAGTCCTCTCCAGCCGTGAAGATCCGCCGGCACGATCTGGTGCTGCCGGCCGGCCCGTCCCACGAAGCGCTGCCGCTCCCGGGCGGCGTGCTCGACGAAGATCAGCAGGAGCACGATCGTCAGCATCAGGAGCGCGATCTGCGCCGCGCCCTCGATGGAGGAGCGCGTGACCCAAGTCGTGTAGATGGCGACGGTCAGCGTGCGCACGCCGAGGAATTCCGAAGCGCCGATGTCGTTCAGCGCCTCCATGAGCGCCAGCGACGTGCCGACCGCGATGGCCGGCCGGGCCAGCGGCAGCGCCACGGAAAAGAAACTGCGGGCCGGTCCGGCGCCGAGGGTGCGCGCCACCTCGATCACCGTCGGCGACTGCATCATGAAGAGCGCCCGGACCGGGAGGTAGACATAAGGGTAGAGGACGAAGCCGAGCAGGACGATCGCCCCGCCGAGGGAGCGGATCTCCGGGAACCAGAGATCACGCGGATTGGTGATGCCGAGGATCGCCCTGATCGTCGACTGCACCGGTCCCACCGGATGCATCACGTCGAGATAGGCGTAGGCGACGATGTAGCTGGGCACGGCGAGCGGCAGCAGCAGGGCCCATTCCAGGATGCGACGGCCGGGAAAGCGGAAGTTGGCGATCAGCCAGGCAGCCCCGACACCGATGCAGGCCACCATGGCTCCGACGCCGAGGAGCAGCAGGACGCTGGTCCTCACCGCCACCGGAATGACGTTGCGAATGAGATGCGGCCAGAGATCTCCGGAGCCCTGAAGGGCAAAGTAGACGAGCCCCGCGACGGGCAACGCGACCAGCGCGATCACGCAGATTGTCAGGGCGCCGAGAAACCCCATCCGCGAGCGCGGCGCCGGATAGCGGGCGCCGGGCCTTGCGGATGAGGAAGAGGCGGGGGAGGCGGCGGTCATGGCGCGCGGCTTGCGGTCACTGTCTGCGGCAGCCCCCACTCCGGTCTCAGTTGTCGAAGCCCACTTCGTCGACCATCAGGCTGGCGTCCTTGCGGTGGGCGCCGATGTCGGTGAGCGGAAGCGGATCGATCTTGAGGTCGCCGAGTTCGGCGATGAGCGGATCGACCGGCGCGCCGGGTTTGACCGGATATTCGAAGTTGCTCTCCGCATAGAGCTTCTGCGCCTCGTCCGAGGCCATGAAGTCGAGCAGTGCCAGCGCGTTCTCGCGGTTGGGGGCGTGCTTCGCCATCGCGATACCGGAGACGTTCACATGCGTGCCAAGCCCGTCCTTGAAGGTCGGAAGGATCACGCGGATGGCGTTGCCCCAGGCCTTCTGCTCCTCGCCGCCCGCGCCCGAACGCATCAGGCCGACATAGTAGGAGTTGCCGACGCCGACATCGCAGATGCCGGCCAGGATATCGCGGGCGACGTCGCGGTCGCCGCCGCCGGGCGTGCGCGCAAGGTTCGCCTTCACGCCTTCGAGCCAAGTCCGCGTGGCGTCCTCGCCGTCCTTGGCGATCATCGCGGCGATAAGGGAGGTGTTGTAGGGATGCTGGCCCGAGCGGATGCAGACCTTGCCCTTCCACTTCGGATCGGCGAGGTCCTCATAGGTCATCGCGGTCGCGTCGACGCGGTCCTTCGAGACGTAGATCACCCGCGCGCGCATGGAAAAGGCGAACCACTGTCCATCCTTGTCGCGAAGGTTGGCGGGCACCGCGTCGTCGAGCTCTTCCTGATGCACCGGCTGGGTCAGGCCGCGGTCGACGAACTCCATGAGATTGCCGTAGTCGACCACGGACAGAAGGTCGGCCGGCGAGTTCTCGCCCTCGGCCGCAACGCGCTGGGCGAGGCCTTCCTTGACGAAGACCGTGTTGACGCGGATGCCGGTCTCCTTGGTGAACTCCTGCAGCAGGGGCTGGATCAGGCCGGGCTCCCGGCTCGTGTAGATATTGACTTCGCCCGGCTCGGCGGCAAGGGCGGGAGCGGCGCTCCAGCAGATGAGGCTGGCGAACGTCGCAAGGCTGGCAATCTTCATCACGCGTTTTCTCCAATCGGCAGGGTTCAAGGCCCTGTCATCGGGTCATCGGCGCGTGGCCTCCAGCCGTGCGCCATCTCTCGGGAACTATAGGAAGGGGCAAGGGGCTGTCAATTCTTTTGGCTTTGATTTCAATGACTTGTTTTGGAATCGTCCAAAACTGCGCTGAAATAGTCATGTTTTTCAGCGGTTTGCCCGGGCTTCAGCAGAATTGCGTAGGGCGGGGCGCGGCAGCCCCGGGATCGGGACCCGCTTTTCCCGGCCTGGTCATTCCGGCAGGCGAAAACGCGGCCGGACAGACCCGGAAAATGGCTCGCCCGGCTTGAAAGATCGGGCGCGATCTCGCCGCGCCCGATGACCTATTCCGCCAGCACCCGCGTCGACGGGAAGGTGATCTCCACGAGCGTTCCCTGTCCAGGCGCGCTCTCGATGCGGAAATGCGCGCGGTTGGCTTCGACGAGCGCCTTGGTCAGCGGCAGCCCGAGCCCGGTGCCGGATCCGCTGCGCGCGGTGTGCAACTGACGGAAGGGCTCCAGCGCCTTCTGGATTTCGGCCGCGCTCATGCCATCGCCGGTGTCGCGCACACGCACGGCCACTTCCCCCGTGTCGTCGTAGATCGTCGAGACGATCACCTGTCCGCTCTGGGGCGTGAACTTGATGGCGTTGGAGAGGAGGTTCAGCACGATCTGACGGACCGAACGCTCGTCGGCGACGACATGCGGCACGGTGCTGGAAAGGCTGGTGCGGATGATGATGCGCTCGCGGTTGGCCTGCGGCTGCATCAGCGCCACGCAATCACGCAGGATGTCGTTGATCGAGACGGCGGTGAAGGAGAGGTCCATTTTGCCGGCCTCGATTTTGGACAGATCGAGCAGATCGTTGACGAGGCTCATGATATGGGTGCCGGAAAGGCGGATGTCGCGCAGGTATTCCTTGTAGCGCTCGTTTCCGACCGGGCCGAACCGCTCTTCCATCATCACCTCGGAGAAGCCGATGATGGCGTTGAGCGGCGTGCGGATTTCATGGCTCATCTTGGCCAGGAATTCCGACTTCTGCGAGGAGGCCGTTTCTGCCTGCCGCTTGGCCGAGGTCAGTTCCTCCTCAACGCGCTTCCAGTGGGTGATGTCGCGCAGCACCGCGCAGAACTTGTCGGCGCCGACCCGGCCCATGGTCATGAACAGCGGAATGTAGCCGCCGCTGCCGACGGTGCCGATGACCTCGCGCCCGTCGTTGAGCACGCTCGCCACGCCATTGCGGGCCAGCCCGTCGAGATAGTCGAGCGCGCTGCGATGGCTCTCCGGCGCGAGGATGTCGACGAGGCGGCGGCCGATGATGTTGGCCTTCTCCTGACCGAAGAGGGCTTCCGCCGAGCGGTTGCAGTTCAGGATCTCGCCCTGACCGTCGATCACCAGCACGCCGTCGGTCGCCGTGTCGAGGATGGCGTCGAGTTCGCCGATGCGCGTTTCCGCGTCGAGGGTGCGCTGGAGCAGGGCCTCGCTGGCACTGTCCTGCGAGGCCTCGGCGGTGGGCGCAACAGGCGAGGGGGCCGGGGCTTCGACAGCCTTCTCGCCGTTGGCCTCGGCGGAAGAAGCCCGCCGGTCGAAGACCATCATGGAGGCCGGCGCGCCATTGTGCTGGATCTTGTGGATCGTCACATTGACGGCGATTTCCTGGTTCTTGGCGACCCGCAGCTTGATCGGGTTGCCGGCGGTCGTGAACACGTCGTCGGTGATCACCGCGTCGATGCCGCCGGCAGCCTCGAAGTCGGCCCGGCTGTCATAGCCGCACAGCGCGAGGAAGGCGCTGTTCATCGAGATCAGGTTGCCGTCCTTGAAGATCGCCAGCGCAACCGGCAGGCGTTCGATGACGGAGACGTCGAGCGTCGCACCGGAAGGGGCATTGGCGGCGCGGGCATTCCTTGCGACCGTCGTGGTCGTGTAGCCGGTGGCGCGTTGCGTCGGCGCGGGCGCCTCGTCTTCCCCGGTCGGGCCTTCGTAGCGGGCTCCGAGTGCCTCGGCGATCTGCCGGAAGGCCTCGCGCTCCGGACGCGACAGTTGCTTGCCGTCCGTCATCGGCACGGGCACGGGGCGGGCGATCATCGGCGAGGGGATGACCTTTGCCGAGGGAGCTTGCTGCTGGACGAGAGCAGGCCTTGCCGCGGTCACGGCCGGCGTGCTGGTGCTCGCGGGGGCCGGGGCACCACGCGCGTCGTCGTCGCTCTCGACGGCGGACGGGCGGCTGTCAGCGGAAGCGTCAGCCTCCGGTGCGGAGGAGGTTGCCTCCCCGTCCGCCGGCCGTTCTTCCGGCGCGTCGCCCGGCACCACACTCACAGTTTCCACAGGGGTTCCAGTGTCGCTTTCACCGGCATTGCCTTTGCCGGCGGCACGGATTGCCGATCGCGCATCGTCAAGGCTGATCGGCATCGAGCCGAGGAAAAAGTCCGGCTGTGTCGAGGTGGCGCTCTCGCCTCCAGCAGCGGGCTGAGGCATGTCCGGCGCATCGTCGGCATCGCTTGCCGGTGCACCGATGCCCTCGTCGGTCGCTGCGGCAGCCTCCGTGTCGGCGGTCCCGATCAGGGACGCCGGTTCGGATGTCGCGGGGTCCTCGGGAGTGAGCGTAATGTCCTCGACTGCCTCGTCGGGCGCGAAGACGACGTCGGGCGGCAGTGCCTCGACCATGCCTTCGGTCGCACTCATGGCTTCGTCCGCACTCGCGGCCTCGTTGGAAGCGTCGAGTTCGGCGACGGTCTCAGGCGCAATCTCGTCGACGACGGCCTGCCCGGTTTCCTCCGTCTCGGCGCCAGCCACTTCTGCGGGCGCGTCTTCTTCTATCGACTCGGCCGACACGAATGCCTCCGGAGCCGGCGTCTCGTCGACGGCCAACTCCTCGGACATGGCGAGGTCCTGCTGTGCGATGGCTTCGGATGCCTCGCTCGTCATGTCGGCGGCGTCAGTCGGGCTTGCGATCTCCGCCAGCGCGCTGCCGGCCTCGTCTACCAGGTTCTCGGCCGCTTCGGGCTCCGTTGTTTCAGGCGTCGTTGCCGGGATCGTCGTCGGAACGATCACGCCATCGGTCGCGAATGTCTCGCCGGTCCGGCAAATGCCGAAGCCGCGGTAGCCACGGAAGCTGCGATCACGGCCGAAGACCGGCATGCCGGAAAGACCGACGGTGACGGCGAAATCGGCATCCTGGACCGGCCAGCGGACGGTCGCACCCGTGAAGGTGTCGCGCCGCCCGAGGGCCTTGGTGACCTTGCCCTCCGCATCGAGCCTCAGGCGCTCCGCCGCCTCGTCCCAGCTCTCGCCGAGGGACGGGCTCGCGAGGGGGCCGATCGTTTCGGCAAGCTCGGGTGACACGAAGCCGAAGCGGGTGGCCTCATCGAGTTCGAAGACGAAGCGGACGGGCCGGTCGTGGGCGGCGAAGGCAAAGGGGGCAGAGGAAGCAGTCTCCAGACCGCCGGCATCCACGGCGCCCGTCCCGGTGTCGTCCGTCGGCGCAACGTCTTCAGAAGGTATGTCGGCGACCTGGTCCGCCTCGGCGGCAAGCGCGGCCGCGGTCTCGGCATCGTCCAGACCTTCGACAGGCTCCAGGACCGGGCTTTCAGCCTCCGGCGCGGCCTCGAATGCGCTGTCCTCGGCGATCTGCTCCGCTGCGTTCTCGGCCGGAAGCTCGGCCTCGACGGTCTCCCCGATACGGTCCTCGGCCTCGACGGGCGCCGAGGCCTCCGACGGGAGAATCTCCGCCGCGGGCTGCTCGTCCGGTTGCGCATGGCCGCCGAGGTCGTCCGCCACGTTGTCGACACTGAAAGGCAGTGCGTCGTCCGAAAGAGTGGCTGCTGCCACTTCGATGGCGATGTCCTGAGCGTCTTCGTCGCCGGTGAACTGGTCCGCCTCGGCAAGGGAAACGTCGGCGACGTCGGCTGGGCCGGATGCCTCGGCATCGACCATCTCGGTCGACGCGGGCACAGCGGTCTCTTCTGCCGGCATGGCGCCACTGGCGAATGCGGCGGCGTCTTCGGCTGCCGCTTCCGCGGGGGCGTCGATGTCGCCGGCCTCGATGATCTGAGCGGGGACCTCCGCGGCAGGCTCATCGACGTCGGGAGCCACTTCCACCGTTGCTTCGGTCCCACCGATGTCGGCCGGAGCCTCGTCGACGGCCGGTACCACATCGATTGCGGCACTCTCGTCTTCGGGCAAAATGGCGGCGGCCGCATCCGGCCAGGTTTCGGGCACGCTATCGGTCGCAAGGAACGTCGCCAGACGGTTTTCCGCCTCTGCCGCGCTGCCGCCAAATGCCGGGCCGTCGAGCATCGTGACAAGCAGGGCCTTTTGCGCCGATCCGTCCGGCGCCGCCAGCTTCAGGGACTTGACCTGGCAGGTGTAAGGCATGGCCCGGAAGCGGCCCGGAAAGCGCAGCTTCTCAAGGCGCGCCGCTCCTTCCGCCAGATTGCCGGCAAGCAGGCCCGCGCGGGTGACGAAGGGCTGGTCCGGTGAAAAGGTCTGGTTGGCCAGATCGGTCAGGGTCTCGACGCCATGAAACGACAGTCCGGCCGCGTTGGCCCACAGCACGCGCCGTCCCGTGCGGTCAAGAACGAAAGCGGGGCGAACGTTCGACTTCAAGGGAACCAGGGCCGCATCTGAGTTGAGCGTGCGGAACTGATCCGAGCGTTCGACCATGAGGGCGTCTCTCCGGCATTGGTCCACGTTCGGCGCCGGCGTCCCGTAGGGCAGGCATGCGAGTCGCGGCAAGGAATTTTCGACGAATCCGATCCCCGGAAGGCGGTGCCTTCCGCAGCCACCGGGAAGCTGATGCTTAATGCTTCTTTAATATCCCGGATCGGTTTTCCACGCCAGTTTTCCGCACGCTGCCGGGCGCGCAATATTGCCGAAAAGTTAACAGCGGCGGATTTGCGCGCCATGAAACCCCTTGCGGCACAAAGGTATGGGGCGTCATAGTGAAAGCGGTCCATGATTGGATACGGCGGGGAAAACTCAGCGGGAGGGTACGTCATGGTGAAGAAGCCGACGGGAACACCGGAACCTGAAATCAACGAGCAGATGCGCACCGCCGCCGAAAAGACGTTGCAGCAGGCGCGCCAGGCCGTTGACGAGGCCCTGTCCATGGCCGGCAAGTCGCTCGAAACGCTCGACAACAGTTCATCGACCCTGCAGGGCCACATGCGCGGCATCGGGCGTGGTTCGATGGACTTCGCCGAACAGGCGGTCGAGGCATCCTTCTCGCTGGTGGAGGCCATGACCAAGGCGCAGACGCCGCAGGAGGTCATGGAAATCCAGCAAAAATTCGTCCAGGATCAGATGCAGCGGCTCGGCTCGCAGGCGCGAAGCTTTGGCGAACAGGCCGTCAAGACCGCTCAGGACATGAGCAAGCCCTTCGAGAAGTGATCTCGCTGGCTGTGGGCAACGGCTCTTCGGGCAGAAAACCGGAAGCGGCCGGGATTGGTGAACCGGGGTGGATGAAGAGGTTGTCCCGAAATCCCGGCTTCTGAGTATGAATGCGGATATCGAGGCTTTTGCTGCAGGTTACGTGGGGCGAAACCAGCCTTGCGGGTGCGTTGGCAAGTTGGTCTTTGCCTGAAATCATGAGTTTGGACAGATCGTTATCCCTTGCTGCGCGAGGGTGGCGACGTTGTCGTTCTGTCTTTTTGTGCGCTGCAACATTAATATTGCATTGCAGCAGAAAATCATCTAATACTCTGCCTGCGACAAGGAGTGCGATGACGTGTCGATGCGCAAGTCGGCCAGTTGGCCCTTAGCTTCGGCAGAGTTCTCTCGTGATCCAGAGTAGCCAGACGTTCTTGCGTCGAGGTTCGTGCTTTGCGTCGAGATGCGGCGGCCTCTGAGGCCTCTCCGCGGCGAGGGAGCGTTGATCGTCCTTCGCGAACTCTGGTTTCCCGGCCGGTCGGAGCGACGCGACATTGGCCGGAGTCGAAGGAGATGTAGATGACCGACGCCGAAAAGACCCCCGCCCCGGCAGCCCCGGCCCCCCGTGCCCGCGCACCGAAAGCGGCCCCGAAGACAGCAGAAACGTTCGAGGTATTTTCCATGCCCAAGTTTGAAATGCCCAAAGTCGAAATGCCCGAAGCCTTCCGCGACATGACGGAGAAGTCCGTCAAGCAGGTCAAGGACGGCTACGAGAAGATGCGCATGGCCGCCGAAGAGGCGACCGATCTGATGGAAGACCAGCTCGAGTTGACCCGTAGCGGCTTCATGTCGATCAACGGCAAGGCCCTCGAGACCGCCAAGGCCTCGTCCGATGCGACCTTCAAGCTCTTCACCGAGATGATGGGCGCGAAGACGGTGTCCGACGTGATCGCCCTGCAGAGCGCCTATGCCCGCGAGCAGTTCGAACTGGCGACGGCCAGCACCAAGGAAATGCAGGAGCTCCTGTCGAAGTTCGCCAACGACGCGGCTGAGCCAGTCAAGGGCGCCTTCGAGAAGGTGATGAAGGACGTCAAGGCCGCCTGAGGGCGGACGCGAGATTCGTCCTGTCCCGGCAGGCACATGAAGAAAAGACGGCGTGCTTCGGTGCGCCGTTTTTGTTATGCGGCTTGCCGGCAACCGGCGGAATTACACGGATTTTACGGTCGGCCCGGGCGATCGGGCGGGGCCGCCGAAGGCCCCGGTCCAAATTCTTGGGCACCGCATGATCGAAGGGCTTGCAAACCGTCACGCATGCCACTAGGTTCCGCCTCGTTTTCGGGCAGTTGTAGCTCAGTTGGTTAGAGCGTCGGATTGTGGCTCCGAAGGTCCCCGGTTCGAGCCCGGGCAACTGTACCATTCTTGAATCCCCCATCTTGCTGCTTTGCCCGCGCTTGTGAGGACTGTCTCACAGCGCTCGGGCGCGCTTGCGCCGGACGGGCACCGCTCCGATCAGACGACGGCCGCGACCGCCTGGGCCAGCGCACATCCCATCGCCTTGTCTTCCTCCCGTCTGTCATGCCCCGGCAATAGTCGGCTGTTACCAAATGAAACAATGGCCGGATCCACTCCGGTCGGGGAAGGACCTTCAAGCACGGATTGAGGGTCCGGCGCGCCGTCCGTCCGTAAGGCACCTTGAAGACTTGGCCGTTTGCCGGCGAGCCTTCCATGGACGCTCCGGATGACCGGTCGAACGACTGCGCATCCATCGCGTTCGTGTGCGGATGGGATACGGCGGTCACCAAACCGATGTCGCCTCAAGGCTCCGGGGACGATATATGGACGATTGCCGGCGGGTTCTCTTTCTCCTTGGACCGACGAGCCCCCTTTGGCGGGAACTGGCCAGGGGCTTCGAAGACGCCGGCCACGCGACGCACAAGATCCTGTTTTCAAGCGGCGATGTGCTTTGGTGGCGCTGGCGCGGGGGCACCGTCTATTGGGGCACGCTGTCGCGCTGGAAGGACTTCCTCGCGGACTACATGCGCCGGCACGGGATCACGGACCTCATCTACTATGCCGACCGCCACCCCTACCATATCGTGGCACAGCGGGTGGCGCGGGATCTCGGCGTCCAGCCCGTCGTCATCGAGAACGGCTACCTGCGCCCCGACTGGCTGACGGTCGAGATCGGCGGCATGGGCGTCTATTCCCGTTTCCCGAAGGATCCCGACGAAATCCTCAGGCATGCGGACTGTCTTCCGGCACCGGATCTGACCGTCCGCTACCGGCATGGCTATTGGCGCGAGGTCATTTCCGAAATCTCCCACCACAGCATTTCCGAAGCCTTGCGCTTTCTTCATCCCTTCTTCCGTCACGGCCACTACTATCACCCGTGGTTCGAGTATCTTGCCGGGATCCCTCATGTGATCGGCGCCGACCGCCGGGCGCGCGAAGCCGAAGAGGTCGTCGCGGATCTGGAGGCAAGCCGGCGGACGTTCTTTCTGCTGGCCCTGCAGATGCAGGGCGATCATCAGATTCATTCAAATTCGCCCTTCCGGCATATCGGGACGATGATGGAAGACGTGATCGCGTCCTTCGCGGCGCATGCACCCGCGGATGCCCTGCTCGTCCTGAAGCAGCACCCCTATGACAACGGCTGGGAAAACTGGAAGAAGCGCATGACGGCGGCGGCGACGCGTCATGGCGTTGCCGACAGGACGCTGCTCATCGATGGCGGCGATCTCCATCGACTGCTGGCGATCGCGCGCGGATGCATCGTCGTCAACTCGACCGTCGGGCTTCACGCGCTGCGTGCCGGATGCCCGACGAAGACGCTGGGGATCGCGATCTACGACATGCCCGGCCTGACCCATCAGGGCGGCCTCGACGGCTTCTGGCAGGAACCCGGTGCGATCGACCAGGCGCTGCTCGATGCCTTCGTGCGCCTGTTGGCCGACCGGATACAGGTCAAGGGCTCATTCTATCATCCGCAGGGCCGGAGCGTCGCCGTCGAGGAGATCGTGCGCCGCGTTTGCCAGCGGCGGGTCGGCGGCGAAGGCTGCGATATCCTGCCGCCGCCGCGCCTCGATGACGCCCGCCGCCTCGGCATCCCGGTCGATCACTCGATCTGAGCCAGCACCTCGGTGACGTGGTTCATGTAGCTGCGCCAGTCATTGGGCCGGTGGCGTGCAACGCGGGAAAGCGCTTCGGCGCGCAGCGGCGTCTCCGTCGTCAGTCCCTCCACCAGCGCTGTCCATGCCGGAACGTCATCGGGAGCCGCGTAGAGGCCGGCGTCACCCGCGGCCTCGCGATGGGCCGCAATATCGGACAGGACCGCCGGCGTGCCGAGGGTGATCGCTTCCACCGGCGGCAGGCCGTAGCCTTCGGCGAAGGAGGGCATCAGCACGGCGCGGGCTCCCGCCATCACACGGGCAAGCGAGGGCGTCGAAAGCCCCGATGCGAAGACGAGGTGGCCGCGCAGACCCTCTTGCGCCGCAATATCGCGCAGAATGCGCTGCGACCGGTGCCCGGGCGACCCGGCGATCACCAGACGGGGCGTCCTGCTGCCCTGCGCAGCGGCGATGCGCTTCCAGACGTCCACCAGCAGCATGTGGTTCTTGCGCGGCTCGATAGCGCCACACACTAGGAAATACGGCCTGTCGCCGAGCACCGGTTCATCCACCCTCGTGCGGTGGAAGACATCGTCGATGGGCAATGCCACCGGGTGGATCGGCACGTCGGGCCGTCCCCGGCGCGTGAGTTCCTCCCGAATGCTTTCTCCCGCCGCCGCCGTCGGCGTCAGGATCGCGCGGGCCCAGCGACCTGCGACGTTCATCGCTCCATTCTGGGCCCAGACCGTGTTGTTTGCCACCAGATGCGGCATCTGCAGTGGAATGACATCGTGGATCATGAAGACCGGCGCGACATCTGGCCGTTGATCCAGCCAGCGCAGCATCGTCGGATGCGTCAGGCCGTACTGGCCGATGTCGAGATAGATCGAACCGGGCGGCAGGCTGCGGACCGGTCGGCCCATGGCGATTCCCTCTCCGAACACGAGCCGCAGAGCCCTGCCATAGCCGGCAATGTTTGGCGGACGCAGTGTCGAAGGCGGTGAGGGAACGGCGGTTTCATCCAGCGCGCAGGCGGCCTCAAGACGCTTCATCGCGGGCTCTTCGCCATGCGGCGCGAGTTCGCGCCAGTTCGCCGCCAGATAGTCTCTGCCCCGTAAGACCCTGTCGCGCGGATAGAAACGCATGCCCCATGGCGTCGGCAGCACGCCGAAGCAGTCCTTGGGCCAGTGCTCGAAGAGATAGGAAATATAGCCGAAATCGATCCTGTCGACGCCGCGCGGCGAACGGTTCAAGGCGCTGAAAACGGATCGGACGAGATTGTAGGCGATCGGGCGGTGCATGCTTGCGGCTATGTGTCCTGCTTCTTGGCCTGCATCCTGGGGAGTCAGTTGCAGGCGGCACCGGTCTTGCGGGCGCAACGTCGCGGCCGCCTCGCGCGGAGAACCAAATTCGTTTCGCCGCCATAGAACTTCATTTGAACGTCAGATTTTTGAAAACGCGCCGACAATCTGCCGATGGCGGTGATTTGCAGGCAAGCAACGGCTGTTTCCGGCCCTCGTGCCGGCCGCCGGGTGTCTTTGGATCGGTGTTCCGGTGTGGCTGTGAGTCAAGCTCGTTGCGAGTCAGATCACAGGACGGGCGTTGGCAGCGGCTTGCCGGCGAAATGGGCCGTAAGATTGTCGCGCATGAGTTGCCCCATGGCCTGGCGCGTCTCCACCGTGGCGCTGGCGTGATGCGGCATGAGCAGCACGTTGGACAGCGCCGCAAATCGCGGGTCGACATGCGGCTCGTTGAGGAAGACGTCGAGCGCCGCGCCGGCGATGGCGCCTTTCTCAAGTAGTTCGATCAGGGCGCCCTCGTCGACGGTGGTGCCGCGCGAGATGTTGACGAGCCATCCCTCCGGACCGAGCGCCTCCAGAACCTCCCAATCGATGATTTCCGTCGTTCCCGCCCCGCCGGCGACAGCAACGACCAGCACGTCGCACCACGCCGCAAGATCGGCGGGCGTGGCAAAGGCCGGGTAGGGGATGTCCGGCTTCGAGGAGCGGTTGTAATAGCCGATCTCCATGTCGAAGCCGGCAAGGCGTCTGGCGATGGCCTCGCCGATCCGGCCAAAGCCCGCGATGCCGGCCTTCTTGCCCGAAAGCCGCGTCACCAGCCCCATCGGTCCGTCTTGGCCCCAGGCGCCGCTGCGGACATAGGCATCGCCCTCGGGGATTTTTCGCAGGAGGGCGAGCGTCATGCCGACAGCAAGGTCGGCGACGTCATCGGTCAGCACATCCGGTGTGTTGGTGACACGGATACCGCGCGCCCTGGCCGCTGCAAGATCGACCGCGTCGATGCCGACGCCGTAGACGGTGATGATCTCCAGTGCCGGAAGCGCGTTGATGAGGTCGGCGGAGGCGCCCGTTCCGCCGCCGGTGGCAATCGCCCGGATGTGTGGACCGACTTCGGCGAGGAAGGCCGCCTTGTCGGCGGCTTCATAAACCTTGTGCACGGTGAAGGCCGCTTCGAGCGGCTCCATATCCCAGGCGGGCAAGGCCGTCGTCAGAAGGATGTCGGGTCGCTCGGAAATTGGCGGGTGTTCGGCGTCCATCCTGTCCTCCTCGAAGATCCTGTCTCTGGATGTCGTAGAGGGTCGTCTCCCGCCTTGGCAAGCATGGAGCCGCACGCGGTCCCTCGCGCCTCGCCCGGCCGCGTTGACGCCCATGCGCGCGACCGATAGCAATTCCAGAACAACGACAAGAATGAAGGCGCCGGATTGGCGTTGCGGGAGGCTCCTCATGAAACTCTTCGATCTCACCGGGCGTCTGGCTCTGGTGACCGGCTCGTCCAAGGGCATCGGTCTGGCGATCGCGAAAGGCCTGGCGCAGGCCGGGGCCAGCATTGTGCTGAATGGGCGGGACCACACGGCGCTTGAAGCGGCCCGGTCCGATCTGGCCGCCACGGGCGCCGATGTCTATGCCGTCTCCTTCGATGTCACCGATGCCGCCGCGGTCGCGGAGGCGGTGGAGCGAATCGAAACGGAAATCGGGCCGATCGAGATTCTCTTCAACAACGCGGGCATGCAGCACCGCGCGCCCTTGCAGGACTTCCCGCTCGACGCCTGGGAGCGTCTGAAAGCCACCAATATCGACAGTGTCTTCTTCGTCGGCCAGGCGGTGGCGAGAAAGATGATCGCGCGCGGCCACGGCAAGATCATCAACATCGCCTCCGTGCAAAGCGAACTCGCCCGGCCCGGCATCGCGCCCTATACGGCCACCAAGGGGGCGGTGAAGATGCTGACCAAGGGCATGGCGACCGACTGGGCCCGCTTCGGCCTTCAGGTCAACGCCATCGGCCCCGGCTACTTCGTGACGGAACTGAACGCGGCGCTCGTTACCGATCCGGAGTTTTCCGGCTGGCTGGAAAGGCGCACGCCGGCCGGCCGCTGGGGCACGGTCGACGAACTTGCCGGCGCGGCCGTGTTCCTGGCTTCCGACGCCTCCAGCTTCATCAACGGCCACATTCTCTATGTGGACGGCGGCATCACGTCCTCTCTCTGACGTTGGCGGGCGCGCGGGAGGCGAACCAATGCGCAGGGCGATCGTCGTCATGGGCGTTTCAGGCAGCGGAAAATCGACCGTCGGGGCGGCCCTGGCCGCGCGCCTTGGCCTTGCCTATGTCGACGGCGACGATCTTCACAGCGAGGCCTGCGTCGCCAAGATGCGCCGCGGCGAGGCGCTCACCGACGACGACCGCTGGCCCTGGCTCGATCGTGTCGCCGCCGTTCTGGACGACCGGCAACGCAATCCCGCCGGCGTGATTGTCGGTTGCTCGGCCCTCAGGCGTCGCTACCGGGATCGCATCCGCGCCGCGGTGGAGAGCGACATCAGGTTCCTCTTTCTGGACGGCAGCTTTGATCTGCTCAACGAGAGAATGGCGGCCCGCAAGGGCCACTACATGCCCGTGAGCCTGCTGAAAAGCCAGTTCGCGGCTCTTGAGGTGCCGGGTGCTGACGAACCGGACGTGATGGCCATCGATGTGGCGAAGCCGGTCGAGACTATCGTCGGCGAGGCTGCAAGATTGGTTGGCCGACAGGATCACTGAGTGGATGGGTGTGCAACGCAGCAAAGAGCCGGAGTGAAGAGACCGATGGCCATGTCCTGACTGCGCTCTGGTATGTCGAACGAAAAGGAATTTCTGAATATATACTTCACTCGATCTATAGGTAATTGTTCGTATGCGAATAATTGATGTGAAAAGCATAATAAAAGAGAGATTGTAATCTCATATAATGAGAATTTATGGTTGTAGATTTGTCGTATCAGGCATCATTTTCAGCATGGCTAGATTTATTTACTTATTCTTATATCGGGACTCCTAGTCTGCTGTTGTCGGCCGGCGCTTGCCCACCAATCCGATGAGGCTTCGGATTGGCAATGGATGCGGGACAGGCCGGAAAGCAGGATGGAGCGGAATTGATGACGGGGCTGAACGCTGATCGCCAGGAGCGTTTGCGGTTTGCACGAATTGGTGAGGATGACAGGCTGGCGATGCGCGAAGCTTGGGCAATTGTCGAGCCGAAGCTCGACGAGACGCTTGTCGGCTTCTATGCGCATGTAACGACCGCGCCATCCTTGGCTGCCTTGGTCGGAAACCGCACCAAGGATCTTTCCAGCGCCCAAAAGAAGCATTGGGCCAAGCTTTTCAGCGGCAAGTTCGATGACGAATATTTCGACAGCGCGACGAAGATCGGGCATGTCCATTGCCGCATCGGCCTGGAGCCGCGTTGGTACATTGGCGGCTATCAGTTCCTGATCGAGCAGATCATGGCGGTTCTTTCCCGGAGCACGAAGTTCTCCCGAACGCGGTTCCTGCGGTTGCAGAGCGCCTTCAGCAAGGCGATTCTTCTCGATCTCGACATCGCGATTTCGACCTATCAGGAAGCCGAACTTGCCGCGCGTCAGGCACGCGAGGACAGCATCAATGCCGCGATCGAGAAGTTCCGGTCAGGGACCGAAGGTCTCGTGACCGAAGTCGAGCGCACCGCCGAGGGCATGCGCGCGGAGGCTGGCTCGCTCGACGCGACGGCGACCGGGGCCGGAGAAACGGCGGAAGTGGCCTTTTCGGCATCGCAGAGCACGCGCGAGTCCGTCCAGGGCCTGGCAGCTGCCTCCGAGGAACTTGCCGCCTCGATCACCGAGATTTCCGAGCGGCTTTCGACCACTGTCGCCGAGATCTACCGGGCCGGTGACAAGGCCGAGGCCTCGACCCAGTCCATCTCGAGACTGTCCGAATCGGGCAAGCAGATCGGCGACGTCGTCTCGCTGATCCAGGATATCGCCGAGCAGACCAATCTTCTCGCCCTCAACGCGACCATCGAGTCGGCACGGGCCGGCGAGGCAGGCAAGGGCTTTGCCGTCGTCGCGCAGGAGGTCAAGGCGCTTGCCGGTCAGACCGCCAAGGCCACCGACGACATCTCCCGTCAGATTGCCGGCATCCAGAACGAGACCCAGAGTGCGGTCGACGCGGTTGGCGAGATTTCGCAGATCATGAGCGAGGTTCGCCAGTTCACCGCTGCCATTGCGGCGGCGATCGAGCAGCAGCAGGCGGTCACTCAGGAGATCGCCGGCAACGTTCATCGCGCCGCCAGCGGCACCGACGAACTGTCCCGCACGGTCGAGGCGGTGCGCGGCGCCATTCAGAGCACCAAGTCGACGGCGGATGGCTTTGCGGAGGTCTCCGAAGGGCTCTCCAGCCAGGCCGTCACGCTGGCCGGTGAAATTCGCACCTTCATCGACAATCTGAAGACCGGGGCCAGCCGCGCGGCCTGATCCAAAAATCCCGTTGCCCTGACCGCAGCGACGCCATGGCAGGGCAGTGGTCAGGCAGCGGGCCGGCCCGGCATTCTATCGATAGGATGTCAGGGCAAGGTCGGCGTGGGCAAAGACGCGCTGACGGAGCGGCTCTCCGAAGAAGATCAGCGTGCAGTCTTCGTCCGCGACATGGAATTCGCGCTGGCCGTAGTCCTGATCGAAGGGCGCGCGGACGCGCCCTTCGGGCAAGGTGGCCAACTGCGGCTTGAGCGACTCGTAGAGCGTGTCGATATCGTCGACATCGATATAGAACGAGGTCTCGCGCTCCGGGCGCTTGAGATCGACATCCGCGTCGACCTCGATCAGCCGGATCGCGACGTCATCCCGGTGAAGATAGGCGTAGTGGTCCGCCCTGTAGCCGACGGAAAACCCCAGAATGTCGTGGTAGAAGGCGACCTGCGCCTCCAGGGTCGTGCAGGGGACGAAAGGGGTGATCTGATGCATGCGCATGATGGTTGCCGCCTTCCTCGCATGGACATCGGGCAAGCATAGTCCTTTTTCGTGCCCTCCGATACGCTGGCGGCCTGTCTTTGGCCTGTTACGGCAAGAGGCCTGCAGCGCCAGCCGAGCGGTTCCTGTCGAACGGCCCGCCGAACCTGTTGAATTCACGCAAGGCGCCGTGCATAGCTTGTCGCCATGCTCGACAAGCTCGCACTTCTTCTGGCGCTCGCCCGCGAACGGCACTTCGGCAGGGCGGCGGAGAGCGCCGGCGTGACGCAGCCGACGCTCTCTTCCGCGGTCAAGAGCCTGGAGGAACAGTTCGGCGTCCTGCTCGTCGAACGCGGATCGCGTTTCCAGGGATTCACACCGGAAGGCGAACGCATTCTGGTCTGGGCCCGGCGTCTCGTCAGCGATGCGCGCACCATGCGCGAGGAAGTCCAGGCCCTCAAGAAGGGTCTCTTCGGCCATATCCGCCTTGCCGCGGTGCCGACCGCGCTGCCCTTCCTTCAGGAACTGGTCAACCCGATCGCGACGCGCCACGAGGCTGTGCGGCTGACGATCCTCTCGATGACGGCCGACCACATCCTGAAGAGCATCGATAACCTCGAGATCGACGCGGGTGTCTCCTATCTGGAAGAAAGCGTGCTGGCGCGATTCTCGGGCGTGCCGCTCTACGAGGAGCGCTACTGCCTTCTTGTGGCACCGGGCAGCGACCTCGCCGATCAGTCGAGCGTGTCGTGGCGGCAGGCGGCCACCATCCCGCTCTGTCTCCTGACGCCGGACATGCAGCATCGCCGGATCGTCGAGCGCCACTTGCGTGAGGCCGGTGCCAATATCGCGCCGCGTCTCGAATCCAATTCCCTGATCGTGCTTCATACGCATGTCCGTACGGGCAACTGGGCGACCATCATGCCGGCCCGCTTCGCCGAGACTGTCGACCAGCCGGGCCTCCTCAAGGCCATCCCGATCGTCGAGCCGACGGTCTCCCACACCATCGGCCTCGTCACCACCCAGCGTGAGCCGCTTCCGCCCCTCGTGGCGCAGCTCGTCAGCGAGGCCAAGGTCTTCCAGAAGCGGAACGCGGCCCTCGCCACTTAACGGTATTGATTAAACGAACCTTTCGTTTTAATTCGATTTCCCTATCGTTCCACGGAAGCGCTTTATTGAATCGTTCTGATTTCCGGCTCATGTTCCGCACAATTACAAACTGTGGGAGGCGCCGGAATCGATGCGTCACGAGACTTTTAGCAACGAACGGACGCGCGAAATCGTGTCGGCGCATTCCGGCCTCGAAGGGCCATTGATGCCGATCCTGCACGCCGTGCGGGACGCGTTCGGTCATGTGCCGGAGGCCGCCGTGCCGGTGATCGCCGAGGAACTCAATCTCTCCCGCGCCGAGGTCCACGGCGTCGTCACCTTCTATCACGACTTCAATCGCAAGCCGCACGGCCGCCATGTCGTCAAGTTCTGCCGTGCAGAGGCCTGCCAGTCGATGGGCTGCGATGACCTGATCGCCCATGCCGAGAAGGCGCTGGGCGTCGAGATGGGCGAGACGAGCGCCGATGGCCGCGTGACGCTGGAGCCCATCTTCTGCCTCGGGCTCTGCGCCTGCGCCCCGTCCGCGATGGTGGACGGCGAGATCGTCGGGCGGCTGGACAAGGCTGCGGTCGACCTGATCGTTGCGGAGGTGGACCGGTGAGTATCAAGGTTTTTGTTCCGCGTGACGCGGCGGCCGTCGCCTGCGGCGCGAATGCGGTCGCCAAGGCGCTGAAGGCCGAGGCCGAAAAGGCCGGCGCCGACGTCACGATCATCCGCAACGGCTCGCGCGGCATGCTGTGGCTGGAGCCGCTGGTTGAGGTCGAGTCCGAGGGCGTGCGCTACGGCTTCGGTCCGGTGACGGCCGGGGACATTCCCGGCCTCGTGCTTGGCGGCCTCTTCTCGGCCCCGGCACAGGTGACGGGCACGCTCGCAATCGGCCCGACCGAAAAGCATCCCTATTTTGCCAGGCAGACGCGCCTCACCTTCGCCCGCTGCGGCCTGACCGATCCGGTCTCGCTGGCCGACTACACGGTCAACGACGGCTACAAGGGGCTTGAGAAGGCGCTCGCCATGGCGCCGCTCGATATCGTCAAGGAAGTGACCGACTCCGGTCTTCGCGGCCGTGGCGGTGCGGGCTTTCCGACCGGCATCAAGTGGAAGACCGTCCACGATGCGGCGGGCGAGCAGAAATACATCGTCTGCAACGCGGACGAGGGCGACAGCGGCACCTTTGCCGACCGCATGATCATGGAAGGCGACCCCTTCCTGCTCATCGAGGGCATGACCATCGCGGGCCTCGCCGTTGGCGCGACCCGAGGCTACGTCTATCTGCGGTCCGAATACCCCCATGCCGAAATCGCGCTCAACGAGGCAATCAGGGCGGCGAAGGCTGCCGGCTATCTCGGGCAGGATATCCGCGGCTCGGGCAAGGCCTTCGAGCTGGAAGTACGCATCGGCGCCGGCGCCTATGTCTGCGGCGAGGAAACCTCGCTTCTGGAAAGCCTTGAGGGCAAGCGCGGCCTCGTGCGCGCCAAGCCGCCGCTGCCGGCCCATGTCGGGCTCTTCGGCAAGCCGACGGTGATCAACAACGTGCTCTCGCTCTGCGCGGTGCCCTATGTCCTGGCCGAAGGCGCCAAGGCCTACCACGACTACGGCATGGGCCGCTCGCGCGGCACGATGCCGGTCCAGCTTGCCGGTAACCTCAAGCACGGCGGTCTCTTCGAGACGGCCTTCGGCATCTCGCTCGGCGAACTCATCGACGATATCGGCGGCGGCACCCTGTCCGGCCGCCCGGTGAAGGCCGTGCAGGTCGGCGGTCCGCTCGGCGCCTACATGCCGCGCACGCTGTTCGACACCCCCTTCGACTATGAGGAATTCACCAAGGTCGATGCCCTCATCGGCCACGCCGGCGTCGTCGTCTTCGACGACACGGCCGACATGGCCAGGATGGCGCGCTTCGCCTTCGAGTTCTGCGCCATCGAAAGCTGCGGCAAGTGCACGCCCTGCCGCATCGGGTCGACCCGTGGCCGCGAAACGGTCGAGAAGATCATGGCCGGGATCGACGTCGAGAAGAACATCGAGGTCATGAAGGACCTCTCCGAAACCATGAAATTCGGCTCGCTCTGCGCGCTCGGCGGCTTCACGCCCTATCCGGTGATGAGCGCCTTCACGCATTTCCCGGAAGATTTCCGGCGCGTGCAGCAGCTTCAAGCAGCCGAGTAAAGGGAGACTTGCCATGAGCCTCATTATCGAGACCGACTACGGCACGCCCGCCTCCAAATCCGAGACGATGGTGACCCTCACCATCGACGGCGTCGAAGTGACCGTGCCGGAAGGCACCTCTATCATGCGCGCGGCGATGGAGATGGGCACCGCCATCCCCAAGCTCTGCGCCACCGACATGCTGGACGCCTTCGGCTCCTGCCGCCTCTGCCTCGTCGAGATCGAGGGTCGTCGCGGCACGCCGGCCTCCTGCACGACGCCGGTGGCGGAAGGCATCGTCGTCCGCACCCAGACGGATCGTCTTGCGCAGCTGCGCAAGGGCGTGATGGAGCTCTACATCTCCGACCACCCGCTCGACTGCCTGACCTGCGCGGCCAACGGCGACTGCGAATTGCAGGACATGGCCGGCGCGGTCGGCCTGCGCGACGTCCGTTACGGCTACGAGGGCGACAACCACGTCTTCGCCAAGAAGGACGGCATCGCCAATGATCAGTGGCTGCCGAAGGACGAGTCGAACCCCTACTTCACCTACGATGCCTCCAAGTGCATCGTCTGCAATCGCTGCGTCCGCGCCTGCGAGGAAGTGCAGGGCACCTTCGCGCTGACCATCTCCGGCCGCGGCTTCGACAGCCGCGTGTCGCCCGGCATGAACGAAGACTTCATGGCGTCCGAGTGCGTGTCCTGCGGCGCCTGCGTGCAGGCCTGCCCGACGGCGACCCTGTCGGAGACCAAGCTGATCGAGATCGGCCAGCCGGAGCATTCCGAGGTCACCACCTGCGCCTACTGCGGCGTCGGCTGCACCTTCAAGGCCGAAATGCGCGGCGAGGAACTTGTCCGCATGGTGCCGTGGAAGGACGGCAAGGCGAACCGCGGTCATAGCTGCGTCAAGGGTCGTTTCGCCTGGGGCTACGCCACCCACCGCGACCGCATCACCAAGCCGATGATCCGCGACAGCATCAAGGAGCCGTGGCGCGAGGTGTCCTGGGACGAGGCGCTCGGCAAGATCGCCACGGACATGAAGCGCATCCAGCAGGCCTTTGGCCGTGAAGCGGTCGGCGGCATCACGTCATCGCGCTGCACCAACGAGGAGTCCTACCTCGTCCAGAAGCTGATCCGCGCCGGCTTCGGCACCAACAACGTCGACACCTGCGCCCGCGTCTGCCATTCGCCGACCGGCTATGGCCTGAAGACGACCTTCGGCACCTCCGCCGGCACGCAGGACTTCGACAGCGTCGAGGACAGCGACGTCATCCTCGTCATCGGCGCCAACCCGACCGACGGCCACCCCGTCTTCGGCAGTCGCATGAAGAAGCGCCTGCGCGAAGGCGCCAAGCTGATCGTCGTCGATCCGCGCCGCATCGACCTCGTCAAGTCGCCGCACGTCAAGGCCGAGTATCACCTCGCGCTGAAGCCCGGCACCAACGTCGCCGTCGTTACCTCGCTCGCCCATGTCGTCGTGACCGAGGGGCTGGCCGACGAAGCCTTCATCGCCGAGCGCTGCGACCTTCTCGAATACCGCGAATGGGCGGCCTTCGTGGCCGATCCGCGCCATTCGCCGGAGACGACCGAGGCCTTCACCGGCGTTCCGGCCGAACTCCTGCGCAAGGCGGCTCGCCTTTATGCCACCGGCGGAAACGGGGCCATTTACTACGGCCTCGGCGTCACCGAGCACAGCCAGGGTTCGACCACGGTCATGGCCATCGCCAACCTCGCCATGGCGACCGGCAACATCGGCCGTCGCGGCGTCGGCGTGAACCCGCTGCGCGGCCAGAACAACGTGCAGGGCGCCTGCGACATGGGCTCCTTCCCGCACGAACTGACGGGCTATCGCCACATCTCCGACGAGGGCACCCGCAACCTCTTCGAAAAGGCATGGGGCGTCACCCTCGACAAGGACCCGGGCCTGCGCATCAACAACATGCTCGATGCCGCTGTCGACGGGTCCTTCAAGGCGATCTACATTGAGGGCGAGGACATCCTGCAGTCCGATCCGGACACGCATCATGTCGCCGCTGGCCTGGAGGCCATGGAACTCGTCATCGTGCAGGATCTCTTCCTGAACGAGACGGCCAACTACGCCCACGTCTTCCTGCCGGGCTGCACCTTCCTGGAGAAGGACGGCACCTTCACCAACGCGGAACGCCGCATCCAGCGCATCCGCCGCGTGATGAGCCCGAAGAACGGCTATGCCGACTGGGAAGTCACCCAGCTGATCGCCAACGCGCTTGGCCTGAACTGGAACTACAAGCACCCGTCCGAGATCATGGACGAGATCGCGGCCCTGACGCCGACCTTCAAGAACGTGACCTACGAGCTTCTTGACGAGATGGGCTCGGTGCAGTGGCCCTGCAACGAGGAACATCCCGAAGGCACGCCGATCATGCACGTCGACCACTTCGTGCGCGGCAAGGGCCAGTTCGTGCTCACGGAATACATCCCCACGGACGAGCGGACGGGCGCGCGCTTCCCGCTCATCCTCACCACGGGCCGTATTCTCAGCCAGTACAACGTCGGCGCTCAGACCCGCCGCACCGAGAACTCGCGCTGGCACGAGGAGGACGTCCTCGAAATCCATCCGCATGACGCCGAGCAGCGCGGCATCAAGGACGGCGACTGGGTGAAGATCGCCAGCCGTGCCGGCGAAACAGCGCTTCATGCGCTGATCACCGACCGCGTGGCGCCGGGTGTGGTCTATACGACCTTCCACCACCCCTTGACGCAGGCGAACGTCATCACCACTGATTTCTCGGACTGGGCGACCAACTGTCCCGAGTATAAGGTGACGGCGGTTCAGGTCTCGCCCTCCAACGGTCCGACCCGCTATCAGGAGGACTATGACGAGTTCTCCCGGCAGTCGCGCCGGATCGCCGAAGCGGCGGAGTAACGAGGCAATCTGTGATGCTTGATCCTGCGGCTTGCGTAAAATCGGTCCGGGTTGCCCGCAAGGGCGGCTCGGAGGAGACCGTACGCGCCGTTCCGGTGGAGGTGCCGATCGCGCTGACCCACGACGGGTCGAGCTACGCCGTCATGCTCGGCAGCCCGATCGATCTTGACGACTTCGGCGTCGGTTTCAGCTTCACCGAGAATGTCATCTCGTCCGCTGCCGAGATCCGCGATCTCGAAGTCGTGGAGCACCACGACGGGATCGAGGTGCGGATGTGGCTCGATCCTGACCGTTCCAAGCAGCTTGTCGCTCGCCGCCGTCACATCACCGGGCCGACCGGTTGCGGACTGTGCGGTGTGGAGAGCCTTGAAGAAGCCTCACCGGAACTGCCGAAGGTCGGCAAGGGGATCGCCGTCACAGTGGACGAGATCTACGCGGCGCTGGACGACCTGATGCTGGCGCAGGTGGTTGGCCGCGAGACCCGCGCGGTGCACGCGAGCGCCTTCTGGCGGCGCGGTGAGGGCCTCGTCGTCGTGCGCGAGGATGTCGGGCGGCACAACGCCCTGGACAAGGTGATCGGCCATGTTCTGCGGACGGGCGGCGAGGGCGCCGACGGCATGGTGATCATGACGAGCCGCGTCTCGGTGGAACTGATCCAGAAGACGGCCAAGCTCGGAGCTTCGATCCTGGTTGCCGTTTCGGCGCCGACGTCCTTTGCCCTGAAGCTCGCGGAAGAGGCGGGCATCACGCTCGTCGCCGTGGCGCGGGGCGATTCCTTTGAGGTCTTTACCCATCCCCACCGCATCCTTTTGGACGGTGCGGGCAAGAAGAATACGGAGACATTGGGACATGTCGCATAGCGGAACCGAACAGAAGCTGGTGATGATGGCGAACCAGATCGCCAGGGCTTTCGAGGCGCAGGGCGAGGAAAAGGCCGTGCCGATGATCCACGATCATATCGTTCAGTTCTGGGACCCGCGCATGCGCCGCCAGATGAACGCGCATATCCTTGCCGGTGGCGACGGGCTGTTGCCGACGGCGCTCGCGGCGCTGAAGCCGGACGCCGAGGCGTCGCGGACGGCCGCCTGAGCGGCCCTGTCCATTGTGATGAGCGAGAAGCCTCGGTCCTTTGACCGGGGCTTTTTCATGGGCCATTGCCGATTGGCGATTGATCGTTCACCGGTGCGGCCGGCGTTGGCGCGTCGCCGGCTCACGAAGCACTTGGCCGCCTGGACCAAACTGTGGCATGTCGGATTGAAATGCCTCGCGCGCGCCAAGCCCGGCCACCCGTCCAAGAGCCTCCCGCATGACCTCTCCCACCTTCACCGTTGCCCGCCGTATCGTCGAAATCCTCGAGCATCAGGGCGTCCAGCGCATCTTCTGCGTTCCGGGCGAGAGCTATCTGCCCGTGCTCGACGCGCTCTATGATTCCAGCGTCGAGACGGTTGTCTGCCGGCAGGAGGGCGGCGCGGCAATGATGGCCGAGGCGACCGGCAAGCTGACGGGACGCCCCGGCATCGCCTTTGTCACGCGCGGGCCGGGTGTCACCAATGCGAGCGCTGGCCTGCACGTCGCGGCTCAGGATTCGACGCCGATGATCCTCTTCGTCGGCCAGATCGAGCGTGGCATGAAGGAGCGCGAGGCGTTTCAGGAAATCGACTACAAGGCGGTCTTCGGCTCCATCGCCAAGTGGGTCGTCGAACTCGACGATGCGGCACGGGTCGACGAACTGATCGGCCGGGCCTTCCAGGTGGCGATGAACGGCCGTCCCGGACCTGTGGTCGTCGCTCTGCCGGAGGATGTGCTGACCGAGGGGGCCATGCCCGTGCCCTATCGTCCGCGTGAGCCGGTCGCCACCAATCCCGGCCTCAACCTGATGATCCAGCTTCAAAAGAAGCTCTGGGCGGCGGAGCGGCCGATCGCGATCCTTGGCGGCAGCGGCTGGAGCGAAGCGGCGGTCACCGCCTTCCGCCGTTTCGCGGAACGCTTCGATTTGCCGGTCACCTGCTCCTTCCGCCGCCAGATGCTCTTCGATCACAGCCACCCGAATTATGTCGGCGATGTCGGCATCGGCGCCAACCCGGCGCTGATTGCCCGCATCAAGGCGTCCGATCTTGTGCTGCTCGTCGGCGGGCGCATGTCGGAGATGCCCTCGCAGTCCTATTCGCTGTTCGATATTCCCGAGCCGAAGCAGTTCCTCGTTCACGTCCACGCGGATGCGGAGGAGCTTGGCCGCGTCTACCACGCCGGGCTTGCCATTAACGCGACGCCGTCGGGCTTTGCCGCCGCCGCCGAGGGGCTCCAGCCGCCGAACGAGATTCGGTGGGAGGATGAGACCAAGGCGGCCCGCGCCGACTACCACGCCTGGTCCGACGACCTGCCGGAAACGCCGGGCGAGGTGAAGATGGGCGCCGTCATGGCGCACCTGCGCAAGACCCTGCCGCCGGAGGCGATCCTCACCAACGGCGCCGGCAACTACGCGACCTGGGTCCACCGCTTCTGGCGCTTCCGCCAGTTCGGCACTCAACTCGCCCCCACGTCCGGCTCCATGGGCTACGGCCTGCCGGCGGCCGTCGCGGCGAAACTGGAACGGCCCGATGCACCCGTTGTCTGCTTTGCCGGCGACGGCTGTTTCCAGATGACGGGACAGGAGTTCGGCACCGCCGTGCAGTTCGGCGCGAACATCGTCGTCCTTGTCGTCGATAATGGCATCTACGGCACGATCCGCATGCATCAGGAGCGGGAGTTTCCCGGCCGCGTCAGCGGCACCGAACTGCACAACCCCGACTTTGCCGCCCTTGCCCGTGCCTATGGCGGTCATGGTGAGACAGTCCGGACGACCGACGACTTCGCTCCCGCGCTGGAGCGCGCCATGGCGGCCGGAAAGCCGGCGCTGATCCACCTCCTCACCGATCCTGAGGCGATCACGCCGACGACGACGATTGCGAAGCTCCGCGCGGCATCAAAAGCATGAGGCATGCATTTTATGACTGCTGCATTTGAAGAAAAGCCACCCCACGCGCCCCAGCCGCAAAACGTCGTTGTTCGCGATATCGAGGATGGCGACATCGATCATGTCGTGGCGCTTTGGCACGAAGCCGGGCTCTATCGCCCCTGGAATGACCCGCTGAAGGACATCGCCTTCGCCCGCCGCGATCCGCACGCGACGGTGCTGGTCGCCCTCGATCGCGAGGCGATTGTCGCCACGGCCATGGTCGGCGAGGACGGTCATCGCGGCTGGGTCTACTATGTGGCGACGGACCCCGGCCGGCGCGGCGAGGGGCTTGGGCGCCTGATCATGCAGGCGGCGGAGGACTGGCTGCTTCGGCGAGGCGTCTGGAAGATGCATCTGCTCGTGCGTGAGGGCAACAGCGCCGTCATCGACTTCTACGAACACCTCGGCTTCCGCGACGGCAAGGTTGTTTGCATGCAGAAGGTTATTGCCCGGACGGGTAGTGAAGAATAAAAATAAACTTTGAATTGTATTGCATATACGGCGTTATACGCATGAGCGCCCGTTTGATTGGCTCGAAAACGCCAGTATAATTTGAGCCCTCGATAGATTTTTGCCTGATAACTTTAATTATCGGGTGGGAATTTCCCCCTACAATTGAATGCCTGATCCGGGCTGCCAGGAAAGACTTGGCGCCGCCCGGACGTGTGGCCGCGATTGTCGAAGGGTATCGCGCAATGACTTTGGCATGGCTGGCTGCATGAACAGCGAATCGAGATCGCCTGATCGGTCGCCGGCACTCGGACCCGTCGCTCTGGCGGCCGCCCTTTATTTTTTCACCGCCTATGCAAGCATTGCCGTCTCGCGTCTGCCGGGCAGCATCGCGGTCATATGGATCGCGAATGCGCTGACATTGGCGCTCGCCCTTTGGCCAGGCGAGCGGCGCCGTCCGGCCATCATTCTGGCCGCGATCTGCGGCGGCATCCTCGCCAATCTCGCGACGGGGACCGACCTTCTGACGTCGGTTGTCCTGATGCTCTGCAATGGAACGGAGATTGTTCTTGCCGTCCTGATCTCGGATGTCTGCCTGCGGCGCTGGAAGCCTCAGGATGAGCCTCTCGACTTCATCCGCATGCTCGCGCTGCTCGTCTCCGTCCCCATCCTGCCGGGGGCGATCGCTGCAAGCGCATTCCTTTCCCGGCCGGCATTCGAGGGATTGGCGACCATTGTCGAGATGTGGTGGCTCGGGTCCGCCATGGGGATGATCGCGATTGCGCCCATGGCGATCCTCTATCGCGGCATCGCGCCGACTGCGCAGGACACGAGAGGATCGCGCCGGCTGGAAGCGATCCTGCTGATCCTGGCGATGCCGGTTTTGGCCATTGCGAGCCTCGCGTTGTTTGACTACCCGCTTGTCGTGGTGGGGCTCGCGCTCGTCATCATCGCGGTCAGGCTTCCGCCTTTCGATACCGCCATGGCTGCGGGGCTTGCCGTCTTCACCGTATCGGCGGTTGGCGCCCTCGCGGCCAATCTCATCAAGGCCGACGGGGGAGTGCACGTGATGACGCTGGACGTGACCGCCGCGCTCGCCGTGGTGCCAGCCATCTACATCTCGATGGTGCTGCGTCACCTCCAACGGGAGCGCGACAGCGCCACCACCAACGAATACTTTGCACGCCGGATCATCGAGAGCTCACCGATCGGAATGGCCATCGTCTCGTTGGATGGCGCGCTGCTTTCGGGCAATGACGCGCTTGCGTCCATGCTGGGCTATTCGCGCGATGAACTGTCAACGTTGACTGTGCGCGACATCACCTTGCCGAACGACTGGCCGGCCAGCGCCGACATGTTTGCGAAGGCCAAGACCGGGGCGATGGGCAATTATAGTGTCGAGAAGCGCCATGTTCGCAAGGACGGAACGAATTTCTGGACCCTGCTGACCGTCGCGGTCCTGGAAAAGGGGCCGGGCGGCGTGCCCTGCATGATTTCCCAGTTCGAGGACATCGACCTGCGCAGGCGATACGAGCGGGACCTGCGCGATCAGGAGGAGCGCTGGCATTTCGCGCTGGAGGCTGCCGGTCAGGGGGTATGGGATGCCAACCTGGCGACCGGCAAGACCTACTATTCCCCGACCTGGTGCTCGATGCTGGGCTACTCGTCCCAGGAAATCGGTGACGACATCGATCGCTGGCTGACGCTGATCCATCCGGATGACCGCGAGGCCGCGCTCACGGCGGACCAGAATCACATTGCCGGCGAGACGCCCTATTTCGAGTCCCAGTTCCGCATGCGTCACAAGGATGGCCGCTGGATCTGGATTCTCGATCGCGGCCGCGTCATCGAGCAGGATCGGGACGGCAATCCGATGCGCATGATCGGCATCCACACCGACATCACAAAGCCCAAGGCGGATCAGGAGGAAATGGCCCGCCTGAAGGACCGCATCGAGCTTGCGGTCGATGCCGGCGGCGTCGGCATCTGGGAATGGACGCCGGCGACCGGCAGCATTGGGTGGGACTGGCGGACGCACCAGATCTTCGGAACGACGCCGGAGACGATCCGCAACGACCTCGTCGACTGGGCAGATCGCCTGCATCCGGCCGATGCCGACGCGGTGATGGAAGGCCTCGACGAGGCACTTCGGCAGAGCGACAGTTGGCAGGCGGAATTTCGCATTCTGACCCCGGCGCGGGAGGAAAGGCACATCCGGGCTTCCGGACGGATCATCCGCAATGCCGACGGCTCGCCGGACATGCTGGTCGGGACCAATCTGGACATCACCGAGCAGCGCAAGCGCGCACTGGAATTGCGCGAGGCGAACGAGCGGCTGAACCAGTTCGCATCGATTGCCTCGCACGACATGCAGGCGCCGCTTCGCCATATCGCGCTGAACAGTGAAATGCTCTTGGCCGAACTCGGCGGGAAGGCATCGCCGGAGGCATCCGAGTCCCTGAGAATCCTCATCGACAGGTCCCGGCATCTGCAGCAACTGGTCAAGAGCCTGCTGGCCTATTCCAGGGCTGGCGACCAGGTGAAGCTGGAGCCCGTCGACCTCAACGCGACACTGGCGCGCGCCATCGACATTCTGGGGACCGACATCGCCGCTTCGGGATGCCGGATCGTTCGCGGCGACCTGCCGACCGTTCGGGGCGACCGGATCCTCCTCACGCAGGTCTTCCAGAATCTGATCTCGAACGCGATCAAATTTCGCGGCCAGGCGGACCCTGTCATCGAGATCGGCAGCGAGATCCACGGGGACAGGGCCTATGTCCGGATCTCGGACAACGGCATCGGCATCGACGACACATACAAGGACTATATTTTCGAGGTCTTCAAGCGCATCCCGACATCTGACAAACGACCCGGAACAGGGATCGGTCTTGCCCTTTGCCGCAGGATCATGACGGCAATGAAGGGCGATATCTGGCTGCACCCGAAGATCGACGAGGGGAGTTGCTTCATGTTCAAGCTGCCGCTCGCTGACGCAGCAGAATGAAGGGGCGAGGAGGTCCGGACGTTCCAGATCCTAGGCTGCGGTCCTTAGCATGCGCGCGATGTTGGTCCGGTGCACGCTCTCGTAGGGCTCGAAATAGAGAATGTCACCGGCGGCAAGGTCGTTCGCGACGAAGGCTTCGAGCGACGGATCGGCCGGCGCTCCTGTCCGCCGGCAATCCAGCAATCGCTCGATGTAATCGCGGTTGGCCGCGATCAGTCCCGGCCCGTAGCCGCCCGCGGCGATGCGCGCCTCGTCGCCGTGGTTGGGCAGGATACTGCGAAAGGGCAGAGCGGCGAGACGCTTCAGTTCCTCGATGTGGATCTCGGCCCGCTCCGGCGCGGAAATATAGGTGACCGTATCTTCCAGCGTGTCTCCGGCAAACAGCAGTCCGGCATCGGGCAGCAGCATCACACAGCCGTCCGGGCTGTGGATCTCGAAGTGATGCAGTTCGACGGCGCGCGAGCCGACGACAAGGTCGAGCCTGCCCTTGAACAGCCGGTTCGGCATCACGAGCGGCTTGATGGGTGGGTCTTCGGCTTCCAGCTTGGCCTTGTTCTCCTGCAAGAGCTGTGCGGTCTCTTCTAGCGCGATGATCTCGCAATCGGCGAAGACCTCGTTGCCGGCGATATGGTCGTCATGCCAGTGGCTGAGCACGACGCGGATCGAGGTGACGCCAAGGCCGGTGAGGTGATCGTGGATCAGCCGTGCATGGTCCAGCGAGATATGCGTGTCGTAGACGAGGGCCTCTGTCCCGTCGACGATGGCATAGGAGGCGATGCCCAGCGAATAGGCGCCGTCGTCAAGCCAGTTCGGTCCGTCCGAATGCAGCCGCTTGCCCGGAACGCGCCCGTCGTAATAGGCGTAGACGCCGGGCGAAGGGTTCAGAATTCTCAACGTTTCGGTCATGCTGGCCATGGGACATCCATTCGGTCTCGGCGGGGCGATCCGGATTTCGGCAGGCACCCGTGGAACGCCGGGCACGTGGCCGATAGTCGGAAGGATAAGGCTTTCACGGCAAGCAAGCTTCGCGCCGCATCGGTCGTTCTCCACAAATTCGCGGCCGGCGGGGGGATTGCGGCGCGATGCTTGAACACATACCGACCGGTCTGTATAAGAAATATCGGAAGCTGGAGACGTAGCCGCACATGGCGGAGAAGATGGAAGACAGACGCAGCAGGAATGCACGCGCAAAGCTTCTGGATGCGGCCCTCATGGTCATCCGCACCAAGGGCTATTCGGCGACGACCGTCGACGACCTTTGCGCCGAGGCCGGCGTTACCAAGGGCGCCTTCTTCCATCACTTCAGGACGAAGGAAGACCTTGCCGTGGCGGCTGCCGCCCACTTCGGCGCCATGGCGGACGAACTATTTTCGAGCGCCCCGTTCCAGGCCATCGTGGATCCGCTGGAAAGACTGGTCGGCTATGTCGAGTTCCGCAAGGCGATTCTTCAGGGCAGCCTGCCGGAGTTCACCTGCCTCGTCGGCACGATGGTTCAGGAGGCCTACGACAGCCATCCCCCGATCCGCGACGCCTGCAATGCGACAATCAGCGGTCATGCAGCGATGGTAGAGAGTTTCGTGGCGGCTGTGATGGCGGAGCGCGGCGACCCGACGGGGCAGGGCGCGGCAAGTCTGGCGCTCTACACACAGGCGGTGCTGCAGGGCGCCTTCATTCTCGCCAAGGCTCGGGGCGGACCGGACATCGCGGCTGACTGTCTCGACCATCTCATTCGCTATGTGCGGCTGCTGTTTGACGGATCCAGTTCAAGAGAGGGATGACCATGGCCAGGCCGATCGATGTCGCTCCCAATTCGCCGCGCGAACTTGTCATGGCGCGCATCATAGAGGCGCCCCGAACCGTTGTTTACCGCTGCTGGACCGATCCGGAGCTCCTCATGCAGTGGTTCGCGCCGAAGCCGTGGCAGGTGACGGACGCGAAACTCGACGTTCGTCCCGGCGGGCTGAATTCCTTCATGATGGTTGGTCCCGACGGCCAGGCGTTTCCGAACGCTGGCGTCTACCTCGACGTGGTGCCGAACGAGCGCGTCGTGATCACGGATGCCTTTTCGTCGGCCTGGGTCCCGTCCGACAAGCCCTTCATGGTCGCGGAAATGACCTTCGAGGATCATTCGGGCGGCACGCTCTACGTCGCCCGCGCCCGTCACTGGAGCGACGAGGATCTGAAGGCCCATGAGGAGATGGGCTTCCATACGGGATGGGGCCAGTGCGCCGACCAGCTCGAGGCTCTCGCAAGAACGATCGGCGCATGACAAGGGCACAAGAGGGAGGAAGAGGATGAGTTACGTTGATGGATTTTTGCTGGCGGTGCCGGCAGGCAGGAAGGACGACTACAGGAAGCTCGCCGAAGATGCCGCCGTGATCTTCAAGGAGCACGGCGCCCTCAAGGTCGTGGAGTGCTGGGGCGACGACGTTCCCGATGGCGAAGTCACGTCATTTCCGATGGCGGTGAAGCGTACCGACGACGAAGTGGTCGTCTTCTCGTGGATCGTCTGGCCATCGCGCGAAGCGCGCGACGAGGGCAACAGGAAGGTCATGGAGGACCCGCGCATGCAGATGGACATGACCCAGATGCCGTTCGACGGCAAGCGCATGATCTTTGGCGGGTTCAACGTTCTCGTCGACGCCTGATCGGGCTGTCTGCCCCAGCGCCGGCATCGTTATCTAGCACAGCTTGATTTCTGTCATAACCTCTGTCTGGCCCGCCACATTAACGATGCCATTCAGGATTATTTACATCAGGAGTAGCATGAGCGGCAAACGTCTGACGTATGACTCCTCTTGTTCGAGATAAGGCGCCATATGGCATCCCGCCCTGCCGTAAGTTTCGTCCAAAGGTACTGATGTTACATCAAAGTCAGAAACGCCGAAAAGAAGCCGATGGCGCTTGGAGAACGATCCATGCGTTTCAAGGAGACGGTTAGTCCGCTTGGATTGGTTGGAGCAATAACACCTCTTCGAAGGCATCGGAGAACATTCTTCCAACGAATAACGGCTCTAAGTGATCCGCTATAAACCAAATTCAAGCTTAAGCTATTATTCTCTTTACATTTTCAGGCTACCAATATATAAAACGCACAACGGCGCCGATGGTATGGACCCACCGAACGCCGTTGCTCTTACCCCTTATGGAAGGGGGCAGACCGTTGGGCCGCTAGAAGCGGCCTTCCGATCTTCTCCGTGTCATGAACCACATGACGCATTCTCCTTTCTGGTTGTCCGTCTGGGGCAGGGTAGAGTTTGGACTTTGGCGGCAACCAAAGTCCGGTTAATGAGGCGCCCTAGAAGGGCGCCTCATTCCGTTAGGTCCGAAATCTCAGACCGGTAAATCCATCGATCGCCCTTCTTCGAAATCAGGTGATCTTTCGTATGCAGCGCCCACAATGTGCCGCGCACGCTATTGTATTTCGCTCCGGTCTGCTCCGTGATTTCGGAGACCGTCAGACCATCGCGAGATTTTTTCAGAACGCTGATAATGGCGGGCTTTACCGTCCCCGGCGTAGCCCTATCATCATCAGACTTCTCCGCTGTTGACCAGAGTGACATTGTCGAGCTGACTGATGACGGCATGAAATTCCGGTCGGGCATGTTCAGCGCAGATGCTACAGATGACAAAAGGGATTGCACCGCGTCAGCGCGCCCCTGTTCATAACCTGCCTTGTACGCACGCTCAACCGCCAACCGCATTTCTGCAGCAGCGACTTCGATGAATGATTCAGTGTCCAGCTTGTTGTTCATGACGGTCGTATACGCCTGTCTGACAAGCCATGCAATAGGCTTGCGACATTTGTGTGATATTTCTTTGGCGCGCCGCTTGTTATATCATTTCGAATGGCATTTGGGGTGGAAACACAATGTGCAACGGTTTCCTTCCAAAAGCCTCTGGAGTGGCCCCCTTTCACTCCGCCTCAGTCACGCGGCCGTCCACATAGGGCTGGTAAGGCGCGTTCGCGCCGGTCATGTACTCAATCACGACATTTTCGAGGTTCGGTCCGAAGTCATAGGCATTCTGGGCGTCGGTCGCGAACACCGAATAGCCGTCGCCGCCCCGGCGCATGTAGTCGTTGGTGACGACGAGATAGGTCTTGTCCGGATCGATCGGCGCCCAGCCGTCGCCATCCTTCACCTCGACGCTCTTGATGCGGCCCTCATTGGGCTTGGCCGCCTTGGTCCAGGTGTATTTGAGGCCGGCGACCTGCGGGAAGCGGCCGGCGCCCTCCTCGACCTGTGAGACGCCATTCTCCAGCGCCGCGACGATGCCCTTGCCGGTGAGCTGGAAGGTCGCCACCGTGTTCTGGAACGGCAGGACGGTGAGGATCTCGCCCATCGTGACGGGGCCTTCATCGATGGAGGCCCTGAGGCCGCCGCCGTTCTGGATCGCGATCGTCACGCCCTGGCTCGCCGTATGGGCGAGCATCGCGTCGGCGACGAGATTGCCCATCTCGCATTCCTTGGCGCGGCAGGTGTCGCGATTGCCGTCGATGGGCGCGGCCGTGTCGGCTACGACCTCGGCGCGGATTTCCTCCAGCGGTCCGGCGAGTTCATGGACGCGCGCCTTGATCGTCGCATCCTCGGCGACGGCGTTGTCCATGATGATCGGTGCGCCGACAGCGTCGATGACCTTGCCGTCGTCGTCGAAGGTGACCTTCAGTTCGCCGAGGAACTTGCCGTAGGAGGCGGCCTGCACGATCGGCACCCGCGTTCCGTCCGGCGCATCGACCCAGGTCGGGTAGGGGCCTTCGGCCTTGTCGTCCGTGCTGGAAAGATAGGTGTGGCTGTGGCCGCCGACGATCACGTCGATGCCGTCGACGCTGGCGGCGATGCGCTGGTCGACCTTGTAGCCCGAGTGGCTGAGGACGATGATCTTGTTGACGCCCTCGGCCTGCAGCTTGGCGATCTCGCGCTTCAGCGCCGGCTCCGGGTCGGTGAAGGTGATGTTCTTGCCGGGGCTTGAAAGCTCGACCGCATCGCGCGGGGTAAGCCCGATGAGGCCGATCTTCTGGCCGTCCTTCTCGATGATCGTCGAGGGCTTCAGGACGTCGGCGAGTGTCGGCTCCTTCGAGACGTCGGCATTGGACAAAAGGATCGGGAACTTGATCGCGTCCATGAAGCCGCGCAGCACTTCGGGGCCGTCGTCGAATTCGTGGTTGCCGACGGTCATGGCGTCATAGCCGAGCGTGTTCATCAGCTCGGCCGCGGCCTTGCCCTTGTAGTAGGTATAGAAGAGCGAGCCTTGGAACTGGTCGCCGCCATCGACGAGAAGGGAATTGGGGTCGGCCGCCCGGCGCTCCTTGATCGCCGTGTCGAGGCGGGCCGAGCCGCCGAAGCACTTGCCCTCGGCGGTGTCCTTCTCGCCGCAGGTCGAGTCGTATTTGTTGATCGGCTCGATGCGGCTGTGGAAGTCGTTCGTATGCAGGATGGTCAGCGTGTAGTCGGCGAACGCCGGAGCACTCATGCCGGCAAGAAGGGCGATGGCGGCAGCGCCGAGAAGAAGCCTTTTCATGTGACCCACCTGTCGAAAATGTTGCGTCCGGAAAAACGGCGCAAGCGTTGGTTTCGCCCGATCGATTTAGCCCGGTCGATCGGCTTTACGGTCATCGCATGAGTGTGATGCCAGCCCATCCTGACGGCAAGATGAAACTTTGGCGTTCTTGACCGTTCGGAAAAACAAATTCTGTGCAGCTGTGGAGATCGTCAGTCGGGCGACGAGAGCTTCAGGATTGACAGGCTCTCCTCCAGTTCCCGCCGCATCCAGGCCTTGAAGGCCTCGACCTTCGCGCTGCGCCGCGTCTCGGGCGCCGTCACGAAATAATAGCCGAAGCCTGTTCTGGCAGCCGCCGGAAAGGGCACCGCGAGGCAACCGGTCGCGACCGCATCGATGACGAGCGTCTGCCAGCCGAGCATCACCCCTTCGCCGGAGATGACGGCATCGAGGCAGAGCGAGGCCTCGCTGAAAACATGACGCACGCTCGGGGCAGGGCGGTCGCCAAGGCCGGCCTCCCTCATCCACGTGCCCCAGTCGAACATCGCGTTGCCGTCGACGATAGCCGGCAGGGTGAGAAGGTCGGATGGCGTCTTGATCCGGTCGAGAAGGCCGGGTGCGCAGACGGGAAAGACGAGCTGCTCCAGAAAGAACTCCGCCCGTACGTTCGGCCAGGAGCCGGGGCCGATGCGGATGCACAGATCGACGTCCGAATGGGAGGGATCGACGAGACGGGCGCTGGCGTCGAGCCTCAGGCTGATATCCGGGTGCTGGCGGGTGAAGCGGTCGAGCCGGGGCAGTAGCCAGCGCGAGGCAAGGATCGGTGCGATCGAGATGGTGAGGATGTTCGAATCCGTCCGCCTTGCCGCCGAAACGACGCCGGCAAGGTCTCCGAAGCCGTTCGAAAGCCGCGCCAGCAACGGGCGGGCCGCCTCGGTCGGCTCCATGCCGCGCGGCGTTCGCTCGAAGAAGGTCAGGCCGAGCTGCCGCTCTGCCTTGATCACCTGCTGGCTGACGGCGCCGACGGAGACGCCGAGTTCGTCGGCGGCCGCCGGCAGCGAGCCGAGTCGCCCGACGGCCTCCAGCGCCCGAAGCCCTGTCAGATGAACCTGGTTGAGATCACGCATATAGATTTTCTACAGGCAAGGCGGAACATTCTCAATTGTGCCGGACCGCCGCAGACGCAAAATAGGCTGCTTCCTGAAGAACGATTTGGAGGAAGTCGAATGCCTGTCAAGAAATTCTGGAGATGGCTGCAACGCGGGACCGCAAGACCGGCGTGGCATAGCCTCGACCCGATGAACCACCCGGACGTCTTGCGGATGAGCGAGCGCGAGCTCGCCGACCTGCCGATGGACCCGTGGAGTTGTCCGGACGTCTCGCTGGTCGGAGCCGGGGTGTCGCCACGAAACATCCGATCGGCCACCTCGCCGGGCCGCTGCCTGGCGATCGCCACGAAAAAAGCCGCCGGAGCCTGAAGCGCCGGCGGCTTTCTTGTTCCCGGGATCAGCGGAGTGCGCGTCAGGCCGCAAGCACGTTGGCGATGAAGCGCTCGACGGACTGCTTGAGATTGGCGGCCTGTTCGTTGACGTCGCGCGAGACCTCGAGCACCTGCGCGGCCGATTGCGTCGTTTCGCCGACGACACGGGACAGCGCCCCGGTCTCGTGCACGGCGCGCTCGGTGCCGGCGGCGGCCCGCTGCGCATTCTCCGAGATTTCGCTGGTCGCATTGCCCTGCTCGATGATCGAGTGGGCGATTGCGCCTGTGGAGCTGTCCACTTCGCCCATCGTCGCCGTGATCTCCCGGATCGCGCTGACCGCTTCGGAGGTCGACTGCTGGATCGCATGGATCTGCGCGGCGATCTCCTCGGTCGCCTTGCCGGTCTGGTTGGCGAGCGACTTCACCTCAGAGGCGACGACGGCAAAGCCCTTGCCCGCTTCGCCGGCCCGCGCCGCCTCGATGGTCGCGTTGAGGGCGAGAAGGTTGGTCTGCTCGGCAATCGCCTGGATCAGCGAGACGACGTCCCCGATGCGCGTGGCCGCTTCCGCAAGACCGGCGATCTTGTCGTTGGTGATCTGCGCATTGCGGCTCGCCGCATCCACCGTCTTGGTGGCAATCTCCACCTGCCGGCTGATCTCGGCGATGCTGGCGGCCATTTCCTCTGCTGCTGCAGCGACGGTCTGGACGCTGGAGGAGGCATCGTCCGAGGCGTTGGTGGCCACGCCGGTGCGCTGCACGGCCTCTTCGGCGATGTTGTTGAGGTCGCGCGCGGTGGTTTCCATCTGGTTGGCGTTGGAGCTGACCGCGCTCACAAGCTCCTCGATCTCGCCCCGGAAGTCGGCGATGAGGGCATCGACCCGCTGCTGGCGGGTGGCGCGGGCGGCCTGCTCGCGCTCGGTCGCCTCGGCGAGATGGAGCCGCTCGACGGCGTTGTCGCGGAAAACGCGCACGGCGGCCAGCATGCCGCCGATCTCGTCACGGCGTTCGCTGGTGTTGATGTCGATGTCCGTGTCGCCGTCGGCCAGTCGCCGCATCGCGCCGGTGAGGCCGGAGATCGGACCGGCGATGATGCGGGTCAGCGCGAAGGCGATGGCACAGGCAAGCACCAGTGCGCCGACAACGGTCGCCATCATGGTCCAGGTGCTCGACGTCTGGCTCGTGCTGGCCGATTGGACGCGCCGCGCGACGACCTGCTCGATCGCGGTCACGGCGGCGTCCGCCTGCTGGCGAGCCTCCGTCCTCGCGGCCACAAAGGCATTGGTCGCGGTCACCAGCGCGTCGAAGCTCGCCTGGGTTTCGGCGATGGTCGAGGTCGGGTCGGCAACGCCGGTGTCGGCGACGGCCTTCGTCATGATGCCGAGCTCGGCGAAGCGGTCGGCGACGGCCTTGGCGGCCTCTTCGCCGGGGGTCAGGCGATAGCTCAGCACTTCCGCATTGAAGGCGGCGACCGACTTGCCGAAGGCGCGCGCGGATTCCGCGCCGGCGATCGCAACGGTCTTCTGGGCCGTGTTGTCGGCAACGGCGCGGTTGCCGTCGATCAGGGCCTGGTTCAACGCGCCGCGAACGCTATCGGCAAGCGTCACCATCTCGCCGAGGGCCTTCAACGCGTCAGATCGCTTCTCGGCAATTACCTTCATGTCGTAGGATTCGTTGATCGCCCGGATGATGCCGACGATCTCCGTGAGTTTTTCCGCGAGCTTCCGGCTCGCCTCGCTCGCTTCGGGAACGAGAGGACTGGCGGCAAGATCCTTCACCGGCGTCTTCATGTTCGCGATGGTCTGGCGTGCGGCGGAGAAGTCCTTGGCGTCGGTCGTCACCACATAGGTCGTCAGCTGCAGGCTGGTCCTCAGCGCATCGGCCTGAATGGTGCCGGCAATCGTATTGAGCCTCCGGATCGCTTCCAGATTCGCAAGGATCATGTCGCTGCTGCGGTCGATGTCGGACGCCTTGGCGCCGAGAACGGCGGCGACCTTCACCGACATCTTGTTGAGGGCCTTCATCGTCTCGGCGATCTTGGCGGAGGAGTCGGTGATCTGTGCCGACGTCTGCTCCAGAGCGCCAAGCGCCGAACCGAACTGGTCGATCGCGTCGTAGGAATTGGCCAGTTCAGGCTCGGACCGGTCGCCGAGCGCGGCCAGCTTGTCGCTGATCTTCGCCAGTTCCTCGCGCGCCTGCTCGGTGATGGCCGGATCGTTCACTTCGAGGAAGCGGTTGACGGCCCCGCCCGCACTGTTGACACCGGCCAGCACCGAGGCTGACTGCGATGTCATGTCGACCGCCCTGCCGAGGCTGCGGATGCCGGTCAGGCCGACACCACCGACGACCGCCGCGATCAGGGTGACGGCGACCACGCCCGCGCCAATCTTGACCGCGATCGAGCGATTGTTGGCAAAAGACTTCAAACTCATGAGGGCCTCGAAGCAGTTCCGTGACGGAAACGGGAAAGAGGCTTCCAAGATTAGGCCGCAATTCGGACTAAACGATTAATCCGGCGGTAAGGGTAAATTAACGCCCGCAAACACGGGCCTGCGACCCGATGGCTTGCTTGCGGAAATCTTGCACGCCTGTCGGCGGGTGCCCAGGTCCGGGCTCGCTAAGGGGTAAGGTCCAGAACGACTTCCATGATGTCCGGCGCGTCGACCTCCGGCTTGGCGGCAAATCCCAGCTCGCGGCACATGCCAAGCATCGTCGTGTTCTCGCGCAGCACCTCGCCGCGGATGCGCCGGTAACCCTCTTTCTGGGCAAAGCCGATGATCTGCTGCATCAGCCGCCAGCCAAGCCCTTCGCCCTTGAGGTCCGAGCGCACGGCGATGGCGTATTCGCCGGTCACGCCATCCGGGTCGCCATGCAGCCGCACGGCGCCCAGCATGTTGCCGGTCTCTTCCTCGATGGCGATGAAGGCCATGGCGCGGGCGTAGTCGATCTGCGTCAGACGCGCGATGAAGGCGTGCCCGAATTCCTTGACTTGGCTGAAGAAGCGCAGCCGCATGTCCTCCGGCGTCATCCGGGCGAAGAAGGGCGGATAGAGCACTTCGTCCTCGGGCCGGAGCGGCCGCAGGAAAACCTTGATCCCGCTCTTGAGAACAAGATGGCTCTCCCATTCGCTGGGATAGGGGCGGATGGCGAGGCGAGGATGTCCGGCAAGCCGCGCGTCATGCACGATGGCGGGGCGCGTGTCGGCGTTCACCGAGACTCGTGCGTCGACGATGGTGATCGCCTCCGAATCGGCGATCACGGGGTTGAGGTCGATCTCGCGAATTTCCGGATTTTCAGCCACGAGTTGGGAGAGCTTGACGAGGAGGACGGCGAGGGCCTGCCGGTCGACAGGCTTGCGGTCGCGATATCCCGCAATCTGGCGCGAGACGCGCGTTCGCCCGATGAGGTCCAGAGCGAGGTTGATGTCCAGCGGCACCAGCGCCAGCGCCTTGTCGTTGATGACCTCGACCGCCGTGCCTCCACGCCCGAAGACGAGCACCGGGCCGAAGGTGGCATCGTCGGCAACGCCCGCGATCAGTTCGACCGCCTTGGGCGCGAAGACCATCGGATGCAGCGATATGCCGTCGATCCGTGCTTCGGGCCGCAACTCTCGGGCACGCTTGATGATCCGCCGCATCGCCTGGATCACGTCGTCGTTGGTGTGCAGGTTCAGTTCCACGCCGCCGACGTCGGATTTGTGCAGGATATCCGGCGAGGCGATCTTGGCGACGACAGCCTGATAGTCCTTGAACAGCTTTTCGGCGGCATCGACGGCCTCGAAGGCGTTCGCGCAGGCAATCGCCGGAACGATCGGCAGGCCGTAGGCCGTCAGAAGGTCCGTCACCTCCAGCGCGGTCAGCCAGTCGCGGCCATCGTCGAGGGCATTGTGGATGGCGGCCTTGGCGGCCGCGTGATCGGGCGAGAAATCGGCCAGAAGGTCCGGCGGGGTCGCGGTCAATGCCTCCTGCGCGTCGGTATAGCGCACGAGTTGCATGATGCCCTCGATGGCACGGCTGGGCGAACCGAGGCAGGGGATACCAGCCTTGGCGAAGAGGGCCGGCGAGCCGTCGTCGGAACCGAGCCATGCCGCCATCACCGGCTTCTTGCGGCTGTGTCCGCGGTTGTAGGCCGTAGTCGCCTCGATGACCGCTTCGGCGGCCTCGCGTGAGGAGGCAAGCGCGGTCGGGCAGTTCATCGCCACGATGGCATCGACGCCCTTGTCGGCCAGAAGCTGCTCCATGGCGACGCGGTAACGTTCCGGGTTGGCGTCGCCGATAATGTCGACCGGATTGCCGTGCGACCAGGTTTCGGGCAGCGTGGCATTGAGGGCCTCGAGCGTTTCGGGCAGCAGATCGGCAAGCGTGCCGCCGAGTTCCACGAGCGTATCGACGCCCATGACGCCGGCACCGCCGCCGTTGGTCAGGATGCCGATGCGCCGGCCCGAAAGCTTGGGCACGTGGCTGAGTGTTTCGGCCGCGGAGAAGAGCTCGTCCAGCGTCTTGACGCGCAACAGTCCCGCGCGCCGGAAGGCCGCGTCGTAGACCGCGTCGACGCCGGCAAGGGCGCCTGTGTGGGAGGCCGCCGCCTTGGCGGCCGCCTGGCTGCGCCCGGCCTTGATGACGACCACCGGCTTCATGCGCGCCGCAGCCCGCGCCGCCGACATGAAGGCGCGCGCATCGCGGACGGACTCCACATAGAGCAGGATCGCCCGCGTGCTGCTGTCGAGGGCGAAATGATCGAGGAGGTCGGCGAACCCGACATCCATCGCGTCGCCGATGGAGACGAGGCCGGAAAATCCGACGTCGTTGTCCTCGGCCCAGTCGAGGACGCTGGTCAGCATCGCGCCCGATTGCGAAATGAGGGCGAGATCGCCGGGCATGCCCGGACGTTGGGCGAAGCTCGCATTGAGCTTGTGACCCGGAACGGAGATGCCGATGCAGTTGGGGCCGACGATGCGCATCCTGTGGCGCCGGGCGCACTCCAGCACGGCGTCTCCGATCGAGCCCTCGCCCTTGCCGAGACCAGCCGTGATGACCACCGCGCCGCGGGCGCCTCGCTTGCCGAGCGCCTCGATGCAATCGAGGACCGCCGCAGGCGGCACCGCCACGACGCCGAGATCCGGGTCGGCCGGAAGATCGGCGATGCTGCGATGGACCGGATGGCCGCCGATCTCGCCGCCCTTCGGATTGACGAGGAAGACCTTGTCACGGTCTCCCGCCAGAAGATTGGCCGCGATCACGCCGCCGACGCTGGCGGCCTTGCGGCTGGCGCCGACGAGCACGACGGATCGCGGCGAGAAGAAGACATCGACAGGTCCAAAAGGCATGGCGTCGTCGGCTCCGTGATGGGGATGCGGAGGTGTGGAACCCGATGCGGACGACCCGCAGTTTGCCTGATTCCCTTGACGGGGGAACGACGTCCATTCGTTGAACGGCGTCGCTCCCGCTGTCGTCAGTGCGCGATGATCAGGGGAATCTCGGTCTTGCCAAGCATATCCTGCGTGGCGCCGCCGACGATGAATTCGCGCAGCCGGCTGTGACCGTAGCCGCCCATCACGCAAAGATCGGCGCCGATACCCTTGAAATAGTGGTTGAGCGCCTCGGCCACGTCCGATGCATCGCGGTTGAGCGTCGTGACGGTGACATTGAGGCCATGGCGGGCGAGATAGGTTGCGACATCGGCGCCGGGCTCGCCGTCGTGACTGATGGCATTGGGAACGATGACGATTTCGATGCTCTTCGACATCGTCAGGATGGGCATGGCCGCGTGAACCGCCCGCGCCGCCGTCGAACTGCCGTCCCAGGCGATCACGACGCTGTCGGTCTTGACCGATTTCGTCCAGCCGCGGGGGACGATCAGCACCGGCACGCCGGCATCGAAAAGCATGGCCTCGATCAGTGCCGCGCGCATCGGCTCGGGCTTGTCGACGTCCTCCTGGCCGACGACGACGATGTCGCTGAGATGGGCCTGCGCGACGATGGACCCGGTCGACCCGGCAAGCACGGTGACGATCCGGCCTTCGTAGTCGACGTCGGCGTTGCCGGCCAGATGATCGAAGCGGTCGAGCGCCGTTTGCGCTTGCCGTTCGGCCTCTTCGACCGCCCCGACGAGATAGTCGGCCGGAATCGGCACGGCGAGATAGGCCGGCGCCATCGGCTCCATGGCCAGCGCCAATCCGGTGACATGGGCACCGCTGCGCTGCGCCAGATCGATGGCCGCCGCCGTTGCCGGCTGGGACTCGTCGAAAACATCAACAATGACGAAAATATCTTTCACCGACATGGCTCCTGCCTCCATCGTCTTGATCGTGCGGGCAATCTGTCCGGGAACAGATGGGCCGGCATTGATCCGGCGCAAACGCCCGAAAGTTTATTATGCCGACCTTATATAGTGCGTTTGACGGTCGGCATCCTCGGGCTCTTTCGGCCGGTCACAGGTTCTTAAGACCATCTCGGCACTGTTTTGGCCAGCTGCGGGGAAGGAACTGGATGCAGACGCTGCGACTGGCCGAACTGCTTGGGGCACTGTCCCAGGCTCTGGACCTGACCGAGGGACAGCCGGCGGGGCATTGCGTGCGCTGCGCCTACATCGGCACCCGCCTCGGGCGCGAACTCGGCCTCGGCGGCCCGGTCCTTGCCGACCTTTATTACACGCTTCTCCTCAAGGATCTCGGCTGCAGCAGCAACGCGGCGCGCATCTGCCAACTGTATCTCGTCGACGATCTGGCCTTCAAGGCGGACTTCAAGCAGATCGACGGCAGCCTGCCCCAGGTTCTGCGGTTCGTCCTGTCTCACACCGGCCTCAAGGCGGGGCTTTCGGAGCGGTTTCGCGCCATCCTTCATATCTTCCAGAATGGCGGCACGATCGCGCGCGAGCTGATCGAGACGCGCTGCCACCGCGGCGCGGAAATTGCCGCCAAGATGCATTTCTCGGCCAGCGTCTGCGAGGGCATCCTCTCGCTCGATGAGCATTACGACGGCTCCGGCAAGCCGGAGGGCCTCTCCGGCGACCAGATCCCGATGTTCTCGCAGATTGCGCTTCTGGCCCAGGTCGCCGACGTTTTTCAGGTCGCGGCCGGGCCGCAGGCGGCGATCCGCGAAGTGAGCGGGCGTTCGGGCACCTGGTTCTCGCCGTCGCTCGTCGCAGCCTTCTGCCGTCTTGCCGAGGACGAGGCCTTCTGGAGCGAACTTACATCGGATGAACTGGAGTCCCTCGTCCTCGCGCTGGAGCCGGCCGTGGTGGAGCGTCTGGTCGACGAGGACTATCTCGACGACATTGCCGAGGGCTTTGCGAATGTCATCGATTCCAAGAGCCCCTACACATCCAATCACTCCGAGCGGGTGACGCTGTTCGCCGACATGATCGCCGAGGAAATGGGAATTTCAGCGGAGCGGCGGCGCTGGCTGCGGCGGGTCGCGCTCCTGCACGACATTGGCAAGCTCGGCGTCAGCAACGGTATTCTCGACAAGCCGGGCAAGCTGGATGACATCGAATGGACTGAAATGCGCGAGCATGCCGCCATGTCCCGCACGATCCTGAAGCGGATTCCTGCGTTCGCGGAGTTGGCGGAGGTCGCCGGCGCCCATCATGAGCGCCTTGATGGCAAGGGATATCCCGACGGTCTTTCGGGGGACGAGATCTGTTTGGAGACCAGGATCATCACCACCGCGGACATCTTCGATGCCCTGACCGCCGAACGCCCCTATCGCGCGGCGATGCCGGTCTCCAAGGCCTTCGCCATCATGACCGACATGCTCGATACGGCGATCGATCCCGGTTGTTTCGATGCGCTGCAGCGCGCCGTCGGGCGGCTTGAGATGGCAGCCTGACCAGCCGGGAGCGGGGAGTGCTCGCCAGGTGCCGCTGGACCGGGAAAGAAAAAACGGCGCGGACCAGATGGTCCGCGCCGTCTACGCAACAACTGCCTTGAAAAGGTGATCAGGCCGCGGCGGTCTTGAAGGCTTCCGTCGAAACTTCCGCGATCGTCTTCAGAACCTGCGAGGCGATCGCATAGGGGTCGCCCTGGGAGTTCGGGCGGCGATCCTCAAGATAGCCCTTGTAGTCGTTCTTGATGAAGGAGTGCGGAACGCGGATCGAGGCGCCACGGTCGGCAACGCCCCAGGAGAACTTGTTCCACGGAGCCGTCTCGTGCTTGCCGGTCAGGCGCATGTGGTTGTCCGGACCGTAGACGTCGATGTGCTCTTTCCAGTTCTTGCCGAAGGCTTCCATCAGCGCTTCGAAATAGGCCTTGCCGCCGACTTCACGCATGAACTTGGTCGAGAAGTTGCAGTGCATGCCCGAGCCGTTCCAGTCGGTGTCGCCGAGCGGCTTGCAGTGATACTCGATGTCGATGCCGTACTTCTCGGTCAGGCGCTGCAGCAGGTAGCGCGCCATCCAGATCTCGTCGGCGGCCTTCTTGGACCCCTTGCCGAAAATCTGGAACTCCCACTGGCCCTTCGCGACTTCCGCGTTGATGCCTTCGTGGTTGATGCCAGCGGCGAGGCACTGGTCGAGATGCTCTTCGACGATCTCGCGGGCGATGCTGCCGACGTTGCTGAAGCCGACGCCGGTGTAATAGGTGCCCTGCGGAGCCGGGAAGCCCTGGTCCGGGAAGCCGAGCGGCCGGCCGTTCTCGTAGAAGAAGTACTCCTGCTCGAAGCCGAACCACGCACCCTCGTCGTCGAGGATCGTTGCGCGCTTGTTGGTCGGGTGCGGCGTGACGCCATCGGGCATCATGACTTCGCACATGACCAGCGCGCCGTTCGTGCGGGCGGGGTCCGGATAGACAGAAACAGGCTTCAGGACGCAGTCGGAGTTGCTGCCTTCGGCCTGCATGGTGGAGCTACCATCGAAGCCCCACAGGGGAAGCTGCTCGAGCGTCGGGAAGGAATCGAATTCCTTGATTTGTGTCTTGCCGCGCAGGTTCGGTACGGGAGTGTAACCGTCGAGCCAGATATACTCGAGCTTGTACTTGGTCATAGAGCGCCTCTCACAAACTGCCGGCCTCCAATGGGTCGGCTTGTTTCGATTGGGGGTCGGCAACGTTGAAAAGGGATCGCCAACTGCGCCGCGGACAGTGCATTTTGCATGCCATTTTAGGGTGAGATGCTGCACTGCGAGAGCGGTCGGGCGGTGTTCTGGGCCGGGAATCGCCAGGTTAACGAAACGTAAATCCATGATTTCAGGCCGGAAAGCAGCGCCCTGATCGTCGTGTTCCTGTCGCCGGGAGAGGCGACGCTTTTGGGCCGCGCGGGGAGCCTGGAGGACCGGGTTGCCGGTCGAACAGCGATTTCGAGCTTGGATGCTCCAGGGAATCGGCGACGCCTGGCTTGTCCTTGGCTGATGCATAATCATTTGAAAATAAACAATAAAATGATGATTTGACCCTCGATTTCCATGCCGCGCGCAGGTGAGTCATGGCGGGAACCATGACCGCCGCCCAAGCGTTCCAAAACAGTAGCCAAGGAATTGGGCACGGGATCGTTTGCGGATAGTATGAGCAAAAATGACTTTTTACTAGGCAATCTGCGCAAATGATGTGCACTATGAGGCACCTAAAGACTGCGGGCCAGGAGGTGCCCGACACGACCTGATTGGAGAGTTGGTATGGCTGGTAGCACATATGGCGGAACCGCCAAGATCCTCGAATTCCCGCTTGGCGGCCGTGCGGGGCTTGCACGTCACTGCGAGAAGGCCGCTCTTCCCACCGCCGCGCAGTTTGCGAACTACTGCGACGCGGCCTCCGGTGGGAGCTGGTATCACGAGGAAGCCGTGCGCGAAGCGGAGCACGACGACGAGATTCTCGGTCCGCGGCATTGAGCCATTGCGTCAGGTGCCGAAGGGACTGAGATCGGTCCTGGCGCCGGCGTCAGATAGTCATCGCCCAAGTGGCAATCCCGAGGGGGCGGTGAGAACGTTTAAGATCAGGCCGGCAAGAGCCTGCTGACTGAAACTGGGCAGTGTGTTCGATCCACAAGGGTCAGAACAGGCTGCCCTGTTTTTCGTCCGGCTTTGTCTTCTCCTTCTTGCGCGGCGCGCGGGAAGGCGAGGGGGCCGTTTCTCTCGCTGGCGGTTCCATCCGGGCGTCGTCATTGCCGTCTTCGATGCGGGCCCCGACGCGTCCATCCGCAAATTCGATGTTGACCATCTGTCCGGCATGAACACTGGCTGCCGTGCGAAGCGGTGTGCCGTCCGCATCCCGGACCAGCGCGAATCCACGAGCGAGCACCGATGTATAGCTGACGGCGCCAAGCAGCCGCGACAGCCGGTCGAAATGCGCGCGCCGCCGCTCGATGCTGGCGGCGAAGGCGCGGTCGGCGCGTTGCTTGAGGTTGCCCAGCCGCTCGGCACCCATCTCGACACGGCGCGCAAGGCTGACGGGACTGAGCCGCGCCGTCGTCCGGTCGAACCTTGCCCGGTGCGCGGCGGTGTTGGCGCGAAGGGCCTGGACGAGATGGCTCGACGCCTGGTCGAAACGCTGCCTTGGAAGCTGCAGGATGTCGCGCGGCCGCGGCAGGGCCCGGGTCGCCGAATGAAGCGCGACCCGACGCGCCTCCATGAGACGCGTGAGGGCGCCCCGCTGACGCCGGGCAAGCTCGTCCACCTGATCGAGGAGGTCCATGCGCACGGGAACGGCCATTTCGGCAGCCGCGGTCGGCGTTGGCGCGCGAACGTCCGCCGCAAGGTCGATCAGCGTCCAGTCGGTCTCGTGGCCGACCGCAGAGATCAACGGGATGTCCGAGGCAGCCGCCGCACGCACGACCGCCTCCTCGTTGAAGCCCCAGAGGTCTTCGAGGCTTCCGCCGCCGCGTGCGACGATGAGGACGTCGGGTCTCGGGATCGGGCCGTCCGGCGCGATGGCATTGAAGCCCGCGATGCCGGCCGCGACCTCCGGACCTGATGTCTCGCCCTGCACCCGCACGGGCCAGACCAGCACCTGCACGGGAAAGCGGTCGGTGATGCGGTGGAGAATGTCGCGGATGACGGCGCCGGTCGGCGACGTGACGACACCGATGACGCGGGGCAGGTAGGGCAGGAGTTGCTTGCGGGCCGGATCGAACAGACCCTCTGCCGCAAGACGCTTCTTGCGCTCCTCAAGCATCGCCATCAGCGCGCCGACGCCGGCCGGCTCCAGAGCCTCGATGACGATCTGGTACTTGGATGAACCGGGGAAGGTCGTCAGCTTGCCCGTCGCGATCACCTCCATCCCCTCTTCGGGGCGGAAGCGCAGGCGGCCCATGGTCGGGCGCCAGACGACCGCTTCGAGCCGCGCCTTGTCGTCCTTCAGCGCGAAATAGGCGTGGCCGGAGGAATGCGGCCCGCGATAGCCGGAGATTTCGCCGCGCACGCGCACATGTCCGTAGACGTCCTCCACCGTGCGCTTGAGCGCGAAGGAAATCTCCGAGACCGTGAATTCTGCCGCGTTGGTGTTGTCGCTCATCCTGTCTCTTCAGTCGGCCAGTCTTTTGAGGCGGCTTGCGCGTGGCCGCCGAGATGGCCACGGCCCGCCCGCCGGGTCAACCCCGCCTCAGGGCTCTCTCACGCCGCCGGGTGGATGAGCGCCACCCAGGCGCGCGCGATTTCCAGCCCCACGCGGTCGGCCTCGGTGCCGAGGGTGCTGGCCTGTTCGGCGTAGGTGTCGAGCCAGCCGGGGTTCTCCCTGGAGATCATCTCTTCATAGTCGGCTTTCCAGTCCGCCACGGCGCCGGTATGGGCCTCGAAATGGAACTGGCAGGCATAGACCGCGCGGCCGATGCGGAAGGCCTGATGGCGGGTGTGGTCGTTCTCGGCCAGATGCACCGCGCCGGGCGGCAATTCGAAGGTGTCGTTGTGCCACTCGAAGAGATGGGTCGCGCCGTTGAGCGCGGACATCACCGGATCGGCATGCCCCTCGGCCGTCGCGCGAATCGGCTGCCAGCCGAATTCCAGCGGGTTGCCGATGATATTCCGTCCGCCATGGGCTCTCGCGACGATCTGCGAGCCGAGGCAGATGCCGAGCACGGCCTTGTCCGCCTCGCCGAAGGCACGGGCAAGGCCCGTCAGATGCGGCAGATAAGGGTGCGTGTCATCGGCCAGCGCGTTCTGCGCGCCGCCGTAGATCACCAGCGCATCATGCGCGGAATGATCCTCGGGCAGGACCCCGCCCTCGTTGCAGCGGACGATATCCAGTTCGGCGCCGGCCTCCTGAAGGGCCATGCCGACGGTGCCGAGATCGGTCTTCGGGTGATTGATCGCAATGAGAACGCGCATGGAGGGAACGGGAGACTCGAGAAAATGAAAGGGGACGCAGGATCCATAGCACGGTGACGGCGCGATCTGGAACCGGTGCGTCAGCCGTGTCCCGCGCTGTCTTTCCCGAGGGCACCTCGACGTGGCATATGATAAGGGAACACAACTCTTTCGTCCGTTCGGTCGCTGGACCGTTTCACCAATTGCCGATCAGATCGTCGAAGCGGCCATCCCGATGGCCGCGCGGTCTCTGAGGCCTCATCCTTCAAAGTCGGAGTCTCTGACGTGAGCGGCTACCCGTTGAGCCAGTTGATCGAACTTGCGGCCTGGATTTTAGCCGCGGGTGCCCTCGTGGGGGTCCTGGCCGGGCTCTTCGGCATCGGCGGCGGCGCCGTGATCGTTCCGGTCCTTTATGAGGTTTTCCGCGTGTTGGAGGTTCCCGAGGCCCTGCGCATGCAGCTTGCCATCGGCACGTCCATCGCGATCATCGCACCGACAACCTTTCGCTCCTATGTCAATCACAACAGGCGCGGCGCGGTGATTCCCGGCGTCGTGGTGCCGTGGGGTGCCGCGGCGGTCGTCGGCGTCCTGATCGGTTCGGTCGTCGCGGCCTTCGCGCCGTCGGCGGTGTTCAAGATCGCCTTCGTCATCTTCGCCACCCTCATATCGCTGCGCATGTTCCTCGGCACGGATCGCTGGAGCCTTGGCACCGAACTGCCCGGCCGAGGTCCGATGACGATCTACGGCATGATGACCGGCCTCATCTCCTCGCTCGTGGGGGTCAGCGGCGGTGCCTTTTCCAACACGATCATGACGCTCTACGGCCAGCCGATTCATCGGGCGGTCGCCACGTCGTCCGGCATCGGGGTGCCGATCACCGTTGTCGGCGCGATCGGTTACATGATCGCCGGCTGGCGCTATCGCGACATGCTGCCGCCGCTCACCGTCGGCTTCGTCTCGCTCATCGGCTTCGCGCTGATGGCGCCGGTCGCGAGCTGGACGACAAGCTACGGCGTTCGTCTCGCCCACTGGCTGCCGCACCGGGTCCTCGAAATCGGCTTCGGCCTGTTTCTGGGCAGCGCCGGCGTCAGGTTTCTGGTCAGTCTGATCAACTAGAAACGGGTGGACGTTTCCTGAAAGCGGGAGCATTTTGCGTGCCTGCCCCTGCCCCTGCCCCTGTCGATGCGGGCCCCCGCCGGTTGCCGGCGGATTTGCCTGGAATGCTGCCATGACCCTGATGACGCTCCTCAGTTTTGCCCTTGCCCTCGCGATCGCCGCGGCGATCCCAGGTCCCGGTGTCACCGCCATCGTCGCCCGCGCGCTCGGCTGCGGCTTCTGGGGGACGCTGCCGATGATCATCGGTCTGACGCTCGGTGACCTCATCTATCTGAGCTGCGCCATCTTCGGCCTTGCCGCCATCGCCAAGACCTTCGGCACGGTGTTTCTTGTCCTGAAATATCTCGGCGGCGCCTACCTTCTCTATCTTGCGGTCAAGCTGTGGCGCGCGACGCCCGACGAGGGCCTTGGCGCCACCGTCAGCCGCGATGCCTCGCCCTGGCGCGGGTTTTTGGCCGGTCTGCTGGTCACGCTGAGCAATCCCAAGACGATGGTCTTCTATCTCGCATTCCTGCCGACGTTCCTCGATCTCGCGGCCATCGACCTGACGAGCTACGTCGAGCTTTGCCTTGCCGTGATCGCGGTGCTTCTGGTGGTGATTTCCGCCTACGCGCTGGCCGCCGCCAAAGCCCGCGCGCTGTTCCGGCGGCCGAAGGCCGTGCGGGCGATGAACCGCGGCGCGGGCGCCATGATGGCCGGCGCTGCCGTCGCCGTCGTCTCGCGCTAACGCTGCCGTTCGGATTCATCAGCATCCCTGATGAATCCCATTGACGTCATTCGTTGGACTTTTTCGCCGAATAGGCCGATGGATGCCGTTTTGGCGTCCTGAAAAAGAGAAGAAAATGGCTGACAACGCGGCAGGAACCGTGACGCTTGCCCCCTCAAGCCCGCCTCCCGCCACCGGTGCTGCGATCGGAACCTACGACATCGGCCTCTATGCCATTGCGATCATGGCCTGGAGCACGAGCTGGATCGCGCTTAAGTATCAGGTCGTGAGCGGCGTCCCGGCGGAGGTCTCCATTGCCCTGCGCTTTGCCGCTGCCAGCGCGATCATGTTCGCATGGGTCCTGGCGAGCCGGCGCAGGGTCGTCTTCCCGCTGCGGCTGCACCTGCGCATGGCGCTGACCGGCGCTCTGCTGTTCTCGCTGAATTTCTATTGCTTTTATCTCGGCGGACGCTTCCTCGCCTCCGGCCTCCTGTCGGTCGTCTTCTCCCTCGCCTCGATCGGCAATCTCCTGCTCGGCGCATTGCTGCTCGGCCAGAGGATCAACGCCCGCATTGCCTTCGGAGCCATCGTCGGCCTCGTGGGCATCGCCCTCATCTTCGCACCGGAAATCACCGGCACGACGCTCAACCACGATGCGCTGACCGGCCTTGGACTGTGCGTCGCCGGCACGATCTGCTTTTGCTTCGGCAACGTCATTTCGAGCCGCCTGCAGTCCGAGCGACTGCCCGTCTTCTCCACCAACGCCTGGGGCATGGCCTATGGCGCGCTGGTGATGGCCGTCATCGCGCTTTTGAGCGGAGACAGCTTCGCCGTTCCCCTGACGACGGATTATGTGGTCTCCTTCGCCTGGCTCACCGTCGTCTCCACGGTCGTCGCCTTCGCCTGCTACCTGACGCTGCTCGGGCGCATCGGCTCGGCCCGGGCCGGCTACGCCACGGTTGTCTTCCCGGTCTTCGCTCTGTTGATCTCGACGGTCGTGGAAGGCTACCAGTGGAGCGTTCCCGCGATAGCCGGGCTCGTGATGGTTCTGACCGGCAACGTCATCGTGCTGACGCGGCGCCGGGGCTAGCCGGTGAGCCTGCCGAAGTCTCTGGCCCCGTCCGCCTCATGACCGGTCTCCTGCCTTTCATCCGCGACAATCTCCGCTGGCTTGCGGGCGGCTTCCTGCTGCTCTTCTGCTCCGCCTTCGGCCAGACTTTCTTCGTCTCGCTGTCCGCCGGAGAGATTCGCAAGGCCTTCCAACTCTCCAACGGCGAATTCGCGACGCTCTTCATGGTGGCGACGCTGCTGAGCGCGGTGATCCTGACGCGGCTGGGATCGATCATCGACACACGGCCCGTGGCCTCGGTCGTCGGGCTCGTCACGCTGGCGCTGGCGGCCGGCGCGGCGATCCTCGCGCTCGGCAATCACCTGGTCATCGTCTTCATCGGGCTCCTGCTCCTGAGGCTGTTCGGCCAGGGCATGATGGTCCACGTGGCCTTCACCACCGCCGGGCGCTGGTTTTCGGCAACCCGCGGCCTTGCCATCTCGATCATGACCCTCGGTTTCAATGCCGGGCAGGCGATAACGCCGCTAGCCGCCGTCGTCGCCATCGAATGGTTCGGCTGGCGGGCGCTCTGGTGGGCCGTGGCGGCGCTTCTGGCATTTGTCGCTCTGCCGCTGCTCGTCTTTCTCCTGAAGCAGCCGCGCACGCCGCTCGATACCTCGGTGCACGATGCTGTCGCGGCTCCGCGCGACTGGACGCGCAAGGAGGTCCTGCGCGATCCGGTCTTCTATCTGCTTCTGCTCGGCATGCTGCCGCCGACCTTCATCAGCAACACCGTCTTCTTCCATCAGGTCTATCTGGTGGACTTGCGGGGATGGGACCTGACGCGCTTTGCCGAGAGCTTTCCGCTGCTCTCCGGTGTCACGATCCTCTGCACCTTCCTTGCCGGGCAACTGGTCGACCGGTTCACGGCGCGCCAGCTTCTGCCCTTCTATCTCATCCCCTTCGGACTCGGGCTTTTGATCCTCGGCTTCGTGGAACAGCCCTGGGCAGGACCGGCCTATTTCGTTCTCTATGGCATCACCGACGGCTTCTCGCTTTGCCTCTTCGGCGCACTGTGGCCGGAGGTCTACGGGCGCCGCCATCTCGGTGCGATCCGCGCGGCGATCGTGGCCATGATGGTCTTCTCGTCCGCGGCCGGTCCCGGCCTTGCCGGCTGGCTCATCGATGCCGGCATCGCCTATCCCGGCGTCCTCACCACAATGGGGCTTTATTGTCTGGTGGTTACGGCTCTGCTGATGCCGACGGTGCGCCGGGTCGAACACCGGCTCTCCGATCACCTGTCGATGGCTTCAACGTGATCGTTTCTCCTGATTGATTGCAGCAGGGGGCGCAGATAGTGTGCGCCTTCCTTTTCCTCTGGGCGGCTGTTCATGGCGCGTGACACTTCCGACGATACTCCGATCCGCTCGCTGACCGATCTGGCCGAGCGCCTTGCATCCGGCTCGAAGCCGAAAGAGGCGTGGCGGATCGGCACCGAGCACGAGAAGTTCGGTTTCTACCTCGCCGACCACACCCCCGTGCCCTATGAGGGGCCGAAGGGCGTTCGCGCCCTTCTGGAAGGGATGGAGGGCCTTCTCGGCTGGGAGCCGATCATCGACCGGGGCCTCATCATCGGCCTGGTCGATCCCACCGGGGGCGGCGCGATCAGCCTTGAGCCCGGCGGTCAGTTCGAGCTTTCCGGCGCGCCGCTCGACAACCTGCACCAGACCTGCAAGGAAACCTACGCGCATCTGGCGCAGGTGCGCGAGATCGCCGAGCCACTCGGCATCGGTTTCCTCGGTCTCGGCATGAGCCCGAAGTGGACCTTCGCCGAGACGCCGCAGATGCCGAAGTCGCGCTACGACATCATGAAGAACTACATGCCGAAGGTCGGCACGCGTGGCCTCGACATGATGTTCCGCACCTGCACCGTCCAGGTGAACCTCGATTTCTCGTCCGAGGCCGACATGGTGCGCAAGATGCGCGCCTCGGTCGCCCTTCAGCCGATCGCCACCGCGCTCTTCGCCAATTCGCCCTTCACCGAGGGCAAGCCCAACGGGCGTCTGTCCGAACGTTCGGAGATCTGGCGCGATACGGACAACGACCGCTCCGGCATGATTCCCTTCGTCTTCGAGGAGGGATTCGGGTTCCAGCGCTATGTCGACTGGGCGCTCGACGTGCCGATGTATTTCGTCAAGCGCGGCGACACCTACCACGATGCCACCGATATCACCTTCCGCCAGTATCTGGACGGCGGCTTCGAGGACCGGATTCCGGGCGTGGTCCCCTCCATTGGCGACTGGGACAACCATCTCTCGACGCTCTTTCCCGAGGTCCGCCTGAAGCGGTTCCTGGAAATGCGCGGGGCGGACGGCGGCCCCTGGCGGCGCATCTGCGCGCTGCCCGCCTTCTGGGTCGGCCTTCTCTATGACGAGACGGCGTTGGACGCGGCCCTCGACCTCGTCAAGGACTGGACGACCGACGAAATGCAGGATCTGCGCGACCGCGTGCCGACGACGGCCCTTGCCACCGAGTTCCGGGGGCGGACGGTTCATCAGATCGCGCGGGACGTTGTCTCGATCGCCCGTGGCGGCCTCGCCCGGCGGGCGCGCCTCAATTCCGGCGGCTACGACGAGACGCAGTATCTCGATCCGGTGATGGAGACGCTCGCGTCAGGCAAGACGCCGGCCGAGCTGATGCTCGACCGATACAAGGGGGAATGGCAGGGCGATATCGATCGGGTCTTCGAGGCCTACGCCTACTAGAACGGCCCGCTCCGTCTTTTCACTGATTGTGAAGCGCTTTTCCCGGCCTTTTTTCAGCCATCGTTTGACGCCGGCGAAGGATGCGTGGATCATCGTCCCGCGAGTGTATGCCTTGAGCATATCGAAAAGCCGATTCTCGATGAGCATGCGCCCCGATCACGATGATTTCGTGACCCTGCAGTCCGAAGTCTTGACCGTGATGCCCTGACCCTTGGAAAGCGCGGGAGCTTGCCGTCTTGTATACGTTCACGGACTTGATGCGTCAGGCGCAGCACGGACAGGCGATCGAGAATTTCGCCTCCCAGTTCGGCATGACGCCAAACGATATTGAAAAACTGATGGCGACGATGCTGCCCGTCTATGCCATGGGCATGCAACGCCGCATGACGATGCCGAACGCCGATCCCTTCGGCCTCTTTGCCCTGATGCGCACCGGACCCTTCAAGGCCGCCTTCGACAGCTACGACGCCGCCGTCGCCAAGACGACGCAGGACGCCGGCATCGAGGCCATGGCGAAGATCTTCGGCTCCCGCGAGGCGGCAAAGGCGATCGCCGAGCAGGCAGCCATGATGACCGGCATCGGCACGGATATCGTCAACCGCATGATGCCGATGATGACGTCGGTGCTGCTTGGCGGTCTCGGCAAGGAGATCGACAAGGGCCCCTTCGTCGCGATGATGGAGGCTTGGCAGAAGGGCTTTTCGGGGCAGGCCGAGAACAAGCCTGGTGCTGCGTCCGCCGCGCCGTTCAACCCGTTCACCGCGCCGATGGATGCGTTCATGAAGGGGTTTTCCGCCGGAAAGCCGGAGCATGCCCCTGAACCGGAGCCCGAGCCCGAACCGGAGCTGCCGCCGGAACCGGACTTCCAGAACACGGGCGTGGCGGCGCTGAAGCATATGTTCGACGCCGGCATGGAGCTTCAGGAAACCAACCGCAAGGCCTTCGAGCGCATCCTGGAGACCTATCAGCAGCGGGCCTGAACGCCCCTTTTGTTCTCTGCCGGCCCGTAGCGCCGGGCGGCCTCGATCGCAAGACCGGTGCCGACGGACCCGAACGTGTCGCCCTCGACGGCGCGTGCCTCGGGTACGGCGCCAAGAATGGCGGCATGCACATGGGCAAGGCGGGTCGAGCCGCCGGTGAGGAAGACGGCGTCGATCGCCTCGCGCCCGATGCCGGCAAGTGCCAGGCAGTCGTCGATGCGCCGCCCGATGGCCGCGGCAAGCTCACGGGTGTCTTCGAACATCGCCGGCTGTGTCAGTGCCCGCGACAGCCCTTTCTCGATCCACTCAAGGTCGATGACCGTGCTCTCGGTCTCGGCAAGGGCGATCTTGGCGTTTTCGACGTCGAGCGCCAGCGTGTGGCCGCGCTGCTCCTCGATCACATGGAGCAGGCGGCCGATCTTTTTCGGCTCGGCGCAGTCGCGCTCCAGTTCGCCAAGGTCCCTCAGCACCTTTGGCTCGTAAAGCCGGTTGATCGCGGACCAGGTCGCAAGGTCGTGGAAATAGCCGTTCGGAACGTTGACCCCCGGCCGCTTCATCGCGCTGCGGAAGCCGAGCAGCGGCATGACCTCTTCCAGCGAGAGCTTGCGGTCGAAATCGACGCCGCCGATGCGGATGCCGTCGTTGGCGAGAATGTCTTCCGTCCGGTCGGGCCTGCGGGCCCTTTGCGGTCCGATGCGCACGATCGAGAAGTCCGATGTGCCGCCGCCGATGTCGGCGATGAGGGCGAGCTCTTCGCCCGCGACCTGCAGTTCGTAGTCGAGCGCGGCCGCGATGGGCTCGTACTGGAAGGAAACGTCCTCGAAACCGGCGCCGAGCGCCAGAGCCCGCAGCACCTCCTCGGCGCGGGCGTCGGCAGCCGGATCGTTGTCGACGAAATGAACCGGGCGCCCGTGCACGACCTGCGCAAGGCGCGCGCCCGTCTCTGCCTCGGCGCGCTTCTTCACGGCGCCGATGAAGCTGCCGATGACCTCGCGGAACTTGAGGCGCTGCCGGCCGACCAGCGTCGTCTCGTCGATGAGGGAACTGCCGAGAACCGACTTCAGGCTGCGCATCAGCCGTCCGTCCTCGCCGTCGACATAGGCGGCGATCGCAGCGCGGCCGAGGTCGTAGCCGCCGTTGCGGTGATAGAAGACCGAACTCGGAACGGTGACGGCATTGCCTTCCAGTGCGACGAGGCGCGGTCCGGCATCGCCGGCAAGGCCGAGTGTCGTGTTCGAGGTGCCGAAGTCGAGGCCGCATGCCGACATGGAAAAATCCCGGGCCGGACAGCGTCTGCCGGCTTCGTTCAAGAAGGGTCTGGAAAGGCGAAGGGCGGACGTATCGGGTTTGGCTGTTCCGATCAAGTCCGAATGCGGCGACAGCGAAAGAGAACGGCGCGGGCGCAGGGTCCGCTGGCCCGGGTTCAACCGTCAACGCAAAAAAAAGTGGCGACCCGCCGAGGCAGGCCGCCAGTTGAACCGGCAGGGGGCCGGTGATCAAACTTTGAAAGCACCCTCCCGGACCGGGGTCCGGGAGGGGCAGAGCGGTCGGCCGCGTCCGGAGGGCGAATTCCGGATGGCAGACGTGCGCTCTGATGTCGGGGCGTCAGGCGACAGATTGCCCGGGGCCTTTCAAAAAGGCCACCCGAAAGCATCGCCCGGCTCGGATGTTTGCCGTTCTCAACAGCCCGCCAGGCGACATTCCTGGAAACCCGGGTCCATCAACACCGAAGGAACCGGAATGTCGTTGCGACGGATCGGCACATGCGGCCTGACCTGCGACCGGGGCGTGATGCGGGCGGATTCGAACATCAGGATCGCGGCGAGAAACTGGTCGCGATGACCTGTCGTTTCGAACCCGACCACCTCGCCCCGGTAGAGGGCGAGCGCGTCAGGCGATACGGGGCGGCCGGAAATGGGGCAGACGTCGTTGATGCAGGCGGCGAAATCGAGCCGCGGCATCACCGCCACTCCGTGTGCAATCGCGGCGGCAGCTGCGCCGAGTGATGCACGTCGAAGGCGGACAGCCCGACGTCGTCGAGGAGCCTTGCATCGAGCTCTTTGAGATGTTGCAAGGTCAGACGCTTCTCCCGGTAATTGCCCCAGCGCACCGTGATCGAGCGGACCATGCGCAGGGCGGCAGCCACCGGCGAAAAGCCGGACGACATCTTGGGGGCGCTGGTTCTGATGATCGTGGTCATGGGTCTTGCTCCAGGGCAAAGGCGCACCGGTTCTCCGTTCGCGGCGCGCGAGAGAAGCCTGCCAGTCCGGGCAGGAGGTCGGGTTGGAAGGTTATTGGGATGAGCGGACGATGCTCCGGATCGAACAATTTATCAAACGAATGTTTTTGATAGGATCGATCAGGAATGTTGATGTTTGAGGATCGGCAGGCCTTGAGGGCCCGGCTGGCCTTCTCAGCGAAGGTTCCGCTGCGCAAGCGCCATCAGGCTGCGGGCACGGCGCCGCTCGTCGGCAGCGGCCACCAGATGGCTGCTCGGCCTGTCGATCGCACCGAGGCTCATGGCGCCGTCGATGTCGCCGCGGGTGAGGCCGATGTCGGCCAGCATGCGGTCGTCGACCTCATAGAGCCTGGCGACCGAGCGCCGGTCTTCCCATGCGAGGTAAAGGGCGAGCAGACGGCTGCCGAGCCGACGCAGGAGACCTGCGCTGGTGGCGAAGCGGCTGGACCGGGCCGGCAGGGAAGGGCGGGAAGAGGGAAGCGAACTCAAGCTCATGATCTTTCTCCTGGATTTTGGATAAAACACTCCCGTTGCCGCACGACGGGTCTGTCGGCGGATTGTTGCGGGTCTGGATGCCTCGTGATCGTGATGGGCAAGAGGCTAAGGCAGTCTTGCGAGGTCATCACGGGTGTCTTGCGCCGGAAAGCGAGGGGCAATCTGTTCGATTGCAGTTCACTCTCGGCATGGGGACACATTGCCATCGTTCTATTGATCAATCCAACGAATGTTTGTAATGTAAGACATCAGCAAACGTGATGGATCGAACCCATGAACGTTCTCGACCTTGATCAACTCCGCACCTTCGTCGCCATCGCCGAGATGGGCAGCTTCACCGCCGCCGGCGACGTCGTGCACAAGACCCAGTCCGCCGTCTCGATGCAGATGCGCCGGCTGGAGGAACGCATCGAGCGGCCGATCTTCGTGCGCGACGGGCGTCAGAGCCGGCTGACCGAGGACGGCCGGCGGTTGCTCGACTATGCCCGCCGGATGATCCGCCTGAACGATGAAACGCTTTCGGCTTTTGCCGATCAGGGCGTGGCCGGCACGATCCGCCTCGGCCTGCCGGACGACTACGCCGACCGGTTGCTGCCGATGATCCTTGCCGGTTTCTCGCACATCAATCCGTGCATCGAGGTGGCGGTCGAGTGTCAGTCCAGCGACCACACCTCGGCGATGGTCCGCGAAGGCAAGCTTGATCTCGCGATCGTCACCTCCGGCGATGTCGGGGATCGGGGCGACGTCATCCGCCGCGAGCCGCTCTACTGGGTCGGCGCGCGCGATCACGATACGCATGAGCGCGATCCGCTGCCGCTCGCGCTCGGTCCGGAAACCTGCAGCTGGCGGATGTCCGCCATCCGCACGCTGGACCAGATGGGTCGCCGCTTCCGCCTTGCCTATTCCAGCGGGTCCGCCTCGGCGATTTCCGGTGCGGTTCTGGCCGGCCTCGCCGTCTCGGTGATGGCCGAAAGCTCGATCCGGCCCAACATGCGTATTCTCGGCCCCCGGGACGGGTTCGTCGATTTGCCGGCCTGCAACATCGCCCTGATGCGGGCCGAGCATGCGACCGGGCCGGTGCACGATGCGCTCGCCAACCACATCAGCACGTCGCTCGGAAACCTTCAGGCTAGCTCGTTCCAGGCAGCTGCCGAGTAGGACCCGGCTGCATCATCGTCGGCCCCTTATGGCCGGACGATCCGGTCCGCCGGTGCGTTGTCCGCTGTCAAAGACGACTGACTGGCGACCGTGAAGCAGCGGGCATTGTCGTGATGAAGCCTCTTTCGCCGATTGCCGGCATGGACCAGATCGGGCTAAACCGCCATCAGCCGATCGCCTTCGTGCTCCTTGGCCTGGCGTTTCCGGGCCTTGCGATCTGATCCTGCCGGACGACCTGACGAATGCCCGCCATTCCCTTGCCCTTCGTGGTTGCCCTGCTGCTCGGGGTCCTTTTTGCAAGGCTCGTCCTTGAGGAGGGACCGTCCGGACGCCTGTCGCCGGCGGCCATTTTTGTCGCCGCCTGCACGATGATGGTCCTGGTCGTCGGCCTGCGCTGGAGCCTCGACGTCCGATGGATCCGCTTCGTCCAGCCGATCATTGCCTTGGCCCTGCCGCCGCTTGCCTGGATCTGCTTCACCGATATCGGCCGTGAGCGGCGCCGGCCGTTGGCCAGCTATTGGCCGCATGCTCTGCCGCTGCTGCTCATGATCGTGCTGTCGGCGACGTGGGCGCTCTGGCATCCGCCAATCGATGCCGTCGTTGCGGCATCCTTCTTTGCCTATGGCGCGGCGCTTCTGAGATTCGCCGCAAGGGGCGTCGACAGCGCCGGCGCGGTCCGTCTGGGTGACATTCCCTCGGTCCTGCACGCGATCCGGCTCGCCGCGCTGTTCCTGATCGTCTCCGCCCTTGTCGATCTTGCGATCGCGGTCGATTTCGACCTCTACGCCGGTGAGCATGCCGTCACCATCGTCGCGATTGCCAACCTTGGAAGCCTTCTGGCGATCGCGGCCGCCGTGGCCGTCGTCGGAGCCAGCAAGCCCGAGCCTGTGACAGACGAAGCGAGCCTCGGGGAGGAGGCCTCCGACGCCGCCAGGGCCCTGGATCGGCAGGACATCGACGCCGACACGGACCAGGAGGTCATCGCCGCTATCGACCGCCTCTTGCGCGAGCGCGGGCTTTTTCGCGATCCCGACCTGACGCTGGACCGCCTTGCCCGGCGGGCGGGAATCCCCGCCCGCCAGATTTCCTCGGCGATCAACCGCCGCTTCGGCCGCAACATCTCGCAGGTGGTCAACGAATACCGGGTCGAGGACGCCAAGCGGCGCCTTGCCGAAACGGACGAGCCCGTCACCTCGGTGATGTTCGAGAGCGGCTTTCAGACCAAGTCGAACTTCAACCGCGAATTCCGCCGGGTGACGGGCATGAGCCCGAGCGACTATCGCCGCTCGGCCGAAGTCGCCGTTTCCGCGCCCTGAAGGCTGCGCTTCAGGAAATCCGAAACGAGGGTGAAGACCTCGTCGTGGATCTCCTCGCGGCTGCGCGTCCCGCCATCCCGGCAGACGACCCCCTCGCCGGGCGCCTCCTTTTCGATGAGGTCGGCCGCACCCGGCTTGCAGACGCCCATGAAGCTGAAATGGGTCGCGTCGTCGATCCGGCGATAGGTCGTCAGGGGCTGCGGCAGGTGATCGGCCAGATACTGCGATTCCTGTTCGGCCGGCAGATGGATGACGTCGAAGCCGGCGGCAAGAACGAGGACAGGAAGCTCGATGGCCGAAAGGCTTGCGTCGGTGAACCCGCGGCCTAGCCCAAGGTCGAGCGTCACCGCCGCCTTGACGCGCCGGTCGCCGAGATCGCCCGCGACGCTGGCCCTGTGATCGGCGTTCTTGAGCGCGCCGAGACCGTCCATCGCCTTGCAGGAGATCGACGGGGCGTGGCCTGCCGCGCAGTCCTTCTCGAATTTCTCCGCATCGAAGCGCCCGCCGGCAATCTCGATCGCGGTCCAGCCGCCGAGCGAATGGCCGAGAACGGCGATCCGGGCCGGATCGATGGTGCCGGCCATGTTCGGACGACCGAGCACCGCATCGATGACATGGGAAAGATCCTTCGGCCGCTCCGAAAGGTCCGCCGCCTCGTCTTTCGAGCGGTTGAAGGTGGTCGTGCCCGGATGGTCGGGTGCCGCCACCACATAGCCTTCGGCGGCAAGGCGCGTTGCCAGCCAGGCTTCGTTGCGCCAGTTGCCGCCAAGCCCGTGCGAGAAGACGACGAGCGGATGGACACCTGAAAGCGGCGTCGCGTCCTCGCGCACGTCGACGCCCAGGAAGGCCGGATTTTCGGCGACGCGGGCAAGACGGCCGTCCGCCTCGGCAGGATACCAGAAGGCGGTCTGGAGCAACTCATGCCGCTCGGGGGAGGGGACGGCCCGCAGCGTGAAGCCGACGGCCGTCTCTGCCTCAGCGGCGGCGGGCAGGAGCAGGAGAATGGCCCCCAGGGCGGCGGGAAGGCGATAGCGTGACATGGAAAAGCTCCGGTCGTTGGATGACCGGGCTTTTCTGCGCTTCGGCGTGCCGCTCGAAGACCTTGAACGCGATCAAGGACGTCCTCGAACCTGTTCGAGGGCAGTCCTCAGCCTCTTGGCAGCGGATAGACCCTGGCGACGCTGTTCGCGATGAGCGCCGCGAGAACCGCCTTGACGACGTCGCCCGGAATGAAGGCGAGGTTGCCGTAGGCCATCTTCACGATCGGCGCGTTGGCGACGAAGGCGAGCCACGGAATGCCGAGCGCATAGACGACACCGATGCCGCCGATGATGGCGGCGGCGACGCCGCCAATGACCGCCTTCTTCGTGGAAGCGGATCGCGACGGACCGATGAACCGGTCGGCGAGCCATCCTGTCACCATGGCGCCGGGTAGCCAGCCGACGAGATAGCCCGCCGTCGGCCCGGCATAGACCGCAAGGCCGCCCCGTCCACCCGAGAGAACGGGCACACCGATGGCGACGAGGATCAGGATCACGACGATGGCACCGCCGGCCCGCATCGGCCCGAGGCAAAGCCCGGCGAGCATGACGCCGAGGGTCTGCAGGGAAATCGGCACCCCGGCGATGAACTGGATGGGTGGCACGAGGCCGAGCGCTGCGATGATCGCGGCGAAGAGAACCATGAGCACGAAGTCGCGATTGGTCATGACTAGCCCCCTCTGGCGTCATATCCGTCCCTGACGGCGTCGGGCCTGCGCAGATCGGCGGGCGGAAATCCCCTCGCGTCGAGCGCGGCCGCGATGTCGTCGGCATTGCGCAACGTGCGTATCACAAGAGGGATCACGAGTGGGAGCGGGCGCGCCTTCACGCCGCGGGCCGCCTGCGCCTCGCGGATCGCGTCGAACTCCGCCGCGATCTCGGGAATGAGACGCAGGACCAGCCCGATCGCAAGGCCGAGATAGGCGGAAACAAGCCGTCCCCTCCGGCCAAAGGGACTGAGACCCTTGCCGATGAGAGCGAGGATCGCGCCGGTCGGGGTGGTCATGGTGACGGCCGCCGCCAGCGTCATCAGGATAATCAGCCGCAGTGCGCTGATGAGCCCGAACCGCAGTTCGCTGATGACGAGGCTTGCCAGCAACACCAGAAGGCCGATGACGAGCGGCCAGACGATCGCACGCGTCACCCGCTCGCGCGGCAGGCGGCAGGAGAGGAGAATGAGAGGGCACACGAGGGCGAGCGCGGCGAGCACCCGAAGATCGTCGATCCAGATCAGGGCGGCGCCCATCCCTGCAAGGCCGGCAAGCTTCGTGCCCGCGCCGAGCCGGTGCATGACACTGTCGCCCGGTGAATAGAGCGAGAGGTTCACGGGGCCACCTCCGCCAGCGCTTCGAGGCGCCGGGCAGCCTCGGCCGGGTCGCCGTCGAAGTGGAGCCGGCCCTCGTGCAGCAGCAGCACGCGGTCCATGGACCTTGCCAGCGCGAGGTCGTGGGTGACGACGACGGCCCTTGCGTCCAACTTGTCGATGGCCGCCGCGACGCGGCGCGCGTTGCGAAGATCGAGCGCGGTGGTCGGCTCGTCGAAGACGATGAGGCCGGGCTGCATGACGAGGATCGCCGCGAGCGCGACGAGTTGCACTTCGCCGCCGCTGAGTTCATGCGCCGGGCGCTCGGCGAGGGACAGAAGCCCGAGCCGGTCCAGCATCGCGCGGGCCTGCTTGACGGCCTCCTTGCGCGGCACACCGCGGTTGGTGAGGCCGAAGGCGACATCGTCGGCGACGATCGGCAGCACGATCTGGTTCAGAGGGTTCTGGAAGACAAACCCGGTCCGGCCCTTGAGGGCTTTCGCATCCGCCTTCGTGTCCAGCCCGTCGATGAGGATCGATCCGCTGGTCGGCTGCATCAGGCCGGCGATCAGGCGGGCAAGGCTGCTCTTGCCGGACCCGTTGAGGCCGATGACGCCGATCCGCCGTTCGTCGAGCCGCGCCGTGATACCGTGGAGGATGGTCTGGCCGCTGCGGACGAGCCCGACGGTCTTCAGATCGATCGTCATGGCGTTTGCCAGGTGACCTTGCGGACGGCGATCTCAAGCGACTTGGTCACGCCGCGCGCAACGGGAATGCGCCCTTCCTCGGCCTCGGTGGTGACGTCGAGCGATGGCCATGCGACCGGTGCAGACGTGTCGCGCGGGGCGGGCAGGACGACGAGGCCGGGGGCGGGAAGAGCGGTCGTGAAGGGCCGCGTCAGCTCGAAATGGTCTCGTGGCCGCGCTCCAGGCTCGGGCGGCGTGACGGCGATGGCGAATGGGGTATCGCGCAGATAGTAGAGCGCCTCGGCCGCATCGCCCCGCCGCACGAAGATGAGGGTCCGGGCGCCCGATGCCTGGGCCTCTTTGCCCAGTGCGGACATATAGTCCGACCAGCCGAGAACCCGCGACATCGGATTGCCGATCTTCGGCAGCCACAGGCTTGGCGCGAAGGCGGGAGCGACCAGCAGGACGAAGGCGATGAGACCGTGCAATCCCGTCGATGCGCGGAAGAGCATGCGGCGTTTGGCATCGTCCGGCTTGCTATGGGTGATCAGAAGGGCCGTCACCAGGATCGTCGCTGCCGGATAGGCGGTCGCCGCCCAGTTGGCGTTCGCTTCCTTGATGATGGCCTGCAGGGTGAAGGCGGCCAGAATCGGCACGCTGAAGACAATGAGGAACCGGTCGGCCGGCCGGTTGGCGCTGCGTCTCAGGCCGAAGACCATCGCAAGGAGCGCGGCAAAGAGGATGGGGCCGAAGACGCCGAACTGGCTGCCAAGAAACTCCGCCATCGCTTCGGGATGGATCGCCGGCCCGCTCCAGTTGGCGTTGTCGCGCGTGTGCGAGAAGGTGACGAAGCTGTGCGCGGCATTCCACAGGATGTTCGGCACGATCAGGAGAATGCCGATGGCGATGGCCGCCCAGAATTGCGGACCGAGCAGCCGGCGCCGATGCTCCGGTGTCAGCAGCAGGTAGAGCAGGGCGGCGGCCGGAAAGAAGGCCATGGCATATTTGGCGTTGAGCCCGACGCCGATGGCAAGTCCGAGCCCTAGGGCATTGCCCCAGCCGCCGTCGTCGAGCCAGCGCGCCATGAACAGGAGCGCGAAGGACCAGGCAAGCAGCAGCGGAATGTCGGTGGTGATCAGCAGCGAGGACAGGCTGACGGCGGGCACGAGCAGGAAGGTGACCGCCGACCAGAAGCCGACGCGCCCGCCGTAGAATCGCGCGGCGAGGGCGGCGAGGACGAGGCTCGTCGCGCCGTGCAGGATCGGCGCGGCAAGCCGCACGGCCCATTCGCTGTTGCCGAAGAGGGCGGTCGTTACGGCGATGATCCAGGCGATCAGCGGCGGCTTGGAGTAGTAGCCGAAATCCGGCACCTTGGCCCAGGACCAGTATTGCGCCTCGTCGACATAAAGGTCCGTTTTGGCAAGCAGCAGCGCCAGAACGCGCAGGCCGACGGCAACGCCCACCAGCAGCAGGAGAGGCCCCCACCGTAGTCCGGGATCGGCCGCGCCGGTCTGTCCGGCTCCGTCATGTCTCAGGGTGTTCGACGCCAAGTCTGGCTCCTCTGCCGGCCCGATGGTTCTGCCCGTCTGGATGAAAGACCATTCCCGAATCGGCGCCCACCCGACTTTAGGGTTGAGCGGCCTCAGAGAATGATCACGGTCCGGTCTTCGCCGTGTCCATTGCCGGTTCCGCCACCCTATGGCGCGGCACGGCCATAAACTCAAGCTTTGTGCACGTCTTGGCGGCGTCTGCACAAGACGCAGGCCTGCCATGATAAAAAAATGTCATATGGGGCTTTCAATTGGGCCGGCGAGTTGCTACATCAGCGCCGTCGGCAGAGACCTTCCGACTTTGACGCGGGGTGGAGCAGCCCGGTAGCTCGTCAGGCTCATAACCTGAAGGCCGCAGGTTCAAATCCTGCCCCCGCAACCACTGAGACTTGAATATTTGCCCATTCAAGTTGCTTCACAAAAAGCTCCTCCGCGTAAGCGTTGAGGAGCTTTTTTTGTTTCTGCTCCGTGTCGAGATCACCAGCGCGAAGCCGTTCCAGATAATCGTGCCGCTTCAAGGCTTCGAACTGCCTCTCCATGATCGTGGCGGCTTCCATGGCGGCAAGGATCGAGGCGATCCGGCCGTGGACTTCGAGTGATGCCGACTGGTGGCCCGGCGTCTTGCCGATCACCACCTTCTGGATGAACCGGCGCACGATATGGATGAAGGCTGCTTCGTCTCGGCATCGGCGTGCTCGCGCATGTAATAGAAGGCGGAGTTGATGGTCAACTCGACGGCCTGCGGGCTCACTTCCGCCTTCAACTTCTTGACCTTCTCCCCGAAATCCTCTTCGGCCGGTGCCTGCTTCAGACACGCTTCAAGGCCGGCGCGGCGCTCCTCGAACTGGTCGAGCAAATCATCGAGCACTGCCGGACGAGGTCGGGCTTCGTCGGCACGATCGCTGATCTGCTGAATAATCTGGCGCTGTTCCTGTTCGGTAGCCTTCAATTCCTTGGAAATCCGCTGGCGTTCGTCGGGTTCGTTCCTGAGCGACGCGGCGAGGTCTTGTCGGGCCTGTCCGGCGACGTCGTCGAATACGCCCGTGCCGAAGAATGCGGCAGGAAGGCAGGATAGCATCCGATCCTCCAGGTTCTTGCGGAGAATGGTCTTCTGGTTGCTGCAGCAGGCGCCGCCGAGGCCATCGATCGGTAGCCTGCTCTTGTGGTTCGAGCAATCGTAGCGCTCTTTGGTCATGATGACGTAGGAGCCACCGCATTCGGCGTATTCCAGCTTGCCGCTCAGCAGTTAGTTCGGTCGGTGTGTCCTGTTCAGTAGATTGGTGGTCGTCCGGGAAAAGTTCTCCAGCGTCGTCAGTTGCCGCTCTGTTGCTCGCGCCCAGAGTTCGTCGCTGACGATGCGCATAGACGGGACGTCCGTCACGCCTCATTTGCTCTTGTCGTTGAGGCAGACGGTACGGCGTTCCGTCTCCGGATTCTTGCGGTAGTTCTGCTTGTTCCAGACGATCCGGCCGACAAAAAGCTCGTTGTGGAAAATTCCACTCTGTCGTTTGCTATCTCCGCGGATTGTGTCGTCGTGCCAGTACTTGTGCGGCGGCGCCGAAACGCCGCGCGCATTGAGGTTGTGGGCGATCGTCGCGGGACTTGCCGATCCTTGCCGTCGCCGAAAAACGGTCGGACATTCCCTCCCTGCTGCGAATCTCCGCCGATCTGTCGCTGGAGACGGGAAAGCTCGATCGCAAGTTCGTCGCTGATTTGGTCGAAGTGCTCTATCCGGATACGACAATCGAGAAGCTGGGCCTGCCGTCGGATTCCGATGCGCGCTGGTTGTCGCTCGAGGATTTAGTCCTTGCGTTCCGGCCGGGACGGCATGTTCAAGACGTGCTGCACGTCCTCGCCACGCTCATCGAACGCAATCGCGGTGACTTCGAGGGTGAGGACGGCGATGGCGGCGGGGGTGGCGACAGGCACCCGAATCGAAGCCTTCCACCACATCCACGGAGAAAGGGCAAGGATCGGACGAGACGTCGAAGTCGTCGACGAGTGAAGGCAAAGGTGGCAGGAAGCGCGACCAACCGTCCGGGGCCGAAGTGATCCAGCCGGAGCCGTTACTGATGGTTGACGAGATCGGCTACAAGCCGCCCGTAACCGTCGAAACGCTCTCCGGATATGGTAAGGTGAAGGATTGGGTGCTCGATCTCAAGGCGGACCTGGACGATTACCGGGCGGGCATCCTTGCCTGGTCGAAAATGAGCACCAGTTGCTGTTGTCCGGACCGTCGGGAACCGGCAAGACGACTTTTGCCCAAGCGCTCTTGCAACAGTCTGCAGGTTCCGTTGGTCGTCACCTCTGTCTCGACCTGGCTGCAAGGCGGGCATTTGAACGACGTGATCGACAAGATGAACAAGACGTTTGTCGAGGCCCGTGCCATGGCGCCGGCGAACCTGTTCATCGACGAGATCGACGAGATTGGCAAACGGCGGAGCGGGAGTACTCGGACTATTAGAACGCCATTGTCAACAAGGCACGAGAACTGCTCGATGACGCGTGAAATCGGAGGGATTGATCATTGTTGGTGCGACCAAGCGCCCAAACGATATCGACGAGGCGATCAAGCGCTCCGGGCGGCTGGAAGGCATTTCGAGACTCCGAAGCCCAATGTCCCGACACTCGCGGAAATCCTTGCCCTTCATCTCGGTGATGATGTGATGTCGCTGATCCAGGAGTCGGTACCGGACGTCGGGTCGGAATCCGATGATGGCTTCTCGCTGAAGAAGATCGTCGCCGATCACCTGAAGGAAGAAGCTGAAGAGGAACGGAAAGGAGCAGTGCGGTGATCGCGACTCAGAGCAGCGACACGACGAAAACGCCGGCAGTCGCGCCGCAGGGCAATCCCGTCAACGCGATCCTGCGGCGTCTGGCGACGCGCGTGATGGGGATGACGGGCGCGGATATTGAACGCATCGTCGGGGAGGCGCGGTTGAAGGCGCGGCGTGGCACGTGGTCGGAGATGGAGATTGGAGGTTCCGCCAATTCATGAACGACAGATTCGGGCTCAAAAAAGCGCGCAACTAGCGATGATCTGGAAGGACCCGGTCTGAAGGCGGAAGGCTGACGCCAAGGCTCGAGGACCGGAACTGGGTTTCACTTCGGTGGGGAAGGGGCTTAAACGAAGAGCCTCAGAGAGGTTTCAAGATGCATCCTATGCCGGTTAGACATAATTCGTTGCACTGTCGAAGGGGCGCCTGAACTTACTGTGTTTCGGCGTGCAAAATTGACCCCGGCGATCGGCGTCCTTTTTTGACGCCGATAGGGGCGGTTCTGCGCGCCGATTGACAGGGATCGCCAATCTCGCCTTGCTGATGGAGATTGTTGAGGATCACGAGACCGGCCTTGATCTTATCGTCGTGGAGAGCGCTCGGCTATATCTCGGCCAGATCGGCGCGCGCTCTTCTAGGATTGTGACGTTAGAAAAGGCGCTTAGATCGGAAGGGAAAGGCTCACAGAGCGCGGCCCGGCTCATGTCCATGCCCGGAATGGGGCCGATTGCCGCGATAGCGGAGGCCTTCGACGCTGGCGCGCCGTGATTGAACGAAAACTGGAGGGGCGCCGGACGTCTTCAAAAATTCGCCGAACTGGTCATGGCCAGGCCGCACGTGTGGCTGGCATGGTAGCGAAAACGTTGAACGTGACGCCGGAGGCGGCGCGTCGTATAGTTTTAGAACTCGGTCTCAGGGAGGTGGCAGGCAGGGGGAGGTTTCGGGGCGTGGGGGATTCTATGATTGGGCCTGTAGCTTCTGGTATCCGTTGCGAGCACAATTAACTTATAAGTAGTAGTGTGAATGCGATATTCGCTGGAAGATGTCTTTCGCTGATTCTTCAGATACTCAAGAATGGCTCCGCGGCGAGGTGGCGCGGTTATTTGCATGTCTTGCACAGGCCAGTTCGATTGCGGACAAGCTAGCGCTCATACGATCTCTAGTGCGCCTCAAAGGTGGTCGGATGGATCGCGAAGATCTGAAACCGCACCTCTCAGACGCGGACGTTGACGCTGCTCCACGGTTTGGGTTGGCCATCGGTGCATCGGTCATTCGCTTGCTTGACGAAAAAGATGATCGGACACCTGAAGGGTTTTGGGTCGCTCAGGACTTGGATCTTTCTCTCCGGCGCTATCGCGATCATCTTCCCCCCGATGCCATTCTTTTGAGGCACACCAGTCATCCGGATTATCGGTCGGAGGGCCAGAAGGCCGCGGTACGCTCACTCGTTACGATGCCCAAGGGTGCGTCGCTGATGGTCTGCCTACCAACCGGTTCTGGCAAAAGCCTCCTGTTTCAACTGTGTGCGACTCGCATGCGAGAAACGGGCGGTGGATCATGCGTTGTTGTCGTGACACCAACTGTGTCGCTGGCGTTGGATCATGAGCGTACGTTATCGGCGATACCCGGCCTTGAAGGAAGCCGAGCACTGGTCGGAGGGATGGATGCAGTTGATCGCGCCAACCTCATGGACGCATTCCGCAGGGGTGAGATCCCAATACTTTTGATGTCGCCGGAAATCGCCCTTGGATCAGGGAGAGAGTACCTGATTGAGGCGGCAACCGATCCGACCAAAAAACTCGGTCCTCTGAAGGCTTCTCTTTCGGCAATCTTCATTGACGAAGCGCATATTATCGAGAGTTGGGGACGGACGTTTCGCCCAGATTTTCAGCGACTCCCTGGCCTGGTCCGAGAACTCCGATCTTACAACAGAGATCTACAGTGCATCCTCCTCTCGGCTACTCTGCCACCGTCTGCCCGAGAAGTACTCCGTGCATCTTATAGATCGGACCAAGGGTGGGGCGAGGTGGATGCAGCGTCGCCACGTTCTGAGTTCGACATCGTCATGCATCGGTATGAAAGCGCGGAATCTCGGCTTCAGGCACTCGACTTCGTGGTGGATCGAGCGCCACGTCCGCTGATTGTCTACACGACACTGGCAGGAGACGAGGATGATAGAGGGCCTCGGGATCTACGTCTCAGCGCAAGCGAACTCTACGCCCGCCTCAAAATTCGGGGCTATGAGCGCATCGCACTCTTCAGTGGCGAGGTTTCTTCAACTTCCGAGAGGCATCAGATCGTAAACGATTGGGCTGCCGATAAGATCGATATGGTTGTTGCTACATCTGCCTTCGGGATGGGCGTTGACAAGACAAATGTGAGATCAGTCGTACACGCCTGCCTCCCGGACAGTCCCGCTCGTTACTACCAAGAGATCGGCCGCGCCGCTCGGGACGGGCGGCAGGGACTGGTGGTCTGCCTTTTCACCGATGTGAACAGAGACGGCTTCAAAGACGACGTGACCCACGCACGCTCAGTGGCGACCGGTTCGTGGATCACCCGCGAACTTGCTGTCCCGCGCTGGGAGGCTATGATCCGGTCAAGCTTTAATAATCGTTGGGTTGAAGATACGCAAGCTATGACCATTGACCTTGACGCAATGAGGTTTGGCATAACCGTTTCCACCGATCTCAACCGCCGTTGGAACATGAGTATTCTCAATTTGCTCCAGCGCGCGCAGATGCTTGATATCGTTTCATGTTCCCAAGACCCTAACCGCTTCGCATGGGATATTGAAATACGCGAGTCCAACCTCCTTGCACATGAGGCCGGCGGGATTTGGGATCGTGTATTCGCCCTTCGAGAGAGCTGGCTCGGTTTATCTGAACAGTTTGCGGGCTGTCTCTAAGTGGATTTCCGCCCTGGTTATGCCGCAACCGGGATTGGCTGCAGCGCATTGAAGTAGGCCTGATCGGGCGTCTGCCGTGCCAGGCTCTGGTGAGGTCTTCGGCCGTTGTAGAACGCGAGATAGCGGCCGATCGAAGCGCGCGCGTCGGACACGCTGGCATAGGCGCGCAGGTAGACCTCCTCGTATTTGACCGATTTCCAGATGCGCTCGACGAAGACGTTGTCGCGCCAGGCGCCCTTGCCATCCATGCTGATCTTGATGCCGGAGCCGATCAGCAGGGCGGTGAACTCGCGGCTGGTGAACTGCGAGCCTTGGTCGGTATTGAAGATATCCGGCTTGCCGAAGCGCGCCATCGCCTCCTCGACGGCCTCGATGCAGAAGGCGACGTCCATCGTGATCGAGAGCCGCCAGGCCAGGACCTTGCGGCTGAACCAGTCGACGACGGCCGTCAGATAGACGAAGCCCCGCGCCATCGGGATGTAGGTGATGTCCATCGCCCAGACCTGATTGGCGCGCGTCACCGGCAGCTTGCGCAGCAGGTAAGGGAAGATCTTGTGCCCCGGCGCCGGCTTTGACGTGTTCGGTCGGCGGTAAAGCGCCTCGATCCCCATCCGCTTCATCAGCGTCGCGACGTGGAGACGCCCAGCGACATGCCCCTCGGCCAGCAGCAGACCCTGCAGCATGCGGCTGCCGGCGAAGGGGTATTCCAGATGCAGCGCGTCAATCGCGCGCATCAAGGCCAGATCAGCAGACGAGGCCGCGCGGGGCAGATAATAGACACTGCCTCGGCTGATCCCGAGTGCTCTGGCCTGCCGGTTGAGCGGCAGATCGTGATGGCGGTCGATCATCGCTTTGCGCTCAGAAGGCCGGCCTTGCCGAGCGCGCCGGACAAAAAATCGTTCTCCAGCGCCAGCTCCCCGATCTTCGCATGCAGCGTCTTCACGTCGATCGTTGGTGCGTTGGACTCGGACTTCGCTTCGGAGCCGAAGACACCGGCAGCCCCTTCAAGGAGCTGGCTGCGCCACTGCGTGATCTGGTTGGGGTGGACGTCGAACTGCTGCGCCAGGTCGGCCAGCGTCTTCTCGCCCTTGATGGCCGCCAATGCGACCTTCGCCTTGAAAGCCGGGCTGTGGTTCCGGCGAACGCGTCTCGTCATATCCGCTCCTGTTCACGGCAATCATGCCGCGTTCAGGCCGAAAATCCACCTATGCCCAATGTCCAAATTTCCCGAGCCAGCTCTCATGGGTCGTCGCACACTTTCCAAGTGAAGCTTCCTTGGCTAGTCCAGGTACAAGCCACTCCACCTAACAGGACGACCGGCATGTTTCGCAAACGGAGGGCTGGAGACGCCGAACGGGCGGCATTTTCTCAGGCGAGTTGCCACGAAGAAGCGTCTGGCTGGGACGCTTGCTGGTCACTGGATCTCGCCGGCGGATGCGATCCCCAAGTCCCCAAGTCCCCAAGTCGACATGGTCAACGCTTTCCGCGGATTTTGACGACAATACTTTCGTCGCCGGAGGTATCGGCAACACGCACGGAAATTGCTGCGTCCCTGCGCTCGACGAGGAGGTCCATGGCTGAATTGCCAAGTTTCAGGCCACCAAGCCGGACATCGTCCAGAAAATGCGGCAGCACGGGTGCATCAAAGCGGATTTCATTGCCAAGGTGATCCATGGTCAGTCCGAGGCAGCTGGCGAGCAGGGACAGCGGGGCGACGGTTGCCCAGGCTTGCGGCGCGCAAGCCACCGGGTAGGCGGTAGGGCCCTGGTGTGGTCGGCGGCGGAAGCCACAAAAAAGTTCTGGTATTCGCTGCAGTTCCCAATAGCCCGCTGCGTCGACCAGCGCCCCCAGGATGCGGGCTGTATGTTGCTTCAGTCCATAGCGCGCAAAGCCGGCCCCGATAAGAGCGTTGTCGTGCGGCCAGATCGACCCGTTGTGATAGGAAATCGGATTGAAGTTGGCTTCGCCTCTGGCAATCGTGCGAATGCCCCAGCCGCTGAAGAAATCCGCACCCATCATGGTCTCGGCGGTTGCCTTGGCGTGTTCGTCGGTGGCGATCCCGCAAAAGAGCGCGTGACCGGCATTCGATGAACGGACCTTGCACGGACGCTTTTCGCCATCGAGCGCCAGCGCATACATGTTGATCTCGGGGCACCAGAACGCGGTTTCGAAACGCTCGCGCAAGTGGTCGGCCTGTTGCAGAAGCGCTGCTGCGAGTGTCTCATGGCCAAGGTGCTCGGCCACGACAGCGATCGCCTTCTTGGCCGCATAGAGATAGGATTGCACCTCGCAAAGCGCGATCGGTCCTTCCGCGGGTGAACCATCGGCGTGAAAAATCGCGTCGTCGCTGTCCTTCCAGCCCTGGTTGGAAAGACCCATCTCGGTCATCCGGTGGTATTCCACGAAGCCGTCTTGATCGGCATCGCCGTAACGGTCGCACCACTCCAGCGCCGCGAGAATATTGCCCCAAAGGCTGCGCATCGTGTCGAGGTCGCCGGTGCGCTGGAAATAGAGCCCCGCCAGCAGGACAAAGAGCGGTGTCGCGTCGATCGTTCCGTAGTAGCGACCAAACGGCACTTCGCCGAGCCGGGCCATCTCGCTGTTGCGGCTTTCGTGCAGGATCTTGCCGGGTTGTGCGTCGGCAACGGCGTCGATGGTTGTCGCCTGTGTCGCCGCCAGATGACGCAGGACGCCGAGCCCGACAGCCGGATTGGTCCACAGCGTCAGCATGGCGGTGATGATCCCGTCCCGGCCGAACACGGTGCTGAACCAGGGAATGCCGGCGTAGGGGTAAAGGCCCTGTTCTGTCCGGGTCAACAGCATCGTCAAATCGGATGCCGATCGGGCTGTGACCCTGTTGAACAGCCGGTTTGAACTCGTGATCGTCACGGCGGAATTGCGAATGGCGTGCAGCTGACGCCGTTTGGCAAGCAGTGCATGGCGGAAGTTCGCAGGTTCGATGCGCCTTTCCTCGCCGCAGTCGACGACGGCCAGCACCTTGGTCTTGGCGCCGGCCTCAAGCGCGATCCTGAAGACGGCACGATGCGGTTCGATCCTGCCGGGCTTCGGTTCGAAGGACAGGCAGGTGTGACGACGGATATCGTCAAGGCCGCTGTATTCGTATTCGACGCGGTTGTCCGTGGCGATGCGGACGGATGTCTTGCCATGGGCCTGGCGGGTTGCGCCGCGCACCTCGAACAGATCATGGAAGTCGGCGGCAAAGCGGATCTCCAGCTCGAATTCAAGCCGGCGGCTACCGTAGTTGCGAATGCCGATCCGCTCGAAGCAGGCGCCATCCCAGAGAAATTTGGTGCGATCGAGCACGATGAGATTGTGGGCAATCGTGGGGGCGTTGGCCGGGCCAAAATCTGGATTGGTCAGATCGACGCAGAGCACGGCATTGTCGTCGCGAATGCGCGACCCTAGCAGCAACGGGCGCTGCCCCTCGACGAGCAATTCGAACCGGGACAGGTGACGCGTGTCGTGAAAATAAAGTCCATCCGGTCCGCCTGGCACGAGGCCGCAATCGCCGTACTGGTCGAGGACGACGAAGGCATCGCCTTCCTTCAACGTGAAATGGGTGCTTTCCACGAGGGACATGCGAACCGGGACGTCCGGCTCGCAGGGTACGTCCGACCAGTCTCTCGATGCCTTGTTCATGGAGCGGCACATGGCAGAGGCATGGACAAGATCGAGACGCTGTCTGTCATGAACGAACCTCTTTGCAGTGTTCTGGGCAGCGTTCTGGAACGTCAAATCCTCGTTCCATATGCTGTCGAGTGATGAGCGCCGGATGGTTCGCCATCACATGACCACAACGGGAGTGCCGAGCGCTATCGGGCGACTTTCACGTTGCTCAAGCGCCAACATCGGTTTCGTGACGTCTGCGGCAACGGGCTCCCGATGATCCAGCAAATGCTGATAGGCTTGGACATAGTTGTCGGCCATCCGCTTTGCCGTGAAGCGCGAGCGCCCGTATGCGGCGACGGCGCGCCGGGACAGTTGCTTCACTTCCCGCACCGCGTCGACAGCCTCGGAGATCGAGTCCACGATGACGCCGCTGATGCCATCGCCAATGATCTCCGGGACGGACCCGTTGCGCCAGGCAATCACCGGTGTCCCCGTCGACATGGCCTCGATCATGACGAGCCCGAAGGGCTCCGGCCAGTCGATCGGAAACAGCAGGGCAAGCGCATTGCCGAGAAATCCGGATTTCTCATGTTCGTCGATTTCACCGATGAATTCGATCAACGGGTTATCGAGCAATGGGACGATTTCGCGCTCGAAGTAGGCCTGGTCGATCGGGTCCACCTTGGCGGCGATCTTCAGTGGCACGCCGGAGCGCAAGGCGATCTCGATCGCCCGGTCGGGGCGTTTTTCGGGCGAGATTCGGCCAAGGAACGCAAGATAGTCGCCACCGGCCTCGTTATACGGGCACACCTGCGGCGGCAGGCCATGATAGACAGTTGCAAGCCAGTTGACGCCTGCCGGCATCGGCAGTCGCTGGTTGTTGGAAACCGATATCAGCGGCATTGGCGTCACCACGCCGCAAAACGGCTGTGTCAGTGGCAGATCCAGGCGTCCATGCAGCGTGGTCACGCATTTTCCCTCAAGGCCGTGGAACAGTTTGCTGGCCAGAAGATCGATATGCAGGTGGATGATGTCGAATTCCGCTTCGCGATGGCGGACTTGGCGCAGCATGGTCGAGTGCTGGGCTGTCAGATCGCGAACACCTCCTAGCCTGAGACCTTGAGAGGATCCTGCCACGAGTTCTGCGGCCGTGACGGAATCTCCCGAGGCGAACAATGTGACCTGATGACCGGCCTCGATCAGGGCCTCGGTCAGCCAGGATACGCATCGTTCGGTGCCTCCGTAGAGCATGGGGGGCACGGCTTCGGCCAGCGGAGCAACCTGAGCGATACGCATGGGAAAACCTCGATTCCAATAGGGTGAAGGAACACCTCAAGTGTCTGAGGCTAGACCAGAGCGACGGACGGCCAGTGGACGTTGTGCCGCGTGGACGCACGTAACCTGACCGCATCGACAGGCAGTCGAGGCGGGCGCCGCGCGTCTGTTGGATGCGCGTGGATTTTGTGGACTATCGCCTCGCGACTGCGCGCCGGCACCGGAGTGATGCCGGACGCGAGACCCGGTCAGGTATCGAGAGCGGTGATGCAGCCATTGATCGCATTTCTGTCAGCGGACGTTTGCCCGGGCATCACGGCCCAGCCGCCGGCTTCGACGAATTGGCGCTTCTTGTACGAGTCCGTCAGGGCCTTGAACTCGACCAGTTTCGCGCTGGAATCGGGAGCTGCATTGAAGTTTTCCATGCAGATCACCGATGCCAGTTCGGCGCGGGCATCGTCTCCGGCTGACATCGCCATCTTCTGCGATGTGCCGCCGGTGACCCAGCCGCCCCAGGTGAAGCCGACCACCATTGTCGCAATCACGGAACCGACGCAGGCCCAGACGAGCATCGCCTTGCTGGGTTGCAGGCCATCCCATAGTTGCATGATGGATGGTTTTCCGGTGGTGTTCGTAGCCATGGTGCCGTTCCTCCTTGGGTGACGGTTCCGATGCGGCCGGCCATTCTCGACCAAGCTTTTCAGAGACCGTTTATGACGGCAACCGAAGGCGCTGATGCGTCTCTTCGCCGAAGATCGAAATGCCTTTGCGCCGGGCGGAGCGTCGGTTTCATCTGAAGCCGACGCGCGCGGGCAGGGCAGGCAGTGTCAGTAGTCCATGCCCGGGGCATCGCCCGTCGATCCATGCTGCCGGGCATCTGCGATCATCACTTCGGTGGTGATCAGAAGTCCGGCGATCGAGGCTGCATCCTGCAGAGCCGTTCGCACGACCTTGGCCGGATCGACGATGCCTGCGCCGATCATGTCGACGTAAACCTCGTTCTGGGCATCGAAGCCCTGGTTGGGATCGTTGCTCTGGATGAGAGTGCCCACAACCAGCGGGCCATCGATGCCGCAATTCTCCGCGATCTGCCGGATCGGCGCTTCAAGCGCCCGCATCACGATCGACATACCGGCGCGGATGTCTGCATTGTCGTTCGAGAGCGTGGAAAGGGCGGCTCTGGCGCGCAGAAGGGCGACACCGCCGCCGGCGACGATGCCTTCCTCGACAGCGGCGCGGGTTGCGTTCAGCGCATCATCGATGCGGTCCTTCTTTTCCTTGACCTCGGTCTCGGTCACTCCGCCGACACGGATCACGGCGACGCCGCCGGACAGCTTGGCCTGCCGCTCCAGCAGTTTCTCCCGGTCGTAGTCGGACGTGGTGTCCTCGATTTGCGCCTTGATCTGCCGGACGCGCGCCTCGATGTCGGCCTTCTCGCCGAAGCCGTCGATGATCGTCGTCGTGTCCTTTTCGATCTGGACACGCCTTGCCCGTCCCAGCATGTCCAGCGTCACATTTTCGAGCTTGATGCCGAGGTCGTCGCTGATGAGCCGACCGGCCGTCACGACCGCGATATCCTCAAGCATGGCCTTGCGGCGGTCGCCGAAGCCTGGCGCCTTGACCGCCGCGACCTTGAGGCCACCGCGCAGCTTGTTGACGACAAGGGTCGCCAGCGCTTCGCCCTCGACGTCCTCGCACAGGACGACCAGAGGTTTGCCGCTTTGCGCGACGGCTTCGAGCAACGGCAGGATTGTCTGGAGATTGCCGAGTTTCTTCTCGTGAATGAGAATATAGGGCTCATCGAATTCGACGCGCATCTTCTCGGCATTGGTGACGAAATAGGGAGAGAGATAGCCGCGATCGAACTGCATGCCTTCGACGACGTCGAGTTCGGTTTCCGCCGTCTTGGCCTCCTCGACAGTGATCACGCCTTCCTTGCCGACCTCTTCCATTGCCCGTGCGATCATGGCTCCGACTGTCGCATCGCCATTGGCGGCGATCGTTCCGACTTGGGCGATCTCGCTGGAAGACTGGACGGCCCTGGAGCGAGCCTGGATGTCCTTGACGACGACCGCGACGGCAAGATCGATGCCGCGCTTGAGATCCATCGGGTTCATGCCGGCCGCAACGAGCTTGCTGCCTTCGCGCAAGATTGCGGCGGCAAGGACGGTCGCCGTCGTCGTGCCGTCGCCTGCAAGGTCGTTGGTCTTCGACGCGACCTCTCGCACCATTTGCGCGCCCATGTTCTCGAACCTGTCGGGCAGTTCGATCTCCTTGGCGACGGTCACGCCGTCCTTGGTGATGCGCGGTGCGCCATAAGACCTGTCCAGAATGACGTTGCGGCCCTTGGGACCAAGCGTTGCCTTGACCGTGCGTTCCAGCACCTCGACGCCGCGCAGCATGCGGTCGCGGGCATCGCCGTTGAACCTGATTTCCTTGGCAGACATTCTTTAGTCCAATCGAGTGAGAGAAACCGGAGCGTGAAGTCGGCCCGTCAGGCGGCCTTCTTTGATGGCTTTGCCGCATCGGATAAGTCGACGATGCCCAATATGTCGGTTTCCCGCATGATCAGGAGATCGTCACCGTCGATCTTGATCTCGGTTCCCGACCACTTGCCGAAGAGGATCATGTCGCCAGCCTTGACGCCCGGGACGATCAGCGCGCCGTGTTCGTCGCGCGATCCTGGGCCCACGGCGACGACTTCGCCTTCTTGTGGTTTTTCCTTGGCCGTGTCGGGAATGATGATCCCGCCCCGCGTTTGCGTGTCACTGTCCGCTCGCCGGATGACGACGCGGTCGTGTAGTGGACGGAATTTCATTTGAAATCTTTCTGTGGCCTGTATTTTTGATAGCCACAGTCACCATATGGTGTTCTTGGCACTCATATATAAGGAGTGCCAAAATATTATATGAGAAAAATTCAAACCGAAAATTTGCGATCGTAATTTATTCCAGAAAAATCAGCTAAAGTTCTCATTTAAAATTATTATTTATTACATGAGAAATAGTAAGTTATGGCCTTTCATATAGCCTGTAGATGTATTTTTACTTGTGAGACATCTCTGATCAGATCCGCTTTCCGGAGGCGAAGGAGGTGTTCATGGGCATGGATCATGTCGGGATCAGCCACACCTCGTCCCAGCGCCTGCGACGCCGCTCATGCCCGGCGGTTGCTCCATCGCTAAGGCCCCAGACATCCACTCTCGGCGCAGGATGGCGTACTGCATGGTGTTTTCGTAGATCGGATTGCCCGCATCGTCGTTGGTGAAGGAGACGAACTCCACGAACACACCTTCGCGGCGCATGCCCAGCTTTTCGCAGAGGCGCTGCGAGGGGGTGTTGTGGTCTTCGACATAGGCATAGAGCCGGCGAAAACCCTTTGCCCGGAAGAGATGATCGAACAGGGCTCTCGCGGCCTCGAACGCATATCCTTGGCCACCGAATTGCGGATTGAGGTTCCAGCCGACCGAGGCCGTGTCCTCCTCCTCGCCCTCTTCGCCGCCGCCGAACAGATCGCCGATGACCCGGCCTGTCTGTTTCAGGCAGATTGCCACGCTGCCCTCGTCGAGGGCGCGTCTCCCGACCTCGATCTCCGCCTCGGCCAGGTCTGCGAGCTTGAGCGAGAGGAAGCAGGGGGTGGTGGGTGCGCGCAGATAGGCAAAGAGGTCTGCTGCATCCCCCTCCCGGAAGGACCTCAGGATCAGGCGCTCGGTCTCGATGATGTGCATGTCCGGACCTCTTCGAAAGGCGGTCAATGATAGGCACGGAACAGGCCGCGATACCTGGCCAGCGTGAAAAACACCGCGGCCGCCAGCATCGCGATCGCCCCGGCGGGTAGACGTCGATGATCCTCGGCAATTCCGTGTCCGGTGCATTCAGCGATTGCGTTCGTTGATATAAATACATACGTATGGATTTCAATAGCAATCGATGATGAAGGAGCCGCGATTTGGGCAGAAAACCGACGATCACGCGTGACGGGTTGCTCGAAATCGCGGAAAGGATCGTTCGCAGTGAAGGCGCGGCCGGCCTGACCATCGATGCCCTGGCCAAGGCTGCCGGCATCTCGAAAGGCGGCGTCCAGTATTCATTCTCGTCGAAAGACGATCTGGTCCGCGCGCTGGTCGAGAGATGGACGCGTCAGTTCGACGAGTTGCTTGGTGAAATCGACGACGTTCCGCCGGCTGATCTCATTCGAAATTACATCAAGGTCATGCGCAGCTCGCACGCCGCCATGAACGCCAAAATGGCCGGCCTGATGATTGCCTACATCCAGAACCGGCAAAACGTCATCGAGACCCGGGAATGGTACCGTTCCATGTTCGAGCGCCTCGGCGGCGGAACGAGCGATGCGCAGGCGGCCCGGGTCGCCCTGCTGGCCATTGAGGGCCTCTTTCTGCTGCGCATCACCGGCATTGATGAAGACGGGGAATGGAGTGCTTTTCTCGGCGACGTGGAGAGCGTTTTTGAGCGCCTGCTCGAGAAATGATAGGTCTTTCCGCCACATCCACATGCCGCCAGCTTTTCCGAATAACGAAAGTTTGTGCGCGTTCAGAAGGCGGGTAGGGCGCTCGCCGCCCGTCTGGCGGTTGACAAAGCGTGGGTCGGGACGCAGTCTCGGCGCATTCACCCGGGGGGTCCCGACAAGGGGCTGAGAGTCTGATAGCCGGTCCGGCAGGTCCGTGCAGCGCAGTGACCCGATGAACCTGATCCAGTTCATACTGGCGTAGGGATGGTGTTCGGGCTGCGCGGCTTTGGCCGGGACTTCCACGGCGTGTTTCACGCGGCCAATCTCCATTCATGACCGAGAACTGGGTCTCCACGCTTCGAGCACTGGAGGCTCCGACCGATGAAAGACCATTTCCCAACCGTCACCACGGGACCGCTGCCCGCCTCGCGCCGCGTTTGGCACCGAGGCGCGCTGCACGCCGATATTCGCGTGCCCATGCGCGAGATCGATCTTCACCCGACGGCTGGCGAACCGCCGGTGACCGTCTATGACAGTTCCGGTCCCTATACCGACCCGAAAGCCGGGATCGCCATCGAGCGCGGCCTGCCGCGCCTGCGCGAAGGCTGGGTTGCCGCGCGGAACGACACCGAGCGCTATGCGGGCCGGCATGTGAAGCCCGAGGACAACGGCTTTGCCGAGGGCACGCGACTGACGCCGGAGTTCCCCGTGCGGCACGAACCGAAGCGCGCGAAGCTTGGCCGGGCCGTCACGCAGATGGCCTATGCCCGTGCCGGGATCGTCACGCCGGAAATGGAATTCGTCGCCATCCGTGAAAATCTCGGCCGGCAGGCGGCAAGGCAGGCGCAGATCCGTGACGGCGAAGCCTTCGGCGCGGAGATCCCCGATTTCATCACGCCGGAATTCGTGCGGGACGAGGTGGCGAAGGGCAGGGCGATCATTCCCGCCAACATCAATCACCCGGAACTGGAGCCGATGGCGATCGGCCGGAATTTTCTCGTCAAGATCAACGCCAATATCGGCAACTCCGCCGTCACCTCCTCGATGGCCGAGGAGGTCGAGAAGATGGTCTGGGCGATCCGCTGGGGCGCGGATACGGTGATGGACCTCTCGACCGGGCGCAACATCCACAACATCCGCGACTGGATCATCCGCAACGCGCCCGTGCCCATCGGCACGGTGCCGCTCTACCAGGCGCTGGAGAAGGTCGGCGGCATCGCCGAGGACCTGTCCTGGGAGGTGTTTCGCGACACGCTGATCGAACAGGCCGAGCAGGGGGTGGACTATTTCACCATCCACGCCGGCGTGCGGCTGCACATGATCCCGATGACGGTCGACCGGGTGACGGGCATCGTCTCGCGCGGCGGCTCGATCATGGCCAAATGGTGCCTGCACCATCATCGCGAGAGCTTTCTCTACGAGCATTTCGACGAAATCTGCGACATCGCCCGCGCCTATGACGTCTCCTTTTCGCTCGGCGACGGCCTGCGGCCAGGATCGATCGCCGACGCCAACGACCGGGCACAGTTTGCCGAACTGGAGACACTCGGAGAACTCACGCAGATCGCCTGGGCGAAGGATTGCCAGGTGATGATCGAAGGTCCCGGCCATGTTCCCATGCACAAGATCAAGGCCAATATGGACAAGCAGCTCGCCGTGTGCGGCGAGGCGCCGTTCTATACGCTCGGGCCGCTGACCACCGACATCGCACCTGGCTACGATCACATCACCTCGGGCATCGGCGCGGCGATGATCGGCTGGTTCGGCACGGCGATGCTGTGCTACGTGACGCCCAAGGAACATCTCGGCCTGCCGGACCGCGACGATGTGAAGGTGGGCGTCATCACCTACAAGATTGCGGCCCATGCCGCCGATCTCGCCAAGGGCCATCCGGCGGCACGCATTCGCGACGACGCGCTCAGCCGGGCGCGGTTCGAGTTCCGCTGGGAGGACCAGTTCAACCTCTCGCTCGACCCGGAAACGGCCCGGTCGATGCATGACGAGACCCTGCCGAAGGAGGCGCACAAGGTGGCCCATTTCTGCTCCATGTGCGGGCCGAAATTCTGCTCGATGCGCATCTCCCACGATATTCGGGCCGAGGCCCAGAAGGAGGGCATGGCAGCGATGGCCGAGAAATTCCGCGAGGGCGGCGAGCTCTATCTGCCGCTGGAGGACGCACAATGACCGAGACACCCGGAACCCTTCTGGCCGCGCTCAGGGCCGAACCGCCGCTGGTGCAGTGCATCACCAACTATGTCGCCATGAACATCGCCGCCAACGTGCTCCTGGCGGCGGGGGCCAGTCCCGCCATGGTCGCCGACGCCGAGGAATCGGGCGAGTTCGCCCGCATCGCCGGGGCGCTGACGGTCAATATCGGCACGCTCTCGCCGCCCTTCGTCGATGGCGCGCGTGCCGCCATCGCCGGGGCAGAGGCGGCCGGACGGCCCTGGGTGCTCGACCCGGTGGCCTGTCAGGCGACGGCGTATCGTCGCCGCGTCTCGGCGGAGCTTGCTGCGCTGCGCCCGACGATCATCCGCGGCAATGCCTCCGAGATCCTGTCTCTCGCCGGCGAAGCCAGCCGGGGGCAGGGCGTTGACGGACGCGATCCCGTCGCCATGGCCGAGGATGGCGCCCGCCGGTTGGCACGCAAATACGCCAGCGTCGTCGTGGTGACCGGCGCTGTGGACTTTGTCACCGACGGCGTGCGTGCGGCGCGGGTCGAGGGCGGATCGCCCTTCATGCCGATGAACACCGCCATGGGCTGTTCCCTCACGTGCCTGTGCGGGGCCTATGCGGCCGTCGCTGGCGATCCCTTCGACGCAGCCATCGGGGCTTTGGCGCATTTCGCCGTGGCGGGCAGCCATGCGCATGAAGGCGCTGCCGGACCGGGGAGCTTTGCGCCACGCTTCCTGGACGCACTTCACGCCGTCACGCCTGAAAGGCTCGATGCCGAGGCATCGATCCAGAGTGTCGAAGAGGTCTCGGAATGAGATCTTTCGACCTGTCGCTCTATCTCGTGCTCGATCCCGGCCTTTGCGCCGGGATCGGCATGGTCGAGACGGCCCGCGCCGCCGTGGCCGGCGGCGCGACCATGGTGCAGCTTCGCGACAAGACGGGTGGCACGGCGCGAACGGTCGAGATCGGGCGGGCGTTGAAGGACGCGCTGGCCGGCACCGGCGCGCGGCTGATCGTCAATGACGATGTGGCGGCGGCTGTGGCGATCGGCGCTGATGGCGTTCATGTCGGACAGGGCGACATGGCCGTGGCCGAGGCGCGCGCCCGGATTGGGCCGGAGGCGATCCTTGGTCTCTCCGTCGAGACCCCCGAACTGGCCGCGGCGGCGGACCCGGCGCTCGTGGACTACATCGGCGCGGGCCCGGTCTTTGCCACACCGACCAAGCCGGACCACGAGCAGGCGGTGGGCTTTGATGGTCTCATCGCCCAGATCGCCGCCAGTTCCATCCCCGCTGTCGCCATCGGCGGTCTCAAGGTCCGGCATGTTGCGCCGGTCTTGGCCGCGGGAGCACGGGGCATCGCGGTGGTCTCGGCCATTTGCGGCCAGCCGGACCCGGAAGCGGCGGCGCGAGATCTTGCGAAGGAAATCGAAGCTGTCCGGTCGCGGCGTTCAGAAAATGGATCTCATCGGGCGTCGCTTGACCGCTAACCTCGTCCCGACGCGATGTCGGCGGCGAGGCGGACAACCTTGGCGACATCGAGACTGAGGGCAAGTCCGGTGTCGTCCAGTTCATCGAGGCGGAACCATCGCGCATCGAGGGCGTCGTCGCCGGCAACCGGTTCCCCGGCAATCCAGTCGCAGAGGACCGCAATCAGCACGAAATGCCGGCGAAGACCGCCGGTTTCGTCGCGATCGAACGCGTCCACCGCCGTGAAGACGCGGCGCGCTTGCCCACGGATCCCGGTTTCCTCGAAGAGTTCCCGCACGGCCGCTGCCTCTATCGGCTCGCCGGCTTCGATCTTGCCGCCCGGAAAGCCCCAGCGACCGGCATCCGGCGGATTGGCCCGGCGCACCAGAAGTATCCGTTCTTCATGGAAGACGGCGGCAATCGTGGCGGCGATTGGGAGAGCCTTGGCAATGGGCTGTGGTGATGCAGGCATGGTGGCCACTCAAGCGAGGCCGGCAAAGGCGTGAGGCGGTTAGACCTGTCCCTTCGCCGGCATGATCCGGATCAGGTTCAAAGGGTCACTGTGCTGCCGTCCGGCCAACAGTATCTCAGCCCCTTGGCGGGGCACCCCTCGGTAGTGCGAATTGTAGCAGACGCAATCGGGTGACGCTGCACCAAGCGCACCGGACCGCGTATCTCAATGCGGAGCGACCCGGCCAGGCGTTCCCCTCGGCAGCACCTCACATAGGGCATGCGCAGCGGATGCCGCGTTCTGCGATCGGAGCATCCTCAATTCGATGATCGCCGACTTTTCCGGGTGCGGAGCCTCTCCGGTTTTCTCCGCGTGACGGAGAGGCTCTCTGCCCTGATCTTGGCGCAAATCCGGACGGAGAACCTGCTCCCACTCTTCAGGATTTGCCCTAGTTCAGCTCGTAGTGGGGGATGATGTCGACGAGGCCGAGACTGTCCAGCGTTTCCAGTGTCGCGCCGTTTTTGCGCAACGACATTAGCGACTGGTAGGACCGGAGGGCGGCCTGCGTCTTGGCGCCGTAATCTCCGTCCAGCGGCCCCTTATAAAGCCCCTCTTTCTTGAGGCGTTCCTGCAGCGCCGTCGTTTCCGGCGCTTCGAAGAGCACGGAGAAATCGGCTGCCGCCAGCGAAATCCTGGCCGTCCGCGATCCGAGCGCCTTGGCCTTCTTGAGCAGCGCGACGCCTTCGGCGAAATCCTGGTCGATTCCCTGGCCGTTCACATACATGACGCCGAGACTGCTGGTTGCCGCCGGATAGCCAAGATCGGAGGACTGACGATACAACTTCACGGCCTCCTCGAAGCGTCCCTTGGCATCGAGCGCGCGGCCGAGATTATAGAGCAGGCGGGGATGCTTCGGATCGTCCTTCAGGGCCGCCTCGCAGGCGGGGATGGCCTTGTCCGCGTCGATCCGCTCGAAGTCGACGCCGGTCACGCCAATGGAGTTGAAGGGCGCTGCCGCCAGGAAATCGCATTCGGAGGGTTCGGGGACCCTGAAATAGACCTCGTTGGTCAGGCGCACGAGGTATTCCGGATGCTGCGTGTTGTCGGTTTCCTTGATCACCGAGGAGGCGATGTTGCGGAACATCTGGCCGATCTCGAGACCGGGTTTCTCGACATGCTCCAGAAAGGCGCGGGTGTAGGGGCTGTGCTCGCCCTCGCCGTCGGAGGCCGTCCGGCCCGACGAGGCGGCATAGGCGATCACGGAGCCGTAGACCTCGTCCTGCGCCTCCGTCTCGATCGTCTCCGGCCCGGAGATGTTGGCAAGGCCCGCATTGATGCTGCGTTTCGTGTCCGAGGTCTTGGCGATTTCCTGCGCGCTGACGAGGAAGGGGTTGTCGCGGCAGGCGTCGAGGATGGCGATGCGCACCGCCGCCTTCTCGTCCATCAGCTTCGTCAGTTCCTCCACGGCGAAGAGATAGCGGCCGAAATCCTCCGGTTCCTCGAACCTGGCATCGACGGGAATGATATAGTTCTTGCCGTCGACCTGGATCGAATGGCCGGCGTAATAGAGGACCGCGATGTCGGCGCCCTCAAGACTTGACCGGAACTTCGCAAGCGTAGCCTCAAGGTCATCCCGTGACGGATCGACTGTCTTGATCACCTCGAAGTCGAGACGGCCGAAGGCCGCCGCGACGGCTTCGGCGTCATTCTTCGGGTTGGGCAGGGCCGGCACGCTTTCATAGGCGCTGACGCCGATCACCAGCGCCAGCCGCTTCTGGTCGTCCTGGAAGGCCGACGATTTTGCCATGGCACCTTGCGAGGCGGCAAACGCCAGCACGAACAGCGCCGATACGAGGCAAAGAACGCGTTTCACCGAGGACCTCCCTTCCGTGCCTATTGCCACAACGGCCTGCAATAGTCGGCCTTGGCCGGCGCCTTCTTTGCACTCTTGGCCTGCTGTTTAGGCGTGGCCGGCGCGGCGCTGGCCGCTGGCGTATTGGGCGCCGCATCCACACGAACGGCGCTCGCGAGTTGAATGCGGCTCATTTGGGAGGATTTCGTCGGCGGTGCGATCACCAGATCGGCTTTCGCTCCATCCCAGCAACCATCTAGGGAAAGCTCCTTGGCGCAGAAATTCCTCCATTCCGCGTTGAGCCGGCAGCCTTGGAGTGGATGATATTTGGGATGGCATTCTTCCCAAACGTTGCCCTTTCCGTAGCATGAAGAGATTGCTTTCGCCGTCGCGACAGCATCGCTTCGGTCGATTTTCTGGCCATTGCGAATGTCATAAAGAAACCCACCGATCGGTGAGCTATTCTGCCACATTTCCTCAAGACTTTGGCCGGACTTTTCTACCAAGTATCGCTGCACCATCTCATAGTGCGGGCAGAATTGCGCGCATTCGGAATTCGAACCAGTAATGCCAATGAAATCACGAATTTTGTTCGGCTCGAAGCCGCGATCGAGAAGGATATCAATTGCTGTGATGAATTCCTGCTCCACATCGTCGTAGGCATAGGAGAGCGCCGACTGGCTGGCTGCCGGGTTCGCAGCGGCCTGCGATGTCGTCAGCGGCTGCGAGGCAGGCTTGTTGCCGGCCTGACAGGCCGCCAGAAGGGCCGCTGAAAAGAGCAATCCGAGCCAGCCGGAGGATCGTGTCTTGCCGACGATGCGCATGGTCCGTTGTTCCGTGTCGTGAAGAACGAGAAAACGCCGGGAGCCGCCAACGGCACCCGGCGCCGAGTGTCACTTGGGCAGAAGATATTCCCAGCCAAGGTCATGACAGATGGGCACCGTGCTCGCCTTCGCGACCTTCTTCGGCTTGGCCTTTACTGGCGTGGATGCCTTGGCCGGTTCGGATGCCGGCCCTGCGGGCGCCGCGTCCGACATCCTGTCGACGCGCGTGGCGCGGGCGAGCTGGATGCGGCTTTCCTGCGCCTTTGTCGTCGGGGGAACGATGACCATGTCGGACTTCGCTTCCGACCAGCAGGCGTCCATCGACGTCGCGAGGCTGCAGAATTTCTTCCAGTTCGCGTCGAGGCGGCAGGCCTGCGCATAGTTCCAGGGATCGTTCGGATCGGCGATCTTGTCCTTCGGCAGCATGATCGGATAGTGCGGATGATACTTCGGGCGGCAGCGCTCGTAGGGCTCGCCGCTGGCGTAGCAGGCCGGCAGCGACTTCGCGACCGCCACCGGATCGGTGTAGTCGTAGGCGCGGCCGGTGTTGATGTCGAAGATCAGCTCGCCGGTGAAGTCGAAGAATTCTCGCCGGTAGTTTGGCACCCGCTCGGCGAAATGCCGATACCAGCCTGTGTCCTCGCCGGGGCAATAGAGCAGCCGCGACGCAGTCTGCATGAAGCTTTCCGTGCGGCGCGGGGTGAAGCCGCGATCGAGCAGAACGTCGACGGTCTTGGTCAGCTTCGCATCGTTCTCGGGGCTGCAGTTGCTGATGAGGACCGGCTCTTCGGCATCTTCGTTGTCGACAACCTGCTGCGGCGGGGCCTGGGTCTGACAGGCCGCGATGGCGAGCGTCAAAAGCAGCGACAGGCCCCAGTGCGTCTTCGTTGTTCTCTTCGCAGCCATACCCAACCTTTCAATCTTCAGCTTTTCGGAAAATGACAGGGCTTCGCCGTCAGGCGGCACGGCGGACGATCCGCCGCGTCGCCGCAGCCGGCACCCGTCCTCAGTGGCGGTCCTTCACGTTGAAGGACACCATGTGGATGGCCGACCCGGCCGGCTCGGCGACCTGTTTCGGGGCGGCCTTCTTCGTGTTCTCGAACATCTTGATCGCCAGTCCGCGGCCCGGCGGCTGGTGCGAGGATTTGACGAGACGGCGCGCCTCCTCGGCGGACAGGCGATCATGGCCGAGCCCGCCTTCCTTGCAGTGAAGGAGAAGCGTCTCGTCATGGGCGGGCGTGTCGAACACGAGGGCGCCGACCGCGGGATTGGGAATGGTTCGCGGAACGCCGGGCTTGAGGAACGGCTCGCCGATCATCTCCTGCGGAATGACCTCGACGTTTCCGTCGGCCTCGACATAGAAGATCTGAAGTTCGCACGCCTTGTTGGCGACGACCTCGAAGGTGAGCTGCTCGTCCACGAACACGTCGGTGTTCCGGACGCGCAGGCTCAGCTTCAGCGCGCCCGACGCGCCGGGCTCCGTGTCGTACCCGTCGTCGCGATAGTCCGCGTCCTTGTAGTCGGGCAGCATGGCGACCGTTTCGGCCTCTTCATCGTGCTCGCCGCCGCGCAGCGGCTCCAGATCGAGCAGCGGCTTCACCAGGCGCGCGAACTGCTCTTCCACCTCGAAGCGGGGCACCTTCACGCCGCCCTTCGTCTGGTTGATCCAGTCGATGGCAAGGCTGCGGGCCATCGGGTCGCGGACCCGCTGGATGGCCTTTTCCAGATCGTCGACCGTCATCTCGAATTCGGCGGCGACCATGTCGGCGTCCATCTCGGCTTCGTAGAAGTCGGCAAACCAGGTGACGATCTCTTCCTTGCCGGGCCCGGAACGGCTCTTGATCGATCCGTCGGGCGCCACTTCCGTCGCGCCGATCTTTCCAAGGGCGTCGACGAAGAGGGCCCGGTCCTTGTCGTAGAGCCCGTCGAGCGTTTCCTGGTCGACATACATCTTCAAAAGAGTGTCACGCTGGGCGAGCGTGAAGAGCGACGACGCTTCGATGTGGCTGCGCAACTGGTCGCGCTTGGAGATGATGCCGTCGGAGTGACAGCTCATGCACGAGCGACCGTTGATGATGTCGATGCCCTTGCCGATCGGGCGCTGGCGGAAGGACACGATGGAGGTCGGTCCCCGGTCCAGGCGGTCGCCGGCGGCCGTCGAGAGGTAATAGCCCTGCAGGCCGTTCGGCAGCGTGAACAGCATCTCGCCGCCGTCGTGATGGAAGGACTCCAGCCTGTCCTGCAGCGGGCCGATATCGGGCGGTCCGTGGGGATGCAGCTTCAGGCTCTGCAGATCGCGGCTGCCGGCGAAGTCGTAGGACTTCCAGTAGTAGCCGCCCCGCGTCGTGTCGTGACGCTCAAGAAGGCGGTTATGGTCGGAGACGCCGGACGATCCTTCGTTGAAGGCCGCGCGCGCCACCTTGAGGTTGCGGATGTTCTCGGCGACATCGACGCCGAGCCTTGTCTCCAGATCCGCGATGTTGTCCGTCAGATCGAGGAGCATGTGGTACATTTCCGGCCGCGAGGCGTTGGCCATGAACCAGTCCGCGCGCATGATCGGCAGGTCCGTACCGGCGGACCGGGCCAGCGCCAGAAGCGAGGGATCGTTCGCCGGCGCATATCCATAGGGATAGTCGGCCGACAGCCTCTCCCATTGGCCGGCGTCCCATTTGAAATCGCGGATGTCGACGCGCAGTAGCAGGTCGCCCGAGCCGTCCACGGCATCGGGAACAATCAGGCGCTCTCCGAGGGAAACGGAATTCAGCAGCTTGCGGAAGCCGGCCCCGAAAAGATCGAGACGGCGCGCGAAGGCTTCGTCATCCTCGCAAGGGAAGACGCCGTTGTAGAGGCTGAGGAAGCTGAAATAGCGGATGAACGGGCGATCGCGCTCGTCGAGGGACGAGAGGTCCCGCAGCGCCTTTTCGGTCTCGTCGCGCCAGTTCCGGATCGGCCGGCTGCGCTCCGGCTCGGCCGGGGGCGCCGCCGCCGCGGAAACGTTGAGGCCGTCGATCCACGCACCGAGCGCCTCGACATCCTCGTCCGGGGGGCTGGCGCCATAGGGCATGCGGCCGCTGGCGACGCTCGTGTAGAGGAGCGACTTGGACCGGTCTCCCGGCGTCACGAAAGCGGGATTGCGCGCGATGGAGGCAAGGTCGCCGGCCGGGAAGCTTCCCTGTGCGCTCTCGCCAAGCCCATGGCAGTTGCGGCAGTAGCGGCCGACGAAATCGTCCGCCTTGACGGCCAGCCCGTCCGATGGGGCAGGGGCCCCGGCCGAGGCAAGCTTGCAGCTTGCCTGGTTGCTCATCTCGATCTTCTTGACCTCCTGCGGCTTGCCCGTCAGGTAGGCGAGCATGGCGCGGCGGTCGTCCTCGGTCAGGACCGAGAGGCCTTTGAGAAGATTGCGCTTCAGAGGCGAGGTGACGGGACTTTCCGAAAGCTTCTTGTGGTCGTCGATGAAGGCATCCGTGAAGAGGCCGGGATCGGCAAGGCCGGTCATGCGGCTCTTGGAGATGTCGGGCGCAAGCTCGCCGTCGATGCCCTTCTCGCCCGTCAGCGCGAGTTCCTGATCGAGGCCGTAGGTCAGCGTGCGCGGCGTATGGCATTCGCCGCATGCGCCGACAGTCTCGACCAGGTAGCGGCCGCGGCTCATCTGGGAGCCATCGCCCGGCTGGAAGGCCGGCGTCTCGAAGTTTCCGCGCTTCCAGAGCGCGATCGTGCTGTCCAGATTGTAGGGGAAGGACACTTCGTGCAGCGCCGAGGGCGCATCGGACGTCGGCAGGGTTTCGATGAAGGCCTTGATGTCGAGCACATCCTCCGGCTTCATCCCGGCATAGGCGGCATAGGGAAACACGGGGTAGTAGTTGCGGCCGTCGGGCGCGACGCCGTTGATGACCGCGTTCAGATAGTCCGCATTGCTCCAGCCGCCCGTTCCCCTGGAATCGGACGTGATGTTCGGAACGTGGAAGGTGCCGATGTAGCTCTCGATCTTCCGGCCGCCGGACAGAAGGTTCGTATCCTCGCCGGACGCATGGCACCCGACGCAGCCGGCGGCGTTGGCCATGTAGCGGCCGTTGTCGACGTTGGGCGCATAGGTGGCGAAGGCGTCCGCCCCGAAGAGGTCGCGGGCCTGAGCCGCCTCATTCGATGCGGTCAGCGCACACGCCGCAAACGCACTACACAGAAGTGCTGACGTCAGGCCGTGTCGGATCATTCGTGAGAATTTATCGGCAGGTTGCAAACGTCCCCCTCGGACGGTTCTGCGCACGGCGGTGCGCTTGCCCATCATCTGAATTCGAATTGTTCGTAGTGGATTTGCCGGGGAGCCTGGCCGAGCGCCTGGAGCCCCTTCAGAAGAGCCTTGCGCATGGCCGCCGGCCCGCAGAAATAGACGTCGGCGCTCTTCGGCTCCACGCCGGAGATGGCGACGAGATGTTCAGCCTTCAGCCGTCCCTGCTCCGACGAGCAATGCAGGGTGAAGCTGAAGTTGTCGAGGGCATCGGCCATCGCTTGCAGGGCGGCGGCCTCGATGGCCTCGCTCTTGTCCCTGATGCAGTGGACGAGATGAACGCGCCGCTCCGGCGCGTGCCGCAGGGCGTGCGCCATCGCCATGAACGGCGTGATGCCGATGCCTCCCGCAATCCAGATCTGCGCCGAAGCGCCTCGTTCGCTGCTGAACCGGCCATAGCCCCCCTCGAGCATGACCCTGTCGCCGACCTCGAGCGTTTCCCTCAGGCGCTTCGTGTAGTCGCCGAGCGGCTTGATCGCGAAGGTCAGGCTGCCGTCACTGCCGTCGCCGGCATGGCGGGCGATCGTGAAGGGGTGCGGTTCGCGCAATCCCGGTCTGGACGCGCTGAGGAAGGCGAACTGGCCGGGCCGGGCCTTGATCGGCTTGCCGACCGGCTCGACGGAGACCAGCGTGGCGGTCGGCACCCGCTCGATCGCCGTCACGCGGTAGGCACGCCGGCGCAGAAAGGAGCGAAACTGCGTGTAGACGAAGCTCGCGATCCCCAGAAGCGCGAAGGCATTCAGGTAGACGGCGAGCCAGGCGGTCCCATCGAACGGACGCTTGATGAAATTCAGATGAACCGCGATGAAGATGAAGAAGACGCCGATGAACCGGTGGGTCTGCCGCCAGAGGTGATAGGGAAATTCCTGGCGGATCTTCGGAATGCGCTTGACGATGCTGAGAAGAATGAGCGCGACGAGCCCGTAGAGACCGATTTCTCCGGCCTTTCCGGCCAGATCGTTGAGGCCTGTCGTCAGCACGCTGCCCTTGAAATTGGGCGTCACGACATAGTGCACCAGGATCAGCACGAGCGCGGCGATGCCAAGCTGCTTGTGCATCCGGTAGATCCGGTCCAGTCCGCCAAAGGCCGACTCCAGGAACATCGGCCGCGTCGCAAGGAACTGATTGAGGGACATCGCGACGAAAGCCGTCGCCGCCGAGGCGATCGAGAGCCAGGTCATCAGTCCCGTATGGCTGGCGGCAGGAACCGAGAGCACTGTCGCCAGAAGGCATAATCCGATGACTGAGAAACGTCCCACGCACAACTCCAGACTGAAACTCGAAGGACGAGCGTATTCATCCTCCCTCGCGCAAGCTGTCGCCGCGCGGGGTAGAAGCTGCTCGTTCCCAAAGCGTGCGCGAAGTCGCGCCCCCTCTTGAGGTTTCTACTATATCGCTTGTAAATAAACCATTATCCGGAATGGGATTTGGTGGCGAGCGCGTATATTGGTAAAGAGCCAGCCTATAGAAGATTTGGCGACGAGGTTCCGCGATGCCGCTTGAACGAGACAATCCGAAAGGTGGATCGGATATGCTTAGATCGACTGTGTTGGCGGTATAATTTTCCGCGGATTTTCGTCTTGTATGATCACTTGATGGGGCGTTCTTTATGATGTTCGGCGTTATGCTTGAAAAAATACGGCAAGCAAGAATCGGCCGTATTCTTGCGCTGGTCTTGATCGCAGGGTCCTTCACCGCAACTGCCGGCAAGGCGCAGTCCCTCAGCAGCGACGAAATCTTGCGGTCATTGAAGTCGAAGCCGGCATCGGGCACGCCGACCCGAAGCCTCGGCCAGAAGCCCGCCGCGCAAGGTGGCCTGAAATCGTCCGATTCCAACTACCTGAAGGAACTGCCGACGCGCGGCCTCAAGATCGAAATGAAGTCGCGGGTTGCCGAGATCATCGATCATGCGGATCTGCCGTCGATCGATATCGAGGTCCGGTTCGACTTCGATTCGGCGAAGATCCGCGACCAGTCGCTTCCCGACCTCGACGCTCTCGGCCGCGCGCTCTCCAGTCCGGAGCTGTCCGGCGCGCGCCTGCTCGTCAACGGCCATACCGACGCGCGCGGAGGCGAGGGCTACAATATGGAGTTGTCCGAGCGGCGGGCGGAGTCGGTGCGGGAATATCTCGTGTCCCACTACGGCATCTCCGGCAAGCGTCTGGTCGCGATCGGCTTTGGCGAAGAGCGCCTCAAGGATCGCCATGACCCCGAAGCCGCGGCGAACCGCCGGGTGGAGATCGTCAACGCCGGCGACATGTGAGACTGACCGCCGGCAGGCAGACCGCCATGACGGGTCAGCGGCGCAGGGGGGGCTCGTGTTCCTAGCGGTCTCGCATCCCCACTGATCCGCTTTGATCGCAAAAGCCCGCCCGGGACACCGGGCGGGCTTTTTGGTCGGCTCGTCACGCACGGCCCCTTGTGCCGGCATGGGCGAGGCGCTCGAATATGCTCTATGATCGGCGCCGTCGGAGACTGGAGTGGAGATCGGCGGTGCCGACAAACGAGGAAACCGCACCGCCAACCTCGGCCGGCGGCCCGCCTGGACCGGAAGGTCCGAGACACGGCGCCGACGAAGCGCCGGGCAGGCAGCAACCGGCAAGCGATCTCGCGCAGCACGTCAAGGCATTCGTCGCAACCGTTCGCAAGGCAGCGAACCGTCGCCGCGTCTATCTGCTGATTGCTGCCGTTGTCGTCGTCGTCGGGGCCACGACCATCGGCCAGATCCGCCTCAACGCCTGGCAGCGCGACTTCTATGACGCCCTGAACGACCGCCATCTCGAGGCGCTCCTCACCCAGACCGGCGTCTTCGTCGCGATCGTCGCGGTGCTGTTGGCGCTGGGCGTCGCCCAGACCTGGCTGCGCGAGATCCTGAAGATCAACCTGCGCGATGCCGTCAGCAGCGACATTCTGGACGAATGGCTTCAGCCGCGCCGCGCCTACCAGTTGACCTGGGCCGGCGACGTTGGCCGGCATCCGGACCAGCGGATTCAGGAGGACAGCCGGCATCTGTGCGAGCTTTGTGCCGATCTCGGCATCGGCCTTTTGCAGTCCGCCCTGCTGCTCGTCAGTTTCGTTGGCGTGCTCTGGGTGCTGTCGGAACACGTCGTTTTGGTCATCGGCGGCAGGTCGCTGCAGGTTCCAGGCTACATGGTCTGGTGCGCTCTCGCTTATGCGATCGCGGGCTCGTGGGCGACATGGCGTGTCGGCCGGCCGCTCATCGCCCTCAACGCGGAACGCTACGCCCGCGAAGCCGATTTCCGGTTTTCCCTCGTGCATGTGGATGAATCCGCCGAGGCGATCGGCCTTTACGGCGGCGAACGGGAAGCCCGCATCGAGACGGGAACAGCGCTCGTCCCGGTTCTGGCGGTCATGCGCCGGCTCGCCCGGGGCCTTGCCAACCTGACATGGGTGACCGCCGGCTACGGCTGGCTGACGCTGGTCGTGCCGATCATCGTCGCCGCGCCGGGCTATTTCAACGGCACCCTGTCCTTCGGTCAGTTGATGATGGTCACCGGCGCCTTTTTCCAGGTGCAGCAGTCGCTGCGCTGGTTCGTTGACAATTTCTCCACCATTGCCGACTGGCGTGCCACGCTGCTTCGCGTCATGTCCCTGCGTCTGGCATTGCCCGCGCTCGAAGCCGACGGCGACCGGGCGAGCCGCATTGAATTCGGGCGACACCCGGCGGGGACTCTGATGCTCGACACGCTCGAGGTGGCATTGCCGGACAAGCGCGTCCGCCTGAAAGAACAATGCGTCGAGATGGCCCCCGGCGACCGGCTGGTGATCATCGGCGCGCCGGGCAGCGGCAAGTCGATGCTGTTTCGCGCGGTCGCGGGTCTGTGGCCCTGGGGCAGCGGACGCGTGCTGCTGCCGCAGCCGGAGGCGTTGCTCTTCCTGCCCAACCAGCCCTATCTGCCGCTCGGTACCCTGCGCGAGGCGGTGGCCTTTCCCTTCTCCGTCCAGCATTGCCCGGACGCGGAGATCAGAAGCGCGATCGAGCGGGTCGGGCTCGGCCACCTGCTGGCGAAACTCGACGTTCGCCAGCGCTGGGACAAGGAGCTTCGCATCGACGAGCAGCAGCGGCTGGCCTTCGCTCGCCTTCTCGTCCATCGCCCGAAATGGGTGATCATGGATGACCCGCTGAGTGCCGTCGATCACACCGAACGAACCGAACTCTGCGGTGTCCTGAACCATGAGTTGGCCGGATCCGCCGTGATCGCCATCGGTCGCTCGGCGGCGGCCGCTCCGGGGCTGGACCGGGTCGTCGAGCTTGTCGAGATGCCGGATGGCGACGTCTTCCGTCCTCCCATGACCGCCGTCACTTGACGCCAACCGCTGAGGAGATCGACGTCCGGTTTGCCGGCGATCCGCCGCGCGCCGCCGGAGCCGATGCGATGACAAGCCCAGATTGATCGGAATCAACGCTCTTTGTCAGCGATGAGCGACTTCCGCATGCCCTCATTCGGGGCGGACATGGACTGGGGCACCGTCGCCGAGTGGCTGAAGCAGCCCGGTGACGGCGTGAAGCGCGGCCGGCTAGCGGCCCATTACGTCAGATCGAGTTCGGGTCGGTCGGTGGTCGGACAGGAGGGCGGACCGGGCCTCCTCACCCTTTCTGCAGAAACCGCTCGAAGGCCTCCAGCGTCTTTTCGCTGACGTGATGCTCGATGCCCTCGGCATCGTTCCTCGCCGTATCCGGGTCCACGCCAAGACGGCGAAGGACGGCCTCGACAATCTCGTGCCGTCGGCGCGTGGTGGCCGCCAGCCGCTGTCCTTCCTCGGTCAGGAAGACGCCGCGATAGGGCCGCTGCGTGATCAGGTTTTCCTCGACGAGCCTTTTCAGCATCTTGGCGACCGTCGGCTGGGTAACGCCAAGGCGCTGGGCGATGTCGGTCTGGCGCGCCTCGCCGGTGTGCTCGATGAGGTCGGCGATCAGCTCGACATAGTCCTCCATCAGCTCGGTTCGCCGGGCGTCGCGGCTTTTCTGGAAGGCTTCGGCATGTGTCTCGACTTCGGTCGAGGCCAACCGGCATTCGGGAGAAGCGGGCGGTTTCATCGGAACGGCAACCTTCGGAGCGACCAGGAACTGTGCGATAACGTTTAGCCGAGACTATACTTAATTCACCGACCCCATGAAACGCTGCGGGCCTTGTTGTCAACCGGCGCCGAGACCCGGAATGGGAATACCGAAGGTCTGGGCCAGCAGGACGACATTGAGACACAGGATGACGGCCGCACCGACGATCGCGGCGACATCGGTCAGCCGACCGTTGGCAAAGTCGCCCATGATGGCGCGATTGCGGGTGAAGAGGACGAGGGCGACCATCGGGATCGGCAGGGCGAAGGACAGGACAACCTGGCTATAGACCAGCGCGTCCGTCGTATCAGCGCCCATCAGGACGACCGCGAAGGCCGGCAGCATCGTCACAAGGCGGCGGATCAGGATCGGAATGCGGAAGCCGACGAAGCCCTGCATGATCATCTGTCCCGCCATGGTGCCGACGGTGGACGACGAAATGCCGGAGGCCATCAGCGACACGAGGAAGACGGCGGCGGCAGCCCCGCCGAGCAGCGGCGTCAGGGTGTGATACGCCGTCTCGATTTCCGCGACTTCCGCATGACCGGCGTGAAAGGCGGCCGACGCCATGATCACCATGGCCATGTTGACCGCGCCGGCAACTGCGAGCGCGATGACGCACTCGATGTTGGAAAAGCGCACGAGCTTGCGGCGTTCCGAGGCATCCCGGCCCGGTGCACGGTGCTGCGTCAGGCCCGAGTGCAGGTAGACCGCGTGGGGCATGACGGTCGCGCCGATGATGCCGACGGAAATCGTCAGGGCGGTCGCGTCCGGCATCGACGGCGTGATGAGGCCAAGGCCGGCCGCGCCCCAGTCGACCGGGGCGATGAACATCTCGATGACGTAGCAAAGGCCGATCACGGCGACGAGCCCGCCGATGATCAGTTCCATCGGGCGAAAGCCGCGGCCCTCGAAGAGCAGGATGCCGTAGGTGATGACGGCCGTTACGCCCATGCCCGCGATTAGCGGCATGTCGAAGAGCAGGGAAAGGCCAATCGCTCCGCCGAGGAACTCGGCGAGATCCGTTGCCATCGCAGCGATCTCGCTGATGACCCACATCGTGTAGCGGACCGGCGCGGAAAACTGGTCGCGGCACATCTCGGCCAGATTGCGTCCGGTGACGATGCCGAGCTTGGCCGAGAGCGACTGGAACAGCATGGCGATCAGGTTCGCCATGAGCACGACCCAGAGCAGCGAATAGCCGTAGCCGGAACCGGCCTGGATGTTCGTCGCGAAGTTGCCCGGATCCATGTAGGCGATGGAGGCGATGACGGCCGGCCCGGCAAAGAGCAGGATCGATCGCGGGCCGCCGCGCCGCCCCGCCAGAACCTCTCGGATTTGGGCATCGGTCCGTTCCGACAGGCTCGGCCTCATCATGGTCTCCGCCATTGCACAGCTCCCGCTTATCGGGTGAAATATAGCAATAGCTATATTCATGTCAATCAGCCATGAATAGAAGAAAATGCTAATAATCTGTGCAGGAGAAGGCTATTCGAGAGGCATGCCCCGGGCCTGTCGAATACGCCCGTCGGCCGGCCGGATGCCGCTGTCACGCCTGAGCAAAAGGAGCGGCTGTCTTCCGGGGGAGGGGCCGGAAGACAGCCGCTTGAGGGACAGCGGACGAGGCAACATCGCCGTCCCGGATGTGCGGCCAGGGGAGGGACCGACATCGTGGCTGACAGGGAGGAGATCAGCCAGTTCTCTTGAACGTCTTCAAGGTAGGAGAAGGCCCCGCCTGCTTCTTGTCGAAATCTGCGTTCGCGGAATTCTTCAAAAAATCGCGGGAGCGGAGGACAAGGCCGGTCGGAGGCTCAGGCGATATCGACGACGACCTTGCCGGTCGCCTGCCTGTCCTCGATCAGCTTGTGGGCCGCAAGAGCCGTTTTCAGGGTGAAGCTTCTCGGGTCGAGCCGCGGCATCAGCTTGCCCGCTTCGGCGAGGCGCGTTGCTTCGCGCATGATCTCGCCGTGGTGTTCGCGGCCCTCGCCGGTGAGAAGCGGGATCAGCGTGAAGACGCCGGAGTAGCTGGCCGCCTTGAAGGAAAGGGGCGCGAGGGCATGGGTCCCCCAGCCGAGACTCGAGACGACATGCCCGAAGCGGGCGACGACCTGGAAGGCCGTATCCAGTCCTCCGCCGCCAATGGTGTCGTAAACGACGTCGAACCCCTTGCCTTCCGTGTAGCGGGCGACATAGTCCCCGGCTGTCTCGGCTGCGTGGTCGATCGCCATGGCACCAAGGCTTCTGATGTAGTCGGCCTTGCCGGCGGAATCGACCGCATAGACGTCGGCGCCGAAGGATCTGGCGATCTGGACCGCGACGTGGCCGACCCCGCCGCCACCGCCGATGACGAGCACCTTCTGGCCGGCGCTGACCTTGACGCGGTCGACGAGTCCCTCCCAGGCGGTGATGAAGACGAGCGGCAGGGCGGCGGCCTCCCGCATGGAAAGATGTGTCGGCTTGGGCGCCAGCAGGCGGGCGTCGACCGCGGCGAATTCGGCGAGGGATCCCTGGTGGCCGCCGACACCGCCAGTCATTCCGTAGACCTCGTCGCCATGGCGAAAGCCTGTGACACCGTCGCCGACACTCTCGACAACGCCGGCAAGGTCGATGCCGAGGACCGCCGGTAGCGGTTGTTTCGCGTGTGCCGCCGCGCCGGCGCGGATCTTCGTGTCCAGAGGATTGACCCCGCTGGCCTTGATGCGCACGAGAACCTCGCCTGGGCTGGGCGCCGGGCGTTCGATGTCGGCAAGGCGGAACGGCCCGTTGGCGGTTTCCAGGATGGCTGCTGTCATGGTTGGCATGAGTGTGTCTCCTTCTGTTTGGATGACAGGAGACTGATCCATTTGAATTTGTATGGAAGTCATATAAAATACATGAAGATCATACATATTTGCATGGAGAGGATCGTGCCGCCCATGGAATGGAGCGACGTCCGGCTGTTCCTGGCGATCGCGCGGGAAGGCACCCTGGGTGCGGCGGCGCGCAGCCTCGGGCTGACCCAGCCGACCATGGGCCGGCGCCTGAAGGCGCTCGAGACCTCCATTGGTCATAGCCTCTTTCAACGCACCAGCGATGGCTTCGTGCTGACCGACGAGGGCGCGGTAGTCATGGCCCATGCCGAGCGCATGGAGGACGAGGTAACCGGCATGCTGCGGCAGCTTTCCGGCAGCCAGCGGGAGCTTGACGGCCTCCTCAGGGTCTCATGCTCGGACTGGTTCGGCGTGCACGTGCTCTCTCCGCTGCTGGCGGGCTTTGCAAGACAGTATCCGCGCGTTGTCGTGGAGCTCTTGACCGACCAGCGCCTTCTCAACCTCTCGCGCCGCGAAGCCGATCTCGTCTTCCGCATCCAGCCCTTCACGGAACCGGACGTGGTCTCCCGCAAGCTGGTGGACATCGACTACGGTCTTTATGCGCCGGCGGGCATCGCCGAGCCGGTCTATGGCGACGGGGAGGGCGTTTGCCTCGTCACGATGGACGAAGCCTTCAGCGACATGCCGGATGTCGCGTGGCTGCGCGAGACGCTGCCCCATGCGCGGATCGCCATGCGCAGCAACAGCCGGGATGTGCAGGCCGCGCTCTGCCGCGGTGGCGTCGGCCTTGCGGTCCTGCCGCGCCCGCTCGGTGACGGTATGGACGGCCTTCGGCGGCTTGTCCCTCCGCTCCCGCCGCCGGCACGGACGACCTGGGTCGGCTATCACCGCGATCTCAGGCGTCTGCCAAGGCTGAGAGCACTGCTCGATCTGGTCGTCGCCGAGATCGGCCAGATACGCGCCGTCAAGGACGGGCACAGGCCGATTGAAGACTGAGGAGGATTTGGTACTCCCAAGGGGAGTGGGTTAAATATTTAAAATCGATCGCTTACACACAGGTTAGCCAGGGCGGTTAGCCAAACCGGTTATCCACGTGCAAACAGGTTCACAACCTTCTCTTTCGCGTCGACGGAAAGCAGCAGAGAGTCAGCTTCGCGCGAGTAGAGTTCGGCATGCTCGATATCGTCGTGTCCAAGGATCGCCATCGCCTGCCGGCTGGTGGCTCCGGCATCGGCCATGCGTTGGCCCAAGGTCTTGCGCAGATCATGCAGGATGCATCCAGGCTCAAGTCCGGCGGCCCGTGTCCAGTCGGCCATGCGACCTGTCAGAGACTTCTCCGAGAATGGCTTGCCGTAGGAGGTGACGAGGATCGTCTCGGCGTCCGTTCGCACGATCGCGTCGATGGCTGCTGTGAGCGGCGGATCTTCTCGCCCCCGTTTCCTTTGAACGTCAGGAATTTGACGTCCATCTGGATATGGTGGCCCGGCACCTGTTTGGAGTATCGCTTCGTGTGCACCTTCAGCAGCCGGGTCCCACGCGGCAGCCGGTTCAAGCCATGGCGCTTGAGGATCCGGGAGACCGTTGCCTCTGAGAGATTGATGCCGTGGTAGCGCGCCAATTACCAGACGATCCGCATCGGGCCGAGGTGGTATTTGCTGCGGAGATGGAGGACCTTCTCCTCGATTGCGACCGGCGTCCAATTGGCACGCCATTTTGGAATTGGTGGCCGGTTCACCAGACCGGCCCCACCGTCCTTGCGCTAAGCCTCGCGCCATCGGTAGACGCTGCTGAGGGCAATGCCAAAATATCGACAGGTCTTCGCGACATGACCAGTCTCTTCGGCGTGTTGCAGAATACGAAGCTTGCGCGCGATCTCGTGTTGATCCTTGCCCATGAACACCTCCGTCGCTGCAGAAAATTGAGCTTATCGGAGATGTCCCGCGAGTGCCGGCATATCTACAATCCAAGGTCTGGAGACCCGCTGAGCCATATGATAGGAAAAGTGGTCTGGTCGTTTAGCTAGTTTGGCGAACGGGAGCGGGAGATACGGGGCGTGATCGGCAGTAAAAAACAACATGGCCATTTGGATAGGCTAGACGGTGCGGTTGCGGTGGGGTGGGCTATTGACCCGGAGTATCATGACCGGATGCCGAACATCTTCGCGATGGCGGACGGGGCGGTAATTGGGAGTGTACAGCCGTACATCTACCGCGGCGACGTGCAGAAGGTAAAAGGACGAGACGGAGTATTTGGCTTCAGCTACAGGTTGCCGGAGTCTGTTTTAGCGGGCGCTAACAGCATTTATTTTCTCTTGGAAACTGGAAAAATGCTGGTGAACGGAGCGGTCAAAGGCGACCCCACGCCATTTTTGGTGCAAGGGGGAAATTCACTCTTAGGCACCAATTTGATCAGTCTACATATTCCGAAGTCCGGTGGCAGCTCATTAGGTGTCGCGTTGCAGGCCCGTTTTGGGCGCTCTCTGTACGTCATCCCCCCCGGAGCAGAACGGCGCGGATTGCCTAATCTACCAGTCGCACAAATGGCACAGATGCAATGCGTTCATGGACACATCGCCTACGGGTGCGATCGGCTTCTCCCAGGGAATTGGACATACGCAACGGTTTTGAGGGATCCGGTATCGAGGGTGCTATCTCACTACCGGTTCGCTCTCCAGATGTCCCAAAACTTGCCCCCGATCAGGGAGGCATTAGAAACGACTCTCAACGGTGATTTTGACAATCTCATCACACGATATTTGAGCGGGCTGCTGAAGAAAGTCCCTCTAGGCAAACTTGATAACGATGCGGTTGAGTTGGCGATAGCCAATGTCGAGAGGGATTTCTCATTTGTCGGCTTCCTTGACGATGGACCTGATCTTGATGCGGCTCTAGGCCAACTTCTTGGGGCGGGCGACATACGCTTGGGGGAGGTAAACGTCGGTACGAATCGGTCGGTGCAGTTCTCAGAGAATGATATTGCGGCCGTCCGACACCATAATCGCTTTGACATTGCTCTTTACGACAGGCTTCGAGCCGCCAGCATCGCCAAGAAAACTGCCGCATCGGGCAGTGCTGACCTACTGCACCATCATCCGCAATAGGACCCCCGTTCTCATAGTCTCGGATGGGATGGAAAATCTACTCGTTGCCTTTTTCCTTTATCTATACGTCACACTCCGGTTGGCAATCATGGCGATCTGCGCCCTGATCGAGGCTGCCATCACTGCCCAGGCGGCCCTCTCTTTCAACTCGCGGGCCTTCGCCCTGTGTTCATTTAGGGAAGAATGTGATCGGGAACTCTGCGGGTTTTCCTTCAACCACGCTTTCTCATAGTCGGCGATCGCTATCGGGACCGAGATGCTGCTGCCGCCGAGCTTGAACTCGCAGAGGTTGCTTTCGGCTTCATCGTCGACCATGAAGCCAACGGCCCTTGCGCCGGCACTGCGAAGCGTGTCGTAAATTTCCTTCTCGCGTGCATGGCCGGCTTTCGATTCTGAACAGGGTAGGGCCATCAGAAATCTCCTTCATCACAGGATCCCGGGTAGCCAAGAAACGGGAACATACGAGAACAGGTTTGAATAGCCTGATCTTGTAAGTGATTGATGTATGGAGATTTTGGTACTCCCAAGGGGACTCGAACCCCTGTTTTCGCCGTGAGAGGGCGACGTCCTGGACCGCTAGACGATGGGAGCGCGGGCGCAATCAGCGCTGAAGTGGGCGCGGTATAACCGCCGTGGGAGCCGAACGCAAGAGCCAATTGCAGCGTCGGCCAGAAATCATCCTGTCGCGGCAGGGACGACCGGCTTCCGGCCTCTTCCGTCCCCGGCATCCCCTGTCGGCGCGCGCGGGCATCATACCGATGTATGAGGCCGACCTACGAAAGACTGTCGCCGGAACGCCGCCTGTATGATCGCGCGGTGGCGGTTTTCCCGCCATTCTTTTCCTTGTTGAAACAGTCGTGCCGGGGTCGGATCGGGATGATCCGTTGCTGCGTACGTGTGTTGAATCGAGAGCGGCGAGGATATGGAAATGCGCAGGAATCTGGATCTGACTTCGTACGACTATCTCGTGACAAACCGTCGGTCGGTGGAAGCCATGGCCGCCTCGGCCTTTGCCCGCAAAGAGAAAGCCGCGGCCTTCCGCATGGCCCCGGAGGATGAAGACACCGCTTCGGTTCCCTCCGGCGACGAACAACTGGGCCGGGCGCTGGAAGCGCTGCGGGCAACTCACGACTACCGTGGAAATCTCATGGCATCGGCCGGTCATGACCTCCGCCACCCGCTTCAGATCATGTCCTTGATGGTGGAGCGGATGCGGCTTCGGTCCGAGGACGGAAGTGTCGCCAAGGCGCTGGACACGCTCGAGGAGCAGCTTGAACGACTGAACGCCGGTCTTGTCCAGCTTGCGCTCGACGCGCGCGCCAGCGACCGTGTGGCGAGGCCGCAAAGATCGAGTTTTGCGCTGGCGAGCGTGCTTCGGTCGGCGTTGTCGGACTGGAGGCATCACGCCGAGGCCAACGGCAACGAGTTGATCCTCCAGGAAACCGATCTTGTCGTCGACAGCGATCCGAAGCTTTTGGCAACGATGCTCGGCAACCTGATCGGCAATGCCGTCCGCCATACCCGTGGCGGGCGCGTTGATGTCGGCGCCTTCATCCGGGCCGGCGAGGTGGTCGTCGAGATTGCCGACGATGGCCCCGGCATGGACGATGCCGCGATGTCGCCCTTCCTCGGAGGCGATCCCCGGCGCAGCACCGGCGGGCTCGGCCTCGGGCTGACGATCGTCGGGATCATTTCGCGGCTGCTCGGTCATCCGCTTCGCATCTGGTCGCGTTCCGGCGTCGGCACGCGTGTCTACGTGTCCCTGCCTCTGATCGAGGCGGATACGTCCGGCCTGCGTTGAGCGTGCGACGGGGAAAGGATCGGCGAGAAGATCGCCGGTCTTTTGCCGGACCGGCCCTTGAGCGGCCTGCTGTCGGACTTCAGGAGAGAAGCTGTCGCCGCAAACGTGCGCGATCGGGTGCCGGCGCTGCTGCCTCGTGGCCGAAAAGGACGGCATCGAGATCCGAGAGACGTCGGGCCTGCTCGGCCCGGTCAAGGTTTTGCCGCTGAAACCACGAAAGCGCCGCGCGCCGGGCGGAGGCAAGGTCGCCGCGCCCGAGCGCCATGCGCAGCGCGAGCCGGTCGCGGCTCGGAAGACGGCGAAGGACGGCCCTCTTGAGCGCCATGCGCTCGCCCTGCGAAAGCGGCCTCAGCGTGAAGAACAGGATGCCGAGCGGCAGGATCAGCCCTGCGGCCGCGGCAAACAGGAGCCCGTAGGGCGAGGCGAAGCGGCTTGGCCAGACGCCGGCCGCATTGGTGCCGAAGCCGGCGACGGCGATCCTGCGCGGACCGAGCGCGGCATTGCGGCTCGTGCCGGTGGCTGTGTCGAACCAGGCAAAGTCCACCGCCGGCAGCGTGCCGACCTCCCCGGTGATCGGACGGAGCTTCCAGGACCAGGTGAGCGTGGCGAGGGGACCGTTCGGTGTCGGAACAATCTCGCGCTGTTCCGGCTCGGTGAAGGAGATGAGCCAGGGCTCGCGGATGACGGGCGCGGGCGGCAGCCGTTCCGGGTCGGCGCCGAGCACCTTCAGCGTGATCGTCCGGCGCACGTTATCGCCGTCGATGAGGGCTTCGGGGTTGCGGCTCCAGTCGTCGGTGAGTTCGACAGAGCTCGCCGGCATCCATCGGCCGTCGACCTTTGGCTGGGGCTTGACCGTGATCGTCACCGGCGCGGACTGCGTTTCCGTCTCCACCCATTTGTTGTCCGACGTGACGACGGTCACGTGATGCAGGAAGGACGGAATGACGAGTGTGCCGTCGGACTTGGCGAAAAAGGCAAGCCGCCGCTCGAACACCTTGCGAAGGCTCGCCCCCGTGCCTTCCGAGGTCCATTTGTCACGTTCGAGCTGGATCCAGTTGAAGCCGGGAAAGGCCGGCATTTCCAGATGCTCGCGGCCGATGCCCTCGACATATTCGCCGCGGACGGTGACGAGGATCATTTCGCCGGGCAGCGGATTGGGCTTGTCGACGGTGACCTCGAGGCGGTCCCGGCCGTCGGCGAATGCCGAACCGCACAGACTGATCAGAAACAGGACAGTCGCGAGCCATCTCACCATGAGCTTGCCTCCGGCGTGATCTGGCCAAGCTCCTTGCGCCGGTCGTATTCGGCGGCAAGGCGCTTCTTCAGGTATTCGCCCGGTGCGTCGACGAGACCCGTCAGCCAGCCTTCGCTGGCCGCGATGCCGCGCGCATTGAGCGGCTTGTAGACATGCCGCTGGTCAGTCAGCGTTCCCTTGACGACCGGGTCGTTGGGATCGCCGGTCGCAACGCCCATCACCTTCGCCGGCACGCCGCCGTGGGCTCCGAGGCCCGATCCGACGACCGGATCGACGAGCTTGGCCACGATCTCGCGGTTGCGCCGGGCATCGTCGTCATGCGGGTTGGCGAAGAGGACGGCGTCGAAATAGGCGACCGACAATTCGTACTGGCCGGTGGCCGCCAGCGAGATCGCCCGGTCGTAGGTGGCGACACGGCCGACCTTTTCGAAGGCGGCGTCCGCCGCCTTGTGGTCGCCGGCCTTGTAGAGCGCGACGCCGCGTGCGGCTTCATCCTCGATGAGGTGCGCGGCCAGCGCTGGCTGGCCGGCCAGCAGGGCCAGCTTGCCCCAGGCGTTGGGGCCGGCGACGATGCCGGCGGCAAGCGCGGCGACAACGGTGAGCGGAAGCCAGAAGCGCGTCATCTCAGCTTCGCCTCCTGAACATGAGGCCGGCCGGCACGAGCGACAGCGCCACGAGCCATGGGCCGAAATCGCGGAAATAGAGCGGCGTCAGGCCGGCTTCGATGAGGCTTGCCTCGCTGTCCTTGAGAGCGGCGACCAGGCTTTCCGGTTCGCTCGCCGCCGTTGCCGTTCCCTCGCCGCGTTTGGCCAGCGCCTCCAGCGCTTCCGGATGGGGGGGCGGGCTTTCGGGCGGCAATGTGTCGGGCGCGACATAGACGGTCGAGACATGGCCACCGGCGGCAACGATCCGGTCCACGGCGTCGTCACTCGCCTTGTCGAGCCCGCCGCCGTCGGAAATCAGCACCACGTCGCTGCGGTTGATTTTCGCCTCCGCCAACAGGTCGCCGGCAAGGTTCAGCGCCTTGTCGGGGCGTGAGCCGCCGTCGGGCATCGTCTCGGGGTCGAGAACGCCGATCAGGCTTTCCGGGCTGGAAGGGTCCGTGGTGAAGGCACTCACGAGATAAGGCTCGCCGGAATAAAGGATCAGCGCCACCGGGCGTCCACCGCTTTGCTCCAGTGCCAGCGCGGCAGCGGCCTGCGCATCGCCCAGGCGACCGCCGCGAGTGACCGACGGCGAGAGGTCGAAAACGAGCACGATGCCGTTGAGGTTACGGAAGGCCGGCGCCTCGCCGCGAAGGGCGGGACCCGCAAGGCCGAGGATCAGCGGCAGGGCCGCGAGAAGCGGCAGCGGCGGCAGCCACCGTCCGCCCTTGCGCCGCACGTGGCCGATCCGCTCCATCGCCGCGAGCAGCGGTCCGTCGACGGCGCGTTCCCAGGCACCGAGGCTCCGGCCGCGCCGCCAGGCGAGGAAGGCAACGAGCGCGGCGATCGGGAGCGCGAGAAGCCACCAGGGGCGCAGCAGGGCGTAGGTCTCGTAGACGATCATCCACGCTCTCCCCGGAAAAGCAGGAGGACGAGCGCCAGCAGCAGGGCCGCGCCGGCGGGATAGATCCAGAGGTCGCGATAGACGGTGACCGGCGGTTCGTTGCCGATCGAGGGCTCCAGCGCGTCGATGGAGGTGGCGACGCCTTGAAGGTCGTCGAGCGTGCGAACGCGGAAGCTGGTGCCGCCGCTTGCGTCGGCGATGGCCTTCAGCGTGGCGCTGTCCACGGCGTCGCGGGCATCGGGGCTCGTTTCCAGATCCTTCGGTCCGAGCGCGATCGTGTCGACGGTGACGCCGAGCTTGCGGGCGAGCGTTCCAACCTCGGCTGGAATGACGGCGCCAGCCGTGTCGGCGCCGTCGGAAAGCAGGATGATGACCCGGCTTTTCGCGTCCGACGTCTGCAGGCGCTTGAGGGCGAGGCCAAGACCGTCGGCAATCGCCGTCGACTGGCCGGAGATGCCGATGGTCGCCTCGTCGATGGCCTGGGCCAGCGCCTTGACGTCATAGGTGAGCGGTGAGGCGAAATAGGCCTTCTCGGCAAAGAGCACCAGACCGACCCGGTCGCCCTCGCGGCCCTCGACGAAGCGCGTCGCCACTTCCTTGACGGCGTCGAGCCGCGAGATCGCCTGGCCGCCGAGATCGAAGTCGGTCTTCGACATGCTGCCGGAAAGATCGAGCACCAGAACGATGTCCCGGCCGGAGACCGGCAGGGCATCGGTGGTCGTCAGCAGGCGCGGCCCGGCAAGCGCCACCACGAGCAGCAGCCAGATAAGGGCGGCAAGGATGCGCGGCAGTGCGCCAATCACCGAAAGGGCTGCGCCCGATGGCAGGCGTTCGGCGATTGCCGGCGGCATGTAGAGCGCGCCGATTTCCGCGCGTCTGGCCGGCGGCAGCAGCCAGGCGAGCAACGGTAGCGGCAGGGCGAGCAGGAGATAGGGCGCGGCGAACTCGGGCATTCAGCGCCGCCTCCGGGCATGGCCGAGGATTTTCTCGTCGAGCGCATCCAGATCGGTGACGGGCGCGCTGCCATAGAGCGCGACGGCGAATTCGCCGCCGACGTCGGCGACGTCTCCGCCGAGACTGCGCAGCACGGCCGCCTGCCGGTAGAGCCTTTCGCCGGCGTTCAGCGTCTTGAAGCTGTCGAGCTCAAGGGCAAGACGGGCCACGTCGTCGCGGCGGGAGGCAAAGAGCGGCCGCAGCAGTGCGGCGACGAGGCACGCGACCAGAAGGCCGATTGAAAGCGCGGCAAGATAGTCGCGCCAGCCGAACACGGCGAAGTCGGCCGGAAGGCGCAAGGGGCCAAGCTGCGCGATGAGGTCAGAGGCCATCGGCGACCTCCTCTTCCAGCGCGCGGCCGATGTCGGCGGCGTCCGCCGAGGCATCGATGCGCCGGACGGTCACGCCGAGCGCCCGAAGGCGGGCGGGACGAGGATCGGGCAGGGTGCCGATGCTGGCGCCGAGCCGGGTCCAGTGCGTGGCATTGTCCTCGCCGTAATAGGCGTAGGCGCCCGCTTGGCCTGAACGTTCCAGCCGGTCGGTGATGAGCAGGACGGTGACGTCGAAGCGCCGCGCCAGCCCCTGCAGCACCGCATCGAGATCCGGCCCCGGATGGTCGAGCCCGGTGGCGATGACGAGGCTCGCGCCGGTCGGAGCAAGACGTGCCGCCCGTTCAAGCTGCTCGTCCAGCGGCGGGCAGGAGGCCGAACGGGCCTCACTCGCCTGCTCGTGCGCCTGCGCCAGCGCGCCAGCCACCTGCGCCATCGCCCGGTCCCGGGCGCGGGGCGCGACATAGGCCATGTCGGCGGCGCCGGCGACCATCAGACCGACGCGGCCGCCGGCCCCGATGACGCGCCAGCCGCTCATCGCCAGCGCCTCGGCGGCGGCGACCGAGCGGAAGCGCCGCCGGGTGCCCCAGAGCATGGGCGGACGGAAGTCGGCGATCAGCATCGCCGTCCGGTCGCGGTCGTCATGGAAATTGCGCACATGCACCCGCCCGGTGCGCGCCGTGGTCATCGCGTCGACATGGCGGAAGTCGTCGCCGTCGGCGTAGAGCCGGACGTCGCGTACGTCGAGGCCGTTGCCGCGCCTGCGAGAGGGAAAGCCGCCCGGCCGGCCGCTGGCGGCAAGGCTCGGGTCCGGCAGGTGCCGGACCACGTGGCCGAGGCGCAGCAGCAGGTCGGCGTCGACGAAGGTGCCGGCTTGGTCCGGGGAAGCGGTCGCGGGCATCGGTGCCTTGCGTCGTTCGATCAGAGGGGCTTGACGATGGCGAGCAGGCGATCGATCAGGCTGCGGGCCGTCTCGCCGTCGGCCGTGGCGCGCCATGTCGGCACGAGGCGATGGGCGAGGATGTCGGGCGCAAGCTCCGCGACGTCGTCCGGAATGCCGTAGTCGCGGCCTTTCAGGTAGGCCCGCGCCTTCACCGCCTGCGCCAGCGCCAGCGTGCCGCGTGGCGAGACCGGATGCTCGATGAGCCGGCGGACGTCCGGCGCGGGATCGTCCTCGCGCGTCGCCATCACGAGGCGGACGATATAGTCCTTGAGCGCCGGTGCCAGATGCACCGTTGCCGCCTCGGCCTGCGCGGCGAAGATGGCGTCGTGGTCGAGGCTGTGCGGGATCGGCGGGGTCTGTCCCTGCGTCTCGCTCTCGACGAGATCGATGATCGCGCGCTCCGAGGCAGCGTCCGGCATTCCGACGAGGACGTGCATCTGGAAGCGGTCGAGCTGGGCTTCCGGCAGCGGGAAGGTTCCCTCATGCTCGATCGAGTTCTGCGTCGCCACCACGACGAAGGGGCGGGGCAGGGGATGCGTGGTGTTGCCCGCGGTCACCTGCTGCTCGGCCATGGCCTCGAGCAGCGCCGACTGGACCTTCGGCGGCGCGCGGTTGATTTCGTCGACGAGCACCAGCGAATGGAACACGGGGCCCGGAACGAATTCGAAGTCGCCGCGCTCGGGCCGGAACACCTGCGTTCCGGTGAGGTCGGCAGGCATCAGGTCGGGCGTGCACTGGATGCGGGCGAAACTGCAGTCGAGCCCATCGGCAAGCCGCTTGACCGCGCGGGTCTTGGCAAGGCCAGGCGCGCCCTCGATCAGCAGGTGGCCTCCGGTCAGAAGCGCGATCAGCAGCCGTTCCACCAGCGTCGTCCGGCCGATCAGCCCTTCCTCGACCGCGTGTCCGAGGTCGACGATCCGCTGCCTGGCGGCAAAGTCGCGGCCTCCTGGAGAAGCGGCTCCCGTAGCCTCCATCCGCATGGCGTTCCTTCCTGAATTTGTTCTTATGAAACGGTTTAGTCAGGCCAGCTTATTTCTGGTGCACGGTATGCCGCAAGCGGACAGTTGGAAAATCTGGACGCGGCAAATCGACCCTGTGGCGACGTCGGCCTCCCGATAGAGACATCAGTCCGGCGCGCTGTCGCCGCTGCCGTCCTCCGGAGATTGGTCCGGACGCTGCGCGGCCCAGGTGAGCAGCGCATCGAGCGCCGGGCAGAGGGCCTGCCCCCAGTCCGTCAGGCTGTATTCGACCTTCGGCGGCACCTGCGGATAGACGGTGCGGTGGACGATGCCATCCCGTTCCATCTGCCGGAGCTGCTGGATGAGCATCTTCTGGGAAACGGCGGGAATGGATCGCTCAAGGTCCGAGAAGCGCTGGACCTGCCCGCCGAACAGGTGAAACAGGATGACGAGCTTCCACCGCCCCTCCAGCAGCTTCAGGGCGCGCTCGACGCCTTCGGCAGCCGTTTCGCGCGTGAATCCGTGTGGCTTACCTTCAGGTGTGTACCCAACTTTTTCGTGCGTTCTTGTCATTTCGTCAGCCTAGATCGATCTTTCCGGCGAGGCAACGCGGACCGCGCTCAGCCGAGACATTGCACAGGAAAGACTGCCGATGACGATGACCATGCCTGGCCCCATAGCCAAGTATTTTGCGGCCGACCGCACGGGAGGCGAGGCCTTCGCCGATTGCTTCGCCGAGACGGCGATTGTCCGCGACGAGGGGCAGGTGCACGAGGGCCGCGCCGCAATTCTGCGCTGGAAGAGCGGGGCAAGCGCGAAATACAGCTACACCAGCGAGCCATTCGCCATCGAGCAGGACGGCGAGAAAACGATTGTCCTGAGCCACCTGACGGGAAACTTCCCCGGCAGCCCGATCGACCTTCGCTATGCCTTCACGCTCGAAGGCGACCGGATCGCGCGGCTGGAGATCGGATCATGACATTCGATCTCGGTTTGAGCGGCAAGCGAGCCCTGGTGACCGGCGGCACGAAAGGCGTCGGCGCCGCCGTCGTGGAGACGCTGCTGGGCGCCGGCGCAAGGGTGATGACGACCGCGCGCGAGGTGCCGCAAGTCTCCGCGAGCGGTCTCGTCTCGGTCGCGGCGGACGTTTCCACGGCCGAGGGCTGCCGGCTCGTCGCCGATCGTGTTCTTGGCGACTTCGGCGGGCTCGATATCCTCGTCAATGTGGTGGGCGGCTCCAAAGCGCCGGCCGGCGGCTTTGCCGCGCTCGATGACGAGGTCTGGTTCGGCGAGATCAATCAGAATCTGATGTCCGCCGTCCGGCTCGACCGCGCGCTTCTGCCGTCGATGATCGCCGAAGGCTCCGGCGTTATCGTCCATGTGACATCCATCCAGCACAGGATGCCGCTGCCCGAGGCGACGACCGCCTATGCCGCGGCGAAGGCCGCGCTCTCCACCTACAGCAAGAGCCTCTCGAAAGAGGTGACGCCGAAGGGCGTTCGCGTTGTGCGCGTCTCTCCCGGATGGGTCGAGACGGAGGCGTCGGTTCGTCTGGCCGAGCGGCTGGCCGAGGAAGCCGGCACCGACTATGAGGGCGGCAAGCAGATCATCATGAAGGGGCTTGGCGGCATTCCGCTCGGCCGGCCGGCGCAGCCGAAAGAGGTCGCCGACCTCATTGCCTTTCTCGTTTCCGCGCGTGCCGCCGCGATCTCCGGTACGGAGCATGTGATCGACGGCGGCACGATTCCGACGGCGTGAGGCCGGACCTGCGGCTGCCGTCAGTCGGCGGAAGGCGGATGCCTTGCCTGCGTCAGGACGAAGGGCGTTTCCTCGGGCGGCGTCCGCCCGACGATCCCGGAGACGTCGAAGACGCGGGCGACGACCTCCTCGCAAAGCGTCTCCTGCGGCGGTCCGTGCGCGATCAGCCGTCCCTGCGAGAGCACGGCGATCCGGTCGGCGAATTCGGCGGCAAGATTGAGGTCATGCACGATCGCGATGACGCCGCCGCCGAGCCGGGCATGCCGGCGTGCCCGCTCCAGAAGATCGATCTGGTGGCGGATGTCGAGGCTCGACGTCGGCTCATCGAGGAAGAGGAACTGCGTCTTGCCATTCCTGTAGGGCTCGGGAATCTGCGCGAGGACGCGGGCAAACTGGACCCGCTGCTGCTCGCCGCCCGAAAGCCGCTCGTAGAGCCGGACGCCCCAGCCGCCGAGCCCAACATCGGCGAGCATTGCCTCGCAGAGCGCGACAGCAGCGCGGCCGCGCGCCCCGCCCGCCTCGGCGCCGAGCAGCACGATCTCCTCCACCGTGAAGGGGAAGGCCAGCGTCACGCTTTGCGGCAGGACGGCGCGGCGTCTGGCAAGTTGCGCCGCCGAAAGCCGGCCGATGTCGGTGCCTTCGTAGGTGACGCTGCCCTCGCTCGGGCGCAACTCGCCGCTGAGCAGCTTCAGCAGCGTCGACTTTCCCGCGCCATTCGGGCCGATGATGATGGTGAGGCGGCCGGGCGTCGCCGCAAGATTGACGTCCTCGACGAGCCGGCGGCCGGCAACGGCGAAGGTGAGGTTCCTGGCTTCGATCATGGTGGCGTCCTCAAGTGTCCGCCAGCCGGCGACGGCGCAGCAACAGGCTCATGAAGACCGGCGCGCCGATCAGCGCGGTGACGATGCCGATGGGAAGCTCCGCCGGGGCCGCGATGGTCCGGCAGACCGTGTCGGCGGCGATCAGCAGCGCCGCGCCGCCGAAGGCCGAGGCGGCGAGAAGCGGGCCGTTCGACGGGCCCATGACGAGGCGCAGGAGATGCGGCACGACGATGCCGACGAAGCCGATGATGCCGGAGACGGCGACCGCCGCGCCGCAGGCGGCCGCGACGGCCAGGATGACGACGCGCTTCAACGTCTCGACGCCGATCCCGAGATGCATCGCCTCCGATTCGCCGAGCGCCAGTGCATCGAGCCCGCGCGCCACGAAGGGCAGGGTCGCGATCAGGAATGCGATGAAGGGCAGGATGGCGCTCACCCGGTCCCAGGTCGCGCCGCCGAGGCTGCCAAGCGTCCAGAAAGTGATGTCGCGCAGCTGCTGGTCGTCGGCCATGAAGATGACGAGGCCGGTGACCGCGTTGCCGATGGCGGCGATCGCAAGGCCGGCAAGCAGCAGCGTTGCGATGGACGTCCGCCCGGCCCGCGTCGCCAGCAGATAGAGAAGGCTCGTCGTCAGCAACGCGCCGGCAAAGGCCATCAGCGGCAGGAAGCTGTGGCCCAGCAGGAGGGCCAGCCCGACGAGCGGCCCCTCGCCGAGGACGATGGCCGCGACGGCCGCGACCGCCGCGCCGGAGCTGACGCCGACGATGCCGGGGTCGGCGAGCGGATTGCGGAAGAGGCCCTGCAGCATGGCGCCGGTGACGGCGAGGGCGGCGCCAACGAGAGCGCCCAGCGCCGCGCGCGGCAGGCGCACGTCATAAAGGATGATGGCATCGCGCGCCGAAAGCGTATCCGCCCCGCCCGAAAGCGCCGCGAGAATGGTCCCGGCTGGAATGTTCGAGGGTCCCGTGACCACCGCCATGAAGGCCGCGCCGATCAGGAGCAGCGCCGAGGCGAGGATCGCAAGGCGCGCGTTGCGCCGCCGTTGGCTCGTCGGGTGGCTGGCCATGAGACCGGCGGGACCTTTGAGTGAAGCCGCGCTGCTCATCGCGCCGCGACCCTGTCGGGATAGAGACGCGAGGCGAGTTCGTAGGCAGCCTCCGGCGTGCGCGGTCCGAAGCCGAGCAGGTAGTTGCCGTCCATGGCGATGAGATTGTTGGTGGCTGCGGCCGGCGTCGTCCGGAAGGCCGGCATGGCGAAGGTTTCCTTCGCGTCGGCCGCGTGTTCGCCCCGCCGCATCATCAGGATGACGTCCGGCGCGGCAGTCAGGATGGCTTCGTCCACCATCCCCTTGTAGCCGGAAAAGCCGTCGGCTGCGTTGATCCCGCCGGCGAGGCCGATCATCGCGTCGGCGGCCGTGTCCTTGCCGGCCGCCATGATTCGCCCGCCCGCCACGGAGAGCACGAAGAGGACGCGCTTGCGCTCCCCGTCGGGAACGGTGGCGACGGTCTTCTCAAGATCGGCGAAATGGTCGGCGACGGCGCTTGCCAGCCGCTTTGCCTCAGCGTTCTTGCCGACCGCATGGCCGACGGCCTCGATCTTTTCGTCGATGCCCTCCGGCGTCGGGTCGTTGGGAATGATTTCCACCGGAACGCGGCTTTCGCGCAGGATGTCGAGAACGGTCGCGGGGCCGGACCCCTCCTCGGCGAGGATCAGATCGGGGCCTGTGGAGAGGACGCCTTCGGCGGCAAGCTGGCGCATGTAGCCGACCTGCGGCAGCTTCGTTGCCTGCGGCGGATAAAGGCTTGTGGTGTCGACGGCGACGACGCGCTCTCCGGCACCCAGCGCATAGAGAATTTCGGTGACGGCCCCGCCGACGGAGACGATGCGCTCCGCGCCGGGATGGGCCTCGCCGGCCCGGGCCGTGCCCTCGCCGCCCGCGATCAGGAGGCCGAGCGGCAGCGCCAGCAGCAGGCTGCTCATGTCTCGTCTGCGAAGTTTCATCAATGGCTCCTCACGCACATTGGAATGCATGCAAAATGCATTCGATCATCAACTTAGAACGTTGAATTTAAAAAGATTCCAATGTTTCACGACTGCAAAACAATTTCTTGACTCAGATACTCATATTTAAATACTGACGCAAGCACCACCGAACAGGAACGCCTGTGACCCGCATCTGGCGACCAGCCGGACAGGGGCTCTTTGCGGCGGTTCGGAGTGGCTTAAGTGTGGCTTGGGGGTATGGGATGTCGGATCGTTTTTTGAAGGGGTGGCTTTTGACCACGGCGTTGGCAGGAAGCCTGGGAGTTGCCGGCACCGCGCCGGCTTTCGCGCAGGAGGCCGAAGCGGCGGGGCAATGCAAACCGGGCGTCGATTGTCCGACCGCGGAGGAGATCCTTCTCGACACGATCACCGTCTCGGTGAACCGCACCAAGAAGGCGCCGGTCAACACGCTGGCGTCGGTGAGCGTCGTTCGCCTCAATGACGACGACACGCGGCCTGCCGCCACGACCTATTCCGATATCTTCAACGGCATGCCGGGCGTGACCGCTCGCATGGATGGCGACGATCCGGGTGCGTCGGTGAACATTCGCGGTCTGGAGGGCTTCGGCCGCGTCGCCATGATCATCGACGGCGCGCGCCAGAACTTCCAGCAGACCGGACACGGCCCGAACGGGGCCTTCTATCTCGACCCGAGCCTGCTCGACGAAGTGACGGTGATGCGCGGCCCGGTCGCCAATGCCTACGGCTCCGGCGCCATCGGCGGTGTCGTCTACATGCGCACGATCAGCCCGAGCGACTTCCTGCATGACGACGAGACCTGGGCGGCCAAGAGCAGGACGGTCTTCGGCACCAACGGCGCGAAGGCGGAAACGGGCCTGACCGGCGCCTATCGCATTTCGGATGCCTTCTCGGTTCTCGGCAGCTTCAATGTCGATCGGAGCAGCGACTTCAAGGATGGCGACGGCGACAAGGTCTACAACAGCGGCGAGCGTATCCATGCCGGCCTTCTGAAGGCGGAGATCAAGCCAGCCGATTTTCACACCGTCACGCTCGGCTATCTCGGCAACCAGTTCGACTACGACACGGGCGCTGAGACGGCGACGCAATACGACACCAGCGTCTACGAGCAGGTGGCGAGCGCCCGCTGGGAATACGACAACCCAGACGACCGCCTCTTTAACATCGATGCGTCGGTCTTCTACACCGGCACCAAGAAGGACGAGACTTACCTGACCGGAGCCAATGTCGGTCTCGGGCGTTCCTTCGATATCGACACCGCCGGCTTCAATATCGCCAACACCTCGCGCTTCGAGGCGGGCGGTCTTGCCCATGCCGTGACGATCGGTGGCGATTTCTTCCAGGACGACGTCGAAACATGGGACGAGGCCGGGGCCGGCGGCGATCTCTATACGCCGTCGGGCAAGCGCAAGGCCTACGGCGCCTTCATCGAGGACGCGGTCAGCTACTCCAACTGGCTGGAGGTCATCGGCGGGCTGCGTTTCGACGGCTACACCCTCGACAGCAGCGCAGCCTCCACGGACGGCTCGCGCCTCTCGCCCAAGATCACCGTCGGCGTGAAGCCCTTCGAGGAGACCGTCGCGGCCGGCCTGCAGATCTACGGCTCCTACGCCGAAGGCTACCGCGCGCCCTCGACCACGGAGACACTGATCACCGGCACGCATCCGGGCTTTGCGAGCTTCAACTTCCTGCCGAACCCGAACCTGAAGCCCGAGACGGCCCACAACTTCGAGATCGGTGTGAACTATGCCCGAAATGGCATCTTCACCGCCGACGACAAGCTGCGCCTCAAGGCGGCCTGGTTCCACAACCGCGTCGACAACTTCATCGATGCCGATTTCAACTTCACGGGAAACTGGGCGACCTCGACCTACCAGTATGTCAACATCGGCGAGGGCACGCTGAAGGGCTTCGAGATCGAGGGCATGTATGACGCCGGCGCCTATTTCGGCGGAATTTCGGCCTCGGTGATCGACGGCACCAACGAGGACACCGGCGAGGCGCTGGCAACCGTTCCCGCCGCCAAGATCGTCACCACGGCCGGCATGCGGTTCCTGGAGCGGCGGCTCAGCCTCGGCGCGCAGCTGGAATCGGTTTTCGCCCAGGATGACGTGCCCTCGACCGTCAGCCCGAGCGATGCCTACAATCTGGTGAACCTCTTTGCGAGTTGGCAGGCGACCGACAACCTCTCGCTGGGTCTTGAGGTCAAGAACCTCCTGGACGAGACCTACACCGAGTATCTCTCGGACCAGCCGAGCGCCGGCGTCACCGTGCTGTTCTCGCTGAACGCCCGTCTCGGGGGCTGAGGCCGGAGCGGACAATCTGCCGAATTCCAGGGATCGGCAGCAGAAACGACACTTGTTGAAGACGCATCGGGATTGATGAAACCGGACCGTGGCCCACCTGAAAGGGATGGGCCCGGTCATCCCGATGCCAGCGACGGAGAAACCGACACATGTATATCGCGATGAACCGCTTCCGCGTCGTTCCGGGCGAAGAGGAAACCTTCGAGGCCGTCTGGCGCAACCGGGAAGGGCGCCTCAAGGACGTGCCGGGCTACGTCGAGTTCCATCTTCTGAAGGGCCCGAAGGCCGAGGATCACACGCTCTATGCCTCGCACACCATCTGGGCAACCTATGAGGATTTCGTCGCCTGGACGAAGTCGGAGGCTTTCCGCCAGGCCCATGCGCGGGCCGGTGAGGGCAAGAAGAACATCTACCTCGGCGGACCGCAGTTCGAGGGCTTCGAGGTCGTGATCTCAGAGGACGGCAACGGCGTGCGCCAGGAGCCCATCGCTCCGGCCGCCTGAGCGACCGACCGGCCGTTTCGAAAGGACATGACATGAGCGCGGTGGAAACGGGGCAGCCGGCGGCTGCCGATGGATTGGCGGCGGCCGTTGCCGCCCTTGCGGAAGACCCCGACGGTGTCGTCGAGGCGATTGCCGCGAAGGCTGGCGTCTCCCCGAGGGTGGTTCTTGACCTCCTGCCCGAGGGGGCGGCCGTCGCCATCCCGGCGGAAAAATTCGCCGATGTCTGGCAGGCGATGACCGGCTGGGGCGAGGTGCTGTTTCTCGTCCATACCGCCGACATCGTGCTCGAATGCGTCGGCGCCCTGCCGGAGGGTAGCTTCGGCCACGGATATTTCAACATCCATGGCGACAGCCCGATCGGAGGCCACATCAAGGCCGACCGCTGCGCGGTGATCTATTTCGTCGACCGGGCCTTCCATGGCCGCCGGTCCCTCTCCGTCCAGTTCTTGAACGGTGAGGGCGAGGCGATGTTCAAGGTCTTCGTCCGCCGCGATTCCGCGCGCGAGCTTCTGCCCGATCAGGTCGCCGCCTTCGAGGCGCTTCGGGTGGCGACGTCGGCCGCCTGAGGAAGGGCGCACGAGCCAAATTCGGCCCCGGTCGATCCGCCTGATTGAAACGGGTGCGATTGGCCGGGGCCTTTTCGTCTCGTCGCGGGGCATGACCGGTGGCTTGGTCTTCCGGAGGTGGCGGGAATACATCTCGATACAGTCGATTTCCGACATTGCCACTCGCAGCGGTCGCGACAACGTAGAAATCCGCGGTCTCCTGACCCGGAAACAGGGACCGCCCACAGGTTTGACGGCGGTCTGACGGCCCGGATCGGCGACGCCCGCCGGGTCGTCAAACCGCGGCATGAAAAAATTCCGATATAGATCTCGATATATCTTGACTTGCGATATATCGAGATCTATATCGGCAATCATGAGACACAAACATTTCGGCGGCCGTTGCCGTCATCACTCCCAGGAACATGGCCCCACCGATCATCGCGAGGGCCGTCCTCATCACCACCGTGGCGGGCGCGGACGCGGCCGCCTCTTCGACTACGGCGAACTGCGGCTGCTGGCTCTGGCGATGTTCGTCGAACAGCCGCGTCACGGCTATGAACTCATCAAGGCCATCGAGGAGCGCTTCGGCGGCAGCTACAGCCCGAGCCCCGGCGTCATCTATCCGACGCTCTCCTGGCTGGAGGATATGGGCTATATCGAACTGGTCCCGGAGGAGGGCGCCCGCAAGCGCTATCGCATCACCGCCGAGGGCGGCGCCTTCCTGGAGGCGAACCGTGCGGCGGTCGACGAACTGCGCTCGCGCGGCGGATCGTCCGAAGGTCGCGGACCTGGCCGCCCGCCCGCCCCTGTCATCCGGGCAATGGAGAACCTGAAGACCGCCCTTCGGCTGAAGCTGAGGGAAGGGCAACTGGATGACGAAACCCTTCAGAAAATTGCCGCGGCCATCGATGCGGCGGCACAGACCGTGGAGCGCAGCTGATGAACGACCAGACATCCTCTCCGGCCGCCGCGCGCAGCACCGCCGAGGTGCCGACCGCGAGCGCCAGCAAGTATCTCCAGCAGCTCTGCAAGCATTTCCAGCACAAGGTCCCGGCGACCTTCAACGCCTACGCCGGGCGGATTTCCTTTCCGGCCGGAGACTGCGACCTGAGCGCCGATGACGGCGTGCTGAAAATGACGGTGACCGCCAAGGTCGCCTCCGACCTTGCTCAGTTGCAGGACATCGTCGATCGGCATCTCGTCCGCTTCGCCTTCCGCGAGGAGTTGAAGGTCGTCTGGCAGAAAGCCTGAGCGGCGATCCGGTGCTTGTCCTGCGACGGTGGATGAAATGTGTCCCCGTCGGACAAATCCGCGCGCATCGCGCGGCAGGACAGGGTAGGGAGTGATGGTCCTGGGGCTGTGGTGTATCCGGAGGAGATACGATCGCCGGCAGATCGGACCCAATGTCGCTCGGAGAACTGAAATTGCCAATCACTCATCCGCTTCGCAATGTCGGACGCTCAGACGTATGGCACCTGACCAGCAACTATTTTCCGGATGTCGATGAAAGCGAGAGGTTCGTCTACCCGCCGCTCAATGATCCCGACCCGCTCGACCGCGCACTCGCGGAGCGCCTGCTCGGCGTCTATTTGCGAATGGATGAGCATCAGCAACGGCATATCGAGCCGCAGGATCGTCCGGCTTCGGGCGTCTGGGAGATGTTCAAGCATGAATATCATGGAGAGCTCTACAGGCTCCTGCATGATCGGGACGTCGATGGCTTGATGCACTACATGCGGGCGGGGTTTCGCAAGGGCATCGCGCAAGGCGTGGGCGGCGGAGAGAACACCTACAATCAGATGGTGAATTCGCCGCATGGCGAGGGCAACAGGCTTATTCTCATGAAGGACCGCGCCATCTCCTTGGCAATGGCCATCGGAGCGCTGCCGTATGAGAACCCGGAACAGGGCATCTACGGCGAGCATTGCGGAAAATCGTTCAGGGAACTGGTGGACCTCATTGAGGCCCGTCTCGGCATCGAGATTGTCCGGCCCAGCATCATGGGCATCTATGGCGTTGCGCTTGGAAACGGCCTTCTCGACTTCAAGGCCACCGATGATGCCTACTGCGTCCACCGCATGTCGGCGCTCCTGGGATCCCGCGAGACGTCCATCGCCGAGATCGGTGGAGGTTTCGGTGGCTCCGCCTTTCAGGCACTGCGATGCGGGTTCCGCCGCTATGCCATCTTCGACCTTCCCACCGTCAATCTTCTTCAGGGATATTTCCTCTGCAGGACCTTCGGGCCCGACAACGTCGGAATGTTCGGCGAGGATGCCGACGACCGGATCATCCAGGTCCAGCCGTGGTGGGAATTCTACAACGAGAAACGCTCCTACGATCTGGTCTACAATCGCGATTCACTGCCCGAGATCCCGGAAAGACAGGCCGTCGATTATCTCAACGAGATTCGTCGGCGGGAAATACCCTTCCTGTCCATCAATCAGGAAGGAAAGGCGCTCGCAGGCCAGCCGGATCTTCATCAGCTCAGCGTCAATGAACTGGCCTCGAACAGCGGCTTGAGCGCCAGGACGAGATTTCCTTACTGGCTGAGGCGGGGCTATGTCGAAGAGACCTATGATCCGGTTTGAGCCGCCGTCCAGTTGTAGCCCTGCGTCGTTGCCGGTCACGCGAGAGCGATGAGCCGGCACGGCGGGCGTTCGTGGCGACGCCCCCGATTGTGCATTGCGGCGAACGAAAGAACCGTCGTACCAATAGGCGATGAGGACAAGCCCCGTTCCGGCATGATCCGGGACGGGGTCTGGTCGTTTTGGTGTCTCCACTTTGGGAGCAGACGGCTCGCGATGAACAAACTGGTCGAGATCAAGGACCTTCTGCCCGCGCTCGTCGAACTTCGACGCGACTTTCACCGCCATCCCGAACTCGGTTTCAAGGAGCACCGCACCGCGGCGCGCGTCGCCGACGAGTTGCGTGCGCTGGGGCTGGAGGTCACGACGGGCGTCGGCGGAACGGGCGTCGTCGGCGTGCTGCGCAACGGTTCGTCCGACCGGGCCGTCGGACTTCGGGCGGACATGGACGCGCTGCCGATTGTCGAGGCGACCGGTCTGCCATATGCCAGCCAGACGCCGGGCGTCTTTCACGGCTGCGGCCATGACGGCCACACGACGATGCTTCTTGGCACGGCCCGTCACCTTGCCCGCACAAAGCGCTTCGACGGCACCGTCATTTTCATTTTCCAGCCGGCGGAAGAGGGGCTCGGTGGCGGCAAGGCCATGGTCGAGGACGGGCTCTTTGAGCGTTTCCCCATGAACGAGGTCTATGCCCTTCACAACTGGCCGGATCTTCCCGCCGGCACGGCCGCGACGATGCCGGGGCCCTTCATGGCCGCAGCCGACGTTCTGGAAATCAGCGTCAAGGGCAAGGGCGGGCACGCGGCGATGCCGCACGAAACGCCGGACGCCATCCTTGCCGCGAGCCAACTCGTCGCGGCGCTGCATACGCTGGTCTCGCGCCGCATTCACCCCGCCGACAGCGCCGTTCTTTCCATCTCGACGATTTCCGGGGGCATGACGAACAACGTGCTTCCTGGCCGGGTCGATCTGACCGGCACGGTCCGCACCTTCGACCCCGCCGTCCAAGCGCGGATCGAGCAGTCGATCCGCTCCGTCGCCGCCGGCATCGGAATCGCCACCGAGACGACAATCGACGTCGAATATCGTCGCGGCTATCCGCCAACCGTCAACGATCCCACTTGCGCGGAATGGATGCTCGAAGCGGCAGGGGTGGCGGGCCTCAAGGCGGAACTCGCAACGAAGCCGTCTTTTGGCGCCGAGGATTTCTCATACCTTCTGGAGCATTGCCCCGGCGCTTATCTCTGGCTCGGACAGGGCCGCACGGACGATGAGCCGCCGCTGCACCATGCGTCTTACGACTTCAACGACGACGTGATCGGCGACGGAATCGCCGTCTTCACGAAGATCGTGGAAGGGCGGTTGTCCGCGTCCGATTGAGTTCGGCGCTCAGCGCCAGTCGCCGATCGTTGCCTGGATGACCGCAAGGGCCGCCACGCCCGCCGTGTCGGCGCGCAGGATGCGCGGCCCGAGCGGGATCGTGGTGACGAAGGGCAGGGCGCGCAGTCGCTCGCGTTCCTCCTGCGAGAATCCGCCTTCCGGTCCGATCAGCACAGCCAGCGGTCCGGACCCGAGCGCCGAGAGCGCCGGCACGGGATTGGTCGTGTCCTCGCCTTCGTCGCAGAAGATGAGCCTCCGGCCCGGCTCGCTTGCCTCCCAGTCGTCGAGGAGCCTCACGAGCGCAACGTCTTCCTCCACCTCGGGCACGTGCAGCACACCGCACTGCTCGGCCGCCTCGATCACGTTGGCGCGCATGCGGTCGAGATTGACCCGGCTGGCCTGCGTGTGATGCGTCATGACGGGCTGCAGGCGTCCGACGCCCATCTCGACTGCCTTCTGGACCATATAGTCGAGCCGGGCATGCTTCAGCGGCGCGAAAAGATAGAGAAGATCCGGCGCGGGCGGCTGCGGCCGGGTCTGTTCCTCGGCGACAAGATCTGCCGACTTGCGCCCCGATGCTTCGATTCGGGCGCGGAACTCGCCGTCACGGCCATTGAAGACCAGCACCGCGTCGCCCGACTTCAGCCGCAGCACGTTGAGGAGATAGTTCGCCTGCTCGCGCGCCAGCGGCAGCGTCGCACCGGGCTGGAGCGGGGCATCGAGAAAGAGCCGCGGCGTGCGGAAGTCGGAATGGGCCATGTCTACTCTGGATTGTACTTGCCACAGTCTTCGGGCGCAGAGCGGTTGCCGGCACGCCTGCAAGCGTCGGTAAAGCCGCTCCGCGCGTCCTTTCGATTCTACGACGGACGCTTCGCCACGATGGTCATGGAACCATGCGGACGCAACAGGTTCGCCAGAAGATCGAACGGCAGAAAGAGCAACGAAATGCCGGCGAACATCATGCCTCGCTTGCGCCTCGCCGACTGGCTGAAGAGGCAATTGCCGACAGAAATCGCCCACCAGGCATAGCTGCCGGCAATGCGCTCGACGTCAAAGCCACTGAGCGCCATCGCCGTCTTCACGTTGCGGTGGTCGAACAGGGTCAGATGCCGGGGGAAATGATAGCCGCCCCAGCGCCGGCCGAAGACGTACCGGTCCAGCGACAGGTGGTTGGGCGTGATGATCATCGCCTTGCCGTTCGGGCGCAGCAGCGTCTTGATGCGCAGAAGGAAGCCGACCGGATCGGCGACATGCTCGATCAGATTCGAGCAGTAGATGAGGTCGAAGCTCGCATCGGCAAGGTCGACGTCCTCCAGTTGCCCGAGGTGGAACTCGATGTCGGGGTTGGCCGCAAGGCCGAGGTCCTTGATGTCGATGCCGCACACCGAAGCCTTCGGATTGATCGCCAGAATCCGCTCCAGAAGCGCGCCGTTGCCGCAGCCGATTTCCAGAATGCGGGGGGCATTGTTGCCCGCAAGTTCTATGGCGGTCCGGGCGTCGCGTGAGACGAGCATGCGTTTCATCGCGCCGAAGAGCGATTTTTTCGGCCTTGAATAACTCTGGTAGTCATCGGGATAGAGCGCGGGGATTTCCGCGGCCGGCACGCGCGGGACCTGCATCACGAACCCGCAGTCGTCGCATCGGAAGTAGCCGGATGCCCGCTCAATCCCATACTCGTGGTCCTTCATCGAAGGATAGAGCGGCGACAGGAGACCGGCTGGCCCGCTGCCAGCGGCGCAAATCAGGCATTGCTCGGCACCGGCGAGCGCCTGAGACCTCCGCTCGGTGAGGGGCGGGGCCGTCACGGCATCAAGACCCACGAACGAAGTCCGGGAAACAGTCAAATCTAGGCCTCCTGCCGGACGGTTGGCTGATAGGCACCGGGTTCCTGCGCGAGTTCGATCAGCTTGCCGATGTAGCTGCCGGAAATCAGTTCGCCTCTCTGGTCGTAGAAGCGTGCCTCGTCCCTCAGATAACGATGCATTCGCGACAGCCGGTAGGGCGGGATCATGGGCCAGCCGTGATGCTCACAGTGGAAATTGAAACTCTGAGGCGCGAAGTAGGAATTCTCCAGTGCCGTGGCGAGGGTCGTGACGGTCGCATCATCCTCGCCGGGGTGTTCGGCGAGGAACCGCAAACGGCTGAGAAGCGGGTTCCAACTGACGGCGAGGTAGAGCCAGAGCGGGTATTCCCACCAGCAGTCGGCGGCAAGCAGCAGAGCGAGCAGCGCCAACTGGCATCCGAAGATATGCGTCAGCGCGAAAAAGCGCTTGAACGTGGCGCTCTTCGCCTGCGTCTCGATCGCGCTTCGAGCCTTTCCGGCATCTGCCTTCAGGAAATACTTTGCGACCAGACGAAGCGACTCCATGCCGAGGGCATAGCGCAGGATCATCCACGCAAGTCCGCCTTCCTGTCGCACGGTTGCGAGACTGACGTGTTCCGGGTCGTCCTTGCTGCCATTGTGCGCATGATGCTTCAGGTGGACCTTGCGGTAGGCCGCGACGTCCATCCCGATCCAGCCGGCCGCGAGCCAGTTCGCCAGCCGGTCGTTGCGTGCGGCCGACTTGCTGTAGAAATAATGCGATGCGTCGTGGACGAGTGTCTGGAAGTGGCGCTGCGCGGCAAGCAGCGCGAGGCACGCGAGTGGTACGCTGAGCCACAGCGCATCGAACTGGCCGGCGGCGACGGCAAGCGCGAGAAACAGGAATGGTTTCAGCGCGTAGAGTGCGATCCAGAGCGTGCTCCGCTCAAGCACGTCCTCGGGGAGGCGGATGCTTCTCAGATCGTCCAGAATGGGACGGGGATCGCTCGCCGCCTGCGTTTCGGAGGTCATGTCGATAGGGCTCCGGTGGTCACAACCAGCAAGTGACTGTTGGGCAACGACCTTTATATTTCGCTAACCTGCCCGGAACGGCGGCATCGCCTGGCCGGGACGATCGAGGGGGCAGGAGGGCGAGCCCCGCAAACTCCATTCGCCAAACAACAGACCCCTCGCGCCGGCTTGTCACGGTGTGTCCGTCATGCGAATCCGGTAAGGAGACATCGGCGTGGACGGATCGCGCCGGTGAGATGCGGGCTTCGGGGGAGGATGCGGCGGTGGCCGAAGACAGTGGCGGGCTAAAAAGCTGGACGATGCATCCCTTGAGGGCGCGGGTCATTGGCGAGGTGCACGCGCGCCCCTTCCGTCTTGTGGAAACGCCGCGTGTCGTCCTCCATTATGCCTTCACGACGACGGCCGAGGAGGCGGCGGCCGACCTTGCCTTCCTCGGCGAACTCTGCCGCACCCATGGCGAGCCGGCGCCCGACCGCGATGCCAGCCTGCACCAGGCGAAGATCATGGGCGGGACGCTGCGCTGGGAGCGGCATTCCGAATTCACAACCTATACCTTCGACGTCGCCCCGCTCGCGGGACGCCGGCCCTTCGCGGCCTTCGACCATCATCCCTTCGGCGCGGGCTTCAAGCCGCCCGGCAAGCTGCTCGTCGCGGTACGGCTCGACGTCGTCCGCGAGGAGGACGTGCCGGAATCCTCTGGCGGTCCGCTGGCCTTTTTCGAGGAGGTCTGGGTGTCCGCCTCGATGGCGGTCGAGGGCACGGCACTGATCGCGACCGACTTCCGCGCCGACGGCGACGGACGCACGCGCATCCTCATCGTCGACAAGGGGCTGCATCCGCGCCAGTCGGGCGCGCTGATCCAGCGGCTTTTGGAAATCGAAACTTATCGGACCTTCGCCGTTCTCGGCCTGCCCGAGGCGCAGCGCATCGCGCCGGATATCGCCAAGATCGAGAACCGCCTTCTGGAAAGCGTGGAGACGCTGCGCCAGTCGCAGGGGCTCTCCCAGAACCGGGAGCTTCTGGGCGAACTTACCGGCCTATCGGCGGAACTGGAGGCGGTAACGGCCGCCAGTGCCTTCCGCTTTGGGGCGAGTTGGGCCTATCACGAAATCGTCCAGCAGCGGCTCGATGCCATCCGCGAGGATCCCTACAAGGGCTATTCCACCTGGGGAGCCTTCCTCCGCCGCCGCACGGTGCCGGCGATGCGTACGATCCGCTCCATTCAGACCCGGCAGACCGATCTGGCGACCCGGCTCGGTCGCGCCGGCGACCTCCTGCGCACCCGCATCGATGTGGAGCTTGAGGAGCAGAACCGGGACCTGCTCGATTCCATGAACCGGCGCGCACGCCTGCAACTGCGCCTGCAGCAGACGGTCGAGGGCCTCTCGGTTGCGGCGGTGAGCTACTATATCGTCGGGCTGATCGGCTATCTCTTCAAGGGCTCCAAGATCTTCCACGTCGAAGTGGACCCCGGCATTCTGACAGCCTTCGCGGTGCCCTTCGTCCTCGCCTTCGTCTGGTGGACGGTGCGGCGCATCCGCCATCACCACGAGGAATGACGGTGGCGGAGGCCGGTTTATTCGGCTGCCGTCGGCCGGTTGAGCACGGCGTCGAGACCCTTGTCCCAATAGGGCGAGGGACCGTAGAGGCCGGCGAGATAGTCGATGAAGACGCGGACCTTCGCGGCAAGGAAGCGCCGGCTCGGGTAGACCGCATAGACGCCGACATGCTTCGACGCGCGATAGTCCGGCAGCACGATCTTGAGCTTGCCGGCAGACAGATCCGGCCCGATGTCCCAGGTCGAGCGAAGGGCGATGCCGACGCCGGCGAGCGTCAGCTCGCGCACGACCTCCGAGGAGTTGGTCTGGACAGGGCCGCTGGCGCGAACGGCAATCGGGCCGCCCGGGCCTTCCAGGCGCCACGGGTCCTGATGCGCCGCCGCAAGGCACACATGCTCGGCCAGGTCGTCGATCGACTGCGGCATGCCGTGCTTTTCGAGATATTTCGGCGAGGCGCAGAGAATGCGGTGGGTCGGGGCGAGGCGGCGCACGACGAGGCTCGAATCGGCCAGTTCGGCGATGCGGATCGCAAGATCGAAGCCTTCGCCCACCACGTCGACGAAATCGTCCGAAAGGACGAGGTTGACGCCAAGATCGGGGTTCTTGTCGAGGAACTCGCCGAGATAAGGTGCGATGTGCATGCGTCCGAAGGACGTCGGCGCGGACACCTTCAGCGTGCCGCGCGCCAGCGCCGAGCGCCGCGAGACATAGGATTCGGCCTCCTCGATCGAGGCGAGGATGGCGACGATCCGCTCGTAGAACCCCTGTCCGGCTTCCGTCAGCGCGATCTGCCTGGTCGTTCGCTGCAGCAGGCGGGTGCCGAGGCGGTCTTCCAGGCGTCGGATGCGTTTGGAGACCACGGCTGGCGAAAGGGCCATCTCTCGGCCGGCGGCGGACATGCTGCCGGCGGTGACGACTCGGGCGAAGATTTCTAGGTCGGCGATATCGGGCATCGTGGGCGCCTGCCGGGGGGTTGCCAAGGCTATTGTAGTCATGAAGATGACATATGGTGATTTGTGTCTTCGTCCAGTCCAAGTCAATTGGCAAGGGGCAACGGTGGTATCTGGCATTAAAAATGCCAAAATAGGCGTCGTTTTTCGCCAAAAAGCTTAATATCGATCGATTTAGCAAGGGAAGGTGGAGGAAATGAGCGGCCCGACGATGCCGGAACCGGATGCCGGGGTAATCGCGCGGCGAGGCGAGATCGTTGCCGCCCTGCGCACGATGCTGGCCGAGGAAAGCGTGATTGATTCGCCCGTTTCCCTGAAGCCCTACGAGAGCGACGGACTGACGGCCTATCACCAGCTTCCGCTGGTCGTGGTGCTGCCGGAGACGGTCGAGGAGGTCTCGACCGTCCTGAAATATTGCCAGGCGAACGGCGTCAAGGTGGTTCCGCGCGGGGCCGGCACGTCGTTGTCGGGTGGTGCGCTGCCGCTTGCCGACGCCGTGCTGATGTCGATGATGAAGTTCAACCGCGTGCTCGACATCGATTTCGACAACCGCTGTGCCGTCGTGCAGCCGGGCGTCACCAACCTCGGCATCACCAAGGCGGTGGAGCATGCCGGCTTCTATTATGCGCCCGATCCCTCGTCCCAGATTGCCTGCTCCATCGGCGGCAACGTCGCGGAGAATTCCGGCGGCGTGCACTGCCTGAAATACGGCCTGACGACCAATAACGTGCTCGGCGTCGAGATGGTGCTGATGACCGGCGAGGTCGTCCGCCTCGGCGGCAAGCATCTGGATGCGGAGGGTTACGATCTCCTCGGTCTCGTGATCGGCTCGGAAGGCTTGCTCGGCGTCGTCACCGAGGTGACGGTGCGCATTCTCAAGAGCCCGGAGACGGCGCGGGCGCTGCTCGTCGGCTTCAATTCCTCCGAGGCGGCCGGCAAGACAGTGGCCGAGGTCATTGCCGCCGGCATCATTCCCGGTGGCATGGAGATGATGGACCGCCCGGCGATACTGGCGGCGGAAGATTTCGTCAAGGTCGGCTATCCGCTCGATGCGGAGGCGCTGCTCATCGTCGAGCTCGACGGCCCGCCGGTCGAGGTGGATATCCTGATCGAGGAAGTCGAGGCGATCGCGCGGAGCAACGGGGCGACGACCCTCAAGGTCTCCGGTTCCGACGCCGAGCGCATGGCCTTCTGGGCGGGCCGCAAGGCGGCCTTCCCCGCCGTCGGCCGGATTTCGCCCGACTACTACTGCATGGACGGCACGATCCCGCGCAAGGCGCTGCCGCAGGTGCTGACCGGCATGAAGGAGCTTTCCGAGCACTACGAGCTGGAATGCGCCAATGTCTTCCACGCAGGAGACGGCAACCTTCACCCGCTGATCCTCTATGATGCCAACAACCCCGGCGAACTGGAACGGGCGGAGAATTTCGGGGCCGACATCCTGCGCCTTTGCGTGAAGGTCGGCGGGGTGCTCACCGGTGAGCATGGCGTCGGCGTCGAGAAGCGCGACCTGATGCCGGAGATGTTCGACGAGGTGGATCTCGCCCACCAGATGCGCGTCAAATGCGCCTTCGATGATGGTCAACTTCTCAACCCCGGCAAGGTTTTCCCCAAACTTCACCGTTGCGCCGAACTTGGCCGCATGCACATACATCGCGGCGAGATACCCTTTGCCGATCTGCCGCGCTTCTGATCGCGGACCAGGGGACCGGAAACGCGACAGGCAACAACAAGAACAACGGACACACCCATGCCCTCCAGTGAGGACGAGATTGTCGACATCGTGAAGACCGCCGCCTCGGCGGGGCAGACGATCGATCTTTGCGGCCACGGCACGAAGCGCGGCTTCGGACAGCCCTTTGCCGCGGATCGCCGAGTCGAGTTGCCCCGGATGTCGGGCATCGTGCTCTACGAGCCGGAAGAGCTGGTCGTGACCGTGAAGGCCGGCACCCCCCTCATCGAGATCGAACGTATCCTCGACGAGAACAACCAGTTGCTCGCCTTCGAGCCGGCCGACCTCGGCCCGCTCTATGGATCAGGGCCGCGCCAGTCAACGATCGGCGGCGCCATCGGCTGCAATCTCTCCGGCCCGCGGCGCATCCGCCAGGGTGCCGCGCGCGACCATGTGCTCGGCGTCCGCGCGGTTTCCGGCCGCGGCGAGTTGTTCAAGTCGGGCGGGCGCGTGGTCAAGAACGTCACCGGCTATGATCTTTCAAAGGTCCTGACCGGCTCCTTCGGCACGCTGGCGGCACTCACCGAGATCACGCTCAAGGTGGTGCCGAAGCCGCGCACCAGTTGCACGCTGGTGATCGAGGGACTGGGTGACGAGAGGGCGGTTGCCGCTCTATCGGCAGCCCTCGGCTCGCCGGCGGATATCTCGGGCGCCGCCCATCTGCCACCGGCTGTGGCTGTCGACCTGAAATTCGGAAACTCCGCAACGCTGATGCGGATCGAGGGCATCTCCGCCTCCGTGGATGACCGCGCCGACCGGCTGGCCGACAGATTGTCCGAATTCGGCAAGGCGCGCCGGCTTGACGCGGAGGCGAGCGCCGATCTTTGGCAGAGCCTGCGCGACGTGGCGCCTTTCGCTGCCGCGCCGGAAACCGCGATCTGGCGCGTGAGCGTTTCGCCGACGGCCGGGCCGGGCATCGTCTCCCGGCTGCCGGACGATATCGGCCTGAGGCACTATTACGACTGGGGAGGCGGTCTTGTCTGGCTGGATTTCCCCGAGGACGCACTGCCGGACGGCGGCGCATCCGTCATCCGCTCTGCGGTGGCCGAAAGCGGGGGAGGGCATGCGACGCTTCTGCGTGCTTCCGATGAACTGCGTGCCCGTGTCCCGGTTTTCCAGCCGCAGCCAGCCCCCCTTGCCGCACTCACCGAACGGCTGCGCCATCAGTTCGATCCGCTCGGTATCCTCAATCCCGGCCGGATGACGTTGAGGGCTTGAAATCATGCAGACCCATTTCACGCCCGCTCAGCTTGAGGATCCAAGGATCTCCGCCTCTGAGCGCATCCTCAGAACCTGCGTTCACTGCGGATTCTGCACCGCGACCTGCCCGACCTTCGTGCTCACCGGCGACGAACTCGACAGCCCGCGCGGGCGCATCTACCTCATCAAGGACATGCTGGAAAACGACCGGCCTGCCGACGAGGTGACGGCCCTCCACGTCGACCGCTGCCTGACGTGCCTGTCGTGCATGACCACCTGCCCCTCCGGCGTCGACTACATGCATCTTGTCGACCATGCCAGGGTCCACATCGCCAGGACCTACCGCCGCCCGGCGGGCGACCGCTATGTCCGCAAGATGCTGGCGATGGTGCTGCCCCATCCCGGCCGCTTCCGTCTCGCGTTGGCGGCAGCCCGTCTCGGCAGCCCGTTCGCCGGGCTGCTTGGCTCGATGGGTGAGACGGGCAAGCGCCTTGCCGGCATGCTGGTGCTGGCGCCGAAGGCGTTGCCGAAGCGGGTCGGACCGAAGCCCGGCACCGTGACCATGGCCGAAGGCGTCTGCCGGTCCCGTGTCGCGCTCTTGTCCGGCTGCGCGCAGTCGGTGCTCGATCCGGGGATCAACGCCGCCACGACCCGGCTGCTCGCAAGGGTCGGCGTCGAAGTCGTCCTGCCGCGCGGCGAGGGCTGCTGCGGCGCCCTCGTCCAGCATATGGGCGAGGAGGAAGACGCCCGCGACTTCGCCCGCCGCAATGTCGACGCCTGGATGAAGGAGATCGACGGCGACGGGCTCGACGCCATCGTCATCACGGCGTCGGGATGCGGCACCACCATCAAGGACTACGGCCACCTTCTGGCCGACGATCCGGAGTATGCGGACCGCGCGGCCAGGGTCGCGAGCCTTGCCATGGATATCAGCGAGTATCTCGGCAGCCTGTCGCTTCCGGAGCCGTCGGTGAAATCCGGACTTCGCGTCGCCTATCATTCCGCCTGTTCGCTGCAGCACGGCCAGAAGGTTCGCGAGTTGCCGCAACGGCTGCTTGGCGCCGCCGGCTTCGAGGTCATGAACGTCCCGGAAAGCCATCTCTGCTGCGGCTCGGCGGGCACCTACAACATCCTGCAACCAAAATTTGCCGATCGGCTGAAAGCCCGCAAGGTCCGCAATATCGAAAGCCTGACGCCCGACGTGATCGCCGCCGGCAACATTGGCTGCATGACGCAGATCGGCTCGGGAACGGCCGTTCCGGTGGTTCACACGGCCGAACTGCTCGACTGGGCCTACGGCGGCGACAAGCCCGCTGCGCTTGGCTGAGCGGGCGGGCTGCTCCCTCGCGCTTTGCACGGCATTTGATCGATGCAGTTGAGGAAACGGAAAGCTCAACCGGCGTAAACTCCCCGTCGGTTGGGTCTTGCGGCGACGTTCGCGTCGCGGCTGGAGCGGTCATCACGCCGCTCCATGCTCTTGAATGCGGACCATGACGCTCTCGTTCATGCGCAGTCGCTTGAAGGCGTTATGCTCCAGGGGAGTTGGGTTCATGCTTTCGGCTATCCGTTCGTCGCTTTCCGGCATGATGGCGGCCTCGAAACGTCTTGAGGTCTCGGCGGCCAACGTCGCCAATGTCCGGACGACCGGCAAGGTTCCCGACGCGACTGGGGCAAGCAACGCCTATGCGCCGGCGGTCGTGAGCCAGACAGCGACCGCGTCGGGCGTTGCAACGCAGGTGACGACGAAGCCGCAGCCCTATCGCCTCGCCTATGACCCCGACAGCCCGAATGCCAACGCCGACGGTCTCGTCGCCGAGCCCAATGTCGATCTCACCTCGGAGGTCGTCAATCAGATCAGCGCCAAGTTTGCCTACGAAGCTTCGGTGAAGACCCTCAAGGTTGCTGACGAGATGACGCAGAAGACGCTGGATATTCTATCCTGACCGCGTCTTCACTTGCGATTTCCGGCCCTGAGCCATGACCGGTCTTTGCGTTGTTGTCGGGAATTCCGTGTTGCAATGCGAAAAAATCGGCTTCCAGCAGCCCTTGCGTCTTTTTCTTCGTGCTTGGTTGATGCTACGGTGGCAACCGTTGTGCGTTGCGATGACGTGGTTCCAATGGCGGCAAGCCGTTGGGCGGAGTGGGGATCAATTACCGGCCACAGCGTCATCGACCGGCATTGTAAGTGGGTTGCCGGCCAACCATTTATTTGAATTCGTTGGACTTGGTTTGCAGGGTCATGAGAAATAATCGTCATCACAAAAGGGGTTCGGACAGGGCCAGCCGTCTGGGGGCTGCCGTCTTTGTCGCGACCCTTCTGTTTCCGCTGGGCGGCTGGACCGCCGCGATCAAGCCGAGCTTTGACTGCGATCAGGCTCACGGCGATGTGGAGAATTTGATCTGCTCGGACGATGAACTGGCGCAGCTCGACCTGAAGCTGGCCAAGACGATGGCGACCGCGCTGGCGAAGGCGTCTGCCGTCGATGTTTCCGGGCTGAAGAACGAGGAGCGGGACTGGCGGCGCAAGCGCAATGGCTGCGCCAAGGCCTCCGATCCGCGCCAGTGCACGGTCAACGCCTATCAGAATTTCCTCGGGCGTCTGTGATTTCCTCCATGCCTTGAAAAGGACGGAGCCGCCGCACCTTTCGGCACGGCGGCTCGCGACAATCCTTGGAAGAGGACGGAAGGCTCAGCGCAGGACGACGACCTTCGTGCCGACATTCACGCGCGTGTAGAGGTCTTTGACATCCTCGTTGCGCATGCGGATGCAGCCGGACGAGACGGCCTGGCCGATCGTCCAGGGCTGCGACGTGCCGTGGATGCGATAGAGCGTCGAGCCGAGGTAGAGCGCGCGGGCGCCGAGCGGGTTTTTCGGCCCGCCTTCCATGTAGCGCGGCAGGTCCGGCTGGCGCTGGCGCATTTCCGGCGGCGGTGTCCAGCCCGGCCATTCGGCCTTGCGGGTGATCTTGTGGGTTCCGGCCCAGGCAAAGCCGGGGCGGCCGACGCCGACGCCATAGCGCCGTGCGCGCCCGTTCTGCTCGACCAGGAAGAGATGGCGATCTTCGGTGTCGATCACGATCGTGCCCGGCTTGTAGGGGCCGGAGTAGTCGACCACCGTCGGCAGGAACTCGGGGGCAAGCTGCCGGGTCGGGGTCACGGCGACCGTTCTCGGCTGGACATTCGCCTGCTGCCGCTGCTCCCTGCGCGGATCAGGCAGGCGTGTGGCTCGTGCCTGGGCCTTGGGCGCGGCATAGATCGGCTTCTGGCCAGGACGAAGCTGGAGCACCCACGGATCGACCGCATCGGGGCTCAGCACGACCGGCGGCGGTGTGGCATAGCGAACGCTGGCCGCATGGGCCGGGGCGAATGTGGCCGCCATTGCCGCGGCGGCCAGGAACAGACGAAAATTCTTCATCGACAGACCCAATACGAAACAGTCGTGGATGACCTCCCGAGGACCGGTGGACGCGTGTCCGTCGCCGGTTCCCGGGTCGCGAAAATGCCGGAATGCCATCGCCGACGCCGCCCGCCGCTGCATGACCCGCATGCGGCAGTCAACGTTCGATGACGGCACTGCGGTGACGATGCACCGCGTCCGTTGCCGGCAACGCTACGTGGAAATTCGGAATCGATTGGTGAATCGAAGCTGGTTCCGATCGCTTCAATTCGAGCGATTTGACGGCAGGGTTAATGGTCCGTCTGGAAAGATCGTGAACGAATTGCAACCACGCGGAGAGGCTGCTCGTCGCCGTTTGCGCCGGAGGGCGTCCCGATCAACGCAGCTTGCGCCGCACGTCGCGGATCACCTGAGGCAGGAGAGGCGTTACGTCCGCCATGGTCATGCCGCAGGTGATGCGCGGATCGTAGAGCATGTTGACGATCGCCCGGTCGAAGGCCGTCAGCCGCTGGTAGTGCGACGTGTCGTTGAACATGGAGAGCTTCAGCGAGTTGTCGTCGTTGATCGGCCCGAGCCCCTGGAGGATTTCCTCGACCATGCAGCGGTTGAAGAGGTATGCCCCTTCGTCCGCGACGATATAGGATGTCGTTTGCCGGATCGACGAGCGGCCGTAGTGCATCACGGTGGCGCATTGACCGGGCAGCTCGCCGCTAAGGGACGCCAGCGACGGCCTCGCCCGGTAGTTCGCCCGCGTGGTGATGATGACGTCGAAGTTGGCTTTCTCGCCGGGCATGGCGAGACGGGCATCGAGGCCGGGAACGATCCGCGGCAGCCGGGCGATGAAGTCGGCCACCTTCCGGTCCATTCCCTTGCCCGTCCTGTCCTCGACGGAAAAGCGGACGGGTTGCTCGAACTTCCGCAGGCGCGAGCGCGGCGAACGGGTCCGCCCCTCGGTCCCGAAGACGGTCATGAGAAAGCCGTGCGAAAGCTGGGCGTCGGAAATATGCGAAAGGCTGCCGGCATCGGCAGGCACCGAGGCAATCGTCAGGGAGACCAAAGCAACCGTTGCAAGGCGAAACAGCCTTCGAGCGGCAGAATTCAAAAGCGCAGGAAACGAACCGGGCGAGGCTGGCCTCGTCTTGGGCGGCGAAATGAACCCCTGCATGCGACAGGTCCTTCGATCGGCGGTCAAAAGGCGATGCTGTCCTCGTGCCTGTTGCCCGGTTGACGACAACGCCACGCCGCCGCCCCGGACGTGGTGCTCTGCTTCATTCTCTCCGGTCGGCCCGACAGGCACTCGGCTGCCTTCGCGCCCCGCTTCGACCGTGCCTCTCGTTCGGTCGACGGCTCCCGGTGATGAACACATGGATCGCCGCAAAGACTGCCGGACGAGAGAGCCTTTTGAAAGTTAATTTAAAGTGAGAACTGGACAATTCGGGTCGACGGGAATGACCCGCCATTTCCGAGGTGCGCCAACCGCGTCAGTAAAAACAGATTGTTAATGAGCCATCGGTATTTTCCGGAATGTTGCGCACTGGAGATGAGCAGACATGTCGATGAGGCGGCGGGCTTACCGGATCGAATCCTTCATGAACGGTTCTGAGGGATTGGCCACGCATGCGCCCCGTTCGGCTGCACCCTCGTCCGCGGACACGGCGGCGATCCTGAGAGAGATCCAGGATCTGAAGCGCCTCATCACGCCGTCCCAGGATATCAGCGCCACGGTTCTTGACGACTATCGCCGCCAGTTCAGCGAGGCGATGAAGCTGAAGTCGGAGATGGACGAGATCCAGGCCGCGATCCTGCAGACCAAGCGCGAGATCGCGACGCTGCATGTCTCCAATTTCGAGGGGCGGGAAATGTCCCGCGTCACCGACGAACTCGATGCCGTCGTCAACGGCACGGAAATGGCGACGGAATCGATCCTGTCCGCCGCCGAGGCGATCGACGACGCCGCCAACACGCTCAGCGCCCGCACCAAGGGCGAGGACCACGACCTTGCCGCCGACATCCAGGAACGGGTGGTCGGCATCTTCGAGGCCTGCAACTTCCAGGACCTCACCGGCCAGCGCATCACCAAGGTCGTCAATGCCCTGCGCTTCGTCGAGGATCGCGTCAACCGGATGATCGAGATCTGGGGCGGCATGGAGGGCTTCTCGGAGATCGAGGCCGAAGAGATGGCCAAGCGCGAGGGCGACGCCGCTCTCCTCAACGGCCCGGCTCTCGATCACGTCGATGAAGATATCGCCAGCCAGGACGATATCGACGCGCTGTTCGCCTGATCCATTCGATTCAGTCCATCCGAAGGCCGTCCGAAGCAGCGGGTTGCGGGGCATTTTCGGGTGTGATAAGGAACAAAAAGAGAACGATACGCGAGGGCGCCATGGAAGACGCACGGGGAGACGGACTGGATGTCGGTGCCGATGGGATCGCACGCTGCTGGTGGCAGGGCGGCCTTGACGACTATCGCCGCTATCACGACGAGGAATGGGGGCGTCCCGTCGCCGACAACCGGCTGATGTTCGAAAAGCTGTGTCTGGAGGGGTTCCAGTCAGGGCTTTCGTGGCTGACGATTTTGCGCAAGCGTGAGAATTTCCGCGCCGCCTTCGCCGGTTTCGACATCGACAAGGTGGCCGAATACGGCGATGCGGATGTCGAGCGCCTGCTGGGCGATGCCGGCATCGTCCGCCACAAGGGCAAGATCCTCGCTGTCATCAACAACGCCAAACGCGCCCGGGCGATGCGCGACCGGGGGCTGATCCTGTCCGCGCTCGTCTGGAGCCATGAGCCCGATCCGGAAAGCCGGCCCAAGGTCTGCGACAAGGCGGCGCTGATGACGCTCGGCAAGACGAAGGAGTCGACGGCGCTCTCCAAGCTGCTGCGCAAGGATGGCTGGTCTTTCGTCGGACCGACGACGGTCTACGCCTTCATGCAGTCGATGGGCGTCGTCAACGACCATGTCGAGGGCTGCCACTGCCGCGCCCATGTAGAGGCGGCGCGGGCGGCCTTCGTCCGGCCTGCTTGGTAGCGGAACCGGAAGGGCAGGGCCTCAGCCGAGCCGTGCCGCCAGCGCGTCGTAGAGCGGATTCTCGGCCTTGAAGACATAGTCCATGCGCGAGACCGTGATGGTCGTGGCGCCCTGCGACAGCAGGTAGGTCGAAAGATCGTGCACCCGGCCGGCCGGCGTCAGCAGGATGACGCGGCCCTCGGCAGACGCGAACGGCGCGCTGACGCCGAAGCGTTCGGCCAGTTCCCCGGTGATGCCCGTCGCCGCCGTCAGGTCGGCCTCCACGCGCAACGTCGCGCGGGCCTCGGCATCGGCCGCGATGCGGGTCAGGATCGCGCGCGCGGCCGCCTTCTGGTCGTCTCCCCAGGTCGCGGCCAGCGAGGCGACGAGCGCGGCCTGCGAGCGCATGATCGTCGCATCGTCGATGATCTTGAGCCCGTTGTCGGCGAGCGTGCGGCCGGTCGAGGTGATGTCGACGATGAGTTCGGCGGTGCCGGCGGCGGGCGCCCCCTCGGTCGCGCCGGGGCTTTCCACGATCAGATAATCGTAGACGCCGTGGCCGGTGAGGAAGCGGCGGGTGAGGCCGACATATTTCGTCGCGACCCGCATCGGCCGGTGGTGCTTCAGGCGGAAGCGCGCGGCGACATCGGCAAGGTCGGCCATCGAGACGACGTCGAGCCAGGCCTGTGGCACGGCGATGACGAGATTGGCGTGGCCGAAGCCGAGCCGCGTGATGAGGTGTGCGGGCGCGGGCGCAAAGTCGTCCAATGTTTCGCCCGGCTCGATCTCGGCATGGGCGGGGCCGAGCGTTTCGTGCAGAAGGTCCGTGCCGGTGATGGCAAGATGCACGTTGCCGGCGCCGACCTCGCGGGCGATCTCGGAGGCGGAACGGAACTGCACCTCGACGCTGTCGAGCCCGGCGATGGTGCCGAAATAGTCGCGGCTGCCGCGCGCCTGCCGGATGACGAGGCCGGCGCGCTCGAAGAAGGCGAGCGTCTGCTCCTGAAGCCGTCCCTTGGAGGGGATCGCGATGACGAGATTGCCGTTCACGATGACGCCTCCAGTCCTGCGAGCCGTTCGGTCCAGACCGCAAAGCCGACTGCCTTGACGTCGGCCGGTGCGCCGAAGCTCGTCATCAGCGCATCGTAGCGACCGCCGCCGCAGACCTGCCCGAGCCCGGCGGCGCGCGGGTCGGTGATGTCGAAGACGAAGCCGTCGTAATAGCCGAGCCGCCGGCCGAAGCTCGCCGAGAAGGTCACGTTGTCGAGCGCGATGCCGCTTGCCTGGAAGGCGTCGATGCGCGCCTCGAAACGGGCGATGGCGGCAGCGAGCGCACCCTTGTCGGCGCCGGCCATGAGGGCGTGCGATTTCAGCTTGTCGGCGGCCTCGGCGAGCGGCAGTTCCAGATCGAGGAAGGCGTCGACGATGTCGGTCGCGCCCGCCGGCATGACGGTCTCGGCGGCAAGCGTTGCCTGCTCCAGCACACGTTCGGCGATTTCCGATGTCGTGCGCCCGCCGACGGACTGGATGCCGGCGATGGAGAGGATGTCGGCGAAGAGTTCGCCCACTCGCTCGCTCGGAAACTCCGACAGCGCCTTGATCACGTCGGCATGGGGCGAGAACTGGGCAAAGCCGCTCGCCGGCGCATGCATGTGGCGCACCGTCTCGCGCACCTTGCGCGGGTCGCCGAACTGGGTCATCAGGCGGCGCTTCCAGGCGGCGGGAAGCGCCAGCGCATCGAGAAGGGCGGCAAAGAGGCCAACGTCGCCGATGGTCACCTGCGGCGCGGAAACGCCGTTGTCGCGGGCAATGTCGAGCGCCAGCGCGAGAATTTCGGCATCCGCGCCCGCCGGGTCATGGCGGCCGATGAGCTCGCCGCCCATCTGCCAGACCTCGTCGCTCTCGCCAGCACGGCCGTTGCGGAAGATCTGACCGGAATAGCTGAAGCGGACGGCATCGCCGGCAATCCCGGTCGCCACCGCCTTGCGGCAGACGGGGATCGTGAACTCGGGGCGCAGGCAGCGCTCGACGCCGCGCCCGTCGGTGGTGACGAACATGCGGCGGCGGAATTCCTCGCCGGAAATGCGCACGAAGTCTTCCATCGGCAGCAGAACCGGCACCTCGACGGGCGCAAAGCCTGCCCCGGCAAAGCGTTCCGAGACGCGCGCGATGGTCCTGGCGACGGCCCCGTCCTGCATGGTCTCAGCCCTCGGCCATCGCGGCGAGCATGCGGCTCACCTCGGCGACGAGATCGGCCCGCTTCACGGTCACCTGTGCCGGGCGGCTCGCCCGCCAGGTCTCGTTGTCGGCGATCTCCTTGGACATTTCCTTGCCGAGGTCGAGATCCTTGATCTGCACCTCGCCGGCCTCGCGCTCGTTGGAGCCCTCGATGATGGCAAGCGGCGCGTCGCGCCGGTCAGCGTATTTCATCTGCGCCTTCATGCCCGACGAGCCGAGATACATTTCGGCGCGGATGCCGGCGGCGCGAAGCTCGGCCACCATGGTCTGGTAGGAGGCAATCGCCGACTTGTCCATGACGAGCACGACGACCGGGCCGCGCGTGCGCTTCGCGCCGAGCTTGCCGAGCGTCTTCAGCGCCGAGGCGAGGCGGGAGACGCCGATGGAAAAGCCCGTCGCCGGCACGTCTTCCTTCAGGAAACGGCCGACGAGGCCGTCATAGCGCCCGCCGCCGCCGACCGAACCGAAGCGGACGACCTGCCCGTCCTCGTTGGTGACGGGGAAGAGCAGCTCCGCCTCGAAGACTGGGCCGGTGTAATATTCAAGGCCGCGCACGACCGAGGTGTCGATCTTGATGCGGTCCTCACCGTAGCCGGCCGAGCGAACGAGTTCCTCGATCGTCTTGAGTTCCTCGATGCCCTCGACGCCCCGAACCGACGCGGCGATCGTGTCTGCCAAGCTGTGAAGCGGCTGGTCGCCGAGAATGGAAAGAAGGATGGCGATCTGGTCGCCTTCGAGGGCGCAGCCCTTGGTGAAGTCGCCGGACTCGTCCCTGCGGCCGGGGCCGAGCAGCAGCGAGACGCCCTCAAGCCCGAACTTGTCGAACTTGTCGAGCGCGCGTAGGGCATTGAGCCGCACGCCGGCCAGCGTGTCGCCGGCAAGGCGGGCCGCTTCCATCGCCCCGTCCAGCACCTTGCGATTGTTGACGCGGATCACGTAGTCGCCGCGCGCGATGCCGAGCGCTTCCAGCGTGTCGGCCATCATCATGCACATTTCCGCGTCCGCCGAGACCGACGGCGCGCCGACCGTGTCGGCGTCGAACTGCATGAACTGGCGGAAGCGGCCGGGGCCGGGCTTTTCGTTGCGGAAGACCCAGCCGGCGCGAAAACTGCGATAGGGCTTCGGCAGGCGTTCGTAATTCTCGGCCACATAGCGGGCAAGCGGCGCGGTCAGGTCGTAGCGCAGCGACAGCCACTGCTCGTCGTCGTCCTGGAAGGAGAAGACGCCCTCGTTGGGGCGGTCCTGGTCGGGCAGGAATTTTCCGAGCGCGTCGGTGTATTCGATGATTGGCGTTTCGACCGGCTCGAAACCGTAGAGTTCGTAGGTCTGCCGGATTTTGGACGTCATCTCGTCCATGGCGCGGATGTCGTCCGCGGTGCGGTCGACGAGGCCGCGCGGCAGCCGTGCGGCGGTCTTGTTGTCGGACGTCGTGCTCATGCGTCTTTGCCCTGCCGCAGCCGTGGCATAGCGTCCGGCCGTCGGTCTTCACTCGCCAAAAAATCCGCGCCCGGAAAATCCGGGCGCGTTTCGTTGGCAGTGTCCTAGCGGATGGCAGGACGAAGGGCAAGCAAGCCGGGCAGCTTGGCCGCGATTCAGGCCTTGCCGAGCTTGCCGTCGATGGAGAAGACGCCCGCGCCGGCCGCGAGGATCGCGACGAAGCCGCCACCCATGGCGACGTTCTTCCAGAAGTTGATCATCTGCATCATCGCACCGTCACCGCCGGCCTGGGCCGCGATATAGTGGAAGAGGTAGCCGGAGACGAGACAGAAGCCGGCGAGCAGGAAGGCCGCGATGCGGGTCTGGAAGCCGAGGAGGATGGCAAGGCCGCCGCCGAGTTCGGTCAGAATGACGAGCGGCAGCAGCGCGCCGGGCACGCCCATGGCTTCCATATAGGCTTGCGTGCCGGCATAGCCGGAAAGCTTGCTCCAGCCCGACGTGATGAAGATGAGCGACATGAGAACGCGTGCGGCGAGAAGGGCCGGGTCTTGAATCTTGGACATGATTGGCTCCGTTGATCTGGTGGGAGACAGGCCAATCGTCATTGAGAAGGCGATTTGCCGGTCGATCTTGTTTGCTTGGACAGTCGTTCGGCGCTCGGCCAGCTCACACAACTTTTGGCCGGCGCCGTTTTGATGATCACAAGATCGTCTATCTGGAGCCTGGAGGGTAGACGGCAATGTCGCAACTGATTGTCATCGAAAAGTAGACAATGAAGGGAAATTTGGTGTTATCGTTCGGTATGATGAGCTCACGCCGGCGTCAGTGCCGTTTCGGACGCCTTGGCTGATCGCAGCACGAAAACGTCCCCATCTTCCTTCGTGACCGCATGCATCTCGTCGTGGAGCACGGCAAGGCTGGAGCGATGGCCGATGGAGATCACGGCGGCGTCCGGCAGCCGCTCCTTCAGAAGATGATAGAGCGCGGCCTCCGAGGCTTCGTCGAGAGCCGACGTCGCCTCGTCGAGGATCAGCACATCGGGCCGGGCAAGGATCGCGCGGGCGAAGGCAACCCGCTGTTGCTCGCCGCCGGAAAGACGCGAGGCAAGATGCGGGTGGCCGTCGCCCTGATCGAGGATGCCGGCGAGATGGGAAAGGCCGCAGGCCGCCAGCGCATCGCGCATGTCGGCGTCGGGGATGTCTCCCGCTGAACCTGGATAGGCGAGCGCGTCGCGCAGGCTGCCGATCGGCAGATAGGCCTTTTGCGGTAGCACCATGATCCGTCCGTCCGGCGGTGTGTCGATCCGGCCCTCGGCAAAGGGCCAGACACCGGCGATGGCGCGCACGAGGCTCGTCTTGCCCGATCCCGACGGCCCGGTGATGAGGCTCGCCCGAGACGCGGAGAACATGAGGCCGTTGGCGGAGATGACACGCGTTCCCTCGGGCGTGCGGACCTCAAGCGTTTCGACGGCAAGTCCCGACATCGGGCGGGGGCGTCGATCGATGTCCGCCGTCGCTTCGGCGCGCGGCGACGAAAGATTGCGTTCGAAGCCGGCAAGCCGGTTGAGTCCGGCCTTCCAGGCGGCGATCGAGGCATAGGCCGTCACGAAGAAGGAGAGGGCGCCCTGCACCTGGCCGAAGGCCGAGGCCGTCTGCATCAGGTCGCCGAGCTGCATCTTGCCCGCAAAATAGAGCGGGCTGACGACGACGAAGGGGAAGATCACCGCAAGCTGGGCGTAGCCGGAGGTGAGGAAGGTCAGCTTCTTCTGCCGCGACATGATCTGGTACCAGTTGCCGATCACGTTGCCGAAGCGGCGGTCCAGCCCGTCCTCCTCGCGCCTTTCGCCGGCAAGCAGCGCGATCTCCTCGCCATTCTCGCGGATGCGCACGAGGTTGAAGCGAAAATCGGCTTCGTAGCGCTGCTGGTCGAAGTTGAGCGGCACCAGTTGGCGCCCGACGAGATGGGTGACGAAGGTGCCGAGTCCGGCATAGAGGATTGCCGCCCAGACGAGATAGCCGGGAATCTCAAAGCTCTTGCCGAAGAGCTCGAGCGGGAAATTGGCCGAGATCGACCAGAGGATCACGACGAAGGAGACCAGCGAGACGATGGCTCCGAGAAGGCCGACGCCGAGCGACAGCGTGTCGGAGACGAAGCCCGCGGTGTCCTCGGAAATGCGCTGGTCCGGGTTGTCGGCGGACTGGCCGGTCAGCGCCATGCGGTAGTGCCTGCCGCCGCCGAGCCAGCGCGACAGGTAATTCTCAGTCATGAAACCGCGCCAGCGGATCTGCAGCCATTGTGAGAGATAGAGCTGGTAGACGGCGGTCAGGATGTAGACGGCCGCGAGCATCGAGAAGATGCCGAGCTGATGCCAGAAGATGTCGAGCTTCTTGTCCTGCAGCGCGTTGTAGAATGTGTTGTTCCACTCGTTGAAACGCACGTCCAGCCAGACGGAGAAGAGCTGCAGCGCGATGACCGCGCCGAGGAGGCCACGCCCCCGCCATCGGTCCTTCGAGCGAAAATAGGGCAGGGCGATCGAAAGGAATTCGCGGACGCTGGCGCGGAAGGCTGTCATGGCGGGCTCGAACAGGACAGGATGGCCGCGCCCGATGCGCGGTCTTCTCCCACCGTTAGCAGACCGCTCCTTGCCCTCGGCTGTCGCCAGCATTGGGCATAATCAATCTTCGGCTCCGGTCGCAGTGCGGGCCGTGTTCAATGCATCCGGCAATGCGCATCAAGGCTCGCCGCGCCGTTCTTGAATCCGGCCTGCACGCCGGAGACATGCTCCAGCAGAAAGGCGTGGGCCTCCTCCTGACGCTCGAACACATGCGGGGCGATGCCGCGCTTGCTCAGGGCCTCTTGCATTTTCAGCCGCAGGAAGGCGCTCGTCGAATAGCGGGTCGTCGTCGCGTAGTGGTGCTCCAGCAGATGCTGGATCATGCCGGCATAGTCATCGTAGAGATCGTCGGCGATGCGGCAGCCTTCGTGATTGACCACCGAGTGGACGCGCTTGCCGGCCTTGACGCAGGCGTCGACGAGAATCTTCTGCAGATCGTCGATGTCGCCCTTCTTGCGCACGTTCCATCCCTCCAGATTGAGGAACAGGATGTTGCGATCTGTGTCATAGCTCACGCGCTCGCAAAGCTTGAGATTGAGCAGGTCGTCCATCAGGTTCATCGGCTCGTCGGTGAAGATCCGCCGGTCCATGAGCGTCGGCTTGACGATCAGGGGCTCGAAGTCCATCTGCGCCAGGATATGGCGCTCAATGTCGATGCCGGGTGCGACCTCGATGAGTTCCAGTCCGTCCGGCGTCAGTTCGAAGACGCAGCGCTCCGTGACGTAAAGAACCGGCTGCGAGCGCATCTGCGCATATTTGCCCGAGAAGGTGATCTGCTCGACATTCCTGACGAACTTGCGCGCCCTTCCTTCCTTGACGATGTGCAGGGCGCCGCCTTCGATGGCGACTTCCAGCCCGCCGGCCGTGAAGGTGCCCGTGAAGACGACGGCGCGGGCATTCTGTGAGATGTCGATGAAGCCGCCGCAGCCGTTGAGCCGGCCGCCGAAGCGGCTGGTGTTGACGTTGCCGGCCGCATCGCACTCCGCCTTGCCGAGCACGGTCAGGTCGAGGCCGCGGCCATGGTAGAAGTCGAACATCTGGTTCTGGTCGATGATCGAGTGGGCGTTCGCCGCCGAACCGAAGCTGGAGCCGCCCGCCAGCACGCCGCCGACAGCGCCGGCCTCGGTCGTCATGGTGATATAGGGCGTCACCTTCTCCTCGTTGGCCACCGATGCGACACCGTCCGGCGCGCCGACACCGAGATTGATCACGCCGTTGAGCGGCAGTTCGAAGGCCGCCCGCCGAGCGATGATCTTGCGCTCGTCGAGGCGCATCTTCGGCATCGCATCGACCGGTACCCGGATCTCGCCGGCAAGAGCGGGATTGTACTGGACGCCGTAGTTCATCCGGTGGTCTTCCGGGCATTCCGCGACGACGACGCAGTCGACGAGGATGCCGGGAACCTTCACGTCCTTGGGCTTGATCGAGCCGTGCTCGACGATCCGCTCGACCTGCGCGATGACAATACCCCCGTTGTTGTGGGCGGCCATCGCCTGCGCCAGCACATCGAGCGTCAGGCTCTCGCGCTCCATGCTGATGTTGCCGGCCGGATCGGCGCTGGTGCCACGGATCAGCGCGACGTCGATGGGGGTCGCCTTGTAGAAAAGCCACTCCTCGCCCTCGACCTCGACCAGCTTGACGATGTCCTCGCGGGTGACGGCGTTGACCTTGCCGCCATCGAGACGTGGATCGACGTAGGTGTGCAGGCCGACCCTTGAGAAGAGGCCCGGCTGTCCGGCTGCGCAGGCCCGGTAGAGCTGCGAGATGACGCCCTGAGGCAGATTGTAACCGTGGATCCGGTTCTCGGCTGCCGCCTGGGCGACCTTCGGCATGCGTCCGAAGTTCGCCGCGATCACGCGTTTCAGAAGTCCGTCATGATGCAGGCGGCCGGTGCCGAGGCCTTTGCTGTCGCCGGCGCCGGCGCACATGATGAGCGTGCAGCCCTTTGGCGCCCCGGTTTCGACGAAGCGCTTCTCGATGGCGGCATGCAGGGCCTCGGGAATGCAGCTCTGGACGAAGCCCGTCGTGCAGATCACGTCGTCGTCGCGGATGAGGGCAACCGCCTCGGCGGCGCTGATGACTTTGTTCCTGATCATGTCCGGCTCGCTTCCCCCATATGACGCGAACGCGCATCTTTGCCGTGGATCCCCCGCCGGCCATCATTGAGGGCGGCCATGTCAAGGGACGGCTTGTGATCAGCGCGATACTGTCCAATGGGATAAGAAGACGAAGTCATCGACTCAAGTTAAAATGTGATGCTGCGACATTTCGCATAAGTATGTAGCGTCAATCTGCCATCCATTATGCCAGATATAAACGGTTAGAACCGGGAATTGCTGGAGTATTTAGAAGAAATGAAGCGAGATTCAGAAAAACTGAAGTATTGAATCTTCCGATTTGGCTTGTCGACATTGGTGCGGCATAGCCGACGTTCGCTTGCGCAACGGTGTTGTGGGAAATCTCATCCGGACTGCAGGTGTCTCCAGAAACAGAAAAGGCGGGCCATTGGCCCGCCTTTCCGGATTTTGTCAGCGAAAGCTTCGATCCTGGTCGGATCAGAAGTCCATGCCGCCACCTGAAGTCGGCTCTTGCCGACTTCAGCACCCAAGTGATGGGCGGCTTTGACAGACGTTCCGATCCTAGTCGGATCAGAAGTCCATGCCGCCCATGCCGCCCATGCCGCCGCCCGGCATGGCCGGAGCCGACTTGTCCTTCGGCAGCTCGGCGACCATGGCCTCGGTGGTGACGAGGAGACCGGCGATCGAAGCCGCGTCCTGGAGAGCCGTGCGAACGACCTTGGTCGGGTCGATGATGCCCATCTCGATCATGTCGACATAGGTCTCGTTCTGGGCGTCGAAGCCCTTGGTCTCGCCCATCTCGCTGACCTTGCCGACAACGATCGAGCCTTCGACGCCGGAGTTTTCGGCGATCTGGCGGATCGGAGCCTCAAGCGCGCGAAGCACGATCTTGATACCGGCCTGGATGTCGGAGTTGTCGGACGAGAGCTTCTCGACGGCGACCTTGGCACGCAGCAGAGCCGTGCCGCCGCCCGGGACGATACCTTCTTCAACGGCAGCGCGGGTGGCGTTCAGGGCGTCGTCGACGCGATCCTTGCGCTCCTTCACCTCGACCTCGGTCGCACCGCCGACGCGGATCACGGCAACGCCGCCCGCGAGCTTGGCAAGACGCTCCTGCAGCTTCTCACGGTCGTAGTCCGAGGTGGTCTCCTCGATCTGCGCCTTGATCTGGCCAACGCGAGCCTCGATGTCGGCCTTCTCGCCGACGCCGTCCACGATCGTGGTGTTTTCCTTGGTGATCTGGATCTTCTTGGCGCGGCCGAGCATGTCGAGCGTGACATTCTCAAGCTTGATGCCGAGGTCCTCGGAGATCACCTGGCCGCCGGTGAGGATCGCGATGTCCTCGAGCATGGCCTTGCGGCGGTCGCCAAAGCCCGGAGCCTTGACGGCGGCAACCTTGAGGCCGCCACGCAGCTTGTTGACGACGAGCGTGGCCAGAGCCTCGCCTTCGACGTCTTCGGCAACGATCACGAGCGGGCGCGAGGACTGAACGACAGCCTCGAGAACCGGCAGCATGGCCTGGAGGTTGGAGAGCTTCTTCTCGTGGATGAGGATGTAGGGATCCTCGAGATCGGCGATCATCTTCTCCGCGTTGGTCACGAAGTAGGGCGACAGGTAGCCACGGTCGAACTGCATGCCTTCGACGACGTCGAGTTCGGTCTCGGCGGTCTTGGCTTCCTCGACGGTGATGACACCCTCGTTGCCGACCTTCTGCATCGCCTCGGCGATCATGGCGCCGATCGAGGTCTCGCCGTTGGCGGAGATCGTGCCGACCTGGGCGACTTCGGCCGAGGTGGAGATCTTCTTGGAGCGGGCCTGCAGGTCCTTGATGGCCTCGGCGACGGCGAGGTCGATGCCGCGCTTGACGTCCATCGGGTTCATGCCGGCGGCAACCGCCTTGGCGCCTTCCTTGACGATCGACTGGGCGAGGACCGTGGCGGTCGTCGTGCCGTCACCGGCGATGTCGTTGGTCTTCGAGGCCACTTCGCGCACCATCTGGGCGCCCATGTTCTCGAACTTGTCCTCGAGCTCGATCTCCTTGGCGACGGAGACGCCGTCCTTGGTGATGCGCGGGGCGCCGAACGACTTGTCGATGACGACGTTACGGCCCTTCGGGCCGAGGGTGACCTTCACCGCGTTGGCGAGGATGTCGACGCCGCGCAGCATCTTTTCGCGCGCATCGCCAGCAAATTTGACTTCCTTGGCAGCCATGTTCGGATCTTTCCTTGGAATGGTTGGAATACAAAAAAAGCGAGATCAGGGATCGGCCGATCAGGCCACGATGCCCATGATGTCGCTTTCCTTCATGATCAGGAGATCCTGACCGTCGATCTTGACTTCGGTGCCCGACCACTTGCCGAAGAGAACCTTGTCGCCAGCCTTGACGTCGAGCGCCACGATCTTGCCGGCTTCGTCGCGGGCACCGGGGCCGACGGCGACGACTTCACCCTGCTGCGGCTTTTCCTTGGCGGTATCCGGAATGATGATGCCACCGGCGGTCTTCTCCTCGGACTCGAGGCGACGAACGACCACGCGATCGTGCAACGGACGGAAGTTCATGAGTTCATGCTCCTCTTGGGGGCGTGCGGGTTTTTGCCTCGCACGGAAAATTCCGGCGCCTGTTAGCACTCGGCATGGAGGAGTGCCAACAGACGCAGCCGAGATAGGATCACGACTTCGTGTTGTCAATGGCACCGCAACGGGCAGGGCAAAAATTCTTGGAAGATTTCTTCAGGCGGGCGCGTCCGACTGGGATCCCTGCCGGATCACGAGAGTGGCAGCCGCGACGATCAGCGCGGCTCCGGCGATGGTCGGCATCGTCGGTCTTTCTGCGAAGAAAACGAGGCCGAACAATGGCGCCCAGAGGAGAGACGTGAACTCGATTGGCGCAAGCCGGGAAGCCGGAGCATGGGCATAGGCCCAGACGAGCGCGAAATGACCCGACGCACCCAGGAGCCCGATCAGCGCGAAGAAGAGGAGGTCGTGCCCGTGCGGCATGACGAACACGGACAAGGTGAAGGGCAGGGAAAAGGCTGTGACGAAGAAATGCTGGGCGGTGACCATGACGATGACATGGTCGTGGGCGCTGTCCTTGCGCGACAGGATCGTGGCGAGCGAATAGGAAAAGGAAGCGATCAGGCCATAGAGATAGCCGATCGGTTCGCCGCTGGTGGTCTCCGAGGCGATGCGTCCGGCGAACATGATGCCGAGCCCGGCAAAGCCCAGCGCGATGGCGAGCGCGGCGTGCCGGCTGACCGGTTCGCCGAGAATGAGCCGGCCCAGCAGGGTCAGGAACAGCGGGGCTGTGAAGGTGATGGCGACCGCTTCCGCGAGAGGCAGCAGGCTCAGCGTGTGGAAGAAGAAGCCGGCTGTCACCAGGATGGTGACCGCTCGCAGGGCCGCTCGTCCAAGCCCCTGACGGCTGGGCAGCGCAACGCCGCTGCCGGCAAACACCGCCATCGCGACGAAAAGCCCGGAGAGATAGCGCAGGAACACGATCTCGGCTGTCGGAAAGCTGCTGGTCAGCGTCTTGATCGCCGCATCCATGATCGACAGCAGGAAGATGGCGAGGATGGCAACGATGACAGGCAGGGGTGAGGCGAGCGTTTTCAAGGTCATGCCGGTTTCAATTCGATTGTATAGGCATATTCCCATGCCTGCGTGACATCGTCGAGAAACCGCGTCACGGGCTGGCGCGCGAAGCCTGCCCGTTCATAGAAGCGATGCCCGGATTGAAAGCGCGTGTCGGTCCAGAGCCGAATGCGCCGAAGTCCGCGCGAGCGGATTTCGGAGAGGACGCGCTCGTAGATTTGGAAGCCCATTCGCCGGCCGCGCAGGGACTTGTCGAGGTAGAACTTGTGCAGCTCCGCAATGCCCGGCTCGGGCACCGAATAGGCGAGACTGGCGGCAATCGGGAACGGGTGAGCCTCGACCTCGCCGATGAACAGCGCGCCGCCACGGGCCGAGTAGTGGGAGGCAGGCGCATCGAGTTCGGGGAACTCGGTCCGGTCGAACGGGCAGTTCTCGTAGTCGGCGAAGACGTCGGCAATAAGCCTTGCGATCGCCGGGCCGTCACTGTCCGTCGCCGGACGGACCTGCATCATTGCGCGGGCGCAGCGGGAGCCGGCGTGGCGCCTGTCGTTGCATTGCCCGCCGGCGGCGTGCTCGAACTGTCGCCGGGGACGATCGTGAATGGCAGGTCGAAAGAGGCGACCTTGTCGGAGTGAAGATCGTGCAGCCGCGTCACGAGCACATAGTCGCCCTGCTTCAACCCCGAGAAATTGTAGGTGATGAAGACCTGGAACTCCTTGTTCCGGCGCCGGCTGCGCATCTTCAGGTCGGCAAAGCCGTCCTGCTGGTGCAGCACCTGGCCGGTCGGCGTCCTCAGCTCGAAATCGGCCTTGAAGTCGATGAGGAACAACTCGCCGTCGCGGCCATAGCCGAAGCCGAAGGGCTCGGCATAGACCAGCATGTCCTCGCCTTCCTTGAAGATGTTGGAAGGGCGGGCGTCATAGATCCCGAAACCGGCCGGGCGGGCCGCAACGAAAAGGGCCTCGGAAAAACCGAGTGGCGCAAGATCCCAGGCGGCGTTGAAGGCAGCCTCCATTTCCGCAAGCGCCTGGACGGGCTTGTCTTCCCCGAGCAGCTTTTCGGCCGTCGTGGCATGGTCGACGAGTTCGCCGGCCAGGGCGGGCACGCCCGTCATCTCAAGGACGGCGAAAGCACAAGCAAGAAAGGCGGCGCCACGCAGGCAACGCGGAAGGAACATCAGACCAGGCCCTCGACATAACAGCCGGCTATCGACCGGTGAGCTAAGACAGGAGCGGCCGTCGCACGGGGGCTTCGACCTGGAAAAGGCATCATGCCGGCGTGGGAGCGCCGATGATGTCAGTTGCCCAACTCAGAAGTTTGGTGCGACGCATAGGGACCACATATGAGGCCACAATACGGCGCGCCGATCTAGCGGCTCAATGGCGGGAAAAGCAAGTTTTCAAACAAAAACAACCGGCAGGCCTCCGCGGCCAGCCGGTCGTTGCCCCCACAATCGACCACGACAAACGTCTATCAGCCAAATCGGACTTGCGGCAAGAGATCCTTCGCCGATTGAGCGACGCTGCGCCGCTTTCGGTAAATGGTCGACGGACTGATTTCGAGGGCCGCCGCAGCGCGGGCGATATTGCCGTCGAAGGCCTCGATGGCCTCCTCGATCACCTCCGCCTCGGTCATCCAGAGCGGCTTGACCCGCGCGGCTGCTGGCGTCTGCGCCTTCTCGGCGACCTCGCCCGTCGCACCGGACCGGATTGGCGTGATGCTGGCGGTGGTCGAGGTGCGGTGAAGGCCGAGACCGGCATTGCTCAACATTTCGGCAGTGATTACCTCGCCGTCGTTAAGCATTGCGATGCGGTGGATGAGGTTCTCGAGTTCGCGGACGTTGCCGGGCCAAGCGTAACTGGAGATTGCTTTTTCCGCCGACGGAGCGAAGCGCGAGAAGGCCGTTCCGCCCTGTTCGGCGCAGCGTTTCAGCACCGCCTCGGCGATCGGTCCGATATCCTCCGGCCGTTCGCGCAGCGCCGGCAGGCGCATCGTCAGTACGTTGAGACGATAGAAGAGGTCGGCCCGCATGGTGCCGGTCTGGATCAGGGCTTCGGGAAGATGCTCCGTGGTGGCGAGCAGGCGCACGTCGAGGCGCTGCGGCAAGACCTCGCCGTTGAGCCCGACGACCTCGCCGCTTTCGATGAAGCGCACGAGCATGGCCTGGACCGCCGGGTCGAGGCCGCCGACCTCGTCGAGGAGCAGGGACCCGCCGTTCGCGCGGAACAATGCTCCGGTTCCGTCTGAACCGGCGAGCGCCATCATGAGGTCGTCGCGTCCGAGGCTGGCGCAGTCCACGACGACGAAGGGGCCTTCGCGGCGGCGCGACTTGCTGTGGATCGCACGCGCGCAGAGTTCCTTGCCGGTTCCGGTTTCGCCCGAGATGAAAACCGGGGCGGAGGCCGGGGCGACGCGGGCGATCTGGTCGAAGAGCGTGCGCATGCGGGCCGAGCGACCGACGAGGCCGTTGCATTCGGCGACCGTGATGGCCTCGGCGACGACGAACTGGCGTTCGATGCGGCGGGCGAAGGCCGTGCCGTCGAGGGGCTTTTCGACATAGTCGGCAGCGCCCGCGCGAACCACGGCGACGGCCTCGATCACCCGTGAAGCCTCACCGCAGACATAGGTCAGCGAGGAGCGCGCCAGCGTGTGGAATTCGGGGTAGCCGGACGGCCCGCCGATGGTGTCAAGGTCAAGGGTGAGAACGTCGAAATTCTGTTCGGCCAGCATCAGCCGGGCGGTCTCGGGGGATGCGGTTTCCAGGATCATCAGGGGGCGTGCGATCCGCTGTTCCAGAGCACGCTTGAGAATGTTCCTCGCTTCGGGATCGCTGTCGACCAAAAGCACGCGCAACGCCGATGAGGGGCGTATTGAGACACCCATACCAATGCATTCCTTGCTTGTCCGGCGCGGAATTCTGCCGCGCTCGGGGTCATCATCGGCCAAACAAGGTAAACAAATAGTAACCGCAGGCTATTGGGATCGCCTTTTCAGGGTGTTAGGCGGCGTTTGCGTGATCGATGCCCGCGCGCCTGCTGCCGCGCGGGACCAATTGTCCAACCTTTGCTCTGCCGTCACCGACAGTGCCAGCCCTCAGCCGCGCACGTCGTAGCCGGCGGCCTCGATTGCCTTGGCAAAGGTCTCCCGCGGCGCTTCCGACGCGATGCGCACGACACCGGTCTCCGCGTTGACGTCGGCGGATACGCCGGGCTCGACCCGGTCCACGGTCTTCATGATGGTCTTGACGCAGCCGCCACACGTGATGCCGTCAACAACGAGCTCGATCATGGCATTTCTCCTTGAAGTGCGCGCAGTCCCCGTTCCGGAGGACAGCGAATGACCCTGATTTGGTCCTTCCAGCAAGTGGAAGGTCAAGCCCTGGCGTGGGCGTCTCCGCCAGCCGGTTTGATCGGGGTGCTTCCGGCAGGATGAAGCCTGTGGGAAACCGGCGATTTTGCCTTGCTGCCGCCACGGCCGGCGTGCGCGGGCCCCTGAAATCGCCCATGATGCCCTATGATTCGGTTGGTGCGCCGGTAAAGCCCGTCGGCACCGCCGATGCGCGGACGGCCGGGCGAGCCGGAATGGTCCCGGCGGCGAGCAGGAGACACAGAGGGGTGCGGACAGGGTCATGATGCGTCTTGCGTCCGTTCTGGTGATCGGGTCGATGGTGATCATCGCCGCGTCGATCGTGATCGTCCTGAATGTGCTGTTCGATTTTCCGATGGGGCAGGCGGCGATCCTCGGCATCGCCTCGCTGTGCGCCATGGTGCTGTTCCAGACCACCCTGCAGCGCCGCGCCGATCGCGACTGGCTTGAAAAGCGGGTCGGAGAGATCGGCGTCGTGACCTCGGACCTGACCAAGGACGTGGGCGACCTGACCGCCCGCATGACCCGCCTGGAGACGAAGGTCGCCGAGGGTCTGGCCGATACCGAATCCCCGCTGGCCGAGGAGGTGATGCTGCTCGGGTCCCTGCTGAAGCAGGTGACGGACACATTGGCCGATGCCGAGCAACGTCTGGATACACTCGAGCGCCGGCCGCAGGCGCCGGCCCACGCCGCCCCGGTCGAACGGCCGGAGCCGCTCTTTGCGGAGGTGGCCCAGCCCGCCGTGCAGCAACCGGCGGAAACCTTCCCTGTCCGTCACTCGGGGTTTCACTCGGAGCCGCCCGCTCCTGCACCCTCCCGTCCGGCACCGGCCCCCGCCGCAGAAACCCGCGTCCCCTCGGCCGTGGAACAGGAGATCATCGAGAGCATCCGCTCGGAGCGGATGGAGATCCATCTGCAGCCGATCGTCGTCCTGCCCCAGCGCAAGGTCCGCATCTACGAGGCGATCGCCGTGCTGCGCACGCGCAGCGGCGACATGATCTCCGGCCGGGCCCTGAGGGAAATGGCCGAGGTCGCGCGGATCACCCCGCGGATCGATACGTTCCTGGTGGTGCGGGCCTTCCAGATCATGAAGCGCCTCAATTCGCGCAATCGCGATGTCGGCATCATGACGACGCTCTCGCTCGGAAGTCTTCTCGACGGGCCTTTCTTCCGGGAGTTCCAGGGGTTCGTGGCACAGAACCGGACGATGGCCGAGTTTGTGACCTTCGAATTCGCTGAGCCGGACGTCCGCCAGATGGGGCCCATCGAAACGGAGAGCCTCGCCGCGATCGCCGAACTCGGCTACCGCTTCTCGATCGGCTCCATCGCCGATCTCCGGCTGGACTATCAGAGCCTTGGCGAGCGCGGTTTCCGGTATGCCCGGGTGTCCGCCGACAGGCTGCTCGGGCGCGGCGAGCGGGAGCCCCTGAAGGGCGACATCCACCCGGTCGACCTTGCCGGCCATCTTGCTCGCAAGGGGCTGGAGCTCATCGTCGACCAGATCGAGACGGAAGCGCAGGTGCTCGACCTGCTCGACTACGAGATCCGTCTTGCGCAGGGCAATCTCTTCTCTGCCCCGCGGCTGGTCCGCCCCGAGGTCCTGCAGACCGGGCAGCCGGCAGACGCCGCGCGCGCGACCGCAAGGGTCGGTCGTTGACGGGGCGCTGACGGACAGTCGCTTGAGACGCGATGCTCCGGCTCAGGCCTCGGCGACGAGGCATATCCCGACGAAGAAACGATGGCTGGAATCGAAAGGCCCGTCCCCCATGGGGAGACGGGCCTTTCGGTATCCGATGGATTTTTGACGGCCGGCTCAGGCGCTCGGCAAGGCGGGAAAACCGATTACTCGGAAGATCCCATCCAGCTGCTCAGGATTCCGCCGCTTCTCTTTCGCGGCTTGCCGTCCTTCTCATCCGGAATGGCGACCGGATACTGATCGGACGCTTCCAGGTAGGTCGTCGGCGGCGCGGTCAGCTTCTTGCGGATCGGATTACCAGCGGAATCGTAGAGGTCGCCTCCGGCCGAAGAGCCGCTCAATGCCTGCACACCGCCAAGTTCCGCCGATGTCAGGGGCTTCTGCGGATCCTTGGAAAGAACCCGGCGCCGCCGGCTGGCGATCTCCGCCTCGACGTCCTTGTTGCCCTGCACGTTCAGAAGCTGCGACGCGGGGATATAGGCCTGATCCTTGCGATCGCGGACGGCATCCTGGGCGGCGACTTCGCGGAAGCGCGCGTTCTTCTGCTCATCCGGGTCAACCGGCCAGTCCTGCGTGTTGGCGACCTGGTTGCGCTGTTCCGGTTCGGGAAGCTGTTCGGTGGACGACGGCAGTACCAGGGGCGCGCGCGCCTTGAAATCGTATCGGGTGGTTCTGGGGGGCACGGCGCCGAACGCCGTCAGGATGTCGCGACCCATGGTTCCGGACCCGACGATCTCGTTGGGATCGTCCTCGTCGACGAATGTCGTGGTGGCAGAACAGGCACCGAGCAACGTCGTTCCGGCGAGCAGCAGGGCAATCGATCCCAGGGTCTTTTTCGTCATCACCGTCTTCGCTTCCAGCCCGACTGATGCGAAGACATCGCCCGTCGGCCCCATCATCAGTATGGACATACCGATTCGGACCCTAGACGTCCTTTGCGGCATCCCTGTGGCTGCTTTTGAGGGAGTCATACAGGAGCAGCGCCACCCCCGCAACGATCCACGTGTCGGCGAGGTTGAACACGTACCAGCTGTGACCGAAGGCATGCAGGTGCACGAAATCGACCACGGCGCCGTGCACGAAGCGGTCGATACCGTTGCCGATGGCCCCGCCGACCACGAGGCCGAGCGCCACGGCTGCCAGCGTGGAATGGCTCTTCAGCATCCAGCGGCCGAGAAGCAGCACCGCCAATACGGTGATGCCGAGCAGCGTCCAGCGCCCGGTGGCGCTGTCCTGCTGGAAGAGGCCATAAGAAATGCCCCGGTTCCAGACCAGCACGAAGTCCATGAAGGGCGTGATGACCAGCCGTTCGCCGCTGGTCACCACGTTGTTGCCCAGGATCCAGAGCTTCGAGGCCTGATCCGCGATAAGCCCCACAAGCACGATGGCGATGCCGATAACCCGGCGTCGCCGCAACTGGTCCTGGTCTGCCGTGTCCGCCATCTCAGGCCGCGTCGCGCTTGGCATCGAACTCCCGCATCGCCGCGGCGTCCCGCAGCGAAAGGTCGGGATAGTCGGCATCCGTGCCGACTTCGGGCAGCACCTTCCACGAGCGCGCGCACTTGCGGCCGTCCGCCTTCTTGAAGACGACCGCGACGCCCGGCACGTCCGGGAGCGTGAAGGCGCCGTCGGGCGCGTCCGCGTCCGTCACCGCGATCTGGCTGGTAATGCAGATGTCGGCGAAGTCGCGCCCTTCCAGCGCCTTGAAGAGGGCAGGGTCGGTGACGTGGACGACCGGCGCCGCCTCAAGCGACGAGCCGATGGTCTTTGCCGTGCGCTCGATCTCCAGCGCGCCGGTGACGACACGGCGCACCTCGCGGATCTTGTCCCACTTCGCGGCCAGCGCGGGGTTGAGCCATTCCGTCGGGATCTCCGGGAAGGCCTGCTCGTGCACTGAGCCGGCCGCCTCGCCGTTCTGCGACCACCAGCATTCCTCCATGGTGAAGGGCAGCATGGGGGCGAGCCACTTGACGGCGCTGTCGAAGAGCTTGGAGACGACGAAAAGCGCCGCCTTGCGCCGCACCGACGAGGCCGGGTCGCAGTAGAGAGCGTCCTTGCGCACGTCGAAATAGAAGGCCGAAAGCTCGACGTTCATGAAGTTCAGCAGCGTCGCGATGATCTTCTTGTAGTCGAAAGCCTGATAGGCCTCGCGCACGATCGGATCGAACTCGGCAAGCCGGTGCAGCATCAGCTGTTCCAGCTCCGACATGTCGTCGAACGCGACCTCCTCGCCCTCGTAGTGGGCGAGCGTGCCGAGCATCCAGCGCAGCGTGTTCCTGAGCTTGCGATAGGCGTCGACATTGGTCTGGATGATTTCCTTGCCGAGCCGCTGGTCTTCCCAATAGTCGGTGGAGGCGACCCAGAGGCGCAGGATGTCGGCACCGAACTGCTTGATCACGTCCTGCGGGAAGACCTGATTGCCGAGCGACTTCGACATCTTGCGCCCATCCTCGGCCATGGTGAAGCCGTGGGTGAGCACCGCGTCATAGGGGGCATGGCCGCGCGTGCCGCAGGATTCCAGCAGCGAGGAATGGAACCAGCCGCGATGCTGGTCCGAGCCTTCCAGATAGAGCACGTAGTCTGGTCCGCCGAGGCCCTTGCGGTTCGGCTTCAGGTCGTCGCGCTGTTCCAGGCAGAAGGCATGAGTCGACCCTGAATCGAACCAGACATCGAGGATGTCGTCGATCTTCTCCCAGTCGTTCGCGTCGTAGGCGTTGCCGAGGAAACGCTCCTTGGCGCCCTCCGCATACCAGGCGTCCGCGCCCTCGGTCTTGAAGGCCTCGAAAATGCGCGCGTTGACGTCTGCGTCCTTGAGGATTTCGGCCGTGTCCTTGTGGATGAAGACGGTGATTGGCACGCCCCAGGCGCGCTGGCGCGAGAGCACCCAGTCCGGCCGGTTCTCGATCATCGAGCGCAGGCGGCGCTGGCCGGCGGCCGGCACGAAGCGCGTGTCGTCGATGGCCTTGAGGGCGCGGGCGCGCAGCGTGTCGTCCGCGCCGCCGATCGCACGGTCCATGTAGACGAACCACTGCGGCGTGTTGCGGAAGATGATCGGCTTCTTGGAGCGCCAGGAATGCGGATACTGATGCTTCAGGCGGCCAAGGCCGATGAGGGCGCCAGCTTCCTTCAGCTTCTCGATATTCTCCTTGTTGGCCGTGCCCTTGTCGCCCTTGAAGGTGATGACCTGATGACCCTCGAAGCCCGGCGCATCCTTCGTGTAGAAGCCGTCGTCGGCGACCGTGAAGGGGATAGCCGTATCGATGCCGCGCGCTTCCAGAGCGCGGGCATTGTCCATCCAGACCTCGAAGTCGTCCGTGCCGTGGCCGGGAGCGGTGTGGACGAAGCCGGTGCCGGTGTCGTCGGTGACATGCTCACCGGCGAGCAGCGGCACGTCGAACTGATAGCCGCCGAGGCCAAGGCTCCGGTACGGGTGGGCACAGGTGAGGGTGGCGAACTCGTCGGCCGCGACGCCGCGCAGATGCGTGTAGGTCGTCACGCGCGCCTGCTTGAAGACGTCGGCCACGAGATTTTCGGCAAGGATAAACTTGTCACCCTTCTTCACCCAGTTCTCGTCCGGCAGGCCGTCCTCCGTCACCTCGTAGAGGCCGTAGGAGATGCGGTCGGAATAGCTGATCGCGCGGTTGCCCGGCATGGTCCAGGGCGTGGTCGTCCAGATGACGACAGCTGCGTCGACAAGGTCAGCGTTACCCGATTTCACCACCGGGAACTTCACCCAGATCTGGTCCGACTGATAGTCGTGGTATTCGATCTCGGCCTCGGCGAGCGCGGTCTTTTCCACAACCGACCACATCACCGGCTTGGAGCCGCGATAGAGCTGGCCGGACATGGAGAACTTCATCAACTCGTTGGCGATAAAGGCTTCTGACGCGAAATTCATCGTCAGATACGGATTGTCCCAGTCGCCCTCGATGCCCAGCCGGCGGAATTCCTCGCGCTGCACGCCGACCCAGTGGGTCGCGAAGTCGCGGCATTCCTGCCGGAACTCGTTGACCGGCACCTCGTCCTTGTTCTTGCCCTTGGCGCGATACTGCTCCTCGATCTTCCACTCGATCGGCAGGCCGTGGCAGTCCCAGCCGGGCACATAATTGCTGTCGTAGCCCGCCATCTGCATGGAGCGGGTCACCATGTCCTTCAGCGTCTTGTTGAGCGCGTGGCCGATGTGGATGTTGCCGTTGGCATAGGGCGGGCCGTCGTGGAGGATATACTTGGTGCGCCCCTTGGCGGCTGTGCGCAGGCGCTTGTAGAGGCCCATCTCCTTCCACTTCTCCAGCGTCTCGGGCTCCTTCTTCGGCAGCCCGGCGCGCATGGGAAAGTCGGTCTTCGGCAGATAAAGCGTCTCGGAATAGTCGCGGCCGGCAGTTTCGGCGGTGTCGGTCATTGTCGGTGGCTCGTCAAAACGTCAGAAATTCTTGGGAACGATGATCCCGCATCCTGTGCGGGGCGGCGCGGTCCGGCGGTCAGGTCCTGACCTGCTTTCGCGCGCATGGGCGTCTGTCCCGGCCCCGGCGCACTCAGGCGAGCGGAACCGGGCCGATAATTCGGCCAATCGACGGAATGGGGAAACGCGCGGGCGCTATCGTTCGCATGGCCCGCTTTCTACAGGGGCGATGAAAAGAAATAAAGCGAAACCGCAAGCAGAGCGACGGGTCTCTCACCCGAACATCAGACGCGTATCGAGCCCCGAGACGGGCGTGATGCCGGCGAGCACCGCGCGGGCTTCCTCACTGTCCTTGTCCATCTGGGCAATCAGCGCCTCGACGCTGTCGAATTTTTCCTCGCCGCGCAGATAGGAGACCGGCGTCACCCGCAACGTCTTGCCGTAGAGGTCGCCGGTAAAGTCGAAGATGAAGGTCTCGAACACCGGCGCGCCGTTGTCGAAGGTCGGCCGCCGGCCGTAGCTCGCAACGCCGGAATGGCGTTCGCCGTCGACTTCGGCCATGACCGCGTAGATGCCCTGGCGCAGCTCGCATTCCGGCGCAAGGGCGATGTTGGCCGTCGGATAGCCGATGGTCCGTCCGCGCTTGTCGCCGTCCTTGACTACCCCCTCGAAGAACCAGCGGTAGCCGAGCAGGCCCGAGGCGAGCGCCAGATCGCCGCGCGCCAGCGCCATGCGGATGCGGCTTGAGGAGATTGTCTCGCCGCCCTCGTCGTCGAAGGGGCCGACGATGGTCACGTCGAAGCCGTGCCTCTTGCCCGCCTCGACGAGATACTCGGCATTGCCCGCCCGCTTGGCGCCGAAATGGAAGTCCCAGCCGACGACCACCTGCCGCGCGCCGAGCCGGCCGACGATCACCTCGTCGACGAAACGCTCCGGCGGGCTTGCGGCGAAGTCTGCGTCGAAGGGCGTGAACACCAAGCCGTCAAGCTCCAGCGCTTCGGCGATCAGCGCTTTCGCGTGCAGCGGCGTCAGGCGGAAGACGGGCTGGTCCGGCCGGAAGAAGGAGCGCGGATGCGGCTCGAAGGTGAGCGCCAGAGCCGGCGCGCCGATGGCATCGGCCGCTTGCCGCGTGTCGGCCAGCACCGCCTGATGGCCCCGGTGCATGCCGTCGAAGTTGCCGATGGCCACCACGCCGCCGCGCAGTGAGGCGGGCAGGGCGGCAAGATCGCAGGGAAAGGCGGCGGGACGGGCGTCGGATGTGGGCATCGACCAGAGGCTTGCGGCGGGTGAAGTCCGCGGCCGGGGCGGCCTGCGGCACATGACAAGTTGACTGCCGGGAAACTGCCCGTGGCGGGCGCGCCGGTCAAGCGCTCATCATGCGCCGCAGCAAAACGCCTGCTCTAGTCCCCTGCGAGCGCGCCGGGCATGTCGGCCCTGCGCGGCACCATGACCATCGCCTCGCCCTCGAGCACGATTGTCGCATCCACATGGGCCTCGCAGGCGAGGCGGACGCGCGATCCCTTCTCGATGAGTTCGGCGACCTCCACGCTGACGGCGATCACGTCGCCGATGCGCACCGGTGCGCGGAACTTCAGCGTCTGCGACAGATAGACGGCGCCGGGGCCCGGCAGGCGCATGCCGAGGACGGCGGAAATCAGGCTGGCGGTATAGAGGCCGTGGGCGATGCGGCCGCCGAAGCGTGTCTTGGCGGCAAAATGCTCCGACAGGTGGATGGGGTTATGGTCGCCGGAAATCTGGGCAAAGCCGATGACATCGGAATCGAGCACCGTCTTCAGATAGGTCTCGCGCATGCCGACCTTGAGGTCTTCATAGAAATGCGAGGTCGCCTCGTGAAATGACATGACGCGGTCTTTCGCTTGTTGGTCTTGTGCAGTCGTCGATCCGCTCAGGGCGGCTTGCGGCTATTCTACAATGCCCGCGTCCCGAACCATTCCCTCCTTTTGTCGCATGCGACATTTGATCGGGCTGAAAGCCTGACACGGTCGGGGCGATGCCTGTTCAAATCGGTCCGTCCGGACGATCAACTGACGCCTTAGGCAGGCGGCCTGACAAAATTCTGACCGATTAACTGACTTTTCAGGTCCCTGCCGTAATTTGCTTTTCGAAGAGGCGTCCACCGCAAGGTGAAGTCGCCCTCAGGCACATGCCAATAAAGCGTCATGCGAAGGATTCGCAGTCAAGTTTGGAGTTGACGATGGCCCTGGACACTTCGATGTCGGTTCTCGTGGTTGATGACTACAAGACCATGATCCGCATTATCCGCAACCTGCTCAAGCAGCTCGGGTTTGAAGACGTCGACGAAGCAGCGGACGGCACCGAGGCGCTCGGCAAGATGAAAGAGCGCAAGTACGGTCTGGTGATCTCGGACTGGAACATGGAGCCGATGACCGGCTACGAGCTCCTGAAGCAGGTGCGTGCCGACGCGGGCCTTGCCAAGACCCCGTTCATCATGGTGACGGCCGAATCCAAGACGGAAAACGTGATCGCCGCCAAGAAGGCCGGCGTGAACAACTACATCGTCAAGCCGTTCAACGCACAGACGCTGAAGGGCAAGATCGAGGCCGTCTTCGGCGTCTGATCGCCGTCTGCTGTGATCGCATATTCCGGAGACCGGGGGAGGCGGCCGGGCCGCCGCGGAAACCGTGCTTCCGGGCAAGAATCTGGAAAGGGCCCGTGGCCATGCCGCGGGCCTTTTTGCGCTTGTGTTTCGGCCGTGCGGTCCTGACGGCGAATTGTCCAATGACGAGATCTAAAGGCAGCGGTTGTCGTCGGTCGGTCAAGTTCAACCGGTCGAGTTAATCGAAATTCAAGCATTTCCGTGGTTAATGAATAGAATCGGTACAGCAAAACACCATCGGTATTGCTCCGTACCGAACGGGTTTATCCATCGGTCGTCGTTGGGACTCGAAAGATAACGGTGCGCCGGGATCGGGTTACGCTCATCGGGAGGTAGCAGGGCCGAATGCGCAATGAAGGGAATGACCCCATGGAAGCCATCGACGAACGGGGCATGGGCCGCGTGATCCAGTATCTGGAAGCGAACCGGCTGAAAGAGAATGTCACCATCAATGACGTGATGGGCCTTGCCGAGGTGATGGCCGATTCCCTGAAGGGCTATTTTTCGACCTTCGACGCGGACATTTATCAGGATCTCGCGGAAATGGCCGGCGAGATCACCACCATGAAATCCGACCTTGCGGCCTTGCGCCTCTCCGACATGCGCCACAAGCGGCTGCCGGTTGCCGGACGCGAACTCGATGCCGTCGTGGAGGCGACCGAGGAGGCGACCAACACGATCATGAGCGCCGCCGAGACGATCATGGCGGCCGATCCTTCCGACAGCGAGGCCTATCAGGCGGTCGTCAACGACAAGGTCATCGAGATTTTCGAGGCCTGCTCCTTCCAGGACATTTCGGGCCAGCGCATTTCCAAGGTCGTCGAGACGCTCAATCACATCGACGAGCGCGTTAGCGCCCTCGTTCAGAAGCTGAAGCTGGTCGTGCAGGAGACGGACGAGGCGGAGCCGGAAGAAGAAACAGCCGAGGAGAAGCGCCGGCGCGAACTGATCCTGCACGGGCCTCAGTTCAAGGGCGAGGGCGTCAACCAGAACGACATCGACGACATGTTCTCCTGAGGCATGGTCGGCCTCGCGTCACGGATCGTGTGGCGCGAGGGCATCATTGCCGGCTTTCTTACCACCTCAGGCGCGGAACGGCGGCGACGGCGGCAAGTCCCTCGATCGCCAGCCGCTTCGCGATCTTCTCCGGGTCGGGTGTCTCCACCGGACCGAAATCCGCCGCATGGATGCCGGCGGTCACCAGCAGCACATCCATCCCCTGTCCCCAGCCACCGCGCACGTCGGTGGCGAGCGCATCGCCGATGGCGAGCAGCCGGTCGAAGGCAAGTGCCTTGCCGGCATGGCCGCTGATCCGTGCAAGCGCCGCGTCATAGACCGGCTTGTAGGGCTTGCCGACCATGATCGTCGGGCCGCCGAGTTCGGCATAAAGCTGGGCGAGCGCCCCGGCGCAGTAGATCAGGCGGTCGCCCCGTTCCACGACGATATCGGGATTGGCGCAGATCATCGTCGCGCCGCGGCTCGCAAGAACCTGCAGCCGGTCGCGGTAGTCGTCCGGCGTTTCGACGTCGTCGTCGAAAAGGCCGGTGCAGAGGATCAGATCGGCCTCCGCTTCATCGACAAGGTTTGGCGACAGATCCGAGAAAAGCGGCAGGTCCCGTTCCGGCCCGATGAAGAAGGCCGGCACGTCGATCTTTTCCTCGATGGCCTCGCGCGCCACGTCGCCCGACGTGACGATGCTGTCATAGGCCTCCCGCGAGACGCCGAAGCCGTCGAGGATGTCGGCGACGAGAGCGGCCGGCCGCGGCGCGTTGGTCAGGAGCACCACCGGACGGCCCGTCGTCTTGCGGAAGGTCGCGAGCGCCTCGCTTGCCGCCGCATAGCCGATGACGCCGTTGTGCAGCACGCCCCACACGTCGCAGATGATCCCGTCATATCGGTCCGCGATCGGGCTGAGGCCGGAAAGAATGTCGATGCTGTCGCTGGCGGTCACGGGCGGTCCGTCCTGTCGTAGGCTGGAAGGGGCGGGGCAGGCCCGCTTGCGCCTTCCTATGCCGGATCGGGCCGGTTGCGTCCAGACGACGCGAGGCATTTGTGGGCAAGAAGTGGCGGCGTCCGATTGCTGAAGTGCTTCGGCACAGCAGGATCGAGGCGTCTCAACCCCAGCTGCGCAGGCCCGCGCCCCTGTCGTTGCAGGTCGCGGCAATGAAGGCATGCACTTCGGTCCCGGTCATCGGCCGGGCAAAGTAATAGCCCTGCATCGTCGTGCAGCCGAGGCTCGTCAGAATGGCGACCTGATCGGCCGTCTCGACGCCTTCGGCCACGCAGCCGATATCCAGCGAGCGGCAAAGATCGATGACGCTCTTGAGGAGCTTGCGGCTTTCCGTCCTTGTCTCCAGATCGCGCATGAAGCTGCGGTCGACCTTGACCTTGTCGAGCGGCAGGCGATGGACATAGCTCAGGCTCGAGTAGCCGATACCGAAGTCGTCGAGCGCGATCCTCACGCCCATCAGTTTCAGCGCCTGCAGCGACTGGCGGGCGCTGTCGAAATCGGCGACGAGCGATGTCTCCGTGACCTCCAGGTCGATCTGGCTCGGTGGAAGCCCGCTGCGCTGGAGCATGTCGATGATTTTCAGAACCATCTCGGTGCTGGAGATATCGCGGGCGGAGAGGTTGAACGACAGCCTGATGTCGTCCGGCCATTGGCGCATGGCCTCGAGAGCCTTGGCAAAGAGGACATGCGTCATCGTGCCGATGAGATCGATGCGCTCGGCCGCCGCGATGAAGACGTCGGGCGGGACCGATCCGATTTCGGGGCTCGTCCAGCGGGCAAGGGCCTCGAAGGCGATGGGCCTGTTGGTGGTGATGTCGATCATGGGCTGGAAACGCAGTTCCAGTTCCCGCTCCAGATCCGCACCGAGAAGGCACTGCTCGACGATGCTTCTTTGCCGGATTTGCCGCTCGTGATGCTCGGAGAAGAGCACGGGCTTGCCCCGTTCGCTGGCCTTGGCGTGATAGAGCGCGTAGTCGGCGCGCTCGTAGAGCACTTCCGCGCTCCGGCCGGCATCCGGCGCGGCGGCAAAGCCGATGGACCCGGCGATGCGCGCATAGATCCCCGGCATGTCGTAGGGCAGGGCCAGGCATTCGCAGATGCGCCGGCCTTCGTCCATGATCGCCTCGTCGCCGAGTTCGGCATCGATGACGAGACCGAATTCGTCACCGCCGAGCCGCGCCACGAAAAGCCCCTCGATTTCGGCAAGGCGCCGGCTCGCCTCGACCAGGATCTGGTCGCCGGCGCTGTGGCCGTAGCGGTCGTTCACGGCCTTGAAGCCGTCGAGATCGGCGACGCCGACGATGAAGCGGCGCCGGCCGGCATCCGGACGGTCGAGCAGAGCTTCGAGGGTGGAGAAGAACTGGCGCCTGTTTGGCAGGTCGGTCAGGCTGTCGCGGTTGGCAAGGCGGGCGTTTTCCTCGCTGAGGCGCGTCGCCTCCACCTGGCTGCGGACGCGCTGGGCGAAATCCCGCGATCCCACGATCAGGATGTTGACCATGGCGATCGTCACGAGGAACTGGTTGATCGCGATGGCGTGGAGGGTCGGATCGCCCGTCCGGAGCAGATAGATCACATAGGCGGGGATCACCACGGCCGTGACCGTCAGGGCAGCCTGGAGAAAGTGCAGCAGGCTGAAGATGCAGCTGACGACGGTGATGCCGATGAAAAAGGTGACGTGGTCCTGGGCGCGGACATCGCCGTAGGGAAACAGGGCGAGCGCCCAAGTCACGAAGCATGCGCTCAGAACGGCGGCGATGACAACGGTTCCAAGAAGCTGCTTCAAAATCCGGTCGTCGGGGACGCGCCGATGCCGCACCCTCAGCCAGAAGACGAAGCGCGCGCCGCTGAGGACCGTCAGCAGGGCGGGCAGCGTGATGGTCAGCCACAGGGGCGCAAGATTCATAAACGACGATGAAAGTGCCCAGCAATTGACGATCAGAAGGAAATAGAGAACCGGAATCTGCTTGGTCGAGGTTTCCAACTGCGCGCGCAGAACGTCCGTTTCGCCGCTGTCGAGCCCGATAAATGTCAGGAGTCGGTGCATGGCGGCCGAAGACCCTTCGAAGAAGTGGATGATAAAATGATACAATTAATACACGAATGCGCCATAGTCGTACCTGCTTGCTTAAAGCAAGTTTAAACTTCCGAAAATCACGAAGCATTGGCAGAAAATCAGATCTTCGATGCAATCATGCGATAGTTTGCATATGAAGACGTCTGGCTGCCGCGCTGTTGAAACCCGGCGCTGCGGGGTGATCAGGCGAGCCGGCATGAGATAGAATGCTGCCTTCAGCCGGCACGGATTCGCTCCGTGGCCGTCCGGCTTGTGATCAGCAGGAACAGGAATGCCCGTCCGTCAACTGTCCGAGACAACGATCAACCGCATCGCGGCGGGCGAGGTCGTGGAGCGCCCCGCAAGCGTCGTCAAGGAGCTTGTCGAGAACTCCGTGGACGCTGGCGCACGGCGCATCGAGATCGTCACCGCCGGCGGCGGCAAGACCCTGATCCGTGTCGCCGACGACGGCGCCGGCATGGAGCGCGGCGACCTGCTGCTGGCTGTCGAGCGGCACTGCACCTCCAAGCTGACCGAGGACGACCTCCTCGATATCCGGACACTGGGCTTTCGCGGCGAGGCCTTGCCCTCCATCGGCTCGGTCGCCGAACTCCAGGTGGAAACGCGCAACGCCGCGGAGCCGCACGGCTGGTCCCTCACGGTGAGCGTCGGCCGCAAGAGCGAGCTGCGTCCCGCCGGCCTTTCGGGCGGCACGCGCGTCGAGGTCCGCAATCTCTTCTTCGCAACACCCGCCCGCCTCAAGTTCCTGAAATCCGACAGGGCCGAAACGGCGGCGATCACCGATATGGTCAAGCGCCTCGCGCTGGCAGCGCCCCATGTGCGCTTCACGCTCGCCGGTGCGGACCGCAAGACGCTCGATTTTCCTGCCGAGCCCGAGAATGGTGACGGCCGAGTGCGCATCGCCCAGGTCATGGGTGAGGACTTCGTCGAAAACGCCATCCCCATTGACGCCGAGCGCGAGGGCGTTCGCCTCACCGGCTTCATTGGTCTTGGAACCTACCAGAAGGCCAATTCGCTTTCGCAGTTCCTGTTCGTCAACGGCCGTTCCGTGCGCGACAAGATGCTGCTTGGTGCGGTCCGGGCCGGCTATACGGACGTGATGGCCTCCGATCGCTATCCGGCTGTCGTGCTCTTCATCGACATCGATCCGCATCAGGTCGACGTCAACGTTCATCCGACGAAGGCCGACGTGCGGTTCCGCGACTCCGGACTGTTGCGCGGTCTTCTCGTCGGCGCTCTTCGGGCAGCGCATGTCGCCGCCGGACACAGAGCCTCGTCGACCCACGGCAGCGCCACGATTGCCGCCCTTGCGGCCTCCGTCGCCGGCAACCGGAGGGCGGAGGGCTTTTCCCCGCATACCGGACAGGGCGGGGCCGGCTGGATGAGGAGCGAGGCAGGAGCGGCGCGCCCGGCAACTCCCTTCGACTGGCGCCAGTCGCTCGACCGGCCCCTGCCGGACGGATCGGGGAGTGAAGTCGGCGAAGAACTGGCGATCGCGGAAAAGCTCCCGGAACGGGTATTCGGTTTTGCGGAAATCGCCCAGCCGACCGCCGATACGCGGCCGCATCTAGCCGAACCGGATGTCGATCGCCTGTCGCGCCCGCTGGGTGCCCCCCGCGCCCAGATTCACGAGACCTATATCGTCGCCCAGACGGAAGAGGGGCTCGTGATCGTCGACCAGCACGCTGCCCACGAGAGGCTCGTCTACGAGCGGCTGAAGGCTGCCTTCGCCGGACGGGTCACGACACAGATGCTCCTGATTCCCGAAATCGTCGATCTGGAAGAGGCTGCCTGCGACCGCCTCCTGGAACGGGCGGAAGAGTTCGCGGCCCTCGGCCTCGTCATCGAGCCTTTCGGACCCGGCGCCGTCGCCGTGCGGGAAACGCCGGCCCTCCTCGGCAAGGCGGATGTCGCCGGTCTCCTGCGCGACATGGCCGACGAGATCGCCGAATGGGACCGCGCGACGCGACTTGCCGAAAAGCTCGATCATGTCGCTGCGACCATGGCCTGCCACGGCTCGGTGCGGGCCGGCCGGCGTCTCAGGGTTGAGGAGATGGATGCCCTGCTGCGGGAGATGGAGGCGACGCCGTCGTCAGGCCAGTGCAACCATGGCCGTCCCACCTTCGTGTCGCTCAAACTCTCTGATATCGAAAGGCTTTTTGGTCGCCGGTGAGGAAGTGCCGGTGCAGAGCGCCGCGCGGCTTCGTTGACGCGACTAAGTTGGTAGACTAAGACTAGATAGGCCGACGGATCGGGTTCAGACCGTTGCCGACGAAGTCGGTTGTCGGTTTCCGGTCGCCTGGTCTAGTGTGGCGGTCGTTTGTCGCGGGGACTTCGTGACAGGTACCGGGGAGGCAGCGAGGACCTCGACGGTTTGCGTGCGGCGAGTGTGTCAACAGCACCGGGGTACATGGATGGGTTTTGAACTCGGTGCCTCTGCACCTTATGTCGCGCTGCTGCTGGTCTTCCTGATGCTGGTTGCCTTCGCGACGGAGAAGTTCCCGCCTGAATCTATTGCTATTTCCGGCACCGCCGTCGTTCTCGTTCTCGGGTTGATCGACACCGGGGATCTCCTGGGCGTGATGTCGAACAGCGCGCCGGTGACCATCATCGCGATGTTCATGGTCAGCGCCGCGCTCGTGCGCACCGGTGTCCTCGACAGTGTGATCGCCCGCCTTCTCTCCCTCTCCAAATACGGCAACTGGCTCGTCATCTCCGGTTTTGTGTTCTTCGTCATGGTGGCGTCGGCCTTCGTGAACAACACGCCGCTGGTCGTGATGATGATCCCGCTGACGATCTCGCTGGCCCAGCGTCTCGGTATCGCAGAATCCAAGCTGCTGATGCCGCTGTCCTTCACGGCGATCCTCGGTGGCACGGTGACCCTGATCGGGACGTCCACGAACATTCTCGTCGATGGTGTCGCCACGCAGAACGGGATCAAGCCGTTCACGCTCTTCGAGATCACGCCGCTCGGCATCGTCAGCGGCATTGTCGGCTGCCTCTATCTGATTCTCGCGGGCCGATTTTTGTTGCCTGACCGCCAGACCGTGACGAGCCTGTCGAGTTCCGGTCGCAAGCCCCAGTTCCTCGTCGAAGTGCTGGTGGCCCACGATTCTCCGATGATCGGCCAGCATCCGCAGAAGATTCCGCTCTTTTCCGGCTCCGATCGCCGCGTCGTGGACGTCGTCCGCGGCGATGCCTCCTTGCGCCGGGACATGAAGTCGGTGGAACTGATGGCCGGCGACATCGTCGTGCTGAAGTCGTCCGTCTCCGACGTCATGTCGATCCGCGAGCGCCAGGATGTCGACATTCACCAGCCGGAAGCGGTCGAGCCCGTCGGCGCCCGAGCGACGGTCGTCGTCGAGGCCCTGCTCGGGCCGGGCGCCCGCCTGCTGGGGCGGACCTTGCGCGAGGCGCGCCTGCGCCGTCGTTACGGTGTCTATCCGATGGCCCTGCACCGGCACGGCAGCAACATTGCCGAGCGGCTCGAGGACGTTCGTCTGCAGGTCGGCGATTCCCTTCTGATCGAGGGGGCACCCGAAGATCTCCGCCGCCTCGCCGACGATCTCGGGCTCGTCAACCTCAACGAAACGCGCGAGCGGGCGGTGCGCCATGGCAAGGCGCCCTTTGCGGCGCTGGCGCTGCTCTTCGTGGTCGTTGGATCGGCCATGGGCCTCATGCCTGTCGCGGGCCTTGCCTGGATCGCCGTTGCATTCGTCCTGGTAACGCGCTCGATCGACGCCGACGAGGCGCTGCAGGCGGTCGACTGGCGGATCATCATCCTGATCCTGATGATGCTGGCCTTCGGCAAGTCGCTGGAAAACACCGGGGCGATCAACATCATTGTCGATTTCGTCGAGCCTTGGTTCCGGGACCTGCCGCCGCACGTCGTGCTCGGGCTCTTCTATCTGCTGACCGTGTTCCTCACGGAAATCGTCACCAACAATGCGGTCGCCGTGGTGATGACCCCCGTCGGCATCACGCTGGCCCATCAACTCGGCTATGACCCGCGCGCCTTTGTGGTCGCCGTCATGTTCGCCGCGAGCGCCTGCTTTGCGACCCCGATCGGCTACCAGACCAACACGCTTGTCTACTCGGCCGGCGGCTACAAGTTCATGGATTTCGTCAAGGTCGGGCTGCCGCTCAATCTCCTGATCGGCATTGTCAATGTGCTGCTGGCTCCGCTTCTCTGGCCGCTTTGAGCGAGTGTTTGCCGTCCTCTGATTGCCGAAGGGACAGAGTGGAAATCTCACTGGACTCGTTTCTGGGGCGCTGACAGCCAGGTTGGTTGCCGGTGACCTTGAAGATGATGCCTGTCCCTTTCTCCGGGTGGCGGACGCTGATGGTGCATCCGCGAAGGCCCGGCCAAATCGGCAACAGTATGTCGGAGATCATGTCGGCGTTCGTCTTGTCGTTCTCCCAGTAATGTTCCATCCAGAAGATGTCGGGGCATAGGGTTGCTGGCGTCTCGGACTGCGTTGCATTCATCTTTTCGATGGGTATGCCCCACTTGCTGGCCACGCTCTGATACGCAAGCGTCTTGACGGTCATTTCGTTGGGGGCGGCGACAATGCTGTCCGCAGGGTAGATCGGAAACACCCTTGAGGACGGACAACTCTCAAGATCGGCCCTCACCACCGCTGCGGATTGGTTCCAACGCCCCTCATGGCCGGTGGTCCATGCCGTTTGGACCAGTGTAATGGCCGCCGCCACGAAGAACACCGCCCTCAGGACCACGTGCCGGCAAATAAGCTGACAGGCAATTGCCGAGAAGGTGGCGACGATGATGACCTGGATCGGCGTCAGGTATCCCATGCTGACGATGGGAATACGCGTGTTGATCGCAAACAGGATCGCAAGCGAAACGGCGAGAGAGATGAGCAGTGGAGACAGGAACGATTTTCGACCTAGCCGGACGCGCGGCGCAGGCTCTCTCTTCCTGTTCCACCTGGTGTTGATGAATGCGGCAGAGGCCATCAGCGAGAGAAAGACATTCTGCTTGACGGTGAATATGAAAGCCACCGCATAGACAACAATCGCTTCAACAGATGTGGTGGTGATCCAGAAGCCTTTTGACGACTCAAGCAACTGCGTCTGCTGGAGCAGAAGGTTCAGGCCAAGCGGCAGGCTCGCGGCAAGACCCGCGACGGCGAGCAGGAAGAAGTCCGTTCTCCGTCCCGATAACAGGAAGCCGAAGGCGAAGACGGCAACGGTCACGGCCGTGATAAGCGCAGTGACATAATGCACATTGAGACAAAGCGTCAGCGCAAGGAAAAAGCCGGACCAGACGAGAATCCGGTTTTTGCCCTCGAGTTGCACTTCAGTGTCAGACATGCGCCTCAAAATCACCAGAAGAAGAAAAAAGGCGCAGATGCTGGTGAAATAGGACCGAAAATTGCCGAATGCATTGATGAAGAACAGGGACGTGCTCGTTGATACAGCGAAGACGAGAAGAAATTCCCTCTCTCTCGGATTGAGGATCCAGAACACGGAAATATACGCGACGGTAGCCAGCAGCGGGATGAAATTGAGAAGGCGGCCATCCTGAACCGTCAGCGGCGCGATATGCGCGACGAGGTAGGAGAGCAAGGAAAAGAACACGGGATGGACATCGGCCATCCAGCGTTCGCTGAAAATCCTGTGCAGCCCCAGCGTCGGATCGCTGAGGTAGACGCTCCAGAACTCGTCAAGCCATGGCCCGCGCGTTAGAGACATCCATGAGAGAACGGCAAAAAGAAACACGCCGTGAAGATAGGCCGCACGCGGCAATCTGAATGGCGCCCCAGCCGAATCCGCCTGTTCGAACATGCAAATGCCCCTTCAGCGTGATTTTCTTTCGAAAACACTACTGAAGAGGGAATTTGAGAGTCGCCTGTTAACAATTCGTGAGTTTGTCGCAATTCGCGGAGATTGTGTTTGTTGACGGCGACACGCAGGGCGCTCACTTGTCGGGGGCCGCTTCAAGCCGGGCCGAGGCGCCCGAACCGGATTTGCGTCTCGCCGAAGGTCCGCTCGTCGAGCAATTCGATCTCGCCGGGTAGCGTGAGGTCGGCAGCAGCGGCCTCCTCGACGACGATGAGGGCGCCCGGCTTCAGCCACCCCCCTGCAATCAGGCTGGAAAGCGCCTTTTCCGCAAGGCCCTTGCCATAGGGGGGGTCGAGGAAGGCGAGGGTGTAGGGCTCGGCCGGACCGACCGATCCCATCCGCGTCGCATCGCGCCGGAAGATGCGCGTCGCACCCATCAGGCCGAGGCTTTCCTGGTTGCGCCGGATCAGGCCGCGCGCCTCCACGGCTTCTTCCACGAAGAGACAGGCCTTTGCCCCGCGGCTCATCGCCTCGAAGCCAAGCGCGCCGGTGCCGGCAAAGACATCCATCACCCGCGCGTCTGTCACCGGATCGTCGAAGCTGTGTTCCAGGATGTTGAAGAGGCTCTCGCGCAATCGGTCGCTGGTCGGCCGGATGGCGTTGGAGGTGGGCGATGCGAGCCCGTGGCCGCGAAAGCGGCCGCCGACGATCCGCATCAGCCGCCCTTCCGACCGCCCTTCGGCGCTGGCTTGCGCCGCGGTGCGACGGCAATCGCCTCGCCCTTGGGCGCCCGGCCGCCGGCCTTGGTTTTCGCCGGTCTGCCGGCAGAGGCCTGGCCCTTCGCGCCGGACGCGGCTGCGCCGCCCTTGAGCGATAGCGTTCCGCGGCGGCCGGCCGGCGCAGGCTTGCGTTCCGTCTCATGGTCGAGATCGGCGGCGCGTCGCTTGGCACTCGCCTTGGCATTGGGCGCCCGCATCGGCTTTGCGCCTACCTTGGCGACGGGCTCCTCCGGCTTGCGCCGCTTGATCGGCAGCTCCGGCAGCGAGAAGTCAGCTCCGGCCTCCTCGATCAGGCGCTCGCCGAGCTGGTCGCGCAGCACCTTCCGCGGCACTTCCTCGACGCTGCCCACCGGAATTTCGTTGAGCTGGAAGGGACCGAAGGAAATGCGGATCAGCCGGTTCACCTCCAGTCCGAGGTGCCCGAGAATGTTCTTCACCTCGCGGTTCTTGCCTTCGCGAAGGCCGATGGTGAGCCAGACGTTGTCGCCCTTCTTGCGGTCGAGGCTCGCCTCCACCGCGCCATAGAGCACGCCGTCGATGGCAACGCCATGCGCGAGAGCCGCCAGCTGGCTCTCCTCGACAGCGCCGAAGCAGCGCACGCGGTAGCGGCGCAGCCAGCCGGTCTTCGGCAGTTCCAGGACGCGGGCAAGGCCGCCGTCATTGGTCAGAAGCAGCAGGCCCTCGGTGTTGATGTCGAGCCGTCCGACGGAAACGACGCGCGGCAACCCGTCCGGCAGCCGCTCGAACACCGTTGGCCGGCCTTCCGGATCGCGGCTCGTGGTCACCAGCCCCTTCGGCTTGTGATAGAGCCAGAGCCGCGTGGCCTCGCGGCCGGGCAGGGGTTCGCCGTCCACCGTGATGGCGTCGGAGGCGGTCACGGTGACCGCCGGCGTCTCCAGTACCCGGCCGTTGACCGCGACCCGCCCGGCGGTAATCCAGGTTTCAGCCTCGCGGCGCGAGCAGAGCCCGGCGCGCGCCATCACCTTGGCGATGCGCTCGCCGCTGTCGTCGCCTGCGTCTTGTGAAGATGTTTTTGCGTTGTTCATGGCAGCGGTGATAGCAGGTTCCGTGTGGACTGGAAATCACCGGAAACCAGCAGGAACGAAGAGTTTGGTGGACGAGTCGTCGGGACCGGAACAGACGAGCCGCGAGAGCTTCATGGAGCGCGCCCTCGATGAGGCGCGGCAGGCGGCGGCGCGCGGCGAGGTGCCGATCGGTGCGGTCGTCGTCCGCGACGGCGAAGTGCTGGCGGCCGACGGCAACCGCACACTGGAACGGAAGGACCCGACCGCCCACGCCGAGATTCTGGCGATTCGGGCGGCTTGCCAGACTGTCGGCTCGGAACGCCTGCCGGACATGGACCTCTACGTGACGCTGGAGCCGTGCCCGATGTGCGCGGCGGCAATCTCCTTTGCCCGTATCCGCAGGCTCTATTACGGCGCATCGGACGAGAAGGGCGGGGGCGTTGCCAACGGCCCGCAGGTCTTTGCCAGCACCTCCTGCCACCATGTGCCCGAGGTCTATGCCGGCTTTGCCGAAGGGGATGCCGCCGAGCTCCTGCGGTCTTTTTTCGAACGGCGGCGTTGAAGAACCACCCTAAAGAATGCCGGGGATGAGGGCCTTTGTCCGCGCCTTGTAGGTCTCATAGGCGCTACCGAAATGCTGGGTCATCCATCGCTCCTCCACCTGCAGTTTGCGCCAGAAGGTGATGAGGACAATGGCCAAGGCGACGAAGCCCCGCACGGCTCCCAGGCTGAGCGCCGTGCCGACGAAGGCCAACAGCAGGCCTGTGTAGATCGGGTGGCGGACGAAGCGATAGGGGCCGCTCATGACGAGTTCATGGCCCTGCTTGAAGTCGACCTCGCCGCTCCAGTTGCGCCCGATATGCACGCGCGCCCAGCAGGCGAAGGCGATGCCGGCCACGGTCAGAGCCGCGCCAAGGGCGAGGATGGGCACGCCGTGCGGGAAAACGGACCAGTCGAGCCAGGTGCCCGCATAGAACGGCAGGGGCAGAAACAGCACGGCGACCGCGACAAAGCGCAGAAGCAGAAAAAGGCGCGCCATGGTCGAGCCGTGGCGTGCCTGCCGGGGCTTGGACTCGCGCGCGCTCCACATCCAGAAGACCACGAAGACGATCCAGGCGGCCGCCGGGCTCACCTCCAGGAACGTCACGAAAAGTCCTCGGTCCATGGCTGTCTCGCGAGGCAATTGGCCGAAGCCGGGCTGATGCGCGGCGATGCGCGTTCGAAGGCTCCGGCGGTTATTCCGCCGCCTCGCGCTGTTCCAGCAAGGCCTCGACCTTGCGCTTGACCTCGTCCTTGATCGGCTGCGTTGCCTTGAGGATGGCGCTGGCCTTCATGAAATCGAGCACCCTGAAGGCGTCGACCGGCGGCTTGATCAGGATGTCGGGATGCCGCGTCTTCAGCTTTTCCGCCAGAACCGACTGCATCAGGATCTGGCTGGCCCCGAACACCGCCTCGGTGGCGGACGGACGGTTTCGTCCAGGCCGTCGCACTGGACCGCCGACCACGTCGACCGCGATCGAGATGTCGACGTCGGCCGGCAATTTGTCGAAGGGCAGCGGATTGGAGACACCGCCGTCGATATAGACACGGTTGTTGATCTCGACAGGGCGGAAGACCACCGGGATCGCGATCGACGCGGCGATTGCCGCCCGCAGCGGTCCGTCGGTGAACTCGCATTCGCGGCATTCGTAGAAGTCGGTCGTCACCACGGAAAAGGGGATCGACAGGTATTTGAAGTCGTAGGGGACTACCTCGGGTACGAAGATTTCCACCGTCCGTTCGGCGTCGAACTGCGAAAAGCCCGACGTGAAGATGTCGCCGAGACGCTTGGGCCTCAATTGCCAGACCCGCGACCAGACCTCGCCGGCATTGCGGAAGGTCGCTGCAACGACCTCGTGAAGGTCCTTGCCGGTCAGGCCCGCCGCGCGGCCCGCGCCGATGATCGCCCCGATCGAGCAGCCGCTGATCGCGGAGGGCTGCAGGCCAAGTTCGTCGAGAGCCTCGAGCACATGCACATGGGCAAGGCCCCGCGCTCCGCCGCCTCCGAGTGCAACGCCGATCCGAAGGGTCATGTCAGGAGCGCCTCCATCGCATAGTCCATGAGGAAGGGCGACAGCGCCGCAAGCGTCTCTACCGGATTTTCCTCGGCAACGAAATGCCCGGCATTGACTCCGGTTCCACGAACGTCCAACGCCCAGCGCCGCCAGACCGAAAGCACGCCCCCACCGTCGTCAGCTTCACCATCATCGGCCTCACCGTCATGGGAGGGAATGCCGGCCTTGCCCCAGATGGCGAGCAGGGGGCAGAGGATCCGCCGTCCCTCGTCACGGTCCTGCCGGTCGTACTCGACGTCGATCGTCGCACCCGCCCGGTAGTCCTCGCAGGCCGCGTGGATGACCGAAGGGTTTGAAAACGCTGTCCGATAGTCGGCGATGACGCGTGGATCGAAGGCGGAAAGGTCGCGGCTCGCCGTCCAGCTCGCGATGGTCCAGTCGAGATAGAAGACCGGGTCGGCGCCGATGAGATGCTCGGGCAAGGGCGCGGGCTGTGCGAGGAAGGGCCAGTGATAGACCTTGAGCGCGAAGGCGCGGTCCATCGCTTCCCAGTAGTCGAGCGTGGGCAGGATATCGAGAACGGCAAGCCGGGCAACCCGGTCGGGATAGTCCAGCGCCATCCGGTATCCGACCCGTCCGCCGCGATCATGGCCGATGACGGCAAAGCGCTCGTGGCCGAGTTGCCCCATGAGCCTGACGAGGATTTCGCCCATCCGCCGTTTGGAATGCGCGGTATGCGGCGGTCCGCCTTCGGAGGTTGTGCTGCGGCCATAGCCGGGAATGTCAGGGATGATGAGCCGGTGCGTCTGAGCGAGTTCGCCCGCGATCCGGTGCCACATCGCGTGGGTCTGCGGATAGCCGTGCAGGAGGAGAACGGGTTGTCCTTCGCCGCCGAGACGCAGATGGATACGAGCCTCGTCGATCTTGATCGTTTCCGTGTCGAACCCCTGAAAAAGATCGCCGTCGCCGGTCATGGCCTTGCTCGCACCCGTTTCCTCAAAAAGGTGGCGCGCCAGAGTGGCAATGGCAAGGGTTGTAGGAAACAACCCCCGGCTTTCGCCGGAGGGGCTCATGACGGTACCCGGCGGAGAACTGGATACAGGCACCGGCATTTGCCATGGCCGGTCCGGGCTTACAGTGCCCGCCAGGCGATGTCCTTGCGGCAGAAGCCTTCCGGCCAGTCGATCCGGTCGATCGCGGCATAGGCCCTCTCGCGCGCCTCCGCCACGCTGTCGCCGATTGCCGTGACGGTGAGGACGCGCCCGCCGTTGGCGACGATGGCACCGTCTTTCTCGGCCGTGCCGGCATGGAAGACCGTGACGCCATCGACCTTGGCCGCCTCGTCGAGACCGCCGATGACGGAACCCTTCGGATAGCTGCCCGGATAGCCCTTGGTCGCCATCACGACGGTCAGCGCCGTCTTGTCGGCAAAACGGGCCTCGCGTCCCGAAAGCTTGCCTTCGCTTGCCGCCAGCATGAGGTCGAGAAGGTCGCTTTCCATCAGCGGCAGCAGGACTTCGGTCTCCGGGTCGCCGAAGCGGACGTTGTACTCGATCAGCTTCGGCCCCTCGGGCGAGATCATCAGGCCGGCAAAGAGGATGCCGGTGAAGGGCGTGCCGCGCGCGGCGAGCGTGCGGATGGTCGGCTCGATCATCTCGGCCATGACCTTGGCTTCCATCGCCGGAGTCATCACGGGCGCGGGTGTGTAGGCCCCCATGCCGCCGGTGTTCGGCCCCTTGTCGCCGTCGAAGGCGCGCTTGTGATCCTGGGCGGAACCGAGCGGCAGCGCCGTGGTGCCGTCGCAGATGGCAAAGAAGCTCGCCTCTTCACCGACAAGCATCTCCTCGATGACGACTTCCGCTCCGGCGGCCCCGAAGGCCCCCTCGAAGCAGGCGTCGACGGCGGCCAGCGCATCCTCGAGCGTTTCGGCGACGACGACGCCCTTGCCGGCCGCAAGACCATCGGCCTTCACGACGATCGGCGCGCCCGTCTTTTCCAAATAGGCGCGGGCCGAGGCCGCATCCGAGAAGCGTCCGTAGGCGGCGGTCGGAACCCTGGCCTCGTCGCACAGCGCCTTGGTGAAGGCCTTGGAACCCTCAAGCTGCGCTGCCGCCCTGGAGGGGCCGAAGGCCTTGATGCCCGCACTGGCGAGGTCGTCGACGAGCCCGGCCACCAGCGGCGCTTCTGGTCCGACAACCACGAAGTCGACGCCTTCGGTCTTGCAATAGGCGATGACCGCGTCGTGGTCGGCCGGATCGAGGGCAACGAGCGTTCCGAGCGGCGTCATGCCGGCATTGCCGGGCGCGATCGACAGGCGCGTGAGCCGTGGAGACTGCGTCAGTTTCCACGCCATCGCATGTTCGCGCCCGCCGGAGCCGATCAGGAGAACGTGCATGCCTCTATCCCTTGTGCCTGTCAGAAATCGCTGGCGCTCTAGCATGGGCGGTCGGCAAGGTAAATTGGTTGCTGCGTTTGCGAGGGCGGGGACAACAGGGCTGCGGCACGATCATCCGTCTTCCCACTCGCATTTATGCGTCTGTGGGGGTAAATCGCAGGTCATGAGCAACTCGTCCGACAACCATACCGTCGCGGATGCTCGGCCCGGCAACTGGGTCGACCGCCATGCCCCGCCGGCACTCAGGCCCTACGCGCAGCTTGCGCGCTTCGACCGGCCCATCGGCTGGTGGCTGCTGATGTGGCCGTGCTGGTGGTCGGCAGCGCTTGTCGCTGGTGCGACGGGGGCGCCGTGGCCGAACCCTTGGCATCTCGCGCTCTTCATGATCGGATCGATCGTCATGCGCGGGGCGGGCTGCACCTGGAACGACATCACCGACCGCGACATCGACGCAAAGGTCGAGCGTACGCGCTCGCGGCCGATCCCGGCCGGCCGGGTTGGCGTCCGGCAGGCCGTGGCCTTCATGGTCTTCCTCGGGCTGGTCGGGCTTCTGGTTCTCGTCCAGTTCAACGCCTTCACCATCGTGCTCGGCATCGCCTCGCTGCTGGTGGTTGTCGTCTATCCCTTCATGAAGCGGCTGACGGGACATCCGCAGATCGTGCTTGGCCTCGCCTTCTCGTGGGGCGCGCTGGTCGGCTGGTCGGCGACGACGGGGTCGCTGGAGGTCGCGCCCCTTGTCTTCTTCATCGGCTGCGTTTTCTGGGTGGTGGGCTACGACACGATCTACGCCCATCAGGACCGCGAGGACGACGCTCTGATCGGCCTCGGATCCACGGCTCTGACCTATGGCGAGAAGACGAAGCCGTTTCTGGCGGGCTGCTTCATGGCGACGCTGCTGCTCTTCGTCATCGCCTTTGTGGCGGCGGGCGCGGGCCTCATCGCCTTTGTCGGCCTGGCCGGCTTCGCGCTTCAGCTTGCCTGGCAGGTGACGCGCCTCGACATCAACGACGGCGCGCTTTGCCTCAGGATTTTCAAGTCCAACAGCAAGGCCGGCTGGATTCTCTTCGTCGGCCTCACCGCCGACACGCTGCTGCGCAGCGCGATCCAGACGTTCTGAACTTCGATCGACAGTGGCCGGATCAGTTCCGGGCGATGATCTCGGTGCCCTCGATCACGGGCATAGGCCGGGAGTGGCCGGCCTTGCGGCGGACCAGGAAACGCGGACGCTGGCGATCGCTGCCGGTATGCTGACGGCGCGGCAGGGGTCGCCCTGTCCGGACCTCGGCCTGTTCCTCCACGGGGCGTAGCTGGCCGTCGCTTTCGCGCAGCAGCATCGGCAGGCCGAGCACGTCGGCCCAGGCCTCCCACGCATCGCTGACCTCTTCCATGTCGTAGGAGACCATCAGCGGGATGGTGAGATCGGGGTCGCGGTGCGCAAGCTCGACAATGGCCTTGAGGCGGCCGCTGTCTTCAGCAACGATGCTGACCGCAATACCCTGGAAATGGGAAACGTGCATGGCGACCGTGAGCGGCAGGCCGGAAAGCTGCCGCTGGATGACGACGCGTTCGCCGTCGACATAGACCATGCCGGAAGACTGGCCGTTCTCGGATTCGCTCTCCGGCCGGAAACGTGCCGGAAGCGCCCTCGGGTTCGGATACTGATCGAGAAGGGCCGACGATCTGGCTCCCGTCATCTCTTTTCTGCCTCTTTCCAACGCCTTCGAAGAGGAGGTGTGGTCTCGCGGGGACTGCCGTTTTCGGTCTTGTCCCGGCGATCGCCTCTTCGCCTTTGCATGCATCCTGGCAGACAGCGGTCCGTATCCGCTTAAAGAGTGTCGTTAAAAAATAGTGATTTTTTAAAGGGTTAGCGCATCGTCACCGGAACCCGATCTTCCTTTCCGGAAGCTTGACGGCCTGTCCTGATTGGACGCCACTTAGAAAGGATTGCAGTTCGGACCTGTGGCCGGCCACTGGCAATCCCGGCTGCCCGGAACCATCTGAATGCAGGCGGCATGCGGCTGCGGCCAATGACTTATCCACCCGGCCGGGCGTGACGGTGCTGTGGTGCATGATGACGTGGATCGTCATCTTGTGGTGCAGCATGGGACACCTTAAGACACGGATTGAGATGCGAATGCGAGGAAGACGATGAGCGACCAACCCGAAGTCACGGCACTCCAGGAAGCGGCTGCGCGCCTTGTCGAGGCCGCGCGCGCTGCGGGCGCGGACGCTGCCGATGCGGTTGCCGTCAAGGGCGCCTCGCAGTCGGTCGAGGTGAGGCTCGGCAGTCTGGAGGATTCGACCCGTTCGGAGGCCGAGGATTTCGGTCTCAGGGTCTTCGTCGGAAATCGCGTGGCGACGGTCTCCGCCAACACGCTGGCGGGCCTGTCGGGCCTTGCCGAGCGGGCCGTGGCGATGGCGAAGGTTGCTCCGCCCGATCCCTGGGCCGGCCTTGCCGATCCGAACCGTCTCACCGCGGAACGGCCGGACTTCGATCTCTTCGACGGTAGCGCGCCGGACGCTGAACGTCTGCTTCAGGAAGCAACGGCGACCGAGGATGCCGCGCGGGCTGTGGAGGGCGTCACGAATTCCGGCGGAGCCTCGGCCTATTGGAGCCACACCGCCGTGGCGCTTGTGACCTCGGGCGGCTTCAGCGGCGGCTATCGGGTCTCGCGGCACGGGCGCTCCGTTTCGGCGATTGCCGGCAGCGGCATTGGCATGCAGCGCGACTACGACGCCAGCGGCCGCAACCATCTCGCCGATCTCGATCCGCTTGAAAAGATCGGCCGCACCGCCGGAGAGCGCGTCGTCAGGCGCCTCAATCCGCGTCAGGTGAAGACCTGCACGGCGACCGTCGTCTTCGACCCGCGTGTTGCCACCGGCCTGCTCGGTGCGCTCGCGGGCGCGATCAACGGCGCGGCGATCGCCCGCGGCACGAGTTTCCTGAAGTCGAAGCTCGGCCAAAAGGTCTTCGCCTCCGGCATCCGCGTCACCGACGATCCGCACCGCCGGCGCGGTCCCGCCTCGCGTCCCTTCGACGGGGAGGGGGTCGGCGCCGATCCGATCGACATCATTTCCGACGGCGTGCTGACGACCTGGCTGCTCGACAGCGCCAGCGCCCGGGAACTCGGCCTTGAGACCAACGGCCGCGCGGCGCGCGGCGGCGGCTCGCCGGGACCTTCGTCCACCAACCTGTTGCTTCATCCGGGCGAGATGACCCAGGAGGAACTGCTGAAGAGCGTCGGCACCGGGTTCTACGTCACCGAGTTCATCGGCCATGGCGTCAACGGCATCACCGGCGACTACAGCCGGGGCGCCGCGGGCTACTGGATCGAGAACGGCGAACTCACCTATCCGGTCAGCGAAGTCACGGTGGCCGGCAATCTTGTGGATATGTTCGCGCGCATGGTGCCGGCCAACGATATCGAATATCGTTCGGCCTATGTCGCTCCCACGGTCGCCATTGAAGGACTGACTGTTGCAGGCAGTTGATATCAGCCAACAGGCTCGCGAACTCGATTTCCTCTCCGGCGTCGCCCGCTCGGCGGGCTCGCTGGCGCTCAATTATTTCCGGCACGACCCGCAGGTCTGGCGCAAGGAAAACGATTCGCCGGTGAGCGAGGCCGATCTGGCCGTCGACCGTTTCCTCAAGGAAAAGCTCCTCGACTGGCAGCCGGATTACGGCTGGCTGTCGGAGGAGACCGAGGACGACGACGCCCGCATGGAGCGCGACCGCGTTTTCGTGGTCGATCCAATCGACGGCACGCGCGGCTTCCTGGCCGGCAGCGATGAATGGACCATCTCGGTGGCGATCGTCGAGGCCGGACGCCCGGTTCTCGGCGTCCTTTACCGCCCGGTCACCGGCACGCTCTATTCGGCCGGCCTTGGCCTCGGCGCCCGGCGCGACGGGCGCATCATTCAGATCAGCGGCCGCGAGACGCTGTCGGGTGCGGCCGTGGCCGGGCCTCCGGCGATGCTGCGCCGCATCTCCGGTCATCTGTCCGGCATGAACGAGTCTTCCGTCACCACGCGCTATATCTCGTCGCTTGCGCTGCGCATCGCCCTGGTGGCAACCGGCGATCTCGACATGGCGGTTGCCAAGAAGAACGCCCACGACTGGGACGTCGCCGCCGCCGACCTCATCATCGCCGAAGCCGGCGGCACGCTGATCGACGAGACGGGACAGGAACTCGTCTACAATCGCCCGCAGACGGTTCATCCGGCGCTGGTTGCGGCGACACGTCCCGTTGCGGCCCTCGTCTGGCCCCTTGTGCAGCGCGAAAGCACCGGCGAAAATAGCCCCGCCTATTGACCGGTCGCGGCAGATGCTGCATCCGCGCAGGCATTGGTGCTGGCCAGATGGCTGGCGACGGCTGTCGCTCGCCGGCATCTTCGACCATTCGAGGGAATTGCGATTTCATGACCAAGACGATGACCCCAGACAAGCAACTCCTGCATCTGGTCTTTGGCGGCGAACTGACGTCCATTGAAGGTGTGGAGTTCTCCGACCTTTCCGGCCTCGATATCGTCGGCATCTATCCAAACTACGCGGCCGCCTACAACGCCTGGAAGGCCAAGGCCCAGGCGACGGTCGACAACGCCCACATGCGCTATTTCATTGTCCACCTGCACCGGCTTCTCGATCCCGAACTGGCCTGAGCGCGCGCCCTCGGGCCGGCAGCGTCGCTGCGCGGAATGTAATGCGTGACGGAATGGCGAAGCTGCGATAAACCCACCGCCCATGACAGGACGCTGCGGCAATCGGCTGCGGCGCCGAATCTGCGTCCCCGTCCGCTCTGGGCAGGGGACCTGGAAGACTGTGCTTGGAGCGGATGGACGCGAGGAAGGACAACACGCTGATGGCTGTTGCAGCCGGCTGGCAGGACGGGGGCACGGGCCAGGACGGCAAGGAGATCGTTCGCCGGATCGTGCGGCGCTATCTGAGGCCGCGCTGGAAGCTGATCGCGGCCTCCATCCTGTCGATGGTGCTCGTCGCCGGAACGACCGGCGCGCTGCCGTTTCTCCTGCAGGCCGCCGCCGACCAGATCTTCGTCGGCAAGGACGAACGGCTGCTCTGGTCCCTGCCGGTCGCGATCGTGATCGTGATGGGCCTGAGGGCGGTCGTTGAGTATTTCGGCCGCATCCTCGAAGCCCGCATCAGCAACGGCGTTGTCGCCGAAATCCGCAAGGAACTCTTCGAGCGTCTGGTCGGCGCCGACCTCGGTTTCCTCCAGCGCAGCCATTCCGCCGCCTTCGTGTCGGTCTTTTCCAACGACACCCAGATCGTCAACAATGCCGCGGCCCAGACCCTGAGCGCGCTGATCAAGAACGCCTTGCAGGCGTTCGCCCTCATCATCGCCATGATGTGGATGGACCCGAAACTCGGCACGCTGGTGCTGATCGCACTGCCCGTCACCGTCTTCCTGATGAGCAAGCAACGTCGCAAGATGCGCTCCTCGGTGACGCGGACCTTGCGCGGCGCCGGCGACCTTGCCGCTCTCGTCTCCCAGACGCTGACCGGCATTCGCGTCGTCAAGGCCTACGATCAGGAGCGGGCCGAGACCCTTCGCGCCAGCGCCGTCATCGACCGGACCTACGAGGCGACCATGCAGACGGCGCAGGCGCGCGCGGCGACCGGTCCCGTCACGGAAGGTCTTTCGGGCATCGGCTTTGCCGCCGCGGTCTTCTACGGCGGCTGGCAGGGCATCTACGGCACGCTGACCCTTGGCTCCTTCATGGGCTTCATGGCGGCCGCGATGCTCGTCTACCAGCCGCTCAGGCAGATCGCGACGCTCCAGAACGCGCTGATGGAGGGTATGGTCGCCGCCCGCCGCGTCTTCGCCATTCTCGACGAGCCGCGTCATATCGTCGACGCGCCGGATGCCCGTGATCTCGAGGTCAGGGGCGCGCATATCCGCTTCGAGGACGTCGTCTTTTCCTATGACGGCGCGAACCCCGTCATTTCTGGGGTGACGGTCGACATTCCCGCCGGCCACAAGGTGGCGCTTGTCGGTCCTTCGGGCGCGGGCAAGTCGACCTTTCTCAACCTCGTTCTGCGCTTCTACGATCCCGATCGCGGCCGCGTCCTGATCGACGGCCAGGACCTGCGGCAGACGAAGCTTGCCTCCGTCCGGCGGGCCTCGGCGCTGCTGACCCAGGACCCCGTGCTCTTCGACGATACGGTCGCCTCCAATATTGCCTATGGCAGCGCCGCAGCCAGCGAGGAAGACATCGCCGCCGCCGCGCGCGCCGCGGACGCGGAGACCTTCATCCTTGAGCTTCCCGGGCGCTACCAGAGCCAGGTCGGCGAAGCCGGGGGGCAGCTTTCCGGTGGCCAGAAGCAGCGCATTGCCATCGCCCGTGCGATGCTGCGCGACGCGCCCATTCTTCTTCTCGACGAACCGACGAGTGCCCTCGACGCCAAGGCGGAGGCGCGCATCCAGTCCTCGCTCGAAACGCTCTTCGAGGGTCGCACGGTGCTGATGATCGCCCACCGCCTGTCGACGGTGAAAAAGGCCGATCTCATTCTCGTCTTCGATCATGGCCGGATCGTCGAAAAGGGCACGCACGACGAACTGGTCGCCGCCGGCGGCCTCTACGAGACCCTGCACAGGACACAGCTTTCCGGTGCGCCGGAGGACGAGGCCGCGGCCTGAACCAGGGGCGGTGACCAGCCGGGGATGGAATGGAGAAAAGGCGATCGATGGGGCGGAGCCTGAAGGATTGGGGAAAGGCGATCGGACGGTCGCGCGCAGTCGTCGTTTCCCTCGGCGTGCTTCTGGCGAGTTACTTGCGCTTTGTGCACGCAACCAGCCGAATCCTGTATCGTTCTCCGGCCATTGACTCGGAAATCGCCGCGGATCGACCCGTGATCACCGCGCTTTGGCATGGGCAGCATTTCATGGTGCCGCTGATCAAGCCGAAGGGACAGCCCTTCGCCGTGCTGATGGCGGCGCATGCGGACGCGGAGATGAACGCCATTGCGATCGAAAGACTGGGACTCCAGACGATTCGCGCTTCGGGCGCCCAGAAACCGTCGGAAATTCGACGCAAGAAAGGGATGGTTGGCTTCCTGCAGATGCTGAAGGCACTCAAGAATGGCACGTCGATTGCGATGACGGCGGATGTCCCCAAGGGGCCGGCCAAGAAAGCCGGGCGCGGCATCGTCATGCTGGCGCGCCATTCTGGACGACCGATCATGCCGCTTGCCTATGCATCGAGCCGCCGCTGGAACGTCAACAGTTGGGATTCGGCTTCGTTCAACCTTCCCTTCAGCCGGGCCGCTGTGGTGACGAGCGACCTGATCTACGTGCCGCCGGAGACGACGGACGAGGAAATCGACGCCTATTGCGCCCGGCTGACCGAAAGCCTCAACGAGGCGACCAGAAAGGCCTATGCCATCGTGGACCGGACTGAATGAAGGATCTCGGGGAACTCACCCTCTCGGCCTATGTCACGGCGACCGTCGCGGCCAAGCCGCTGGCGCGCGCGCTTTTGGCCTGGCGGCGGCTGAAGGGCAAGGAAGATCCGACGCGCTGGCGCGAGAGGACGGGTGAGGCCAGCCTCCCCCGAGGTGCCGGGCCCACGGTCTGGGTGCATTCGGCCAGCGTCGGCGAGACCGTCGCGATCATGCCGCTCGTGCATCGCATCGCCGCGACGGGGCTCAACGTGGTGATGACGACGGTGACGCGCACGTCGGCAAGCCTTCTTGAAAACCGCCTGCCGGCTGGCGTCTGCCACCAGTTCGTCCCGCTCGACATCAAGCCCTATGTCGACCGCTTCCTCGACGCCTGGGATCCGCAGCTCGCCATATTCGTCGAATCCGAAATCTGGCCGGTCACGCTCTCGCGCCTTGCCGACCGGAACATCCCTCTGGTGATTTCGAACGCCCGCATGTCGCCGCGCTCCTTTGCCGGCTGGATGCGCTGGCCGTCCGCCGCCCACGCCGTCTTCGGGCGCATCCGCGACTGCCTCGCCCAGAGCGAGGACGATGCCGAGCGGTTCCGCGAACTGGGCGTGCTGCGGGTGGCCAACATCGGCAACATCAAGTTCGATGCGCCGGTGCCCGAGGCGCCCCGCACGCTGACGGAGGCTCTGAAGGCGGCCGTCCAGTCGCGGCCGGTGCTGCTGGCGGCAAGCACCCATCCGGGCGAGGAGGAAGTCGTTCTCGACGCCTTCGCCAAGGTACTTGCCCACCGCGACGACCTGCTGCTCATTCTGGCGCCCCGTCATCCGGCGCGCTCGGCCGATGTGGCGGCGTTGGTCACCGAGCGGGGCTTCCGGGGTGCGATCCGTTCGGTCGGGGCGCTGCCGGGACCCCAGACGCAGGTCTATATCGCCGACACGGTGGGCGAACTCGGCTCCTTCTATCGCCTTGCGACCGTCGCTTTCGTGGGTGGGTCGATCAACCCGAAGATCGGCGGTCATAATCCGATCGAGCCGGCCGGCCTCGGCGCGGCGATCGTCTCCGGGCCCCATGTCGGCAACTGGCCGCATGCCTATGAGGCGCTGAAGGAGCAGAAGGCTCTCATCGAGGTCAACGACGCGGAAGAGCTCTATGATGCCTTCGACCGCCTGATCAACTTCGACAACACCCGGGTGGTGCAGGTCCAGGCGGCGCGCCGCGTGGTCAGCCGGCTGACGGGTGCTCTCGCCCGCACCCAGACGGCGATGGAGCCGCTGATCGACCCGCTGATCGTCTCCATGCGCTTGCAGCGCCAACGCTCCAGGCCCGGCTGATGCATCGGACCGAAAAGCGGGAACCGGTTTTCGGAGCAATCCGATGCATCCCGAACAGGGACCCGCGGACAGACGCGCCCTCCTACTGGTCTGAGGTTGCTTCGGCTTTTCATGTTGGCAGGGGGCTCTGATGCAGGCCCCGGCCTTCTGGTGGCAGCCACCGGGGCTCGCATCCGCGCTGCTTTCTCCCGTCGCGGCGATCTGGGGGCGGCTGGTGGCGGCGAAGATGGAACGGGATGGCGTTGCCTTCGACTGCCCCGTCCTTTGCGTCGGGAACTTTGTGGCCGGTGGCGCGGGCAAGACCCCGACCGCTCTGGCCCTTGGCCAGATCGCAGCGGGTCGGGGATTGCGGGCGGTCTATCTGACCCGCGGCTACGGCGGCAGGCTGACGGGGCCGCTCAAAGTCGATCCGGGGCACCATACGGCCGCCGATGTCGGCGACGAACCGCTGCTGCTCGCCCGGCAAGCGCCAGTGATCCTGTCCCGGCGACGCGAGGAGGCCGCCGGTCTCATCGCCGGTTTGGGCGCCGACCTCGTCATCATGGATGACGGCTTCCAGAATCCATCCGTCAAGAAGAACCTGAGCCTCGTCGTCGTCGACGGTCCGCGCGGCATCGGCAATGGCCGGGTGATGCCGGCCGGTCCCTTGCGGGCACCGCTTGAGGCGCAGGTCAGGGCGATGGATGCCATGCTGCTGATTGGCGAGGGCGCGGCCGGAGAGAGGGTGGCCAGCATCGTCGAGGCCGCCGGCAAGCCCGTTCATCGGGCAAGGCTGCGGTTTCGCGAAGGCGACCTGCCGAAGAAAGGGGAAAGCCTGCTCGCCTTTGCCGGCATCGGCCATCCGGACCGGTTTTTCGATCAGCTGAGGGCGGAAGGCTTTACGGTCTCCGAACAGGTGGCATTTGCCGACCATCATCCCTTGAGCGAAGCCGAGGCGAGCGGATTGCTGCGAACCGCCGAGGAACGGGGTCTGACGCTGGTGACGACCGAGAAGGATCTTGCCAGGCTCGTCGGCCTGTCCGGCGCCCGTGGCGAACTGCTCGCGCGCACGTCCGCCATCGGCGTTGATCTCGTCTTCGATGATGAACCGGCCCTGACGGAGCTAGTGCTCGGGGCAATGAGCGGCGCGTGCCGCTGATATCGGCTCCCTCGCGGCGGCGATATCAAGGCGTCCATCGCAGGGAGAGTGCCGTCCGGCAGTCGCTTCGCCGAGCCATCATTAATGCATGATGCATACGGATTACCGGCGTTTGGCGTTGGTCGCCCGCATCTCCGCCTCAAGCGAGGCTTCGGCATCCACATAGGCTTCCTGCCGCGCGACGCTCCAGTATTTGAGGTCGTGGGGCAGCAGAATGGTCTTTCCGGTGATGGCGCAGCGCACGAAAGAGCCGGGCTTGATCACGTGAAAGTCGCCATCGAGATATTCGATCACGGCTTCGCCGCCGCGACCGGGAAAATCCATTCGATTCATCATCATCCACTCTTCATCGCCGAGTCCGCATCGTCCGCCTCGAGCGGTCACCAGCGGCTGGCCATCGCGGCGGTGGCCAGTTCGATCCCTCGCGGGACCGGATTAAACATCATAGCGCAAGGCAGCAAATAAGCGTTCACTCTGGCGAATGTTAGACGCCGTTGCAAGCATGGCCGGCTCGTCTATCCGGACGACTTGGCGCGCGGCCTTGCCGCCAGCAGTTCCAGACTGCCGGACATGTCACCCTTGACCTCCAGTTCCAGACGCTCGTCGTCGCGCTTGCGCACGCTCTCCTCGATCTCCTTGACCCGTTCCGGCGGGGTGCCGAGTTCGATGAGCGCGTGACGCCCGAAGACGAGGCCGGACTCGACGGTCTCGCGGATCTGGAAATCGACGCCGGAGTGGATGAGTTCGACCGCATGCAGCCGGTCGCGGGCGCGGCAGTAGAGCTTGGCCTGCGGAAATTCCTCGCGGATGATCTCCACCGCCCTGTGCATGACCGTCTGCGATTCCATGCAGAGCGCGATGAGACGCGCCTCGTCGCACCCGGCCGCCTTGAGCACGTCGGCGCGCGCCGCATCGCCGTAGTAGACCTTGAAGCCGACCTTTGCCGCCTCGCGGATACGCTGGGGCGAGTTGTCGAGCGCCGTGATCTCGATGCCCTCGGCCTCCAGCATCTGCGCCACCATGCGGCCGAAGCGCCCGAAGCCGATGACGACGACGCGGGCGCGGCTTTCGATGAAGCTCTCCATCTGCTCCTCGGCGAGCCCGCGCTCGCGCAGCGCCTTGACGATGCGGTCGAAGGCGATCGTGACGACGGGCGTCAGGATCATCGTCAGCACGACGACGGCCGAAAGCATGCTGGCGAATGTGCTGGAGATGATGCCGCCGGCGATTGCCGCCGCGTAGAGGACGAAGGCGAACTCGCCGCCCTGGGGCAGGGTCGCCGCGATCAGCAGCGCATCGGAATTCGTCGAGCCGAAGAGCCGCGAGAGGCCGTAGAGGATGAGGCCCTTGATCGCCAGCGTCGCGAGCGCCAGGCCGATGATGAGGTGCCAATAGCTGAACAGCAGGCCGATATTGAGCGTCATGCCGACGCCGATGAAGAAGAGACCGAGGAGGAGACCGCGGAAAGGCTCCAGGTCGGCCTCCAGCGTGTGGCGGAAGTTCGATTCCGACAACAGGACGCCGGCGAGAAAGGCGCCCATGGCCATCGAGATGCCGACGACCTCCATCAGCGAGGCTGCGCCGAGCACCACCAGCAGGCCGGCGGCCGTCATGATCTCGCGCGCCTTCACGTCCGCAAGAAAGCGGAAGACGGGATTGAGGAGGAAACGGCCGGTCAGGACGACCAGCCCGACGGCGCCTGCGATGGCCGCGACTTCTCCGAGCGCGGGGAGCAGCCCCGCTGTGCCGGCGGTGCGCGGCGTGAGCAGGGACACGAGCGTCAGAAGCGGAACGATCGCCATGTCCTGCAACAGCAGGATGGAGAAGGCGCGCTGGCCGAAGGGCAGGGACGAGTGACCGCGTTCCTGCAGAATCTGCATCGCAAAGGCGGTCGAGGACAGCGCCAGCCCGCCCGCCGCGATCACGCTGACGGGCATCGAATAGCCGATGGCCCGAAAGAGCAGCACCATCGCGGCCATCGTCAGCACAACCTGAAGCGTGCCGAGTGCGAAGATGTCGCGACGCATCGTCCACAGGCGCGAGGGCTTCAGTTCGAGGCCGATCAGGAAGAGCAGCAGGATGACGCCGAGTTCGGCCACATGCAGGACACGGTCGGCATCGCTGACGATCTTGAGCCCGTATGGTCCGATCGCAAGGCCCGCCGACAGGTAGCCGAGCACCGAGCCGAGACCGAAACGCTTGAAGAGCGGCACGGCGATGACAGCCGCGGCCAGATAGGCAAGGGGTTCGGCAAAGGTGATCGCGGAATCGAGGGCCATGGCTCGTGAGTGCTCGGGTAAGGAGGGCGCGGCCATGAGGCCGATCCGGGCGGTCCGGCGATTATGGCACGACGGGATATTGAGGAAGCAAGGCGGATTTGTGCAAAGCACCTGCGCAATTCGGCACCGGTCGGCGTTGGCGGTCCGCGACCTGTGATCAATCCAGAGAAATGCCGGCAGCCCTGATCGCCCCTGCCATGCCGCCGGCAGTATGGAAGACATGACCGCCGCCATAGCCGGCGGCAAGGGCGCCATCCACGTTTTCAGGTTTGTCGTCAATGAAATAGATGGAGCCGGGAGGCAGGCCGCACCGGTCCGCAAGGCGGTGGTAGACGAGGGGATCGGGCTTGGCAACGCCGAATTCCGCCGAGGTGAAGAAGGTGCCTGGAAACAGCACCGTCATTTCCGGCGAGATGTTGGCGATTTCCGCCTTGAGCAGCGGTCCGTTGTTGGTGAAGGCGGCGATCGCGCACCGGCCTGCGACCCGCCTCACGACGTTGAGGCTCTCGGGAATCGGCGTCACGGATGCCTTGCGGGCGGCGATCCAGTCGGCTTTCGAGAGCGGAGCGCCGAGGGCCTCGCTGAAGCCTTGCAGATAGGCATCGGGATCGGAGTAGCGTCCGGCGTCGGCCGCGTCCTCGAAGCCGGAGCGCCAGACACGGGCATGAATTTCGTCGGGATCGATGCCCGTCGTCCCCGACAGATGGGCGAGCCGTGCCTCGATGTCATAGTGGTAAAGCACGCCGTCCACGTCGAAGACGACCAGCCGGATCATGATCGTGCCCTCGCTCGATGCCTCGCGCCAGCAACAGGTCACACTGTGCAGGCGCGGGCCGGTCGGGACAAGGCTCGTCAGCTGGTGGCGGTTCCGCCGACGGTCATGGCATCGATGCGCATGGACGGCTGGCCGACGCCGACCGGAACGCCCTGGCCGGACTTGCCGCAGGTGCCGATTCCCGGATCGAGCGACATGTCGTTGCCGATCATCTTCACCCGCGTCAGGGCATCCGGGCCGTTGCCGATCAGCATCGCGCCCTTGACCGGGGAACCGAGCTTGCCGTCCTTGATGAGATAGGCCTCGGTCAGGTTGAAGACGAACTTGCCGGAGACGATGTCCACCTGGCCGCCGCCCATCGCGGCCGCATAGAGGCCGTTCTTGACCGAGGCGATGATCTCGCCCGGCTCCTTGTCGCCGCCCAGCATGTAGGTGTTGGTCATGCGCGGCATCGGCGCATGGGCATAGGACTGGCGCCGGCCGTTGCCGGTGGACTTCACGCCCATCAGCCGGGCGTTCTGCCGGTCCTGCATGTAGCCGACGAGCCGGCCGTCCTCGATCAGCGTCGTGCAGTTCGACGCGGTGCCCTCGTCATCGACCGAAAGCGAACCGCGCCGGTCGGCGATCGTGCCGTCGTCGACGATGGTGACGCCCTTGGACGCCACCATCTCACCCATCAGCCCGGCGAAGGCGGAGGTCTTCTTGCGGTTGAAGTCGCCTTCGAGGCCATGGCCGACGGCTTCGTGCAGCAGCACGCCGTTCCAGCCGGGGCCGATCACGACATCCATCGTTCCGGCAGGAGCAGGGACCGCATCGAGATTGACGAGTGCCTGGCGCAGGGCCTCGTCGACCGAGTGCTGCCAGCGCTCTGTCGTGATGAAGGTCTCGTAGCCGAGCCGGCCGCCCTCGCCATGCGAGCCGCCTTCCTGCCGGTCGCCGTCACCGACGACGACGGCGACATTGACACGCACGAGCGGGCGGATGTCGCGCACCCGCGTCCCGTCGGCGCGCAGAATCTCGACCACCTTCCACGAACCGGCCAGCGACGCGGTCACCTGCTTGACGCGCGGATCCTTGGCGCGGGCATAGGCGTCGATCTGCGAGAGAAGCGCCACCTTGTCGGCGAAATCCTGCTCGCCGAGCGGGTTGATGTCGCCATAGAGCCGGCGGTTGGTCGGCATCGGGCTCGCGGCGATGATGCCCGAATGCCCCCGCGAGACCGCGCTGACGGCGTCCGCCGCGCGCTTGAGGGCGCTCTCGGAAATGTCGTCGGCATGGGCATAGCCGACCGCCTCGCCCACGACCGATCGCATGCCGAAGCCCTGGCTGGTGTCGTAGGTGGCGGTCTTGAGCCGTCCGTTGTCGAAGGCGAGCACCTCGGCCTGGGAATACTCCAGATAAAGCTCGCCATCGTCGGCGCCGGTCAGGGCATCGGCGAGGATGCGGCGGGCGGCGTCCGGGTCAAGACCGGTGGCGGCGAAAAGGTCTGTCGGATGCTCGGTCATGAACTGCCTCTTTGGGAATGGACTACCTCAATACATAGGCTGTCCGCTCCGCAATTTCAGGGATGGGTCTTCAAAAGATGCACAAGGCGGCCCGCGCGCCGCAATCGCAACTTGCGGGAGCGAGGCGTCAGTAGAGCGTTTCCTTGTAGCGCTCGATCATCTCCGCCTGCGTTTCGCCCCTCGTTGCGAGCGCCAGCTGGTCCTTCAGCATTTCGCCCATCGACGGCAGGGCGGCACGGTCGATCCGGGCCGCCGGATCCCACAGCCGCGACCGCATGAACGCCTTGGCGCAGTGGAGATAGGCCTCGCGGACGGTGATCCTCAAGACGGTCTTCGGCGCCCGCTCGCCGACGGCGAAGCGATGGCAGACGTCCGTGTCGTCGAGGATCTCGGCCGTGCCCTGGACCCGCAACGTCTCGTCGACGCCGGGGATCAGAAACAGAAGCCCGACGCCGGGATTGCCGAGAATGTTGACGAGCGTGTCGATACGGTTGTTGCCGGGCCGGTCCGGCAGGAGAAGCGTGGCATCGTCGACGATGGTGACGAAGCCGGGCTCGCCGCCGCGCGGGGTAATGTCGCCAAGGCCGTCCGGTCCCGTGGACGAGAGCACCGTGAAGGGCGAAAGTTCGATGAAGCGGCGGCAGTGTTGATCGAGTGCCGTCAGGACTTTCTTCGCCGAGCGGGGATTGGGATGGCCGTAGAGGGCACGCAACGTCTCGACATCCCCGATCGCGGCCATGCACATGTCTCCTGAAAATCCGTGTCGCAGGTCGGGCCCACGCTGCCCCGGTGCCGTTACGGCAGGGCGGCGAGGCCCTCCTTGAAGCCCTTGAGCGAAATCGGAATGCCGATGCCTTCCTCGGGCGTCTGGAAAATGATGAAGGTCGCCGACTTGCCGGTTTCCATCGCCTTCAGGAGATCGCCCTCCATCACCGCTTCGGCAAAGCAGCCGTTGGCAAGGCAGCGCACGAAGGCGGTGCGTCCGATATCCTTGTCGTCGATCCGGAGGCCGAGACCCGACGGCAGCAGCACGCCGAGCGGCGCCAGCACCCTGAGGAAAGGCGTCTTCTGGTCGGCCGTCTTCAGGACGATGACCGAAAGCCCGACATTGTCCCTGTCCTCGGCGGTGACGTTCTGGATCAGCGCGCACTGTTCGTCACGCGCGCCGGGCGGCTGGTCGCAGCGCACCTGCCAGTCTTCGAAAGTCTGCTTGACCGTCCCTTGCGCCATGGCCGGAACGATGGACGTTGGAAGGCCGGTTACGAGCACGAGTGCCAATGCCAGAACGGCAGCGGTCTTCACACGCATCCATCGGATCATCGCGGCTTCATTCCCGAATTGATTCTTCTTTTGCAGCATGACGACCTTATCGTTGACATGCCCGTCTTGCAAAAGGTGCTTGGGCAAACTGTCCACCCCCATCTTGAGGCATTTTCCATCATATTTCGTTGTCGCATAGGTGTTTACACTGAGCGTGGCGCTAGGGCGGAACTGTCTTGTCTGGAATCACCCGAAAAACGGCGAAATCACGGGCATCGTTGCGAAAAGACTTGCGATTTCCTGCCGTCGGCGGCTCCTTGCGATGCAAATTTGCCGCATTTTCCAGGCGGCGCGGGCATTGCGACGAAAGCGCGCTTGTGTTTTTTGTCCTATGCGGTTTGATCTGTGTCAAATGCAGTGAGAGGAGTCCGGGTGCGCGAGTCGTATAGTGCGGCGGGAGCGCGCCACAGCCGGATTGCTGCGAACGGCAGACAGCATTGGTCGCAGGTCCTGAGCGGACCGCACCCGGGGAGGGGTGCGGCGCGGCGGGCCTTGAGGCTTGGGTATTGTGAGGGGAGCCAGAACGTGACGAATTTTGTGAAATGCCTGAGGAGCCAGTTGGCTGCGGCATCCTTGGGTTTGACGCTGGGAGCGGTCTCGTCCGGCGTCGCGATGGCCGCGCAGCCCCAGCCCTGGGAAATCTATCTCCAGCCTCCCGGCACGGAAGTCATGACCGACATCCACTGGTTCGGCGACTTCACCATGTGGATCGTGGGGCTGATCACGCTCATGGTTCTCGGGCTGCTCATCACCGTGATGGTGAAGTTCAACGCCAAGGCCAATCCGGTTCCGTCCAAGACCACCCATAACACGATGATCGAGGTGGTCTGGACCGTCGCTCCGATCCTGATCCTGCTGATCATCGCGATCCCCTCCTTCCGCCTGCTCTTCAAGGAGGTCGTGATTCCTCCGGCCGACATGACGGTCAAGGTCACCGGCAGCAAGTGGTACTGGAGCTACGAATATCCGGACAACGAGGATATCGCCTTCGACAGCTACATGGTCGAGGAAGCCGACATCACCGATCCGGTCAAGCAGCCACGCCTCCTCGCCGTCGACAATCCGATGGTCGTTCCGGTCGGCAAGACCGTCCGCGTCCAGGTGACCGGCGCCGATGTCATTCACTCCTTCGCCATGCCGTCCTTCGGCATCAAGATCGACGCCATGCCGGGCCGTCTCAACGAGACCTGGTTCAAGGCCGACGCCGAGGGCGTCTACTACGGCCAGTGCTCGGAACTCTGTGGCCAGCGCCACGCCTTCATGCCGATTGCGATCCATGTCGTCAGCGATGACCAGTTCCAGAAGTGGGCTGCGGTCGCCAAGGACGACATCGACGAAGCCACGAAGCTTTTGGCCGAGATGGAAGACGGCAGCGAACCGCAGAAGGTCGCGGCACGCTGATCGCATTGGCAACGAACAAGCAAAATTGCGCCGCGCCTGCTGGCAGCGGCATGAGGAACTGAGGAAGGAGCCTCAACGATGGCAACGGCAACCGCTGCTGAGCACGGTCATCCGACGGGATGGCGGCGCTACGTCTATTCGACGAACCACAAGGACATCGGCATCATGTACCTGATCTTCGCGATCTGCGCGGGGATCATCGGTGGCGCCCTCAGCGTCGGCATGCGCATGGAGCTTCAGGAACCGGGGATGCAGATCTTCTCCGATCCGAACGTCTTCAACATGTTCACCACGGCCCATGGCCTGATCATGATCTTCTTCATGGTCATGCCGGCCATGATCGGCGGTTTTGCCAACTTCTTCGTGCCGATCATGATCGGTGCGCCGGACATGGCCTTCCCGCGCATGAACAACATCTCCTTCTGGCTTCTGCCGCCGGCCTTCCTTCTGCTGGTTCTGTCGATGTTCGTGCCGGGTGCTGACGGCTCCAACGGCGTCACCGGCGGCTGGACGATCTATCCGCCCTATTCGACGAGCGGCACGCCCGGTCCGGCGATGGATTTCGCGATCCTGTCGCTGCACATCGCGGGTGCTTCGTCGATCCTCGGCGCGATCAACTTCATCACCACCATCTTCAACATGCGCGCCCCGGGCATGACGCTGCACAAGATGCCGCTCTTCGCCTGGTCCGTTCTGATCACGGCCTTCCTGCTGCTGCTCTCGCTGCCGGTTCTGGCGGGCGCGATCACCATGCTGCTGACGGACCGTAACTTCGGCACGACCTTCTTCGACCCGCAGGGCGGCGGTGACCCGATCCTCTTCCAGCACCTGTTCTGGTTCTTCGGGCATCCGGAAGTGTACATCCTGATCCTGCCGGGCTTCGGCATCATCAGCCACATCATCTCCACCTTCTCGCGCAAGCCGATCTTCGGCTACCTCGGCATGGCCTACGCCATGGTCGCCATCGGCGGCGTCGGCTTCATCGTGTGGGCGCACCACATGTACACGGTCGGTCTGTCGGTCGACACGCAGGCCTACTTCGTGGCGGCCACCATGGTCATCGCGGTGCCGACGGGCGTGAAGATCTTCTCGTGGATCGCCACGATGTGGGGCGGCTCGATCGAGTTCAAGGTGCCGATGGTCTGGGCGATCGGCTTCATCTTCCTGTTCACGGTCGGCGGTGTCACGGGTGTCCAGCTCGCCAACGCCGGTTTCGACCGCGTCCTGCACGACACCTATTTCGTGGTGGCGCACTTCCACTACGTGCTGTCGCTCGGCGCCGTGTTCGCCATCTTCGCAGCCTGGTACTACTGGTTCCCGAAGATGTTCGGCTACATGTACAACGAGAAGATCGGCCACATTCACTTCTGGGTCACCTTCATCGGCGTGAACCTGATCTTCTTCCCGCAGCATTTCCTGGGTCTGTCCGGCATGCCGCGCCGCTATGCGGACTATCCGGATGCCTTCGCGGGCTGGAACTTCGTGTCCTCGATCGGGTCCTACATCTCGGCCGTTGGCGTCGTCATCTTCCTCTTCGGTGTCTTCGAGGCCTTCGCCAAGAAGCGTCCGGCTGCCGCCAATCCGTGGGGCGAGGGTGCGACCACGCTGGAATGGACGCTGTCGTCGCCGCCTCCGTTCCACCAGTTCGAGAAGCTGCCGCATTTCCGCGGCGACATTCACTGATCGACTGGATGACATCGGGCCGGTCGTCAGGCCGGCCCGGACAAGTGCCGCACGCAAAGATGGCGGCAAACTGGAAACAGGCATGCCGAGCTTGAGAGCGCGGCATGCATTTGACGGAAGTGCGGTCTCTTTCAGGACGAAGGGGCCGCAAGACAGGAACAGTCGAGTATGTCTTTGATCGACGAGCGAACGGGCGTCGTTGAGACCGGCGAATGGTCGGGTGGTGCATCGGTTGGCGATTTTTTCGAGCTGCTCAAGCCACGCGTCATGTCGCTGGTGATCTTCACGGCCCTCGTTGGCATGGTCATGGCGCCGGGCGGAATTCATCCGCTGCTGGGAGCGGTCGCGCTCCTGTGCATTGCGGTCGGGGCGGGAGCCTCGGGCGCACTGAACATGTGGTACGACGCCGACATCGACCAGGTCATGAAGCGGACCGCGGGGCGTCCGATTCCGTCCGGGCGCGTCGCGCCGGAGGAAGCGCTGTCCTTCGGGCTCGTGCTCGCCGTGATGTCGGTCTTCACGCTCGGCGTGGCCGTGAATTGGCAGGCAGCCTCGCTGCTCGCCTTCACGATCTTCTTCTATGTCGTCGTCTACACCATGTGGCTGAAGCGCTCGACGCCGCAGAACATCGTCATCGGCGGAGCGGCCGGCGCGTTCCCTCCCATGATTGGCTGGGCCGCGGTCACCGGATCGGTCTCGCTGGAGAGCCTCGCGCTCTTCATGATCATCTTCCTTTGGACGCCGCCGCATTTCTGGGCGCTGGCGCTGGTGAAGTCTGAAGACTACGCGCGGGCTAACATTCCGATGATGCCGGTGGTGGCCGGGCGCGACGCGACGCGGCGCCAGATCGTTCTTTATTCGCTGGTCTTCGTGGCGTCTTCGCTGGCTCCCTGGGCCATGGGCTTCGCCGGGGTCGTCTATGGCGCGGTGGCGGCGGTCTTCGGCGTGGTTTTCATAGCTCTCTCCCTCCGCATCCTGCGCGAGGGTGATGGCCCGGAGGCGCGCAGGCACTGCATGCGCCTCTTCCTCTTTTCGATCCTGCATCTCTTCGTGCTCTTTGCCGTGCTTCTTGGCGAGCGGCTCGTTTCGATGGCGGTGATCGCGCATGCTTGAAGTGACAATGGAAGAACACAAAGAAATCGAACTGACGCCTGAGCAGAAGCGTCGGCGCCGCAATCGGAATGTTGCGATCGGGGTCGCTCTCGGCGCGATGGTGGTCCTCTTCTACATGATCACCATCGTGAAGATCGGCGGCAATATCGCAAGCAGGACCATGTGATTCCGCCCAGGTCGCAATGGGTACGGCACATGCGACCGGAACGATGAAGCGGAATGGCAAGACAGGGACGGAACGGATGACCAGTGACGATCGCATCGAGGGCAAGGGCAGGCGGGCAAGCAATGGCCTGATCCTGGTTTGCTGTGCTGCCTTCGTCTGCACGATGGTCGGCGCCGCCTTCGCCGCCGTGCCGCTCTACCGCATCTTCTGTCAGGTGACGGGCTTTGCCGGTACGACCCAGCGGGCCGAAGCGGCCAGCGATGTCGTCCTCGACAAGACGATTGAGGTCCGCTTCGACGCCAATGTCGCGAACGGCCTGCCCTGGTCCTTCAAGCCCGAGCAGAGGTCGGTCACGGTCAAGATCGGCGAGACGGACACGATCTTTTACAAGGTGAAGAACCTTGCCGACCACACGGTCACCGCGTCGGCGGTCTTCAACGTCACGCCGGACCAGACCGGCGCGTATTTTTCCAAGATCGCCTGCTTCTGCTTTACCGAGCAGACCTTGGAGGCCGGCGAAGAGCGCGAGATGGGCGTCACGTTCTATGTCGATCCGGATATCGTGAACGATACGGACGCCAAATACGTGAGCGCGATTACGCTGTCCTACACCTTCTACGAGGCGAAGGACGACACCGCGACACCGGTCGCTGCGGTGCCGTCGCCAAGTGATGGCAAGACGGGACAGTTGTAAGGGAGTTGTCCGGTCCGGGCACAGGCGGATGGAGACGCCAAGGCTCGGTCGGACCGTTTCAGGAGGGCGTTCCGGCTTCGCAATTGCGTTTGCTGGACTCGCAAGGCAAAGTCGACTGAAGGCTTTTCGGCTGGCGGATCCGGGGATGCGGAGCGGCCGGAAAGACCCGGGGGAGTAGGAAAGAATGGCTGGCGCACACAACGCAGATCACGACTATCATCTCGTCGACCCGAGTCCATGGCCGGCGCTGGCCTCGCTCGGCGCTTTCATCATGGCGATCGGTGCGATCGGCTTCATGCGCTGGAATTCCGACGGCGAGCTTCTGTTGCTGGGCATGGACCTGACCACGCCCTGGATCATGGTTCTTGGCCTTGTGATCGTGCTTTACACGATGTTCGCCTGGTGGCGGGACACGATCAAGGAAGCCCACGAGGGCTATCACACCCGCGTTGTGTCGTTGCACCTGCGCTACGGCATGATCCTCTTCATCGCCTCCGAGGTGATGTTCTTCGTCGCCTGGTTCTGGGCCTTCTTCGATGCGAGCCTCTTTCCGGGCGAGGCGATCCAGTACATGCGTACGGACGCCACGGGCGGCGTCTGGCCGCCGGCGGGCATCGAGACCTTCGATCCCTGGCACCTGCCGCTCTTCAACACGATCATCCTGCTGACGTCCGGCACCACGGTCACCTGGGCGCACCACGCGCTGCTGCATGACGACCGCAAGGGCCTCGTCTGGGGTCTGACGCTCACCGTCGCTCTCGGCGCCCTGTTCAGCTACGTGCAGGCCGTCGAATACAGCGAGGCGGCGTTTGCGTATTCCGGCAACATCTATGGCGCGACCTTCTTCATGGCGACCGGTTTCCACGGTTTCCACGTGTTCGTCGGCACCATCTTCCTTCTGGTCTGCCTGATCCGCGCGCTCAAGGGAGACTTCACGCCGAAGCAGCATTTCGGTTTCGAGGCTGCGGCCTGGTACTGGCACTTCGTCGACGTCGTGTGGCTCTTCCTCTTCGTCTGCGTCTACATCTGGGGCGGCGGCTCGCACTGACCCGGGCAAGAGCGGGCCATCTCTGGCCGCGATACGAAATTGCGACGGCCGGCCTTGCGCTGGCCGTTCTGCTTTGAAGCCCGTGGCTGCCGGACGGCGGTCCGGGACGGTTTGAGGAGCGGTCCAAAGACCGCGTGAGGAGACCCGAGAGATGGACGAACATTCCCGCTTTGCGCCCGTGCCGCCGGTCGGCGCCGGCCTGCGCGGCCGCTGCCCGCGCTGTGGAAATGGCCGGCTGTTCGACGGGTTTCTGACGACGGCGCCGTCCTGCAAGTCCTGTGGCCTCGATTTCAAGTTCATCGACAGCGGCGACGGCCCGGCGGTCTTTGTCATCCTCATTGTCGGCTTCATTGTCGTCGGCCTGGCGCTCTGGGTCGAGGTCGCCTACCAGCCGCCGATCTGGCTGCATATGCTGCTGTGGCTGCCGCTGACGGTTATTCTGGCGCTCGGCATGCTCCGGCCGCTGAAGGGTCTGATGATCGCGATGCAATACAAGCACAGGGCCGAGGAAGGCCGTCTCGTGACGCCTCCGCCGGGTGAGGACGGCAAGGCGTGAGCGAACAGGCGATGGACGAAACGACGAGGCCGCGACACGGTTCCTCGCGGTGGCTGCTGTCCATCCTCGTGCTTGGCGCCTTCGCGGTGCTGTGCAGCCTCGGGACCTGGCAGGTGAGCCGCCTTTACTGGAAGGAAGCCCTGATCGACAGCGTGGAGACGCGCATCCACGCTCCGCCGCAGGCCCTGCCGGCGGTTGCCGAGTGGCCATCCCTCAAGGCGGACGACATCCAGTACCGGCGTGTGGCGTTCGACGCGGTCTACGATCATTCGAAGGAAATTCACGTCTTCATCGCCCTTGGCTCGCCGAAGGGCGCCATCGGCGGGCAAGGCTATTTCGTCGTGACGCCGGCAACGCTGGCAGACGGCAAGGTGATCCTGGTCAATCGCGGTTTCGTGCCGCTGGAGCGCAAGGACCCTGCGACACGGCCCGAAGGGCAGGTCACCGGCGTCCAGCATATTGTCGGTCTGATGCGCCCTCCCGAGGTTGCCTCCTGGCTCAGCCCAGCCAACGACACGGTGAAGAACGTCTGGTTCACGCGCAACCCGGCCGAGATGGCAGCGGCCGACGGGATCGACCCGTCCGCAGTGGCCCCGTTCACCGTCGACGCGGAGGCGGGCGAGGCACCGGGCGGCCTGCCGCAGGGGGGCGAGACGATCGTCTCCTTCCCCAACAGCCACCTGCAATACGCCGTCACATGGTTCGGCCTCGCCGCCGCGCTGGTGGCCGTCTATGTGGCCTATCTCCTGCGCGGACACGGCAGCCGCTCGCGCGAGCCCGGCTCTAAAGCAGACTGAAGCGGGTCCAGCCGGCCGGGCGCGCCCAATCGCTGCCGTCGCATGAGCTTTGCGCAGATCCGGCATTCGATCTTCCGAGACTTGCGTTACAGTTCGCCGTAAGGGAGATGACCGGGGAAGGGCGGGCCGTTTCGGCGCCGCCATCGCCGGTCGGGACAAGCGGGGGCTCATGGAACCAGTCAGTGCAGAGCAGGAGCCGAAGGGCGCGCCGGTGATCCGGACCATCGCCATGCCGGCCGACACCAACCCGGCCGGCGACATCTTCGGTGGCTGGCTGATGGCCAACATGGACCTTGCCGCTGGCAATATCGCCACCCGCCGGGCAAGAGGCCGCGCGGCGACCGTCGCCGTTCAGGGCATGAGCTTTCTGAGCCCCGTCGTTGTCGGGGACGAGGTTAGCTTCTTCGGCAGCATTCTGCGCACGGGCCGCACATCGATGGAAATCAAGATCGAGGCCTGGCGGCGTCCGCGCGAAGAGGAAGGCAGCACCAAGGTGACGGAGGCGGTCTTCACATTCGTCGCCATCGGCGACGACCGGCGGCCACGGGCCTTGCCGGCGGAATGACGCGCGGCGCGGCGGAACTGACGCCGGAACGGTCCCGCTTTCCTGGACCTGTGCTGGCGCCGGCTATAGGCGCTCGTCAGGCCTTCGTCTTCTCGCCGTTCTGCCGGTCCATCAGCTTGCGGATTTCGTCGGCCGACATGGGGGCGCCAAAGAGGTAGCCCTGGCCAAGATCGCAGCCGAGTTCGTCCAGCATCTCGGCGTCGGCCTCGGTTTCCGCGCCTTCGGCGACGGTTTCCAGCCCGAGGTCATGCGCCAGACCCATGATCGAGCGCAGGATGACGAACTGCGTCGGGCTGTTGCCGCTGCGCACGAAGCTCTGGTCGATCTTCAGGGTATCGATCGGCAGGCGCTGCAGGTAGGAGAGCGAGGAATATCCGGTTCCGAAGTCGTCGAGCGAGATGCTGGCACCGAGTTCGCGCAGCCGGTGCAGGATCTGCGCGGCGAATTCGGGGTTTTCCATCAGCAGCGATTCGGTCATCTCCAGCTTCAGCGCGCCCTTTGGCAGCGAGTTGCGCGAGAGCACGGCCTTGACGTCGTTGAGAAGGTCATGCCTCAGAAGCTGCCGGCTCGAGACATTGACGCTGACGAAGAGGTGGTCGCTCTTGGGCAGGCTCTGGTGCCACTGGCTGAGCTGACGGGCCGCCCGTTCCAGGACGAAGAGGCCGAGCTGGACGATCTGGTCTGACCGTTCGGCGGCCGGAACGAAGTCGGCCGGTGAGACACGGCCGCGCTTGGGATGATCCCAGCGCAGGAGGGCTTCGAAGCCGACGATCTCGCGGGTGTCGAGCCGCACGATCGGCTGGTAGTGGACCTGCATCTCCTCCCGCTCGAGCGCGCGGCGCAGGTCATTCTCAAGCTGGAAGACGTCGCTGGCGTCGGTCCTCAGCGCCGGCCGGAAGGTCTCGATCCGGTCGCCGCCCAACTGCTTGGCGTAGGCCGTGGCGATTTCCGCATCCTTGATCAGTTCCGTCGGATCGCGCGTCACGCGGTCATGGAAAGCGATGCCAATGGACGCGGTCAGGAAGATTTCCTGCTCGTGCAGCGCTATGGCCGCGCGGATCGCCCGCCGCACGGCATCGGCGAAGACGGCCACCCGGTCCGGCTGCTGCTCGGAGAGCAGGATGATGCCGAAACGGTCGCCGTCGATGCGGGCGAGACTGTCAACGGGCTTCAGGAGCCGGCTGAGGCGCCGTGCGACCGTCAGCAGGATGCTGTCGCCGATGGAAAGGCCGAGGTTCTCGTTCACCTGGCGGAAGCGGTCGATGTCGAGCAGGAAGACGACCGGCCGCGTGCCGTCGTCGTTGCCTGTGCGGCCGATGGCAATGCCCAGGCGGTCGAGGAACAGCTGCCGGTTCGGCAGGCCGGTGAGGTTGTCGTGCACGGCGTCGTGCAGCAGCCGCTCCTGCGCGGTCTTCGATTCGGTCACGTCGAGCAGGGTGCCGACACAGCGGATGACCTCGCCGTCTGCGCCGAGGATCGGGCGGGCACGGAGCCGGAACCAGAGATAATGGCCGTCCTTGGCCCGCATGCGCAGGTTCTCCTGGATGCGGCCCCGGCGCTGCTCGACGATGGCGTCGAGATTGGCGCGGAAGCGCTCCCGGTCCTGCGCGTGGAGATAGTCGAGCCAGCTCTGCGCCGGCCCTTCGAGGGCACCGCGCTTGAAGCCGAGAAGCGATTCCGCCTCGGAACTGATGTGGATACGGTCGCGCGAAACGTCCCAATCCCAGATGATGTCACCGGCGCCAGTGAGGGCGAGCGCCCGCCGCTCCGCATCGTTGATCAGGCCGTCCGCGATCGGCCCGCCCGCAAAGGCGTGCTGCATGACGGTGAAGCCGAGCAGGAGCACGATCAGGACAAGGCCGCCGGAAAGCGCCGGCTGTACGATGTCGTTGACGAGGTGCCCGGCCAGGGTGAAGCCCGTCGCCGTCAGCCAGGCAACGAAGATCAGCCAGGTCGGGATCAGCATGATGGCGCGGTCATAGCCGCGGAAGGCGAGGGCGAGCACCAGCATCATGCCGGCGACGCCGAGGCCGGCCAGCGCCATGCGCGCGATGCCCGCCGCAATCGACGGATCGTAGAAGGCAAGGCCGAGCAGCGCGCACAGCATCGCCAGCGAGAAGGCGACGACGTGATTGTAGCGGAAGTGCCATCGCCCGAGGTTGAGATAGGCGTAGAGGAAGATGACCAGCGACACCGCGATCATCACCTCGGCGCTGGCACGATAGATCTGGTCTGCCCCGACGTCGACCTTGAAGACTTTGTTCCAGAAGCCGAAATCGATGCACAGATAGGCAAGGACCGTCCAGGCGAGCGCCGCGGTCGCCGGGAACATCATCGATCCCTTGACGACGAAGAGGATCGTCAGGAAGAGCGCCAGAAGTCCGGAGATGCCGAGGATGATGCCCCGGAACAGCGTGTAGGAATTGACGCTGTCCTTGTAGGCGTTGGGTGTCCACAAGGTCAGGCGCGGTAGGGAATTCGTCCGCATCTCCGCCACGAAGGTGACGACGGTCCCCGGGTCCAGCGTGATCAGGAAGACGTCCGCCTCGTTGCTGGACTGCCGCTTGGGGGCAAAGCCCTGGCTGGGCGTGATGTTGGCGATGCGTGAGGCGCCGAGATCCGGCCAGACGATGCCCGATCCCGACAGGCGGAAGAACGGCGCCACGACCAACCGGTCGAGCTGCTCGTCGGTGTTGTTGGCAAGGGCGAAGACCGCCCAGTTGGTTCCCTCGGCCCCGTCCCGCGCCCGCACCTCGATGCGCCGCACGATGCCGTCCGCCCCCGGTGCCGTGGAGACCTGGATCCGGTCGCCGTCCTCGTGATGCAGCTCCAGCGCGGGCGTCAGTTCGATGGCTTCCGCGTCGATGGGAACGCCCACGGCCTCGATCGCATGGGCGGGCGCTGCCAGTGTGAACAGCGACAGCGCGAGCATGCCGAGAAAGCCCAGGATACGCGGCAAGAACAGGCGCGCGGTCCAACCCTCGACGATATTGGCCTTCAGTCTCGCCACGCGCTCACCCTGACTTTCTTCACTTGCCGCGTCCGCCGTTTCGCCGTCCGTGATCGGGGACGGGATGCTTCGGTCCGAGAGCTCTCCATATCCTTGTTTCATATGGAGGAACGGTCATTCGAGCTCACCGGAGCCGTTCTTGGCGATCTTCGATATAGCATTAGCTTGAAGCGGGATCGACCATCAGAGGAGGCCTTATCACCTGATCTTCGACGAGTGCCGCGAACAGGACGTGGTCCTGCCACTTGCCGTTAATCAGCAGATAGCGTCGGGCGAAGCCTTCGCGGACAAAGCCGGCCTTTTCAAGGAGCCGGATCGAGCGCTCGTTGTGCGGGATCGAGGCCGCCTCCACCCTGTGCAGCCGCAGATCGCGGAAGGCGAATTGCAGGAGGCGCGGGACCGCCTCGCCCATGAGGCCGTTGCCCGAATAGGCCTCGCCCATCCAGTAGCCGAGCGAACAGGACAGCGAGACGCCGCGGCGCACGTTGGAGAGCGTTGCGCCGCCGAGGAGCTGCTCGTCGGAGCTGCGGAACAGGAAGAAGGGATAGCCGCTGTCTTCGCGAATCTCGCGCTGGTAGCGCTTGATCCGTCGCTTGAAGGCAGTGCGGGTCAGATCGTCGTCGGGCCAGCGCGGCTCCCACGGTTCCAGGAAGGAACGGCTCGTGGCGCGCAAGGTGGCCCAGGCCGGGAAGTCGGCCATCGTCGGTGCGCGCAGATAGCAGCGCTGCGTGTGCAATGTTGGTCCTGCTTCGCCGGCAACGACGCGCAGCAGTGTCATCGGGCGCGTCTCGCCTTGCGCGGCTGATGCAGCGGCGCCTGGATGAGCGGCGGCATCGGCGCGCCAAGCTTGCCGGCAATGACATCGAGGCCCGGCAGCCCTTTGATCGGCCCGATCGCCGACAGCGTCGGCGGTGCCTGTGTCATCAGGCGGACGATGAAGTTTCTGACGTCCTGCACGCCGACCCGGTTGATCTCGCGAACCATTTCGTCGAGCGGGATGGCGCGGCCATGGAAGAGGATATGCCGGGCGATCTGTCCGGCCCGGGCAGCCGGGCTTTCGAGCGTCATCAGCAGCCCGGCGCGAAGCTGCGCCCGCGCCCTTGCGACTTCGGCCTCGGAAATGGTCTCGGCGGCCCGCTTCAGTTCCTCGATCGTGGCATCGACGAGCGTTGCCGCATCGTCTCCTCCCGTCGCCGCGTGAATGCCGAACAGGCCGTCGTCCGAATAGGCCCAGTGGAAGGCATAGACGGAATAGCAAAGGCCGCGGCGTTCGCGGATTTCCTGAAAGAGACGGGATGACATGCCGCCGCCGAGCACGGATGCCGCGATCTGGGCCGTCATGAAGTCGGAGGAATGGTAGGTCGCGCCCTTGAAGCCGAGGACGATCTGCGCCTCCATCAGGTCGCGCTCCTCGCGGCGCTCTCCGCCCCTGTAGACGGCGACCGCCTCCGGCGGCGGCGCGGCATGGGCATAGCCCTCGAAACGCTCGCTGGCCATCCGGACCAGTTCGGCATGATCCATCTTGCCGGCGGCCGAGATGACGGTGCGCGGACCGACATACTGGCGCGCGAGATAGTGCCGCAGGGCCGCATTGTCGAAGCCTGTCACCGTCTCGACCGAGCCGAGGATCGGCCGCCCGATCGGCTGTTCGGGAAAGGCTGCCTCCTGGAAGAAGTCGAAGACCAGATCCTCGGGCGTATCGAGGCTCGCGCCGATCTCCTGGGTGATGACGTGCTTTTCCCGCACCAGCTCGGTCGGGTCGAAGACCGAATCCTGGATGATGTCGGACAGGATATCGAGGGCGAGCGGCAGGTCGCCGGCAAGCACGCGGGCATAGTAGCTGGTGCTTTCGATCGAGGTCGCGGCATTGAGTTCGCCGCCGACATTCTCGATCTCCTCGGCGATCGCCGTTGCGGACCGCCGCCGCGTCCCCTTGAAGGCCATATGTTCGAGGAGATGCGAGATGCCGCTTTCGGCGGTGGTTTCCGTGCGGGATCCGGCCGCGACCCAGACACCGAGTGCGGTGGACGCCAGATGCGGCATCGATTGCGACACGATCGTGATGCCGTTGTTGAGCTTGGAAACCTCCACCACCATATTTTTATACCTCTGCCGCTGCCGCGCGCGTGTTCCCCATAATGAAGTTTTCAATCGTGGAAAGGTCGTTGGCAAGCACGCTTTGTCGTTCCTGCCGCGCGAAGATGTCGCCGAGGCGTTCCGGAAGCTCCGGATGGTGGCCGGAGGCCTTGCGCACCGCGTCCGGGAACTTGGCCGGATGGGCGGTCGAAAGCGTGATCATCGGCTCCGCGCCGAGATGGTCGTTGGCGACGAAAACCCCTGTTGCCGTATGCGGATCGAGCAGGTAGCCGCAATCGGCCAGCACGCCCGCAATCGTCTGCGCGGTCGCGTCTTCGTTGCAGCGCCCGGCGGAAAAATCCCGCCGGATTTCGGCCAGCACTTTGTCGCTCAGGGTGAAGGCGCCCGACTGGCCGAGCGCGTTCATCCACTGGCCCACGGTCTCGCCGTCGCGTCCCGAGGCCTCGAACAGCAGGCGCTCGAAATTCGACGACACCTGGATGTCCATCGACGGCGACATCGTGGCACTGACGCCGCGCACCTCGTAGCGGCCGGTCTCCAGCGTGCGCACCAGGATGTCGTTGACGTTGGTCGCGATGATGAGCTTCTCGATCGGAAGGCCCATCTTCTTGGCGACGAAGCCGGCGAAGATGTCGCCGAAATTGCCGGTCGGCACCGTGAAGCTGACCTTGCGGTGGGGCGCGCCGAGGGCTGTCGCCGCGACGAAGTAGTAGACCACCTGCGCGACGATGCGGCCCCAGTTGATGGAGTTGACGCCCGACAGATGCATCCGGTCGCGGAAGGCGAAGTGATTGAACATCGCCTTCACCTGCGCCTGGCAGTCGTCGAACGTGCCCTCCAGCGCGATAGCGTGGACATTGGCGTCGGCCACCGTCGTCATCTGGCGCCGCTGCACGTCGGAAACCCGGCCATGCGGGAAGAGGATGAAGATGTCGGTGTTGTCGCGCCCGCGGAAGGCCTCGATGGCCGCCGAGCCGGTGTCGCCGGAGGTCGCACCGACGATCGTCGCCCGCTCGCCCTTGCGCGCGAGGCCGTGGTCCATCAGCCGGGCGAGGAGCTGCATCGCAACGTCCTTGAAGGCGATCGTCGCGCCGTGGAAGAGCTCCAGCAGGAAGTGGTTCGGGGCGATCTGGACGAGTGGCGTCACCGCCGGATGATGGAAGCCGGCATAGGCTTCGCGGATCATGGCCTTCAGTTCGGCCTCCGGAATGTCATCGCCCACAAAGGGGGAAATGACCGCGAAGGCGACATCCGCATAGGGCTTGCCCGCCAGTGCGGCGATGTCGTCGTGCGAAAATTGTGGCCAGCTTTCCGGCAGGTAGAGACCGCCGTCGCGGGCAAGACCGGTGAGGACGACATCGGAAAAACCAAGGACCGGCGCACGGCCGCGTGTGCTGATGTACTTCACGAAAAAGCTCAGTGGGCTCGCTGAAAATCGAAACGAGTACCGCCGCGCGGCGCTCGAGGCTCGGCGAACCTATCGGGCAAGCGGTGTGACCGCAAGTCGGCCGATCCGGACGCAGGAAGGGCCGGGGCCTCAGGCGTGCCCGGCCTCCGAGGACAGCAGCGCCGGCGTGATGCCGAGAAGAGCGAGGGCGCGGTCATAACGGTCTTCCAGTCGTGTCTGGAAGATGATCTCCTGGCTTGCCGGGGCGGTCAGCCAGCCGTTCGCCTGGATCTCGCTTTCAAGCTGGCCCGGCGCCCAGCCGGCATAGCCGAGCGCGAGCAGCGCGTTCTCCGGACCTCTCCCGTCGGCGATTGCCTTCAGAACCTCGACGGTGGCCGTCAGCGAGATGTCGGCATTGACCGGCAGCGTCGAACTTTCGAGGTGATAGTCGGAGCTGTGCAGCACGAATCCGCGCCCGGTCTCCACTGGCCCACCCTGGTGCACGTGCATGCTGCCCGCCATTTCCGAGACACGGATTTGACGGTCTTCGGGAATGACGTCGAGCTGCACGAGAAGCTCTTTCATCGACAGGTTGGGAGCCTGCTTGTTGATGATGAGGCCCATGGCGCCATCTTCGGAATGCGCGCAGATGTAGACGACCGACCTGGAAAAATTGTCGCCGGACAGCCCCGGCATGGCAATCAGGAGTTGGCCGTTCAGATAGGTTGACTGAAGCTCCATCGCTCGGCTCCCTGGTCGGAACATTGGCAGATTCATTGGCGGCGTTGTCAGACCCGGATCCGGCGCCCCGGATCGGGGCCGTGCTTCAACGGGAAATCGACGCCTGCCGTCGAGACCAAAGCAATGATCGGACCATCCACTCGGCGGTCCCGCCCATCGCATCTGCCGCATTGCACCGAAAGGATAACGCGCTTTGGGCCAAACACCAATTGGCGAATTGCCGGATGCAGTTGGTATGGGCGGCTTTGACGGCAAACGTCCCGGGAACGGCGCCAAGCGTCACGCCAACGTGAGCATCCGGGCGGCATTTGTGTCTCGTCTGAAACGCCGTCAGGCGGTAAATCAGGCTATCCGCCGGACGGTCCTCATGGAGGACGGGGACCGGATCGCGCCATGACGATCACGACGATGAATTGAGTGTTGCATGAAGCTCTCGCCCTTAGTCGGTTCCGCCTTGCTGCTGTTGTCCCTTGCCGCGACGGCCACCGGGGCCATTGCCGCCGGTCCGACGGTGCCGGAACCCGAGGTGACGCTTCGTCCGGCCGATTTTTCGCAGGGTGCCTATGACCTCGCGCTGACGATCGGTCTTCCGGAGGGCTGGCACACTTACTGGCGCAACCCGGGGGATGTCGGCGTCCCGCCCCTGATCTCGACCGAGGGAAGCGAGAATGTCGGCGCGCTGAAGGTCGCCTTTCCCGCGCCCGTGCGGCATTTCGACGGCTATGCGGAATCGATCGTCTACGAGGGTGGTGTGACGCTGCCCCTGCGCCTGACACCGGGCGAGCCCGGCGAACCGGTCCACCTGAAGCTCAGCCTCCTCTTCGGCTATTGCCTGGATATCTGCGTCCCGGGGCAAGCCGACTTCGACCTGACGCTCGCGCCCGACATGGCGACCGATGCGGCTGTCGAGAGTGTCCTGACGGATGCCCGGAGCCACGTGCCGATGCCCGAAGGCGAGGGAGCGCCGGCGCAGTTGGTTTCCTTCGATCCTCATGGCGAGAGCAATGGCAAGCCCGTCTACCGCCTGGTCGTCGAAACCGCAAAGCCGGCGGACGGCAAGGTCGATGTCTTCGCCGAAGGGCCCGAGGGATGGTCCCTGCCGCTCCCGCGGCCTGTTGCGGTCGACGGCGACGAAGGCAACCGGCACGTCTTCGACCTGACCATCGACGGTCTTCCGCGCAAGGCCGATCCCCATGGCGCGGACCTGCGCTTCACGATTGTCGCGGGCGACAAGGCCGTGGAAGCGGTGCGCAAGCTGCCCTGACCGGCAACACCCCTTGCCCGCCGATTGTCACACGTCATATGTAGATGCCCGTAAGGTCCGCCGTCTGTCGCGGGGAGGGCAGCTGCGCGGTGAAGCCCAATCCCTTTCGTACTCGCGGGAAGGCATCCCTGAAGGTGCGCGCCGCCTTTCGTTGTGTGGCGGACTTTCCGGGAACCGGTTTCCGATTTCAGGTTTGAAGCTGTAGCAAGGAGCAAGACATGACGATTGCCGTTGGCGAGAAGCTGCCCGAAGCCACTTTCATGGTCCCGACCGCCGACGGTCCGGCCAAGAAGACGACATCCGATGTCTTCGGCGGTCGCAAGGTCGTGTTGTTCGCGGTGCCCGGCGCCTTCACGCCGACCTGCCACATGAACCACCTGCCGGGCTTCCTGGACAATATCGACGCGATCAAGGCCAAGGGCGTCGACGCCGTGGTCTGCACCTCCGTCAACGACCCCTTCGTCATGGGCGCCTGGTCCAAGGCCACCGGCGCGGACGGCAAGATCGAGATGCTCTCCGACGGCTCGGCCGATTTCGCCAAGGCTGTCGGCCTGGAACTCGACATGACGCCGCGCGGTTTCGGCATGCGCTCGCAGCGCTACGCCATGATCGTCGACGATGGCGTCGTAACGTCGCTCGATGTCGAGGAAGCTCCGGGCTCGGCGACAGTGTCGGGCGCCGCTGCCGTCATGGAAAAGCTCTGACAGCTGGCTTTGAGCACCGCTCAATGAAATGGCGGTTCGTCCTGTCGGGCGGGCCGCCATTGTCGTTTCAGGGTCAGGCGTCGAGGCCGCCCCAGACCTTCATTGCCTCGATGACGGGAGCGGCGTCGACAAGGCGGCGAACCACCGTTTCCGCACCGGCGTCCGTCAGCATGTCCGCATGCCCGGGCCAGCTGTGGCTGCCGCCGGTGAAGCCGACGACGCGCATGCCGGCCGCGACGGCGCCCTCCACACCGTGGACGGAATCCTCCAGAACGATGACATCCCTCGGGTCGACATCGAATTCCCTGGCCGCATAGAGGAAGACGTCCGGAGCCGGCTTGCTGAGCTTGGTGCCGACTTCCTTGGCCGAGAAGATATAGGGCTTGAAGCGGTCGTAGAGCTTGGCGGACGTCAGCGAGAGCTTCAGCCGTGCGCTCGTCGAGTTGGAGCAGATGCAGCGGGCATCGTCGAGCCGGTCGAGCAACTCGTGCGCCCCCTCGATCGCCGGCACGGAGGCGATGCGCCGGTCGATCTCGGCATCGGCGCGAGCCAGGAAATCCTCCGGCAGGGAGCGGCCGATCTCTTCCTCCACGGCCTCCATGATCTTGGCGCCGGTCAGTCCCGCGAAACGGGCATTCATCTCCTCGATCGAGATCTCGAAGCCGACTTCCTTGAACAGATCGGCGTTCACCTGCGCCGAGATGGTTTCGCTGTCGACGAGAACGCCGTCGCAATCGAAAATGATGAGCATGATGATCCTTGCAAGATAGAGGTATGGACGGCATCCGGGCTGCCCTGGAGGCTGGCGCCCAATTCCGTCCCTACTGGCCTGTCCTTGTTGGCCTGTTCTACTGGAACGCCGTTTCCATGAAACTGCGCAGCTTTCTGGAATGCAGGCGCTCGCTGTGCATCGCGCGCAGGCGTTCCATGGCCCTGAGGCCGATTTCCAGGTGCTGGCCGACCTGCGTGCGATAAAAGGCACTCGCCATGCCGGGCAGCTTCAGTTCGCCGTGCAGCGGCTTGTCGGAAACGCACAGCAGCGTTCCGTAGGGAACGCGGAAGCGGAAACCGTTGGCGGCGATCGTCGCCGATTCCATGTCGAGGGCGATGGCGCGGGACTGGGAGAAGCGCTGCACCGGCTCATGATGATCCCTGAGTTCCCAGTTGCGGTTGTCGATGGTGGCGACCGTGCCGGTCCGCATCACGCGCTTCAGTTCCCAGCCCGTCAGACCCGTCACTTCGGCCACGGCCTCCTCAAGCGCGACCTGGACTTCGGCCAGAGGCGGGATCGGAACCCAGCTCGGCAGATCCGCATCGAGAACGTGGTCTTCGCGGACATAGCCGTGGGCGAGCACATAGTCGCCGAGCTTCTGGGAGTTCCTGAGGCCGGCGCAGTGCCCGAGCATCAGCCAGGCATGGGGGCGCAGAACGGCCACATGGTCCGTGATCGTCTTGGCGTTCGACGGGCCGACGCCGATGTTGATGAGCGTGATGCCCGAATGGTCGTCCCTTGCCAGATGATAGGCCGGCATTTGCGGCAGTCTCGGCAGCGCCTCGCCCTCGGAGGGCTCGCTGTCGCCGTTTCTGGTGACGAGGTTGCCCGGCTCGACGAAGGCCGTGTATTCGCTGTTGCCCGAGGCCATGATTGCCCGTGAGCGCACCGCGAATTCGTCGACGTAGAACTGGTAGTTGGTGAAGATCACGAAGTTCTGGAAGTGGCGCGGAGCGGTCGCCGTGTAATGCTGCAGGCGGTGCAGCGAATAGTCGATGCGCGGCGCGGTGAAGGGCGCCAGCGGCTGGACTTCGCCCGGACGAAACTCGATCGTGCCGTTGACGATGGCATCGTCCGTGATGGACAGGTCCGGCACGTCGAAGAGGTCGCGCAGCGGAACCGTGAGGTTGCTCACCGCTTCTCCGTCCACGTGAGTGCCTTCGTAGAAGGCGAAATGCAGCGGGATCGGCACGTCGGATTCGCCGACCTCGACCTCGACATTGTGGTTGCGCATCAAAAGGCCGATCTGCTCGGTCAGATAGCCCTCGAAGAGTTCGGGACGCGAGATGGTCGTGGCATAGACGCCGGGGCCGGGCACATGCCCGTAGGCAAGGCGTGAATCGACCTGGCTGAAGGTCGAGACTGTGATGCGGATCGCCGGATAGCAGGCCCTGACCGGCCTTGCCTCGGCCTTGCCGGAAACGATCGCCTCGAAGGACTCGCGAATATGGCGGGTGCTGACTTCGTAGATTTCGCAGAGCTTGGCGACAGCCGCCTTGGGGTCACTGAACTTCTGAAATGCGAATTCGCGTCTGGCTTCGGTCATTGGCGCCTTCAATCCGTCTTGCCGCCTCCCGGCAGGGCTTTTGGTCGTCTGGAATCGGCGCAAGTCATAGCACAAACGCGCAGCTTTGGGCGGTCGGCCGATGCATGCCTCCCGGGCGCCTGATGCAGGTGGCGGCTTGCAGGCTTTGGTAAACAAACAATTGAAATAGAATAAAATTTTGCCGTCGGTGTTTAACTTGCGATTTACCTTGTCCGGGCAAAGTTCGTCTCGAGGCCGGGTGGCCCGCGTACCTTCAGTAATGCGTAAAAGGTTGAGTGACCATGAGTAACTTGCGTCAGCGGGCGGCGGCGCCGTCCAGGTCCCTCTCACCAACTCTGCCGGGCACGCCCGGTCTGGACCACCCGGCCCATCTCGACCAGATTCTCGTCGGCGATTGCGTCGCCATGATGGAAAGGCTGCCCGCCGGCAGCGTCGACGCCATCTTCGCCGACCCCCCCTATAATCTGCAGCTCGAAGGCGGCCTGACCCGCCCCGACCAGTCCAAGGTCGACGCCGTCGACGACGACTGGGACAAGTTCGACAGCTTCGAGGCATACGACGCCTTCACGCGCGCCTGGTTGATCGCCTGCCGCCGCGTGCTGAAGCCGAACGGCACCATCTGGGTCATCGGCTCCTACCACAACATCTTCCGCGTCGGCACGATCCTGCAGGACCTCGGCTACTGGGTGCTCAACGACATCGTCTGGCGCAAGGCCAACCCGATGCCGAACTTTCGCGGCAAGCGCTTCACCAATGCGCATGAGACGATGATCTGGGCCTCGCGCTCGCAGGACGCCAAGAGCTACACCTTCAACTACGAGGCCATGAAGGCCTTCAACGACGATCTCCAGATGCGCTCCGACTGGCTTCTGCCGATCTGCACGGGATCGGAGCGGCTGAAGGACGGGGAGGGGGCCAAGCTCCATCCGACCCAGAAGCCGGAGGCGCTGCTCTATCGCGTCCTGCTCTCGTCCACCAATCCGGGCGATGTCGTCCTCGATCCCTTCTCCGGCACCGGGACCACGGCGGCTGTCGCGCGGATGATGGGGCGCCACTTCGTCGGCATCGAGCGCGATCCCGCCTATGCCGAAGCCGCCCGCAAGCGCATCGCCGCCGTCACGCCCGCCTCCGCAGAGGGTCTTGCCTCCCAGCGGCCGAAGCGCGCCGAGCCTCGCATTCCCTTTGGGGCCGTGCTGGAAGCCGGCCTGCTCACCCCCGGCGACGAATTGACCGACGCCAAGGGACGCCACAAGGCTCTCGTGCGCGCCGATGGCACGCTGGAAGTCGCGGGCACGACTGGCTCGATCCACAAGATCGGCGCCCATGTCCAGGGGCTCGATGCCTGCAACGGCTGGACCTTCTGGCACACGCAGAAGGACGGCGCGCCTCGCCCGATCGACGACCTGCGCGCGCGCATCCGCGAAGGGCTGGGTCTCGCCAGCTAGGCGCGGGCTTCCCAAAACCTGCCCGATCTCGAAAGGCCCTCGTTCCGGATGTCCCGGACGAGGGCCGTTCTGCTTGCGGAAGCCGGACGGCCGATGACGTGCCGCGATGGGAACGGCTGTCCTGAATTGTGGTGCAGAATGGCAACAAAACAACAAAATCGGTCAGACTGTGAATCATCCGGCGACCAATTCTAAATAAACGTTTAGATGGAATTTCGTCGGAGAAACATGCGTTTTGGGCCGGCAGAAGACAGGGCCGGCACGTCCTCGAAACGTCGATGGCGATGCGTGGACGGCGCAGCAGATGTTGGAGCCGTCGAAGTCGTGAACCGGTGCCAGAGCCGAGGCTGCGGACGAAACGCCAACGGCCCATCTTGATATGAGCCGACCGATGTCTCTCCCACTTTCTCTCTCTCGCAGAAAATTGTGCAGGTGCGCAGAGCGATGCCCGGAACGGCCCAATGTTCACTGAAACAGAACAAAAGTATCAGTTAGTTCGATGGAATGCGCATCGAGTGTGCGGTGCAATATGGAAAACGGGGCCCGTTTGCCGCGGCAGCCGCGAAAAACGGTTGGAGAATTTGGCTAACAGGCTGAATTAAAAGAAAATATTGGGTAGCTCTTGCGTCAGTCCGTGCACTTCATCCGAATACGGGGCAAGACGGCACGAAAAAGGCCCTTCACGATTTTCACCGTGAAGGGCCACATGTCGAATATGAACTGATTACGAAAAAAAATAAATTACTTGGCCGAATGAACGAAACCGACTGGACGGAGCTTGCTGCAGATTGTGCGGACCAACCGGGCAGCAGCCGTGATCGACTTGGACCCCCGACCTCCCTGCAAATTTGACGGCAAAACACCGTCGAGAGTTTTTTAAACATCAGAAGGGTCTTGAGTTCAAGTAAAATCTTGTGGCTTTTTGTGGCTCTGTGCTCAAAATATGGCATTTGTGGCGCTGAAAAATGATGCGAAATCCCCGTTCATAAGCCCGGGCGATGGGGTTCCGCAGCCTTGAGCACTTTCCGCATGACCGTCGGCAATGCTTCTCCGGCAACGGCTTCGCGACTCGACCACCAATGCTTATCAATGGTTTGATTCGCATGATCGGCCACCCCGGTCCAGACCGACAGTACCAGGTGGAAGTGAGTGAACGTGTGCTCCACCGGCCGATTCAATTTCGTCCACTTCGTGCAAATAAATGGAGCAAACTTTTCTGCGTGGTCGGCCGACTGAGCGGTCCATTCCGTTCCCGGAACTTCGGCCATGCCGCCGAGCAGCCCTTTTTCAGGCCGTTTTCTCAAGAGGACGGAGCCATCCGCCTGAAAAACCACGAAGACTGTTCCGTGGCGCGTCGGGCGGGCAGTCTTCGGCGCCTTGCGGGGAAACTGGGCCACATCGGCGTCATGGGCGACAAGGCAGCTTTTCTCCCAAGGGCATAGGCCGCAGACGGGCTTGCGCGGCGTGCAGATCGTGGCGCCGAGATCCATCATGGCCTGGGCAAAGTCGCCGGGTCTGTGATTCGGGGTGACGAGAGTGGCCTTCTCGCGAATCAGCGGTCGTGACCCCGGCAGCGGCTCGGTGAGCCGGAACAGGCGGCTGACGACCCGTTCCACATTGCCGTCCACGACCACGGCGGGCCTGTCGAAGGCAATCGCGGCGATGGCCGCCGCCGTATAGGCGCCGATGCCGGGCAGCTTGCGCAACTCCGTCTCGTTGTCGGGAAAGGCGCCGCCATGGTCGGCGACGACGGCGTTGGCGCAGGCCTTCAGGTTGCGCGCTCTGGAATAGTAGCCAAGTCCGGCCCAGGCTCTGAGAACGTCGTCGAGATCGGCGGCGGCAAGGTCGGCAAGGCTCGGCCAGCGCCGGGTGAAGTCGTCGAAATAGCCTTTGACCGCTGCGACCGTCGTCTGCTGCAGCATGATTTCCGAAAGCCAGACCCGGTAGGGATCGGGCAGGACGCGCCGTCCGGCCGGCTGTGGCGGCACGCGCCAGGGCAGGGTGCGTGCATGGGAATCGTACCAGGCAAGCAGCAGTTTCGGATCGGGTGTCGACATGCGGGCGACATGACTTCGCTTTGCGGTCTTTTTCAAGAGGGCTGAAACCGGCGCCCCGTCGGGCCGCGGGTTTGGCCGGCGAACGGCCTGCGTCGACCAAGGAGGGCGCGAAATTGCCCTTGCCGCTGCAGATGTGGCAAAGAGCGCCCAGCCGTGCGATGATTCGGCGTCGAGGGCGCATGGCCCCTTAGTGTTCGGAAACAAGGCGCCCAGGCGGAACAGCCGGCGTTCAGGATTCCACCATCATGTCCGAGTGGCAGGAAAATCAGCGCAGACGCAAGGGACCGGTGCCGATCGCCGACATGATTCCGGGTGCGCTGTCGCCTGCCTGCCGCAAACGCGGCTTCAATTCCGTCGAGCTGGTGGCCCATTGGCCGGACATCGTCGGCGATATCTACGCCGAGACGACCCAGCCTGATCGCATCACATGGCCGCGTCTGCCGGCAGGTGTCGAGGTCGACGCAGCCGAACCCGCGACGCTGACGTTGCGGGCAAGCGGGACGACGGCGCTGCGCCTGCAGCACGATCTGCCGCGGGTGATCGAGCGGATCAACATGTTCTTCGGCTGGCGCGCGGTCGGGCGCATCCGCATCGTCCAGATGCCGCTTCAGCCCAGCCTGCGCCGGCAGAGGCCGAAACTGGGGGCGCTGCCGGAGGAAAAGCGGCAGAAGGTGCATGAGGCTTGCGCCGGAATCGAGGACGACGGGCTGCGCGCGGCGGTGGAGCGCCTCGGCCGGGCTCTTGCATCTCCGCGCCGTCCGTAGTCTTTGCATTTCGCTGGATTGGCGTGGATCACGCGATCATGCCGCTATTGAAAAGTGGTGTGCTGAATTTCCGGACGCCAAATATTTGGCTGCAAGATTGAATAGGTTATAGAAAAGGAAAGTCACGCCAAGACAGCAAGATGCGACTGTCAATTGGAGGCCGGTCTGAAATGCGACCTCTATTTTTGTTCCTTTGCCTACTTCAATTTGCTGCAACGCCGTCATTGGCCGACTGGGTTCAACAGCCTTATGTGGACCAAGTGTCAAGTTGGACGGAAATAATCAATGAGATTGGACAGCGCGAGAAACTGGACGATTCCCAAATGGCGTATACGAAGCGAATGATCGGTGCTTGGATCGTTTTGGGGCCGTGCCGTGAGTCGGATAAGGCATTGAGTGAAGAAAAACAGCTTAGACGAGATGCTATCTCAGCAATGTCCCTGCCAAATCCCAATAGCGCCATAAACCGAGTACTTCTCATGTCGGTTGCGATGTTGAGCGCCGTGAATCTTGGACGGGAGCCCCCTGAAAATGTCTGCCGATTTGGACATGACATGATTAGGTGATCAGCGTCTTCACGAAAAGCTGATCGCCTTGGGCTGCACGAGGATGAAAGCCCTTTGCCTGACGCGGCGTTCGGCCATATTTTCAGGTTCCATTCAGCTGGCATCGACTAGGCATGCCTTTAGCGGCCGGGTGCGGACAGCCCCGGAAAGACAGTCTTCGAGAGGATAAAGAATGATCACGCGTCGAAACCTGATGATGACGAGCGCCGCCGTTGCCGGCCTTGGGCTGCTTCCGGGCCTCGTCACGGCGGCCCGGGCCGAAAGTTACGACAGCGTCGAACTGATGGTTCCAGGTCCCCTGGGCGACGAGGCTCTGGGCGACAAGACCGCCGCCGTCACCGTCATCGAGTATGCCTCGATGACCTGCGGCCACTGCGCCCATTTTCACGAGACGACCTTCGAGCCCTTCAAGAAGAAGTATGTCGACACCGGCAAGGTCTATTTCATCTTCCGGGAGTTCCCGCTCGATCCCCTCGCCGCCGCCGGCTTCATGCTGGCCCGCGAGGCGCCGGGCGACAATTTCTTCCCCATGGTCTCGCTGCTCTTCCACACCCAGAAGGAGTGGGCCTATTCGGACGATCCGGTCGCGGGCCTTCTGAAAATTGCCAAGCAGGTGGGTTTCACACAGGAAACCTTCGAAGCGACCTTGAAGAATCAGAAGCTCCTCGATGCAGTGAACTGGGTCAGGGATCGGGCTTCGAACCAGTTCGGCGTGAACGCGACGCCGACCTTCTTCATCAACGGCGAGAAGATGCCGGGCGCCCTGTCGATGGACGAAATGGACAAGGCCATCGAGCCTTTGCTGAAGAGCTGAGTACGGCGCGCGTCGCCGGGGCGGCCATGTCGGATCGGTGATGCAGTTTGAAAAGCTCCGTCTCGTCGGCTTCAAGTCTTTCGTTGAGCCGACGGAATTCCTGATCGAGCCCGGCCTCACCGGAGTGGTGGGGCCGAATGGCTGCGGCAAGTCGAATCTTGTCGAGGCCCTGCGTTGGGTCATGGGCGAAAACTCCTACAAGAACATGCGCGCGTCCGGCATGGACGACGTCATCTTCTCCGGTTCGACCCATCGACCGGCGCGCAACAGCGCCGAAGTCACGCTTCTGCTGGCCAACACGGAGCGGGAGGCGCCGGCCGCCTTCAACGATGCGGACCGGCTGGAGGTGACGCGCCGGATCGAGCGCGAGGCCGGCTCCGTCTACCGGATCAATTCGCGCGAGGTGCGCGCCCGCGACGTGCAGCTCCTCTTTGCCGATGCCTCGACCGGCTCGCGCTCGCCCTCGATGGTGCGTCAGGGCCAGATCGGCGAACTGATCGCGGCGCGGCCCTCTGCGCGGCGCCAGATTCTGGAAGAGGCGGCGGGCATTTCCGGTCTCCACAGCCGCCGCCACGAGGCGGAGTTGCGTCTCAAGGCTGCCGAGCAGAATCTCGACCGCCTCGAGGACGTCCTGAGCGAGATCGATGTGCGCCTCGATGCCCTGAAGCGGCAGTCCCGTCAGGCGTCGCGCTATCGCACTCTGTCCCGGGAAATCCGCAAGGAAGAGGCTGCGCTTGCCTATCTGCGCTGGCGGGCAAGTTCCGCCGCCTGCGAGGAGGCGGACGCGGCGTTGGCCGAGGTCGTGCTGGCGCTGGCCGATGCCCAGACGGCACAGGCCGAGGCCGCCCGCATCGAGGCGATCGCCGCGCATGCCCTGCCTCAGGCGCGCGAGAAGGCCGCGGCTGCAGGGGCCGCCCTGCAACGCCTGCAGGCCGCCTTGGGCGAATCGGAGGCGGAAGAAAAGCGGGTTCGCAGCCGGATTGAGGATCTTGCCCGGCGCGGCGAGGAAGCCGAGCGCGACCTTGCCCGCGAGCAGTCACTTGTCGAAGACAACGACCAGCGCCTTGGCGATCTTGCCCGTGCCATGGCCGAAATCGTTGCCGAGGGCGAAGGCGATGCGGCCCGGCTGGCCGAGGCGAGCGGCGCCCGCGACGATGCGGCCGATCTTCTGGCCGAGGCCGAATTCGAACTCGACCGGATCACCCAGGAACACGCCCAGGCCGAGGCGCAGCGCGAGGCGCTGGAGCGCTCGGTTCGCGATGCCGCCGGCCGGACGGCAAGGCTGGGGGACGAACTTACCTGCACGGACCACGATCTCGATGACCTTGAGCGGCGCATGGCCGCTCAGGCTCCGCTGGTGCAAGCGGCGGACGCGGCGGAGGCTGCCGAGATCGCCCTCTCGGACGCCGAAAAGCGCGGCGATGCCGCCGAGGCCGCGATCGAGGCGGCCGCGAACGGCGAGCGCGCCGCGCGCCAGCAGCTTGGCGAGGCCGAGCGCGAACTTGGCAGGCTCGACACCGAGGCGCGCACGCTCGCCCGCATTCTGAATGTCGAGATGGGCCAGCTTTTCCCGCCGCTCGTCGATCAGGTGACGGCCAAGCGCGGCTACGAGACCGCCCTTGGTGCCGCCCTCGGCGACGACATGGAAGCGCCGGTCGACGAGCGCGCGCCCGCGCACTGGTCGGTGCCGGGACCGGGCGACGACGATCCGCCGCTGCCTGATGGTGTCTCGCCGCTGAGCGCTTATGTGAAGGCGCCCGATGCGCTGATCCGTTGCCTTGCCCAGATCGGGGTCGTCGATCGGTCGGAGGGCGAGGACATGCGCATGCGCCTGAAGCCCGGCCAGCGGCTCGTTTCCCGCGAAGGCGACCTCTGGCGCTGGGACGGCTATGTGGCTGGCGCCGAGGCGCCGACGCCGGCCGCCCAGCGGCTGGAAAGCCGCAACCGGCTCGCCGAACTCGACGCGAGGGCAGCGGATCTGCGCAAACGTGTGGCCATCGAACGCGGCAACGTCGCCAGCGCGCAGGCAAAGTCGCAAGAGGCGCGTGAGGAGGAAAAGGCGGCGCGCGAAGCTGTCCGTGCCGCCAATCGGGCTCTCGGTGAAGCGAAGGACCGCAAGGCCGCGGCTGAGCGCGCCGCGTCCGAACTGGCGATGCGGCGCGAGTCCCTCGCCCAGCAGCGCGAACGTCTCGACCAGCAACTCGCCGAAGCCCTGGACGCTGCTGCGGACGCCGAGCGAAGGCTGGCAGCCCTGCCGGACCATTCCGCTCTTGTCACCGCGCTCTCGGCGATCCGTGCCAGAGCGGCAGAGCGGCGGGCGGAACTGGCGGAAGCGCGCTCGGCCGTCGACGGACTGGAGCGCGAAGCGGCGCTGCGCAAACGCCGGCTTGCCGACCTTGAGGACGAAAAGGCCGGGTGGGAGCGCCGCTTTGCTGAGGCGCGGCGCCAGATGGCGGTTCTTGAAGAGCGCAGCATCGCGATCGCCGCCGAGCGGGAGGCGTTGGCGGAGCGGCCCGGGCAGCTTGTCGCCGCGCGGGGAAAACTCATTTTCCAGATCGATGAAGCCCGCGCGACGAGCGTCGCCGCAGCCGATGCCCTGGCCCGTGCGGAGACCGAGGCGAGTGCGGCCGACAAGGCTGCCCGCCAGGCCCTGGTCGCCTTCGGCGAGGTGCGTGAGGGAAAGGCGCGCGCCGAGGAACGCGTGGCGGCGGCGCGGATGCGCCGCGAGGATCTCGAGGCGGAAATCACCGAACATTTCGAGGCCCAGCCTGCGGCCCTCGCCGCCATCGCCGAGATCAGGACCGATGCGCCGCTACCCCGGATCGATGGCATCGAAAGCCGGCTTGACCGCTTGCGGCAGGAGCGGGAGCGCCTCGGCGGCGTCAATCTTCAGGCGGAAACGGAAGCTGGCGAGGTCGAGGAGCGGCGCACGGCGCTCCTGTCCGAGCGGGACGATCTGATCGAGGCCATCCGGCGTCTGCGCGGCGCGATCCAGAACCTGAACCGCGAGGCCCGCGAGCGCCTGCTCTCCTCGTTCAATGTCGTGAACGAGCATTTTCAGCGCCTTTTCAAGCACTTGTTCGGCGGTGGAACGGCCGAGCTGCAGCTCGTGGACTCCGACGATCCGCTGGATGCGGGCCTCGAGATTCTCGCCCGGCCACCGGGCAAGAAGCCCCAGACGATGACGCTTCTGTCGGGCGGCGAGCAGGCGCTGACGGCCATGGCTCTGATCTTCGCCGTCTTCCTGACCAACCCCGCGCCGATCTGCGTGCTCGACGAGGTGGATGCCCCGCTCGACGATGCCAACGTGGAGCGTTACTGCGATCTGCTCGACGAGATGGTGCGCGGCACATCGACGCGTTTTCTGGTGATCACGCACAACCCGATCACCATGGCGCGCATGCGCCGGCTCTTCGGCGTCACGATGTCCGAACGCGGTGTTTCTCAGCTGGTTTCCGTGGACCTTGAAACGGCCGGCCGCTTCCTTGAGGCAGTCTGACACATCGTCAGGTTCGCCGGGGCGGGCGCTCCGGTGAAGGCATTCGGGATCAGCCATTGTGCCCATTGGTATGCCATGGTAAATGCTGCAAGGTTTTTCTAAGTAAAAACAACGACATAATACTTTTGAGCGCCGCCTTGACAGCTTTCGGGTCGCTGACTATTGTGCGCCCGACTTCGGGTGCTTGGGTCGGCGTGTGACGCAGGAATGCCGGGAAACGGCGAGACGACGGCGGATGCGACGCAAATGAGCGATCCGGGCAACGATCATAGCGATCAGGACGATCTGGCCAAGCGCAAGGCGAAGCTGGAGCAGGCCCTGGCGAAAATCAAGGACGACCAGGCGAAGGCCAGGGCGCCCGAAGGTAACGACTTCGGCTCGAATTACAGCAAGGCCTTTCGTCTTGCGAGTGAGTTCGTCGGTGGCGTTCTTGTCGGTGCGGTATTGGGGTGGGGAATTGACCGGTTGCTGGGGACATCTCCGATCGGTCTCATTGTCCTCCTCATTCTTGGCTTTGCTGCGGGCGTCCTAGGAATGGCGCGCGCCAGTCGCGTTGATGATGATGCCGCGCCGAAATAACGGCGTGGTGATAATTGAGAGAAGTCGTGGGCCGGTGGGGCCGGCGACGATCGAGAGGGGAGTGCTCAGGTGGCAACGGCCGACAAGGTGGACCCGGTACACCAGTTCATCATCCATGACCTGATTCCGCTCGGCAATGTCGCCGACATGAAGCTGGCGTTCCAGAACTCCTCGCTGTTCATGTTCGTGGCCGTGGCCTTGATCGTCACTTTCATGATGGTGGGCACGAAGTCTCGCAAGCTTGTTCCCGGCCGTCTGCAGTCCACCGTCGAGATGCTCTACGAGTTCATGGCCGGCACGGTCCGCCAGGTTCTCGGCGAGGAAGGCATGAAGTTCCTTCCCTTCGTCTTCTCGCTCTTCACTTTCATCCTGACGCTGAACCTTCTCGGCCTCGTGCCCTACTTCTTCACGGTGACGAGCCAGATCGTGGTGACGGCGTCGCTGGCGATCCTCGTGATCCTGACGGTCATCATCGTCGGCTTCGTGAAGAACGGCCCGAAGTTCATGCTGCTCTTCGTGCCGAGCGGCGTGCCGCTGATCCTGCTGCCGCTGATCAGCCTCATCGAGTTCATTTCCTTCTTTGCCCGCCCGGTTTCACTGTCGCTTCGTCTTTTCGGCAACATGCTGGCCGGTCACATCGTGCTCAAGGTGTTCGCCGGCTTCGTCGGAACGCTCGGTGCGATGGGTTTTCTCGGGGTCGTCGGCGCCATCGCGCCCTTCCTGATGACGATCGCGATCACGGCGCTCGAATTCCTGGTCGCCGGCCTTCAGGCTTTTGTCTTCGCGGTGCTCACCTGCGTCTACCTCAAGGACGCACTGCATCCGCATCACTGACCTTCTGACCGAGGTCAAAACGGCGCCGACGGCGTCTTTCCATCAGGCCAAAAAGATCACTGTTTGATCACGTTCAACCAAGGAGAATGATTATGGAAGCGGATGCCGCCAAGCTGCTCGGAGCCGGTATCGCCTGTCTCGGCATGGGTCTTGCCGCTATCGGTGTGGGCAACATCTTCGGCAACTTCCTGTCGGGCGCCCTGCGCAACCCGTCGGCTGCCAAGGAGCAGTTCACCAACGCGCTGATCGGCGCGGCGCTCGCCGAAGGTCTCGGCATTTTCGCGCTCGTTATCGCCTTCCTGCTCGTTCTCTGAGACAGCGGAAAGACGACGGGGAAGGTCTCTTCCCCCAGGGCCGTCTGCCACTCTTGCGCAGATGGCCGGTTGAGGTGATCAGCGAAGGATCATCTGCCGGAAGTGGGGACAGGCGGCGATGCCGCGGTCACGAGGGGCCGGCAGGTGAGCAAGGGCGGGGTCTGACGCTGGATTTCGGCGTCAGACATTGCCGTTTTGAAGTCGATCATTTCGACACAAGCGCCGCCGTCACTGGCGGCCGTAAATTTTGCCGGACCGCCGGTTGGCCTGATCGAGGCCGTCGCGGACCGGGCCGCCACAGACGGGATTGCGACAATGGCAGAAACGCCGCAGCATGGCACGGAAATGGTCCAGGCCCTCGAAGCGGGTGCGCATGGGGGCGGGGAGCATGTTTTCCCGCCGTTCGACACGACCCATTTCGCCTCCCAGGTGCTCTGGCTGGCGATCAGCTTCGGGCTTCTCTATTACCTGCTTTCCAAGGTCGCCCTGCCGCGCATCGGCGGCATTCTGGAAGACCGGCATGATCGCATCGCCTGGGACCTTTCGGAAGCCGAACGGCTGAAGCAGGAAAGCGACGACGCCGTAGCCGCCTATGAAGCGGCTCTCGCTGAGGCCCGCGACAAGGCGCACACCATCGCCCGCGAAACCCACGACAAGCTGTCCGCCGAAATGGCCGCCAAGCGCGCGAGCGTCGAGGGCGAACTGGCAACGAAGCTTGGCGAGGCCGAGGAGCGCATTGCGTCGATCAAGTCTCAGGCCATGTCGGAGGTCGGTGCGATCGCCAACGAAACCGCGGCCGCCATCGTCACGCAGCTTGCCGGCACGGAAGTCTCCAGCGATGAGATTTCCGGTGCTGTGAGCGCCGCGCAGAGCCGCTGAGGAGGGCTGATCCATGGACGCAACGTCTCTTGCCACACTCTGGGCCTTTATCGCCCTCATCGGCTTCCTCGGCATCCTGCTGATCAAGCGCGTCGACAAGGCGGCCATGAAGGCGCTCGACGACCGCTCCGAGCGGATCGCCAAGGAGCTTGACGAAGCCCGGCGCTATCGCGAGGAGGCGCAGGCCCTGCTCGCCGAATATCAGCGCAAGGCCCGCGAGGCGAGCCAGGCCGCCGAGGACATCATTTCCAACGCCAAGGCCGAGGCCGTCCGGCTGACGGAAGAGTCCGAAAAGGCGCTGGCCGAACTGATCGACCGCCGCACCAAGGCGGTGGAGACCAAGATCGCCCAGGCCGAGGTTCAGGCCATGAACGACGTCCGCGCCGTTGCCGCCGATGTTGCCGTCGCCGCCGCCTCGCAGCTTCTGCAGGACAAGGTCACCGGGCCGCTCTCCGACGATCTGATCGCCAAGAGCATTGCCAACGTCCGGGCCCGCATGAACTGATCCTGCGATTTCGGACAGAAATTGAAAGGCGCTCCGCTGGCTGGCGGGGCGCCTTTTCTCATTTGCGGATGGCGGAAGGGCCGGCGCCGGGTTTGCCGACACACCGGCGAAGGCGGCAGTCAGCCGGACCGGGAGGACACGCGCTCAAGGGCGGCCCGGACCGGCGCAAAGCTCTGGCGGTGGAGGGCGCAGGGTCCGAGTTCGGCCAGAGCCTCCTGATGCACCTTCGACGAGCCATAGCCCTTGTGGCTTTCGAAGCCGTAGCCGGGGTAGGCGAGGGCGGCCTTCTCCATCATCCGGTCGCGGGTCACCTTCGCGACGATGGAGGCCGCTGCGATCACCGAGGAGCGGCTGTCCCCCTTCACGATGGCCTCGGCCGGAATGCCGAGCCTTGCCGGCAGGCGGTTGCCGTCGACGAGCGCCGCGGCGGGTCTTGCCGCCAGCGCCGCCAGCGCCTTTTCCATGGCCTCCATCGAGGCGGCCAGAATGTTGATCTCGTCGATTCGCACGGCGCAGGCGCAGGCAACGGCCACGTGATGGCCGGCGATGATCTCCTCGAAGAGCGCTGCGCGGGCCTTTGCCGTCAGTTTCTTGGAATCGTCGAGACCCTTCGGCGGCTCGCCGTCGAAGATCACGGCTGCGGCGACCACGGGGCCGGCGAGCGGCCCTCGTCCCGCCTCGTCCAGCCCCGCGACAGGACCGCCATGGCGGTGCATGGCGTCGAGTTCCAGCCGGCGGTCGCAAAGCGCCGCAGGCAGGAGATCGGGAAATAATGGGTCGGGAGAATCGCTGCGTCGTCTGGCCATGCGGCGGACTATAGCGCCCTGAAGCAGCGGGTCGAAAAGGGTTCTCGCAGCATAAGCCCAAGGCGCAGCCAGTCGCCCCGGCTGCCGGCCTAGAACAGAGACAGCTGAACGCCTCCAGCGGTCGGCTTCAGGAATAGGTCGGTCCGCAGCTTGGTCTTCGACTTGTTGATGCCGAGCCGCTTGCTCGCGATCTCGAAGCGCCGGCCGATCTGCCAAGCGTAAGGCCCGGACCCGCGCATGCGCTTGCCCCATTCGGCATCGTAGTCCTTGCCGCCCCGCATCGACCGGATGAGCGACATCACATGCCGGTAGCGGTCGGGGAACAGACGCAGCAGCCAGTCCCGGAACAGTTCGGAAACCTCCAGCGGCAGGCGCAGCAGCACATAGCCGGCTTCCCGCGCGCCCATAGCGAAGGCCGCGTCCAGAATGCGCTCGATCTCCATGTCGGTGACCATTGGGATGACCGGTGCCACCATCACGCCGGCCGGAATGCCGGCCTCGTTCAGTTGCTGGATGGCCTCCAGCCGCTTTTGCGGGGTCGAGGCGCGCGGCTCCATCGCCCGCGCCAGCCGCCTGTCGAGGGTCGTCACCGAGAGGGCGACCTTGGCAAGGCCCTGCTTCGCCATCGGAGCGAGGATGTCGATATCCCGCGTCACGAGGGCCGACTTCGTGACGATCATCACCGGATGGGATGTCTTCGCAAGCACCTCCAGCACCTGCCGGGTGATCTTGTACTCCCGCTCGATCGGCTGATAGGGGTCGGTGTTCGTCCCCATCGCGATGACCTTCGGCTGGTAGGATGGCGCACCGAGCTCCCGCTCCAGCAATTCGGCCGCATTCGGCTTGACGAAGAGCCGCGTCTCGAAGTCGACGCCCGGCGAAAACCCCATGTAGGAATGGGTCGGACGGGCAAAGCAGTAGATGCAGCCATGCTCGCAGCCGCGATAGGGATTGATCGAGCGGTCGAAGGAGATATCCGGCGACTCGTTGCGGGTGATGATCTTGCGTGCCCACTCGACCTGCACCTCGGTCTTGAGCGGCGGCAAAATCTCGTCCGGATCGTTCCAGCCGTCGTCGAAGCCGATCGTCTGCAACGGCTCGAAACGGCTCGACGGATTGAGCCCGGCACCACGCCCGCGCCGAAGGTCGGCGCGCACGCTCGTATCCCCGAGCCCGTCCGCATGGATCGCATCGCCCTGAAGAAGCGATGCGGCGGGTGGTGGACCATCACTGTGAATCGGTTGCTGTGATCTCGGCATGCGCGGAGTATAGCAAACGACGAGAACAAAAAAAGAACAAACGACTTCGGGAAGACACCTTTTCGTTATCATGCACTCGCATTCGGCAGGAAAAGGCGATAGTCATGAACTATGCTGAGTGTCGTCATTCCGACCCGAAATTCCGAGGACAGCCTGGCTTTGACACTGGCGTCGCTGGTGCCGGCCGCGGCCGACGGCTTCGTGCGCGAAGTCGTGATCGTCGACGCGGGATCGAAGGACCAGACGGAAGTCGTCGCCGACGTAACGGGCTGCACGTTTCTGAGAGGCGAGGAGCCCCTCGGCGTGCGGTTGGCGCGCGGCGCGAGCGAAGCGACCCGCGGCAACTGGCTGCTCTTCCTTCGTCCGGGTGTCATCCTCGAGGCGGGGTGGCATCGGGAGGTGGCATCGCTGATCGAGCGGCTGGAGCGCTCGGTCGGCAAGGGCGCGGATCAGGCGATCGTCTTCCGCTTCGCATTGGATGCCCTCGGTCCGGGCGCGCGCCTCAGCGAGTGGGCCGTGGCGGTCGCGCGCGGGATTACCGGCGTTCCCCATTGTGCCCAGGGGCTGCTGATCTCCCGCGAGCATTACCGCCGCCTCGGCGGTCACCGTCCCTTGCCGGTGATGGAGGACGTGGACATCTTCCGCCGTATCGGCCGCTCGCGCTGGGTGACGGCAAGGGCCAAGGCCAGCATCGTCGCTTCGGCCTGGCCGGGCGAGATGCAGCGGGGCATTCGCCGCAGCGTCAGCCGGACGCTGGCCGCGCTCGCCATTCCGCCGCGCTTCCTGGTACGGCTGCACGGGCTGCCGGCCCAAAGCAGCAGCGATACCCGCGCCTGAGCGGCACTTTCGTTCGAACGCCTGTCCGCGCCTCAGGCCTTCTCGGTCTTCAGCTTTCCGCGCTTCAGATGCTCGTCGAGCCGCGGCATAATCTCCACGAAATTGCAGGGCATGTGCCGATAGTCGAGCTGCCCCTTTAGGATGCCGTCCCAGGCGTCCTTGCAGGCGCCGGGCGAACCCGGCAACACGAAGATGTAGGTGGCGTTCGCAACGCCGCCCGTCGCGCGTGACTGGATCGTCGACGTGCCGATCTTGTTGTAGGAAATCTGGTGGAAGATGGTCGAAAAGCCGTCCATCGTCTTCTCGAACAGCGGCGTCATCGCCTCCGGCGTCACGTCCCGGCCGGTAAAGCCTGTGCCGCCCGTCGTGATCAGCACGTCGATGGCGGGGTCGGCGATGAGCTGGCGCGCAACCTCTTGAATGGCCTCGACATCGTCGGTCACGATATGCCGCGAATGAAGCCTGTGCCCGGCCGCCTCGATCCGGTCGGCCAGTGTGCGGCCGGACTTGTCGTCCTCCAGCGAGCGGCTGTCCGACACCGTCACGACGGCAATCGACAGGGCAATGAAGGGCCTGCTTTCGTCCAGTCCGGTCGCCATCGCGGTCACTCCTGTTCTTTCGAGTCTTGGCTCTGCTTCGGCGCGTCCGGCGTTGCACCGTTCTCCGCCTTGCCGCCTTCGTAGTTGAGAATGAGGCTCCAGTAGCCGTAGATCGCCATTGCGATGGCGATGGAGCCCCACATCGGCGAGCCTCCGATCCATTCGGCGGCGGCCCAGACGAGCGCCACCGCAATCACGGCATAGCGCCGCCAGACCGGTCTGAAGAAGGGATGCTGGCTGTCCTTGGTCACTGTTGCTCTTGATCCCGTTGGTCGTGGGTTTTTTGGGGCGCGGACCATTCATGTCGTGATCCTGGAGCCAATGGCAAGAGAGGGCGAACGGATCGGCTTGCCATTCCCGGCGGCCGTCAGCCTTCACGGCTTCCTTCCGTCGGTGCGACCCGCGCGCAGAGCGCTCTGCTCGCAAGGCCGATCGCCATCCCGACAACGACCAGCGCGGCCGCGACCATGAAGGTCGTTTGCATGCCGGCGGCGATGGCGTTCGCCGGGGCCGAAGCCATGTCGCCGGAGCCGACTCCGAAGGCGAAGACGGCGCCCATCACCGATGCGCCGGTCATCAGGCCGAGATTACGGGAAAGGCTCAGCAGGCCGGAAATGGCGCCGCGCTGGTCGGGACCGATATCCATCATGACCGCAGTGTTGTTGGCGGCCTGGAAGAGCTGGTAACCCGGCGTCAGGATGGCGATGGCGGCGACATAGCCGCTAATTCCGAAGACTGCGGGCAGCGTTGCGAGCAAGAAGGCTCCGACAGCCATGGCCGCAAGGCCGGCGAAAACGACCGATTGTGCACCCAGTCGGTCGACGAGCCGTCCGGAGGGAAGGCCGGTCAGTGCGGAAATGACCGGTCCGATCGACATGACGACGCCGACGAAGGCGTTGGAAAGACCGAGGGCTCGGGAGAGATAGAATGGCCCGACCACCAGCGTCGTCATCATGACGGTCGCAACAAGCGCGTTCATGCCAAGGCCGGCGCCGAGCCCGTCATAACGGAAGGCGGCAAGCCGGATCAGCGGTGAGCCTGCCCTCGATTCGATCCGCACGAAGAGCCCGGTACCAGCGGCCGCCAGAACAACCAGCGCGACGTGCGGCAGGTCGAAATGCTCTCCGTTGGCGGTCACGGCCAGCGTATAGGCGGCGAGCGTCAAGGCAAGGACCAGCGTGCCCGGCAGGTCGAAGCCGGGCCGGTTCGCTGCCGTGCTCGGCTGCCCCTTGGGCAGGGCGAGGCTGCCGACAAGGAAAGCGGTCAGCCCCAATGGCACCAGGACAAGGAAGATCGCGCGCCAGTCGAAGCCGGCGATGAGGGCGCCGCCGAGACTGGGACCGAGCGCGGTGCCGATGGCCGACATTGTCCCGAGCAGCCCCATGGCGCGGCCTGTCCGCTCCCTTGGAACCGTCTCGCGGACAAATGCCACCGTGAGAGCCATCAGGACGGCGGCGCCAAGGCCCTGCGCGCCTCTGGCCGCAATCAGCGTCGCGAGCGTCGGGGCAAGGCCGCAAAGGAGCGACGCCGCCGTGAACAGAAGGACACCGGCGAGGAGAACCCGGCGATGGCCGAGAACATCGCCCAGGCGTCCGGCACCGACGATGGCGACCGTTACCGCCAGCAGATAGGAAAGGATGATCCACTGCACGTCCTGAAAGGGCGCCGCAAAGGCTTCGGCCATCGCCGGAAGGGCGACATTGGCGATGCTGACGCCAAGCGAGGACAGCAGCATCGAGAGGGCGAGGCTGACGAGCGCCCAGCCGCTGGAGGGCGCCGGCGTGCTGCGCTCCTTGAGTGTGTCGTCTGAAATGGACGGATTGGCCATGACTTCGTCTCCTGCCGGGGAATGAAAAGGATCGACGGGAAACGTAGGCCCGAAGATATCATGGCGGAACGCGCATCGTTTGCACCTGATCAGTGCATGATACGCCATGTCAAATCGGGGCGGCGATGCTATGATCCACCGATGTCCCGTCCCGATCTCAACCTGCTCATCGCGCTCGATGTCCTTCTGGAGGAGGGCAGCGTGGCGCGGGCCGCAAGGAGGCTGAGGCTCAGTCCGTCCGCGATGAGCCGCACGCTGGCGCGGCTGCGGGAGACGACCGGCGATCCGTTGCTCGTCCGAGCCGGGCGGGGCCTCGTGCCGACACCGCGAGCGCTGGAATTGCGCGAGCGCGTCGGTCCGCTGGTGGAAGGCGCAGAGGCCGTCCTGCGTCCGGTCGAGGCTCTCGACCTCGATCGGCTTCGGCGGACCTTCACCCTCAGGAACCGGGAAGGCTTCGTGGAGAATTTTGGAGCGGCGCTGATCGCGCGCGTCGGCGAGGAAGCGCCGGGCGTCAGGCTGCGCTTCGTGCCGAAGCCGGACAAGGACAGCAGATCGCTGCGCGATGGCAGCGTCGACCTGGAGACAGGCGTTGTCACCAGCACGCTGGGGCCGGAAGTGCGCGCGCAGGCCCTGTTTCGCGATCGCTTCGTCGCTGTCGTGCGCGTTGGACATCCTTTGTGTTCGGGGGAGATGACGCCCGCCCGCTATGCCGCCGCCCGGCACGTGCTCGTCTCGCGCCGTGGTCTCGACCGGGACGCGGTCGATGACGCCCTTGGGTCGCTGGGCCTGAGACGGGAGATCGCGACCGTCGTCGCCGGATATACGGAAGCCCTAGCGCTCGTGCGGGCTACCGATCTGGTCGCCTGCGTCCCCGACCGCCATACGGAAAACCTGCGCGCTGGCCTTGCCGTCCTGTCCCTGCCGGTTCGGCTGCCGGAGATCACGGTATCGATGCTGTGGCACCCGCGTCTCGATGCCGACCCAGCCCATCGGTGGCTGCGCGGCTGCGTCCGCGCGGTCTGCAGGCGCGGCGAGGGCGATGCCGCCGGATCCGGCTAAGCATCTTCGCCGCAAAGCAATGCCTTCCGGTTGGCGGTCAATCCCATTGTGCGATGCAAAACAACAATTTGGCCGAAATGGCCATTCATCGCGTGCCCTTGCTTCCCGATGTGCTAAAAGGCCGCAATTGCAGCCCGCGCCAATCAGGGAAAGAAGACGATGGCCAACGAGCGACTGACCGGACCTGAGCTGGACGAAGCCGCGCTTTATTATCACCGCTCGCCGCGGCCCGGTAAGCTGGAAATCCGGGCGACGAAGCCGCTCGGCAACCAGCGCGACCTGGCGCTGGCCTATTCACCGGGTGTCGCCGCGCCTTGTCTGGCCATCAGGGACGACCCGGCCAACGCCGCCCTCTACACCGGCCGAGGCAATCTCGTCGCCGTGGTCACGAACGGCACGGCCGTGCTTGGTCTTGGAGCGATCGGTCCTCTGGCGGCCAAGCCCGTCATGGAAGGCAAGGCCGTCCTCTTCAAGAAATTCGCCGGCATCGACGTCTTCGACATCGAGGTCGACGAGACCGCCATCGAGCGCGTGGTCGATGTGGTCGCGGCGCTGGAGCCGACCTTCGGCGGCATCAACCTGGAAGACTTCAAGGCGCCGGAATGCTTCGAGATCGAGACCCGGCTGCGCGAGCGGATGAAGATCCCCGTCTTCCACGACGACCAGCATGGCACCGCGATCATCGTGGCCGCTGCCATCGTCAACGGCATGGAACTGGCCGGCAAGAAGCTGGAAGACATCAAGATCGTCACCTCCGGCGCGGGCGCCGCGGCGATCGCCTGTCTCAACCTGATGGTCTCGCTTGGCGTGAAGCGGGAGAACATCTGGGTCACCGACATCGACGGCGTCGTCTACAAGGGCCGCCCGACGCTCATGGACCGCTGGAAGGAGGTCTATGCGCAAGAGACCGACAAGCGGGCGCTGGTCGAGGTCATCGGCGGGGCGGACGTCTTCCTCGGCTTGTCCGTCGGCGGCATCCTGAAGCCCGAGATGCTGCTGCAGATGGCCGAAAAGCCGCTGGTGATGGCGCTCGCCAATCCGAACCCGGAAATCTCGCCGGAACTGGCCATTGCCACCCGTCCCGATGCGATGATCTGCACCGGCCGGTCGGACTATCCCAACCAGGTCAACAACGTCCTCTGCTTCCCCTATATCTTCCGCGGCGCGCTCGATGTCGGCGCGACGCAGATCAACGAGGAGATGAAGCAGGCGGCGGTCAAGGCCATCGCGGCGCTCGCCAAGGAAGAGCCGCCGGAGCGTGCTTCCCAGACCTACGCCGGCGAGGCCGACAGCTTCGGGCCGAACTATCTGATCCCGCCGCCGCTCGACCAGCGCCTCATCCTGCGCATTGCCCCGGCCGTTGCGCGGGCCGCGATGGAAAGCGGCGTCGCCATGGCGCCGATCACCGATTTCGACGCCTATCAGGACCGCCTGAACCGCTTCGTCTTCCGCTCCGGTCTCACCATGAAGCCGGTGATTGCGGCGGCAAAGAAGGAGGCCAAGCGCGTCGTGCTGGCCGACGGCGAGGACGAGCGTGTCCTGCGCGCCGCCCAGGTCATTCTTGAGGACGGCATCGCCAAGCCCATCCTGATCGGCCGTCCGGCCGTGGTGGAAACGCGGCTGAAGCGCTTCGGTCTCAAGATCAGGCCCGGCCGCGACTTCGAGATCATCAACCCGGAAGACGATCCGCGCTACCGCGACTATGTCGACCTCTACCTCGACAAGGTCGCACGCAAGGGTGTGACGCCCGATGCCGCCCGCACCATCGTGCGCACCAACGCCACCGTCATCGGTGCGCTGTCGGTCGTCCGGGGCGATGCGGACGCTCTCATCACCGGCCTTGAAGGCCGCTTCATCCGCCATATCGAGCATCTGCGCGGTATCATCGGCTTTGCGCCGGGCGCCACGGACTATTTCGCCCTGTCGCTGCTGATTTCCAACCGTGGCCCGCTGTTCCTGACGGACACCTATGTGACACCGGACCCGAACCCGGAAGAGCTTGCCCAGATGACGATGATGGCGGCGGCAGAAATCCGGCGCTTCGGCATCACGCCGCGTGCCGCGCTTCTGTCGGCGTCGAACTTCGGCTCCCGCGAGGGCGTTTCCGGCGCCAAGATGCGCGATGCGCTGGCCATTCTGCGCGAGAAGGTCCCCGATCTCGAGGTCGACGGCGAAATGCACGGCGATGCGGCGCTCTCGCTGCTCGACCGGTCGCGCGTCATGCCGAAATCGACCTTGAAGGGCGAGGCGAACCTCCTCGTCTTCCCCGATCTCGACGCCGCCAACATCACGCTGTCGGTCCTGAAGATCTCGACGGACGCCCTCCACGTCGGCCCGATCCTCATCGGTCCGGCCAAAGCGGTGCACATGATCACCCCGTCGGTGACCTCGCGCGGCGTCGTCAACATGACGGCCATCGCCGCGATGACGGCCGTGGACAAATAGGCGCGGGGCAGATCGGAACGCAAAAAGGCGCCCCTTCGGGCGCCTTTTTCAATCTGGACGGTGCGATCCCGGCAACCACCGTTCACATCGACTTGGCTTTTTCCACGATCCCGTTGAGGCCGGCCTCGTAGATGCCGTCGATCACCGCCTTGGCCTCGTCGTCGCTGGCGCCCTTGGCGTCGAAGGTGCCTTCCCAGCTGATGCTTGCACCGCCATCGTCATCGGCCGCGACCGAAATGGTCGAGACATAGTTGGCGACGGGCAGGGGGCTCTCGACGATCGAATAGGTGTAGCTGGTGCCGGCGTCGTCCCACTTTTCCAGCTTCTCGACGATTGTGCCGCCGCCCTTCAGCGACAGCGTGCGCAGGGTGGCGCCGTCCTTCTCCGAAAGCTCGCATTTTTCGACGGCCGGATGCCAGGTTCCGATCCCGCAGAAGTCGCCGACAGTCGTCCAGACGGTCTCGACCTTCAGCGACTTGTCCTCGACGCGCTTGGACGTTTCCACTGCGAATGCGGGCGTGATGGCGATGACGCTGGCCGCAAGGCCGAGCGCCAGGGCGCGAATGGTCATGATTGATCCTCCCGGAGGCGTTTTTTTATCCTGTGCGCACGAAGCACATGGGCCACTACGAAGTCGTAAGTGTGCCGGATGACCTTAGTTCGGCCGATACCGGCCAGCCAGCGGGAAAAATTGTCGCACTGTCATGTGTGGGCAGTCCGGGAGTCCGGCGGCGTCTTGCCGGCGTTCGGTGCGGTTTGGAAGGCTCATGAAAGAGGCCGGGCTGTACGCATCTGACGTACGGGCGTCTTGCGATGTCAGAACTCGACTTCCAGCTCCACGATCTCGTCGGGCTCGGCAAGTGCCCCCTCGGTCCACTCCACCATCAGCGGCCATTCGAAGATACGCTCGCAGTAGGCCGCAAGATCGTCCGGCAGGTCGACCGCATAGGTGCGAAAGCGCGTACAGACGGGCGCATACATGGCGTCGGCCATGGTCGGGGTCTCGCCGAAGAGATAGGGTCCGCCATACTGGTCGAGGCACTCGGTCCAGATCGCCTTGATGCGTTCCACGTCCGGCCTCGCACCGGAGAAAATCTTGAAGCTCTTGTGCCGGGCCTTGAGGTTCATCGGCAGCGCCGAACGCAGATTGTAGAATCCCGAGTGCATCTCGCCCGACACGGCCCGGCAATGCGCCCGCGCCGGTTTGTCGGTTGGCAGGATGCCGGCCTTCGGCGCGGTTTCGGCCGCATAGTTGGCAATCGCCAGCGTATCCCACACGACGACGTCGCCATGCGTCAGGCGCGGTACCAGGACCGAGGGCGAGAGCAGCAGCAACTCCTGGCGAGCCTCCTCGGTGTCGAGATCGGCCTGGATTTCCTCAAAATCGATGCCGGCCATGCGGCACAGCAGCCAGCCGCGCAACGACCACGAGGAGTAATTCTTGGACGAGATCGTCAGTGTCGCCTTTGCCATGTCCGTCGCTGTCCCCGGGGCCGGTATGATGCGTCGAACGATCCTCTCGCAACGCAGCGAGAATTGCACTAGCTTTTTGTGTGGTGCAGCATCCCTAAAAAGGGGGAGAGGCGGGTCAATGCTTTACGATGCCTATCAATTCCAGGACGATATGATTGCACCCGTCCGCCGGATGGCGCGGCTGATGCAGTCGGTGACCCGTCTTGCCTTCTGGGGTGCCGGCGAAAACGTCGCGATGCGCTTTGCCGCCGCCATGGAGATGGTCTCGCGCTATCATCTCAGCCACGCGCGTCCCGACTTCGGCATCGAGGCGGTGCCCGTCGGCAATCGCATGGTGCCGGTGACGCAGAGGGTCGCCCTCGACTTGCCCTTCGGCAAGCTGCTGCACTTTTCCAAGGACATCGACAGCGAGCAGCCGCGCATCCTTGTCGTGGCGCCCCTGTCCGGGCATTTCTCGACGCTGCTGCGCGGGACGGTGGAGACACTGCTGCGTGACCACGACGTCTTTATCACCGACTGGGCCAACGCCCGCGACGTGCCGCTGGAAGCCGGCGGCTTCGGCGTCGACGACTATGTGGAATATGTCATCCGTTTCCTGGAGACGATGGGTCCGCACGGTCACGTGCTCGCCGTCTGCCAGCCCTGCGTCCAGGCGCTGGCTGCCGTCGCGGTGATGTCGGAGGACAATAATCCGGCAACGCCGCGTACGATGACGCTGATGGCCGGACCGATCGATCCGCGCGAAAGCCCGACATCCGTGAACGAGTTCGCGGTCGCCAAGTCCCTCGACTGGTTCCAGAGTTCGGTGATCTCCAAGGTACCAGCGCGCTATCCGGGTGCCGGCCGCCGGGTCTACCCGGGCTTCCTGCAACTCGTCGGCTTCATGGCCATGAACATGGACCGCCACCGCAGCGCCCATTCCAAGCTCTACCGTCATCTCGCCAGGGGCGAAAAGGCCGAGGCGGAGAAGATCAAGACCTTCTACGACGAGTATTTCGCCGTCCTCGATCTTGCCGAGGAGTTCTATCTGGAGACCATCGAGAGGGTGTTCCACAAGGCCGAGCTTGCCGTCGGCGAATTCACCTATCGTGGCCGCAAGGTCGATCCCGGGGCGATCCGCAAGACGGCCCTTCTGACGGTGGAGGGCGGGCGCGACGATATCTGTGCGCTCGGCCAGACTGCCGCCGCGCACGACCTTTGCCGGTCCCTGCGTCCGCACCTGAAGCGCCACCATCTTCAGGCCAACGTTGGCCACTATGGCGTCTTCAACGGCAAGCGCTGGGAGCGGGAGATCTACCCCGTCGTGCGCAACATGATCCTGGCGATGGAATAGCCTTCGACTCTTGACCCTCCGCCATCGAAATTTGATGAATTGATCTTATTGGTTCGCTCTCGGCCCACCGTTGGCCGGGATGGGTCCTGTCGGTCCTTTGCCGTTGGTTTCAGAAGTCGTTGTCCAGTTCCACGGGATTGCCTGCATGTCAGAGAAAATCCGTCACGTCGTCTTCGATATCGGTCGCGTCCTCGTTCACTACGAGGCCGAGGTTCCCTACCGGCATCTCATTCCCGACGAGAAGACGCGCCGCTGGTTCCTGGACAACGTCTGCACCGACGCCTGGAACTACGAGCAGGATCGCGGGCGAAGCTGGGCCGACGCCGAGGCGGTCCTGATCGCCGAGCATCCGGACTGGGAGAACCTGATCAGGGCCTTCCGCCGCCACTGGCACGAGATGGTGCCTTACGCCTATGACGGCACGGTCTCGATCATGGATGAGCTTCTGGAGGCCGGCTACGACGTCACGCTGCTGACGAATTTTTCCGCCGACACGTTTCCCGAGGTGCAGGAACTTTACCCCTTCCTGAAAAAGCCTCGTGGCGCGACCGTCTCCGGCCTGGTCGGCGTGATGAAGCCGGACCCGGCCATCTACAAGGCCCATGTGGAGGCCTTCGACCTCGACCCTGCGGCGACCGTTTTCATCGACGACAAGCTGGAGAATGTGGACGCCGCCAAGGCGGCCGGCTGGCAGGGCATCCATTTCAGCGATGCCGAAGCCTTGCGGCAGGAGATCGGCGCAATGGGACTGCTGGCGACCTGAGAGCGGAGCGGTTCCGAGGCGGCGTCTTCCGACGTCCGGTGGGGCCGCGCTCAGTCTGGTTTCGTCACCGCCGCGAGCCTTGCCTTCACCTCCAGAAAATCCCGCCAGGCGAGGCGCTTTTCCATCGGCTGGCGCAGCAGGTAGGCCGGATGGAAGGTCGGCATCAGCGGCACCTGCCGCCCGCCGACCTCGAAGGTGCGCCAGCGGCCACGGAACTTGCGGATGCCGACCATCGCGTCCCGCCCGACAAGCGCCTTGGACGGCTGGTTGCCGAGGAACACCAGCACCGCCGGATCGACGAGTTCGATCTGGCGCAGGATGAACGGCCGGCAGATGGCGACCTCCTGGTCGGAGGGATCGCGGTTGCCCGGCGGGCGCCAGTAGATGACATTGGCGATATAGGCTGAGTCCCGGTCGAGCCCGATGGCCTTCAGCATCCGGTCGAGCAATTTTCCCGATCGCCCCACGAAGGGCTTGCCCTGAATGTCCTCGTCCCGGCCCGGCGCCTCGCCGACGAACATCAGCCTCGCCTTCGGATTGCCGTCGGCGAAGACGAGATTCTTGGCCGTGAGGCGCAGGTTGCAGCCCTCGAAATTCGCCAGCAGCGATTCCAGTTCCTCAAGCGACTGCGCCGAACGCGCCGCCTCGCGGGCCGCCATGACCGCGTCGTCGCCCGGCAGTGTAGCGCCGGACATCGATCCCGCGGCCGCAGGCGGCGGCGTGGACGGGCCGGCAGCCCGAGGTGCCTGCTGGAAGCGCGCGCCGCTTTCCTGGAGATTGCGTTGCGGAGCGGCCGGCATGGTCCGCTGCGCGCCCCGTGCCTCCGCCTGCGCGGCGCTTTCGGCGAAGCGATCGACCGGATCGTCGCCGAGCGCCGTATCGACGCCCATCGCCTCATACCATTCGAGGAGGCCTTTCAGGTCGGCAAAGGAAAGCGGAGGCTCGGTCATCGCTCGCGGTGGCTGGATGTTGAATGCCGCGCATCCAATCAGGCTGGCCCTCGAAGCACAAGGCGCAAACCGCAGTGCGCGCCAGCAACGGATCGCGCAAACTCGTTCCAAGGTTGGAGATGCTGCGACGAAGCGCATGCCTTGCACCGGGCCGCGCGGCGGGTACATTGCCTTGGAACAATTCCGGCCTTCGATCAATCGGCCAGCGACCACTGAGACAAGGGAGAGAGCCTGATGGCGGCGAGCGACAGCCAGCCCGAGCGCGAGCAGATGGAATTCGACGTGGTGATCGTCGGCGCGGGGCCTGCGGGCCTTTCGGCGGCCATCCGCCTGAAGCAGATCGCAGCGGAAAAGGGCGAGGAGATTTCGGTCGTCGTCCTGGAAAAGGGCTCGGAGGTGGGCGCGCATATCCTCTCCGGCGCGGTGATCGACCCGATCGGCCTCGACAGGCTGCTGCCCGACTGGCGCGCGGACGAGACGGCGCCGATCAAGACGCCGGTGACCGACGACCAGTTCCTGATGCTCGGCCCGGCCGCGTCCGTGCGCCTGCCCAACTGGGCGATGCCGAAACTGATGTCGAACCACGGCAACTACATTGTCTCGCTCGGCAACGTCTGCCGCTGGCTGGCCGGCAAGGCGGAGGAACTCGGCGTCGAGGTCTATCCGGGCTTTGCCGCCGCCGAGGTGCTCTATGACGACGACGGCAAGGTGATCGGCGTTGCGACCGGCGACATGGGTGTCCTGAAGGACGGGACAGAGGGGCCGAACTTCCAGCGCGGCATGGAGCTTCTCGGCAAATACGTGCTGATCGGCGAGGGCGTGCGCGGGTCGCTCGCCAAGCAGCTCATCGCGCGCTTCCATCTCGACCAGAACCGCGAGCCGCCGAAATTCGGCATCGGCCTCAAGGAGCTTTGGGAGATCGATCCGGCCAAGCACAGGCCGGGCCTCGTGCAGCACTCCTTCGGCTGGCCGCTCGGCTGGTCCACGGGCGGCGGCAGCTTCCTCTACCATCTGGAGGACAACCAGGTCGCCGTCGGCTTCGTGGTGCACCTCAACTACACCAACCCCTATCTCTCGCCCTTCGAGGAGTTCCAGCGCTTCAAGACCCATCCGGCGGTGCGCGCCACCTTCGAGGGCGGCAAGCGCATCTCCTATGGCGCCCGCGCCATCACCGAGGGCGGCTACCAGTCGGTGCCGAAGCTCACCTTCCCGGGCGGCGCGCTCATTGGCTGCTCGGCCGGCTTCGTCAACGTGCCGCGCATCAAGGGCAGCCACAACGCCATGCTCTCCGGCATCGAGGCGGCCGAGGCGGTCGCCAGGGCGCTCACCGCGGGCAGGGCACAGGACGAGATCAACGACTACGAGTTCGGCTGGCGGCACGGCCCGATCGGCCGCGATCTCTGGAAGGTGCGCAACGTCAAGCCGCTCTGGTCGAAGTTCGGCACGCTGTTCGGCATCGGGCTGGGCGGCCTCGACATGTGGATGAACGAGAAGCTGGGCTTCTCCTTCTTCGGCACCCTGAAGCATGGCTACCGGGACTTTGAGGCGACCTTCACCAAGAACCACGCCAAGCCGATCGCCTACCCGAAGCCGGACGGCAAGGTCTCCTTCGACCGGCTCTCCTCGGTGTTCCTCTCCAACACCAACCACGAGGAAAACCAGCCGGTCCACCTGAAGCTCAAGGACCCGTCGGTCCAGCGCTCGGAACTGGACCTTTTCACCGGGCCGTCGACCCGCTACTGCCCCGCCGGCGTCTACGAGTGGACGGGCGTGGAGGAGGGTAACCCCACCTTCGTGATCAACGCGCAGAACTGCGTCCACTGCAAGACGTGCGACATCAAGGACCCGAACCAGAACATCACCTGGACGGTGCCCGAAGGTGGCGGCGGACCGAACTATCCCAACATGTGAGTTTGCTGGCTGGCGGTGCGTCGCATCCGCGAGGAGCACGCGGCCGCCGCCTTCGACAACGGGAGTCAGGCGGCGGCGGGCCGAACGATCCCAACATGTAACGGTGCTGGCTGGCGGCGCGCTGCCGTCCGCCTGGACGCACGGCAGTCATATTCCGGAAGCCGAAATCGGCTTCGGAAGGCTTGGTTGCTGCGGCGCACAATAACGTGATGGGCAATTTCGAACGAATATTAGGCATGCCTGAAACGCGTGCAAACAGGCTGTAGCGCTGCTTGAAGAGAGGTGTCTGGACTCTGGCAGGCAAGGCCTGGCCGTCGCCGGGACCGCACTTCACAGACAAGACTCAATGTCTTAAGTCGAACAAAATATATTAATAAAATCATTAAGATATATTGATTCTTGGAATCAGATTGTTTGGCGCCTAGGTGCCGTCGGTTCAGAGATGATTCAATCTCTCAACGAACGGACTCGAAATGAAAGCCGCGCTGTCAAACCGCTTTCAGCTGCGGATTTTCCGTCCCCGGAGCTTAGCCGGAACTTCAATTTTGCCTTAGCCTTGATCACGCAAAGGTGAAACATTCCGCGCGTTGTCGATTGACGTTTCCCTCGTCCTGCCGGAAGCTTTCCATGCCGCATGCATAGGAGGGTTCCGATGGACCGAGCTCCCAGTGCGTACCTCGTCCGGCATCTAGGCGCGTCAGTGGCCGCCGCCGGCATTGCGTTCATGACATCGTTGTTTTCCGCCCCGGCCGATGCTGCCGAGACGGAGGTCGATCTGGAACTCGTTCTCGCCGTCGACGTCTCGCGGTCGATGGACTACGACGAGCAGATGCTCCAGCGTCAGGGCTATATCGAGGCGATCACCAACCCGGACGTTGTCGGTGCCATCCGGCAGGGGCTCGTCGGCAAGATCGCCATCAGCTACTTCGAATGGGCCGGTCCCGGCCAGCAGCGGCTTGCCGTTCCCTGGCACCTCATCAGCGACATGGAAAGTGCCGAGGCCTTTGCCGCGCAGATCGACAAGGCCCAGCTCGGCATGGCCAGCGGGACCTCGATATCGAGCGGTCTTGCGGCCGCCGCCGACCTCTTCGACGGCAACGGCTTTCGGTCCTATCGGCAGGTCATCGACATGTCCGGCGACGGTCCGAACAATCGCGGCGGCATGGTCGAGCCGGTGCGCGACAAGGTGCTCTCGCGCGGCATCATCATCAACGGCTTGCCGATCATGCTGAAGCCGGACGGCTATTCGCCCTACTCCATCGCCGACCTCGATCTCTATTACCGCGACTGCGTGATCGGCGGTCCGGGCTCCTTCATCGTGCCGGTGAGGGGGGAGGAACAGATGATCGAGGGCATCCGGCGCAAGCTGATCCTAGAGGTGGCGGCAAGCCTGCCGCAGATCATCCCGGCGGACGTGATCCTGCCCGCGCCGAAAACGACGGACTGTCTGATCGGCGAAAAACTCTGGCGGCGCTATATGGATCCCTGAAGCATCGGACCGAAAAGTGGGAACCGGTTTTCGGACAATCCGATGCGATCACTAGAATGCTCTGAGGGGGAGGCGATGCCTCACCCCGCGATGCGTGAAAAGTCCGCGACCGTGTGACAGGCGGTGCGGATGGCGGCCAGCATGGCGAGGCGGTTCTTGCGGACGGCCGGGTCCTCGGCATTGACCAGCACGTGGTCGAAGAAGGCGTCGATCGCCGGACGCATCTCGGCAAGGGCCGCCATCGCCTCGGCGAACTCTTCCTTGTCCACATGGGCCTTCGCATGGGCCGTGGCAGCGTCGAGGACGCCAGCCAGCACCTTCTCCTGCGCCTCGCCCGTCTCCTCCAGCAGACGCCGGTCGAGGTGGGAATGGTCGTAGGTGGTGCCGTCCTTCTTTTCCTCCGCCTTGAGGATGTTGGCGGCGCGCCGGTAGCCGGCCAGCAGGCTTGCGCCATCCTCGGTCTCAAGGAAGGCGCCCAGCTGCTCCACACGGCGGACGATCAGCAGCAGGTCGTCCTGGTCACCAAGCGAAAACACTGCATCGACGAGATCATGGCGTGCACCCTGTTCACGAAGCTGGACCTTCAGCCGGTCGGCGAAGAAGGAGAGCAGATCCTGACGTACCGCAGTACGGTCACCAACTGGAAATGTGGTGGCGCCACTTTCGCTTCTAATCTTATTTGCCTCGCTATGCATTTCGTAGGCTGTTCTGATGGCTTGGCTGAGCGACAAACGTAGCCTGTTCTCCAGCACAAGCCGGATCACGCCCAACGCCGCGCGGCGAAGCGCGTAGGGGTCCTTGGAGCCCGTCGGCTTTTCGTCGATGGCCCAGAAGCCAACGAGCGTGTCGAGCTTGTCGGCAAGCGCGACGGCGACCGATACCGGCGCGGTCGGTGTGCGATCGCCGGGGCCCTGCGGCTTGTAGTGCTCTTCCAGCGCGGCGGCGACGGAAAGGTCCTTGCCTTGGGCGGTGGCGTAGTAGCGGCCCATCAGACCCTGCAATTCAGGAAACTCGCCGACCATGCCGGTGACGAGATCCGCCTTGGCAAGCTTTGCCGCGCGGGCAGCGTGCTGCGGATCGGCGCCGACCAGCGGCGCGATCTCTGTCGCAAGCGCGACGATGCGCTGGACGCGCTCGGCCTGGGTGCCAAGCTTCTCGTGGAAGGTGATCTTTTCCAGCTTCGGCAGGCGGCTTTCGAGGCTTGCCCCCAGATCATGCTCGTAGAAGAACTTGGCGTCCGAAAGACGGGCGCGGATGACGCGCTCGTTGCCCGCGACGATGGTCTTGCCGCCGTCGCTCGCCTCGATGTTGGAGACGAGCAGGAACTTGTTGGCAAGCTTGCCGGTCTTCGGATCGTTGAGCACGAAGCATTTCTGGTTGGCGCGAATCGTTGCCCGGATCACTTCCGGCGGGATCGACAGGAACTCCTCGTCGAACGAACCCATCAGCACCACGGGCCATTCCACGAGGCCGGAGACCTCATTGAGAAGGCCTTCGTCCTCGACCAGTTCCAGCCCGCTCGCGAGCGCAAGGTCGCGCGCGTCATGCAGAATGACGTCGCGCCGGCGTGCCGGATCGAGGATGACCTTGGCCTTTTCGAGGCTCGCCATATAGTCCTCGAAGCGGCGGACGGTGAACGCGTCCGGCGCGAGGAAGCGATGGCCGCGGGTGGTGTTGCCCGAACGGATGCCCTCGATCTCGAAATCGACGACGACCGGCTCCTCGGTCTCCGGGCCGAAGGTGCACAGGATCGAATGCAGCGGCCGCACCCAGCGCAGCGTGCCCGAGCCCCAGCGCATCGACTTCGGCCAGGGGAAGGCGCGGATCACGGACGGGATGACGTCCGCGATGATCTCTTCCGCCGCGCGGCCAACCTTGCGGATGTCGGCGACGTAGAAGTCGCCCTTCTTCGGATCGGTGACGACACGCGCCTCGTCGATCGAGGCAAGGCCAGCGCCGCGCAGGAAGCCTTCCAGCGCCTTTTCCGGCGAGCCGACGCGCGGCCCCTTGCGCTCCTCCGAAAGGTCGGGAGAGCGGGCGGTGAGGCCATGGACGGTGAGCGCGAGGCGGCGTGGGGTCGCAAACGCCTTGGCGCCCTCATAGGTGAGACCGGCCTCGACGAGGCCGCCCGTGACAAGGCTCTTCAAATCTTCGGCGGCGCGATCCTGCATGCGGGCAGGAATCTCTTCGGAAAAGAGTTCGATAAGAAGATCTGGCATGGTCCTCGAGGCTCCGGATGTCGGCCATCCTGTTAGTCGCTCCGGGGCCGCTTGTCACCCATGGGGCCGAAGATTCTTCGATTTTCCGGTCTGCTATGCGCCCGCGTCAGGTTTCGGGCAACCATGGAACAAATGTCATTCCGGTTAGTGTGATTGCCTATGACTTTTGGCGTGTCTGGACCGCCTCGATGCGCTAGAATCAAAAAACAAGAATCATAAGCCGATCAAACGCAAGGCCCCTGAAGAGGCTGCGACAATGAAGCCCGTCCGCCAAAGACGGGAAGGGAGGATGCGGAGATGACAAACCGGCGTTCACTGGCCGTGGATCGACGCGAGATCAAGCACAACGAATTCAACGAGAAGCTGACGGAAGACCGCTATTGCGAGATCGAGCGGTCATGCGGCAGCCGCGACCGACTGATCGGAACGCTGCAGCAGCGTTACGGCATCGAGAAGGAACAGGCCGCTGCCTGGATCGAGGAATGGGCGGATGCCCTGACCGGCGACGACGTCGTCGAGCGCAGGTAGCAGGCCGCGCACATCGGGCTGCGGGTAGTGGGGAACAGAAAAGCCGGCCAGACAATCTGGCCGGCTTTTTTCGTGGCGCCGGGCGCGCGGTCGCAGAGGGCGATCTTACGCGGCCGCGCCGCCGTCCCTCGTCTGCACCCAGGCCTCGCCGCAGGCCTTGGCGAGTTCGCGCACGCGCAGGATATAGCTCTGCCGCTCGGTGACCGAGATGACGCCGCGCGCGTCGAGCAGGTTGAAGCGGTGGCTGGCCTTGATGCACTGGTCATAGGCTGGCAGCACGCACTTGTGGATGTGGTCGGAGGCATCGCCGGCCGCCTGGCCCTTGGCGAGCAGCGAGCGGCATTCCTTCTCCGCGTCGACGAAATGCTGCTTCAGCATGTCGGTGTCGGCATATTCGAAATTGTGCCGCGAGTATTCTTCCTCGGCCTGATGGAAGACGTCGCCGTAGGTGACCTTGTCCTCGCCCTCAAGGCCGTTGAAGTTGAGCTCGTAGCCGTTGTCGACGCCCTGCAGATACATGGCGAGGCGTTCCAGACCGTAGGTGAGCTCGCCCGAGACCGGGCTGCATTCCTGCCCGGCCACCTGCTGGAAATAGGTGAACTGCGAGACTTCCATGCCGTCGCACCAGCATTCCCAGCCAAGCCCCCAGGCGCCGAGCGTCGGGCTTTCCCAGTCGTCCTCGACGAAACGGATGTCGTGCAGCTTCGGGTCGATGCCGATCGCGGTCAGGCTGTCGAGGTAAAGCTGCTGCAGGTTTTCCGGCGAGGGCTTGAGGATGACCTGGAACTGGTAATAGTGCTGGAACCGGTTCGGGTTTTCGCCATAGCGCCCGTCGGTCGGCCGGCGCGAGGGCTGCACATAGGCGGCATTCCAGTGCCTGGGGCCGAGCGAGCGCAGCGTGGTCGCCGGATGGAACGTACCGGCGCCGACCTCCATGTCGTAGGGCTGCAGGATCACGCAGCCTTGGGCAGCCCAGAATTGCTGCAGCGTCAGGATCAGCCCCTGAAAGGAGCGGCGCGGGTCGAGCGGATTGTCGGAAGCAGCCATCACGTCATCCAGATGCGAGAACGGGCACCCGGAACGGCGCCCGCTTGAAACATCGAGTCAATCCGGCCTGTTCCCGGCCTGAACGGGGATGGGAACCGGTTTTTGGAAAACTCGACGCGGAAACACGACCCGGAGCGCCAGGGCGAATGAACACTCGCCCGCAACACCCGAGCGCGCGCAACCTAGTTCAACGTCCCGGCGGATGGAACCATGCTTGCGGAGATTTTTTCAAGGGAGAGGAAAGTCGTCTTCGGTAGGACGAGAGAAAGCCGGAGCCGGACTGTCAGGCCGTCAGCCGGAACAGGCCATAACCGGGCCTGCCGTCAGGTGCTCGCCAGAAAGGGGAGGCACCTGTTTCAACATCCAGAGGCTGCGGTCATTCCGCAACCCTGATTTTCATCGGATGGCTGCCCGCGGGCAAGGATCAGCGGTCGGAGGGGCGGTAGACGCCGGTCTCCGGGTCACGCTCAAGCTTGACCACGCGGCGGGCCTTGGCCGGCACCGGCTGCATCTTGACCTGATTCATGCGCGCGACCACACGGGCAGCGATATAGAGGCCGAGACCGACGGCGGCGAGAGTAGCGAGTGGCGGCATGAATTCCCCCATCAAAAGGACTGCCCCAAACAACAATCCTGAACGAACCTAGAGACCCGTTCGTCACAGAAGCATGTCACCATAAAAGAACCTGCTTCGGCAAGCGGATATCGACGAATTGGTGAAAATACGATGCAAAGCGGTAAACCGGCTTGCCGCGCTCTCACACTCCTCAAAATGGTGACTGGCCGCGGAAATACGAGAGTTCAAGCCTGAATAATTGCGCCCGTCACATAGTCTTGAACGGCTGTCTGGTCCGTATTGTTCCCACTGCGACCTCTCGCCGCCCGGCAGTCCCCTGGCCGGTCAAAGTCCGAAACGCGACCAGTAGAGCCGCTCCTCGGCCGCACCGATCAACTCCTCCGCGGAGAAAAGGGACGGAGTTCCGGCCTGTCCCGGAAGGCTGGCGCCGAACTGCCGCCGCAGGAATCCGCGGCTTGCCCCGACGAAGCGGAGGGTGGTCTTCTCGCCATAGCGCGCCTTGAGATCCTGGCGCATGTCGCCGACGCGGTCGATCAGCCCGAGCGCATGGGCGGCATCCCCGGCCCAGAAAAGTCCGGAGAACAGGTCCTCGCTTTGCGAAAGAGCCTCGCCGCGCCGCGATTTGACGAGGTTGATGAAGACCTTGTGGATGTCCTTCTGCAGGTTCTTGAGGTGTTCCACGTCCTCGCCGTTTTCCGGCAGGAACGGGTCGAGCGTCACCTTGCGCGTGCCGGCCGTATAGACCCGGCGGTCGATGCCGAGCTTCTCGATGGCCTTGTCGAGGCCGAAGCCGGCGGACACGACGCCGATGGAGCCGACGATCGAGCAGGGGTCGGCGATGATCTCGTCGCCCGCACAGGCGATCATGTAGCCGCCCGATGCCGCAACATCCTCCACATAGACGAGCACCGGCTTCGATTTTTCCTCGGCAAGCTGGCGGATGCGCTGGAAGATGAAGTGGGACTGGACCGGGGATCCGCCCGGCGAATTGACGAGGATGGCGACCGCCGGAGCTTTCTTGTCCGCAAAAGCCCGGTCGAGCTGCGCGGTGACGGACGCCAGGGACAGGCCGCGCCGGAGGACGCCGCCGCTGCCGATGACGCCGCTCATGCGAACCACCGGAATGGCGACACCCTCGCGGCGAAGAAACGAAGGCAGGAAGCGGTTGAGAGACTTCGACATGGACACGAGTTCGATCGCTTTCTTGGCCGGTGGTCACGAGCGTTGCATACGGGATTTCAAGGGCATGGGGCAACAGTTGCGTCAGGTTCGCCAGGGAATGGCGAGCGCGGCGCCATGCCGGAGCACTGCGTCCACGGCCTCGCGATAGGATCCGTCGGCGTTGTGAACGACAAGGCCCTGCAGGAGGGCAAGCGGCGCCCGGCTTTGCAGTTTGGCCCGCGCGAGGAGCCGGTGGGCCGGCGCGCCGTCGCGCGCATGCAGGGGCAACAGGTCTATGGACCCGAAGCTGCGTGAAAGGGCGGCAACGAGGTCCGCGACTTCGTCCGCCCGCCAGATGACGGTGACAGTGCCGTCCGGCCTCAGAACCGAGGCCGCCGCGCGGATCCAGCGGTCCAGCCCGCCATCCTCCAGCATATGGGCCGCCGCTCTTGTCCGGTCCGGCGAATGGCGGCTGCGGCTGGCCGGATGAAAGGGCGGGTTCATGATCACATGGTCGGCGAGCCCGGCCGTGAGCCCGGCCGCAACGCGCTCCCGTCCCGTCGCCCCGATGTCCGCAGCAATGATCCGCATCGACCGGCAAAGCGGCGCGTTGGCCGCGAGATTGTCGTGCAGGAGCACGAGGGCGGCCTCGTCGCGCTCGACGAAAACGAGGTCGACATCGCCAAGACGGGCAGCCGCGCAAAGCCCCGCAACGCCAACCCCGGCGCCGAAGTCGGCGATGGTGCCGCGTGTCGTTCCGGGCAGGCTCGCCGCCAGCACCACGGCGTCGAAGCCCGACCGGTGGCCGCGCGCGGGCTGGCGCACCGTGACCTTGCCGCCGAGGAAGGCGTCGGTGGTGGTGGCCGGAACGTCGGCATCGGCGGCCTCATCTCGGATCGACGATGGCGACATGATCAGGCGGATCGCTTTTCGGGGCGCAGTTCATCGCCAAGGCCCGCATCTTCCATGAGCCGCCGCGCCGCGTCGACGGCATCGGAATCGACCATCAGCCGGCGGGGCAGGGCGCCGATCGACCCGTCCATGATGCTGGCCGCCTCATCGGCGACGAAATGGCCGATGCCGGCCTCTTTCAGGAGAGAGGAGGCGAAGGAAATCGTGACGGCATTGTTCGTACGGATGAGTTCTTCCATTCAGCGCTCCTTGCACCCGCAACCGCCCGGATGACGTCTCGGCGGCCGAAACAGGCCTGTTTCGGTACCCCTCCTTGTTGGCAGGGCTTTCCCGCCGGGCACAGAGGCCGCAGGCGGCCGGCACGGTCACAGGCCGTCAATATCGCATGGGAACATGTAGCGGCGGAACCGCAAATCACAATGCCGGCATGGTCTTGAGGGAGTTCCCGGTGGGGTCTCCGCTCCGCGGATCGAGGCTCCCCTGTGGGAGTTCCGCCGCAGCGTGTCGTCCGCCCATGCGGGCAAAAAGGCGCCGGTCCCGTCCATTCATCAGGTGGTGACAGACATCGCCGGCGCCGCCCGGACAAGCCCATGAACGGGCCATGGTCCTGGTTAACGGCTGGCGGGAGGAAAAGGCGCAGCACTCGCCGCGAGTGTAAAATTGAAGATTTCGCGGGTTGTACTTCAGAAAAACATGAAAGATAGAAATTAAATCAAAGTTTATATATTCACCAAGAAAATTAACCATATCAATTCAGATTTTGAAATTAAGCATTACGTCAAATGAATGTTGAATCGGTTGGTAAAAATGAATAGTTTGTTCACCGTGGCGCAATAAGAATGCATATAATTAATGAGTCTATCATGCTTAGAAATCGCTTTCTGATTCTCGTTTTGGCCGCGCCGACTCTTGCCTCCTGCGCGGCCCTCGACCCGACCCTGAGAGGGGCCGGCTTCGTTCCCCTGGGCAGTGGCAGCCCCCTTTTCGGCGATACCCCGAACTATCTGCCGTACAGTCCGCTCGCGAAGGGGCGGCCGTTCGAGACCGGCTTCAAATTGCCGGGCGGCGATCTTCGCCCGCTGGCCTATTCGCAGGGTCAGGCCAGGCACACGGTCTACCCCGACCCCTACAGACGGCCGGGTGGAACCTATAAGCCGCCGGGTCCGACCCGCGCTCCGGAAGTCGGTGCCGAAGGCGCTGCTGCGGCGTTCGCCGTCGTGATCGGCAGCATTCTGGTGATGACGGGCCGCCGCCGTCGCAAGGCGTGATCGCCCTGCGATCGAGTGCGTTGGTCTTCCATCGAGACTGAGTGACCGGCATGAGTGTCCGCAATTGGCCGAAATCGACGCTGTGGCGCATGGGCTCCCTGCCGTCGATCCTCTACCTTGAATATCTCACGCTGTTTGTCGTGCTGAGGATGCTCTACCAGCGTGACGACCTCGACAAACTGCCGGGCTTCTGGGTCGAGCTGCTGAATCTGGGAAGGGATTTTCCCAACAACTTTGCGGGCGTCTATTTTGTCGGCGGCGTGATCTGCGCGATGTTTGTCGGCCTCATTTTCTGGGGAGACAGGCTTTGGCGGCAGTTCGCCGCAAGCGGCATCGGTCTCAAGACCGTCGATGCGCTCTGGCTCGGCATTCATGCCGCTGCCCTTCTCGTGTCCGTCGCCATCGTCAATGCGGTTCTCGCAACGACGGGGATCTCTCCGTCCGCTGCCGCCCTTCTCCTGACGGCCTGTCTTGCCTCGGCCGCCGTGTCGGTATTCGCGCTGGCGAGGGCTTTCCTCGGTCCGGCGTTGTTGGGTTTTCTTGGCGCCATTTCGCCGATCGTGGCCGGTTCCCTGGCCATCGGCATTTCAATGTCCTTTCTCGCCAGCGTGGTTCAGTCGTTCTGGGAATGGCTGACGGGGCCGACCCTGCACCTGACGGCTGCGATCCTGCAGTTCTTTGCGGTTGGCATCGACGTCGTGCCCGAAGAGCGGATGATCGTCCTCCGCGAATTCGCCGTCATCATTGATTCCGGCTGCTCCGGCATCACCGGCATGGCGCTGGTCGGGATTTTCCTCGGCGGCTATCTGTTTCGCTTCCGCGGCGAATACCGCTTTCCCCGGGCGCTTCTCATCGTTCCGGCGGGAACAGTGATTTCCTTTCTTGCCAATGGCCTTCGCCTCGCTGCGCTCGTTCTCGTCGGCGCCTATGTCGATCCTGGCATCGCCAAGGACGGCTTTCATTCGATGGCGGGCTGGCTGTTCTTCTGCACCGTGACCATCGGCCTTATCGCACTCAGCCGGCAACTCGCCTGGTTCGGCACTGAAGACCGCCGGATGGTCCGCGAGGGCGACAATCCGGCGGCGGCCTATCTCGTGCCGTTCATCGCCTGGCTCACGATCGGGCTCGTCACCGGTGCGATGACGGTCGGCCTCGATCGTTTCTATGCCATTCGCGTGGTGGCGGTTCTCGGTCTGCTCTGGGCCTTCCGGGGTGAGTATTGGCAAAGCGTGCTGCCGCGCCTTTCGAGTGGCGCGCGTTCGGGGGCATGGGTCTCCGCCGCGCCCTGGGCGATCGGCCTTGCGGTTTTTGCTCTCTGGCTGGTCCTGGTGGACGAGGACAACTCCCGCGCTGCCTCGATGTCGTCGGAAATCCAGCAGTGGTCGTCCCTGGCGGCAGTCGTCTGGATCGCCTTCCGCATCCTTGGAACGTCGATCGTCGTTCCCGTGATCGAGGAACTCGCCTTTCGAGGCTTCCTGCAGCGCCGGGTCTTCGGGGCAGACTTCACGTCGGTCGGTTTCGGATGGTTCTCCGTCCCCTCGATCCTTCTGAGTTCCATCGCCTTCGGCCTGATGCATTCGAACATCGTGGCGGGCATCCTCGCCGGTTGCGCATTCAGCCTTGCCTGCTATGTGCGCGGCCGACTGACCGACGCCATGATCGCCCACGGCGTCGCCAACGCGCTGCTTTGCGTCTGGGTGCTCGCCTTCGGCCGTTGGGATCTGTGGTGAACTGAACCGCTCACGGCGCGATCAAGGACAAATTACCCCAGCGGTCGCCTATGGAGGCCCCAGCCGGGCCCTTGTCCGCGCGTGGCCGCGTTTTTCGGGCGCTCTGCGGCATTTGAGGCTTTGTCGTCGGCCGGACGGTATTCGGTCATCATGCCGCGGACGGCTGCTTTTTGCCGGGGAGTTCCAACGCGCCGCGGCCCGCGATCTGCGACGCGTCTTGCCGCGCCGTTGACGGAACCCTATTGTTAGCGCATGAGGCGGCAGCGAAAGGCCAGCCGAATCGTCCGAGGGGCAGGGCGGTGCGGGTTCATGACGAAAATTGGAGACCATGAGAGTGGGCGTTGTCGCTTCCCTCGAAAAGGAAAAGCCGGATACGGGAATTTCATTGCTGACCTCGCTCGTCCAGTCGGACATGGAGCGGGTCAACCGGCTGATTCTCGACATGGCGGCCGCCAACGCGGAGATGATCCCCGATGTTGCCCGCCATCTGATTGATTCGGGAGGCAAGCGGCTGCGCCCGATGCTGACCCTCGCCAGCGCCGCCATGTTCGGCTATCGCGGCGACGGACACGTCAAGCTCGCCGCCTCCGTCGAATTCATGCATACGGCGACGTTGCTGCATGACGACGTCGTTGACGAAAGCGAAATGCGGCGCGGCAAGGCGGCGGCACGGATGGTTTGGGGCAACCAGGCCAGCGTCCTCGTCGGTGACTATCTGCTGGGGCAGGCGTTCCGCAAGATGGTCGAGGTCGGGTCTCTGGAAGCGTTGGCCGTCTTGTCCAACGCTGCCTCGGTGATTGCCGAGGGCGAGGTCATGCAGCTTGTCGCGGCCAAGAATCTCTCCACCAGCGAAGACGAGTATATCCGCGTGATCGAGGCCAAGACTGCGGCTCTTTTCGCCGCTGCTTGCGAGGTCGGCCCGATCGTTGCCGGAGCCGACGACAAGACACGCAAGGCGATGGCCGACTACGGCCTTTATCTGGGCCTTGCCTTCCAGCTTGTCGATGACGCGCTGGACTATGGTGGCTCGTCCGCCTCGCTCGGCAAGCGCACGGGCGATGATTTCCGCGAAGGCAAGATCACCCTGCCGGTCGTGATCGCGCACCGGGGCGGTGATGCCCAGCAGCGCGCCTTCTGGGCCCGCACCATCGAGCAGGGAACGATCGTCGAGGGCGATCTGGAGACCGCGACCGAACTGATGCATCGCCACGGCGCCATTCCGGCCACGATCGAGCGGGCACGCCATTATGGCGACAAGGCGCTTATGGCTCTGGAAGACATGCCGCACGGCGACCATCGGCGCTCTCTGCTGGATGTCGTCGAGTTCTGCATCAGCCGCGTTCACTGACGGCGGAGCCGGACAACCTTTCCACTGATGTTGCGGAGGCTTCGTCCCCTGCCCGGGCGGGCGGTTCAGGTCAAGGCTGCCGCCGCAACCCACCAGTGCGGGAAAAGCCGTCGCAAGTCGCCGGCTGCCGCTTCGGCCCTCCCGGCCGTCTCGAACAGCCCGAAGCAGGTCGCGCCCGAGCCGGACATGCGCGCAAGGGCGCAGTCCGGAAAGCCGCGCAGGGCGCCGAGAACCTCTGCGATCGCCGGAGCAAGGGCGATGGCCGGCCCTTCCAGATCGTTTCTCATCAGGCAAAGCATGTCGATCATCTGCGCGTAGCTGTCCCAGCCGTCCGAAGCTTCGATCGGAGGATTGGACTTTTCCGAAAGGCGCCGGAAGATCGCCGGCGTCGCGACCGGAACCACCGGATTGACCAGCAGGATGCCGGCGTCCGGCAGGTGTGCGAGCGGGACGAGATCGTCGCCGATGCCGCGTGCCCGGAGCGGGCGCATGGCAAGGCACATCGGAACGTCCGCACCGAGCTTCAGCGCCTTGGCCCGCAATCCGTCATCCGGTTCGATCCCGAGATGATCGCAGACGAGCCGGATGGCCGCGGCCGCATCGGCCGAGCCGCCGCCGATGCCCGAGGCGACCGGCAGCGATTTTTCCAGCCTGAGATGAAGACCGGCCCCTTCGGGATCGAGGCCCGCATGTTCGAGTGTGAGGGCCGCGGCCCGCAGGACCAGATTGTCCTTCGGGTCGAGATCGGCAAGCTGACTGGCGAACGGTCCTGCGACGGACATGGCCAGCCCGGCGCCCTCCATGAGCGAGAGGCGGTCGCCGATCGCCGGAAAGGCGACGATCGAATCGAGCAGGTGATAGCCGTCGGCACGCTGCCCGACCACATGTAGCGCCAGATTGACTTTCGCCCGCGCGAATTCCGAGCGCGGCGCCGGAGCTCCCGGCGCCGGCCCGGCCTTGAGAGAGGTCACGGGAAGGCTGTCTCCAGGCTCAGCCGCCGGACGGCTTGTCGCCGTCCGCTGCCTGCTTGGAGGTGGCGTCAGGCAACCCGTTGACGAGCTTTTCCAGGATCTTCGGCAGATCGGCCGTTTCAGGGTTGCTGTCGCGCGCATGGGCCCACTGGAAACGGGCCTCGATCCGGCGCCCGACGCGCCAGTAGGCATCGCCAAGGTGGTCGTTGATCGTCGGATCGCCGGGTCTGAGATTGACGGCCTGTTCCAGCTGCGTCACGGCATCCTGATAGCGCCCGAGCTTGTAGTAGACCCAGCCAAGGCTGTCGACGATATAGCCGTCCGTCGGCTCCGCATCGACGGCCTTCTTGATCATGTCGAGTGCCTGGTCGTAGTTCTCGCCGCGGTCGACCCACGAATAGCCGAGGTAGTTCAGCACGAGGGGCTGGTCCGGGCTGAGTTCGAGCGCCTTCTTGAAGTCGGCCTCGGCCTCCGGCCAGCGGTCGGTCCGCTCCAGCGTGATGCCACGGTAGTAGTAGATGGACCAGTCCTTGGCCGCAGGGCTCGCCATATGATCGATGGCCTGCGTGTAGACCTCGGACGATTCCTTGAACATCTTGCGGACCCGCAGGATGTTGCCGAGGGCGATGGCCGCCTCCAGGTCTTCGGGGTTCTTTTTCAGGACCGTTTCCAGATGGGCGCGGGCCTCGTCCACCTTGTCGAGAGAATTGTAGTCGAACCCGATCTGGATCTCGGCGGCCCGCTTGAAGGACGACGTGTCGTCGATTTCCGACAGGACCTCGATCGCACGCTCGTAGTTCTGCGCCCGCTCGAAGATTTCCGCCAGCGTGAGACGGGCGACCTCGGTCTTCGGGTCGAGATAGAGGGCGAGCTGCAGGAAGCCGGCGACCAGATCCGTGCCGTCGTCGTCGCGGGCGATGGCGTTGCCGAGCCCGGCGAGAATTTCCGCCGCTCCGACATTCGGGTCGGTCACGAAGGGCTTCATGCTCTGCTTGCCGGCAATGTCGGCCCTGAGGCGCGAGAGCACCACGTGATCGGGAATGCGCGTCAGCAGCCCGTCGACAAGCTGCCTCGCCTCATCGATCTGGCCGTCTCGCACCAGTGCCCGCACATAGGCCTCGGTGATGCGGATCGAACCCTGGTCATAGCCGTAGGCGACGCGCAGGCGCTTGACCGCCTCGTCGGGCTTGCCGGCGGCATCGGCGATGAGCCCCGCATGATAGCTGCGGAACAGATCGTACCACGGCGGCCCCTTCAGCTTGTCCAGCCGGGCGAGGGCGGCGGCGGCCTTGCCCGACCCCAGCTCGGCCCACGCCGAGATCACCTCGGCAACGAGGTCGGACAGCGGGTCGGCCTTGGACTGCGAGGTGAGCTCAACCGCTTTGGACCATTTGCCGTGTTTGAGAGCGTCGATGCCGAAGGCGAGATACGTCATTCGGTTGTCCGGATTGGCCTTCATCAGCTGCTTGCCGATCGACAGCGCATCCTTGATCTCGCCGTCCGCGAGCGTCAGCGCGAAGGCCCGCTCCAGAAGATACGGATCGTGGGGTGCCGTCTGCAGCGCACGGGTGAAATAGGTCGCCGATGCGTCGAGATCCTTGATCCGGTCGGCATGAAAGGCCGCAAGGAAATTGCCGCTGGTGCTGTTGGCGCTCGGAAGATTGAGAGCCTCCGCCGGACGTTCGGCGAGGGCCGGAACGGCTCCTGCCAGGAACACGCCGGACATGAGCACGAGGGTCCTGGCCATGCGCTCCGCCGGGCGCCGGCCCCAAACAGCCGTCGCATCCGTACCGCGCCAAACTTTCTGCATCATCGGCCCTCCGTCGGCCTGTCACGTCATCCGGGCGCCTGATCGCCGTCGCCCGAAGCGGGGAAGCCTTGGGATCAACCGGTCTAGGGGCCGCTGCCACTGTCCGAATCAAGACGAATAAGGCTCTTGACCCAGCATCGCAAATTCCATCAGCGAGGATGGACGGAATTGTGACCTGCCGCAAGTCTGACCGGATGACGCCGCAAAGGCCTTCAAGCGGTGCAAGGCGGCCGGCGTGCTGCCGCCACGCCTTCCTTGTAAAATAGAAAAATCAAACGCTTAAAACCTCATGTCGCGGCAAAATCCCTTGCGCCGCATCATTTCTGGATGCATCTACGGTGCAGTGCGGAAAAAGATACGTTAGGCTCCCGCGGTTTCGGGAGGGGGCGCATCGCTTTGCCGAATGCCGTAAATTGCGGCAGAAGGCGGCGTCGCGGGACGGAATAAGGGGCGCTCGGATCTCTCAATGACGGCAGGATACAACCTGCCTGGGAGCGGAATGCCGGGACGGGGAACGGAATTCCAGGGCCGGGAACGCGAACCGGACAGGTGAGATCCGCGTCCATCGCCTGTTCTGGAGGGACGAATGGCGAGTTGGGTTTACGGGTTTGAGCGCGGGCGTGCCGACGGCGCGGCCTCGATGAGCGATTTGCTTGGAGGCAAGGGCGCCAACCTCGCCGAGATGGCGCGTCTCGGTCTTCCCGTGCCGCCGGGCTTCACCATCACGACGGCCGTCTGCACCTGGTTCTATGCCAACGGCAGTTCCTACCCGAACGGTCTGATTGGCGAGGTTCGCAGCGGGATTGCCGGCATCGAGGCGGCCACCGGCCGTGTTTTCGGCGGCGCCGAACGGCCGTTGCTCGTCTCCGTGCGCTCTGGCTCGCGCGCGTCGATGCCCGGCATGCTGGACACGGTTCTCGACCTTGGCCTCAACGACGAGTCGGTGGAGGCCCTGGCGCGCGAGCATGGCGACGAGGTCTTCGCGCTCGACAGCTACCGCCGCTTCATCCAGATGTACGCCGATGTCGTGCTTGGCGTCGACCATGCGGTCTTCGAGGAAATCCTCGACGACTACAAGGACAATGCGGGCCTGATGTACGACACGGATCTCTCCGGGGAGGATCTTCGGTCGATCGTCGATACCTTCAAGCGGACCGTGCGGGAGGAGACCGACAGCGAATTCCCCCAGGACCCGCAGCTCCAGCTGTGGGGCGCGATCAGCGCCGTGCTGAATTCGTGGATGAACGCGCGGGCGATCGTCTATCGCAAGCTGCATCAAATCCCCGAGGACTGGGGCACGGCTGTCAACGTGCAGGCCATGGTCTTCGGCAACATGGGCGGAGAGTCGGCGACGGGCGTTGCCTTCACGCGCGACCCCTCGACGGGCGAGAACCGCCTCTTCGGCGAGTTCCTGCTGAAGGCGCAGGGGGAAGACGTCGTCTCCGGTCTCAGGACTCCGCAATATCTGACCGAAGCCGCCCGGCGGTCCGCCGGCTCCGAGTTGCCCTCCCTTGAGGAACTCATGCCGGAGGCCTTTGCCGAATTCCAGATGATCTGCGCACGCCTGGAGCGCCATTTCCAGGATATGCAGGATGTGGAGTTCACCATCGAGCGCGGCAAGCTGTGGATGCTCCAGACGCGGACGGGCAAGCGCAGCGCGGAAGCCGCGATGCGCATCGCGGTCGACATGGCCGAGGAAGGCTTGATCTCCACCGATATGGCCATCCAGCGGATCGATCCGGGCTCGCTGGAGCAGCTTCTGCACCCGACCCTCGACGAGAATGCGCCGCGCGAAGTGATCGCTGTCGGTCTGCCGGCCTCGCCGGGGGGCGCGTCCGGTCGCATCGTCTTTTCCGCCGAGGAAGCCGAGGCGGTGGCCCACGAGGGCCATCCCGTGATCCTTGTGCGCACGGAGACGAGCCCGGAGGATATCCACGGCATGCACGCGGCCAAGGGCGTTCTGACGACGCGCGGCGGTATGACCAGCCACGCGGCGGTCGTTGCCCGCGGCATGGGCAAGCCCTGCGTCTCGGGCGCCGCCCAGCTCAAGGCCGACCCGAAGGCCGGCACGCTGACCTGTCGGGGCCACGTTCTCAAGGCCGGCGACTTCATCACCATCGACGGCACCAGCGGCCAGATCATGGTCGGCGTCGTGCCGATGCGCGAGCCTGAGATGTCGGATGCCTTCGTCCGGCTGATGGCCTGGGCCGACGAGGTGCGCCGGATGAAGGTGCGTGCCAATGCGGAAACCCCGGCGGAGGTGCGCGTCGCCCGCGCCTTCGGCGCCGAGGGCATCGGCCTTTGCCGCACCGAGCACATGTTCTTCGACGAAGGCCGCGTGCTGGCGATGCGCGAGATGATTCTCGCCGACAACGAGGATGGACGCCGCGCCGCGCTGGCCAAGCTGCTGCCCATGCAGCGCAAGGATTTCACCGAGATTTTCGAGATCATGAGCGGCCAGCCGGTCACGATTCGTCTCCTTGACCCGCCCTTCCACGAGTTCCTGCCGAAGAACCCGGAAGAGGCCGACGCGGTGGCGAAGGCGCTCGACATCGAACCGGAGCGCTTTGCCGACCGGCTGCGGGCGCTACGGGAATACAACCCGATGCTCGGTCATCGCGGCTGCCGCCTGCTGATTTCCCATCCGGAGATCGTGGAAATGCAGATCCGCGCGATCTTCGAGGCCGCCTTCATCGCCGCTCGTTCCACGGGAGCCCCGGTCAACCCCGAGATCATGATTCCGCTGATCGTGACGAAGGGCGAACTGGAGTATCTCAAGGCCCGGATCGAGGAGACCGCCGAGGCGGTCATGGCGGAGATCGGCAAGCGGCTCTCCTATCAGGTCGGCACCATGATCGAGCTGCCCCGGGCCTGCCTTGCGGCGCAGGAGATCGCCGAGGTCGCGGAGTTCTTCTCCTTCGGCACCAACGACCTGACCCAGACCACGTTCGGCATCAGCCGCGACGATGCGGCAAGCTTCCTGCCGGGCTACGAGGCGAAGGGCATCCTGCCGATCGACCCCTTCCAGACGATCGACCGGCGCGGCGTCGGCGAATTGATGGAGATCGGCGTCCTGCGCGGCCGGCGCTCGCGTCCGGACATCAAGCTCGGCATCTGCGGCGAGCAGGGCGGCAACCCCGGCTCGATTGCATTCTGCGAGCAGCTGAAGCTCGACTATGTCTCCTGCTCGCCATTCCGTGTGCCCATCGCTCGGCTCGCCGCCGCGCAGGCAACGCTTGCCGAGCGCGGGTCCTAAACGGAGCGGGCTGCGTCAAATCGCTGGGGTGACGCATTCGCGATGCGGCGTTTAGTGAAGCCTGTTTCGCTTTCGTGTCCCGCGTTGCTGGATGATCGGCCATCAAAGAATGTCAGGCATGGCTTTTCCCCTTGATCTCGACCGTATCCGCGCCGCCGGAAAGCCCGGTGTCGCGCGGGCGCTGGCAGCGATCGAGGCCAAGGGCGGCTTGCACCGCCATGCCGAATTGCTCGATCAGGCGGTGGACGCCGCGCACGGCCACGTGCTCGGACTGACGGGCCCGCCGGGCGTCGGCAAGTCGACCCTCACCAACCTTCTGGCGCAGAGCGCGCGCGGTCGCGGCGAGAGCCTCGGCATCATCGCGGTCGATCCGTCGTCGCAGCGAACTGGCGGGGCGCTTCTCGGCGATCGGACGCGCTTCAAGACCGACCCGGCGGACAAGGACCTCTTCGTCCGCTCCATGGCCGCCCGCGACCGGCTCGGCGGCCTCTCCGACCACGCCGTGGCGGTAACGGTTCTCTTCGCCGCGATCTACGACCGGGTCATCGTCGAATCGGTCGGCATCGGGCAGTCGGAAGCCGACGTCGCCCATGTCGCCGACACGGTGGTTCTGTGCATCCAGCCTGGGTCCGGCGATAGCCTCCAGTTCATGAAGGCCGGCGTGATGGAGCTGCCGGATATCGTCGTCGTGACCAAGGCAGACCTCGGTGCAGCGGCAAGACGCGCCGCCGCCGACGTCGCGGGCGCTCTGACCCTCGGCGAGCGCCGGACAGCATCGTGGACACCGCCGGTGATCCTCGTCTCCTCGACGAGCCGCAGCGGGCTCGACGATCTGGAGCGGGCAGTTCGCGAGCACCGGGAGTATCTGGCGCGCACGGGCGCCGGCGCGGACTTGAAGCACACACGGCAGCGACACTGGATCGAGGATACGATCCGGACAAACTTCGGCCGGCAGGGCCTCGCCCGCGTCGATATCGAGGCGGCGCTGGCCGCGTCGGGCGGTCCCTTCCAGGCGATCCGGGAGCTTGAAACCCGGCTTACTGCTTACGTGGGAACCCTCTCTTGAGCCCTGTGTTCCTCGTCGACTAGAACGATTTAAACAAACTAAACGAATAACTAAAGAAGAGAGTCATGCGCGAGGGGCAAAGGCGACAGGAAGGGGAGCGATCCGCCGGGCATCCGGATCCTGCGCCCTGTCGGATGGATCACGAGAGACGAACTGTTTAAGCGTATTGGCAGCCAGCGCTTCAGGAAAGTCGGTATGATGCGACTGTCCTGGTGCTGGAGAGTGGCTCATTGCGCTCGGTATTCGCTCGCTTGCGGTTTTTTGTGGGAATCCTATGTCGGCTTATGAGTTTTTGTGGTATTGAAAAATGGCAACTGACGTTTGGCTGACGTTGGTAGGGGTAAGCAGCTTGTGTTTGATCGACGACGCGGAGGTGGCGCTGGGCCGCCATCGGGTCACGGACAAATGAACGAGTATTGAGAAGCTGCTTCTCAGTGGGCGTTTTACAATCAAATTTGGCACAGGCGGTGGAACAGCGGGGCCTTTTTCTGCGTTAGTCCACCGTACCAAGGCGTATTGGCCGTTTCCGGCTCGTTAGCCTTATGTGTTCACCGAGTTTCAAGAGTTGAGTGCTAGCATTCTCGCAGCATTGGCAAGAAACATTGTGAATACAAACGAGCGGCAGACTTGGGTTTTGCCGCGATGTGCAAGTTAAGAATATGATAAATTTTTGGACTTGGGGGATTAGAGATGAGTAGTTCTTGCTTGACGGGAAGCGTCAGGATCATTGCGATGGGCATCGCAATGACTGCCTTGATCGTTTTCGGGCTTTCGAGGATCGAAATGACGGAAGGCGCATCGCAGATGGCCTTCGGTAATTCTCCGATCACGAAGGCCGCAACAAAGGCGCAGGCCGTTTCGGCGGCGGCGCAGCCGGCAGAGGCGATGGAAACGTCGCGACTTCCGGTGCCTGCGGACGCTCAGGTCAGGGTCATCCTGGCTCTGAAGTGAGTTCGTTATTGAGCTGTTAACCATGGTCGGGATAGAATCGATGCGTTCATGTGATTCTCGGCCAGGGTGCTTTCATATCGCGACTGCGATATGCGGAACATAGGGGTTGAGGGCACAATAAATAGTATTACGAAACAGTAGTTTGGTACTTGTTTTTTGGCATTTTCAGCGACCCGGGGGCTTCAGTGTTTTTGCGCTGGAGCCCCTTTTTCATTGCAGCGCAGCACATTGACGAAACCGCCGCTCGCCGGTCGATACGCGTCTGTCCCCAGAAAAAAGTTTCGATAATGTCCTGGCAAGGATGACGAATTCCCGGCAGCCCCGTCCATGCCGTGGTCGAAACGACAACGGGGGACTTCCACAATGGGTGCGTCGTGCTTGAGCAACGGGTTGCGGATCGTCGCGACCGGAACCTTGATCACCGCCGTCATCATCGCTGCCATCGCCTGGAGCGGCCTCGGTCATCGGGCTGACGCGCTGAAACTTGCCACCGCGCAGGAAACGGCCGGGAAGACCGATCTGTCCGCAAGCATGGCGCGGCCGGTGCCGGGCGCGGACGAAGCCGGGATCCGGGTCATCCTCGCCCTCAAGTAATCCGCCGGCGCACCTCAGCGCCCTGATCGGCGGACATCTGCGGCACTTCCGATTGCCGAAAAATTCCTAGGTTCGGGCCGTTCGCCATGCGCCATCTCGGGGCGGGCGGGTGGTCTTTCGAAAAATTCCTTTTCCGGTCGACAGGCATGTCCGGCCAGACCGCAACCCGTCGCAATTTCCTAAAGTGGCGGGACTGGCCGGAACTGCGGGGTGATTGGCGGAGACCGCCAGGCGGACATATTGCGTCCGCACCCACGAACCGCAGGCAACCCGAAGGGCACCGCGATCCGCAGCAAGTCGCGGTGCGTCAGGGAGGGAAGCCGTCTCCATTCGCCGGGCCGCACGGCCGCGGGCGGATGGCGAAAAATGCGGCGCGTGGGATCGCCTTGCGGCCGGCCGGCGCAACGCCGGGTGCGGCGCCTTGCCCCGATCCGTCAGGCCCGCACATAGGGGCGCGGCACGGCTTCTTCGCTGATCGGCAGGTGGACGATGCCCGCTGCCAGAGCCAGCACGACTCCGAGCGCCCAGACGAGGTCATAACTTCCCGTCTGGTCATAGACGACGCCGCCTAGCCAGACGCCGAGGAAGGCCCCGATCTGGTGCGACAGGAAAACGAAGCCGAAGAGTGTCGCCATGTAGCGGGTACCGAACATCAGCCCCACGAGCGCCTGCGTCGGCGGAACCGTCGAAAGCCACAACAGGCCGGCCGCGGCCGCGAACAGCGTGACGGTCACGGGCGTTGTCGGCGCGATGGCGAAGAGGCCATAGGCGATGGCGCGTCCGAAATAGATCGTCGAGAGCACCCAGCGCTTCGGATAGCGGCCCGAGGCATATCCCGCCCCCAGGGCGCCGACGATGTTGAAGGCACCGATGAGTCCGATCGCGAGCGCCCCCCAGATCGGGTCCAGCCCCTGATCGACGATAAAAGGCGGCAAGTGGGTGGTGACGAAGGCGACATGGAAGCCGCAAACGAAGAAGCCCGCCGTCAGATAGAGATAGCTGCGATGGCGGAAGGCCTCGCGCAGCGCCTCGGCGATGGTCTGCTCGCGCGTGGCCGTCATCGCCGGATGATGGGCCAAGGGCTTGCCCTTCAGCGGGATCGCGAGCAGCGGGACGGCGAACATGCCGATGCCGATCAGCATCAGCGCGGTCTGGTAGCCATAGCCATCGAGCAGCGAGATTCCGATCGGGGCGAAAAGAAGCTGGCCGAGCGAACCGGCGGCGGTGCCGAGACCGAAGCTCATTGTGCGCATCCGCTCCGGCAGGAGGCGCGCGAAGGCGGCGAGCACGAGGAAAAAGGCCGATCCGGCAATGCCGAGGCCGATCAGGACACCGGCGGTCAGCTGCAGGGCGACGGGATCGGTCGTCTGCGCCATCAGAACGAGGCCGAGGCCGTAAAGGGCGGTGCCGACGGTCAGCACCCGCCACGTGCCATAGCGGTCGGCGATCATGCCGACGAACGGTTGGCCGATGCCCCAGGCAAGATTCTGGATTGCGATGGCGAGCGCGAAGACCTCGCGGCTCCAGCCGTTTGCCGTTGTCATGGGCGTCAGGAAGAAGCCCATCGTCGCGCGCGGGCCGAAGGTCAGGACAGCAATCAGACAGCCGCAGATCAGGATGAGGGGAACGTTGGCCGCCGCTCTGGCTGCGGATGGCTCGGTGCTGGCAGACATCGAAGGAACTCGCGCGTCAAAAGTGGAGCGGCGAGCATATTTTGAAAATGACGCTTTCAGAAATGAAACTTCGGCATCTCATTCATCGCCGAAACGAATGCATGCGACCGCATTATTGGGGTGCAAGCGACCGGAAAGCCGGCCCGTTCAGCGTAGTGCGTCAGCTCCAGCCACCGTTGATCGTCTGATAGAAGATATGCTTGCCGATCTTCGCCTGGCGATGGAAGACGCCGGCCCAGTTGGGGCGGACATAGGTCGCGTGATAGTGGGTGGCGGTGCCGACATCGTCGAGCCAGACCCGGCCGAGCGAGATGTTCTCCGCGATGGCCTGGGCCTTGCGCCAGGCGTGGCGGCTATAGATCACATCCTTGATCCGGTCGCAGGCGAACGAAAACTGGCAGCGGTTGTAGAGATTGCGGTTTTGGTAGACGACGCCGCAGATCGTTGCCGGATAGGCCGGGTTCTTCAGGCGATTGAGCACGACCTGGGCGACGGCCTCCTGGCCGCGCGTCGGCTCGCTGCGGGCTTCAAAATAAATGGCCTCGGCGAGACATTTCTGCTCCGAGGCCTGGAAGATCGAGGAAGGCAGGGGTGTCTTTGCCCACCAGTGCTCGCCGGGCAGAACCGCCAGCTCGGGAACATCCGGCTTTTCCTTCGGCGTGGAAAAGAGCGCGGCGAAGGCATCCTGCGCCACGACCGAACTGTCCGGCGCATAGGCCGTCGCGATGGCCTGAGCGGCACTGCCGGCGCCCCACGGGCTGACCTTCTGGCTCGGATAATTGGCGGCGATGAGCTGGGTGGCGTCCGGCCGGTGCTGCGGCAGGGGCAGCGGATCGAGCTTGGCGACATTCGTCAGCGCGAGCTTCGGGCTGATGAAGCGGGCGACCGCGATGGCCGAGAGCGGCATTGGCGTGTCGGCGAAAGCGACCTGCAGGGAATCGGGATGGGTCGGCAGCGCGAGCCGGCTGTGCTCCTCGAACAGCGATCCGGCGGAAAAGCCCTTCGGCGCCGCCGGCGTCGTGATGCTCATCGGCAGGTCGCCCTTGAGGGTGCGGTCGATGCGGTCCTCGTCCGGGATTTCCGCCGCCTTCGAGATCGAGCCGGTGATGATCGGGTCGACGTCGCCGATGATGATGTCCGCGCCGTTGACGCCCCGCGTCACGATGGCAACGCTGCCCTTCGCCTCGTCGAGCTGTCCGGAGGCAACGTGGATCGAGCTGCCGGCCGTCGCGTCGATCGACATGGTCCAACGCGCGGTCGGGTCCATGTCGCGGGTCAGCATGCTGGCGACATCCTGCAGCGCCACGGTGGTGGGCGTCAGTGCAGCGATGGCGAGTGTCGCGCCGCCGATCAGGAGGGCGCGTCCGGACATCGCGCCCGATTTGCCGGGCCGTCCGCGATGGAAGAGGGCTGTCTGACGCATGACCAACTTTCAACTCCACTTGAACCTGAAAGCGCCTGAAACGAAACGCGACGCCGTCCTCATTCCGAACCGGTGAGCCCACCGGCTGCGGAAGGTTGAACTCGTTGAAATTTTTGGGATGTCCGTATGCCCGGGAAAATGTCCGGCGACCCATCTCCGTCTCGCGAAAACTATGGACCGATTAACCTTGAGAAGGCGTTAATCACGAGGAATCGAGGTGCATCTGGAGGGGCGTGAAGTCATATGGTTTCACAGGAACGCCTTTCGCGCCGCGCTACATCCTTGAATCTGGGAGAGAACGGTCTCGTTCATGCGCTTTCGCCTGGATGCATTTTGCTCTAGCCAAATGGCCATTGGCCGCTCCCCCGTCCGCCGTGCTACATGCGGGGAAAAGGCGCACCTGCCACAGATCGCCAGAACGAAGGAGTTTCCCCATGGATCGCTTCAAAGCCATTCTCGTCGAACGCGACGAGGCCAAGAAACAGTCCGTGCGGGTCGCAGAGATCGGCCCCGAGGACCTGATGGACGGCAACGTGACCGTCCACGTCGACTATTCGACGGTCAACTACAAGGACGGGCTCGCGATCACCGGCAAGCTTCCGGTCGTGCGCCGCTGGCCGATGATCCCCGGCATCGACTTTGCCGGCCGGGTGGTCTCCTCCGACGATCCTGTCTTCAAGCCCGGTGACGAGGTGGTGCTGAATGGCTGGGGCGTCGGCGAGGCGCACCTTGGCGCCTATGCGCAATATGCCCGTGTCAACGGCGACTGGCTGATCCACAAGCCCGAGGGTCTTTCACCGGCGGAATGCATGATGATCGGCACGGCCGGCTATACGGCGATGCTCTGCGTGCTGGCGCTGGAAAAGCACGGTCTCGATCCGCGCATGGGGCCGGTCGTCGTCTCGGGCGCCAGCGGCGGCGTCGGCACGGTGGCGATTTCGCTGCTCGCCAAGCTTGGCTGGCATGTGATCGCGGTGACCGGGCGTACCAGCGAAGCCGATTTCCTGAAATCCCTCGGCGCGGCCGAGATCATCGACCGGGCGGAACTCTCCGAGACGCCGAAGCTGCTCGCCAAGGAGCGCTGGATTGCCGGCGTCGACACGGTCGGCTCGACGATCCTTGCCAACATCCTGTCGATGACGACGGGCGAGGGCGCCGTCGCCGCGTGCGGCAACGCGCAGGGCATGGACCTGCCGACGAGCGTCGCGCCCTTCATCCTGCGCGGCGTCTCGCTGCTCGGCGTCAACTCCGTCACGGTGCCGCGCGAAAAGCGTATTCAGGCCTGGGAGCGTCTTGCGACGGACCTCGACAAGGACAAGCTGAAGGCGCTGACCACCGAGATCGGCTTCGACGACCTGATCGAGACCGCAAAGGCCATCACCGAGGGCAAGGTCCGCGGCCGGGTGGTCGCCAAGATCGGCTGAGGCATCATCCGGCGGCAGGGGAGACACGAGGATGGCGGGTCCGAACTGGAACGAGCGTTATGCCGGGGCCGATTTTCTTTTCGGCGAAAAGCCAAACGTCTTTCTCGCCGCCAGCGTCCATCACCTGAAACCCGGCGGGCAGGTGCTCGCCGTGGCCGATGGCGACGGGCGCAACGGCGTCTGGCTGGCCGAACAGGGCTTCGATGTCCTGTCGGCCGACAGCTCCAGCGTCGCGCAGGAAAAGGCGAGGGCCTTTGCAGCCCGACGTAATTTCTCTCTGCGCTTCGAACTCGCCGATCTTCAGGCCTGGCCCTTTCCGGAGAATGCCTTCGACGCGGTTGTCGGCATCTTCATCCAGTTCGCCGGCCCCGATTGGCGGGAACAGCTGTTCGCCAACATGAAGCGGTCGCTGAAGCCCGGCGGCGTCCTGCTCCTGACAGGCTACCGGCCCGAACAGATCGACTACGGCACCGGCGGACCGCGCGACGTCGGGCATCTCTATACGGAAGAGTTCCTGCGCAAGGTCTTCGGCGACTTCGCGATCCTGCAACTCGACAGCCACGACATGGAACTGCACGAGGGCAGCGGCCATGACGGCATGTCGGCGCTTATCGACCTCGTCGCCCGCAAGCCGGCGTGATGGCAGGCGCCAGCGAGGACAACTGATCCTTCCGCCGGGAATTCAGCCAGCCTTCAGCACCAGTTCGAAGGGCGTGCCCTCGAAGGCATCCTCGCCGCGTCCGATCGCCTCGATGGCGCGCACCATGCGTCCACCTCGCCCGAGGATGTCATCGGCGATCGTCACGAGCCTGAGATTGGGAGTTGCCGACGGCGCAAGCTTGCGCAGCGTCTGCGCCAGTTCTTCCTCGTCGCGATTGGGCTCCAGCGTGGCGGCGGCGATATAGGCGGCGGCCGTCGAGCGGCTGATGCCGGCAAAGCAGTGCACCACCAGCGGACCGGTCCGGTTCCAGTCGGCGATGTATTCCAGATAGGTCTCGACGTGGTGGACGCCCGGCGGCGTCATGCCCGGCGTCGGCGCGATGATGTCGTTCATCGCCAGGAAGAGATGACCGGCAGAATCGAAGCCGGCCGGCAGGCGCATCGGCGTCCCCGCGTTGAGCAGCGAGACGATGTGCCGGGCGCCCGTGCGCTCCACCGTTTCATCGAGCCGGGCGAGGGAGCAGACGTGGATCATGGCGATTTCCGTTTTTCTGTTTTTGTGTGCGACGCCTTGGCCGCCTGCCGAAGGTCTTCGATAGCGTGGAAGCGGGCGAGGAAGGCCGCTTCCGCGGCCCGCACCGGGACGGGATCGAGGCCAAGGCGCGGTCCGTCGCCGCGATCGGTTCCGAACTCCCGCGGCTCGCCGAAGATCTTCTTTGCCTCGTCCCGCATGAAGCCGGCCAGTTCCACCGCCTCGAAGTAGGCGGCGATGCCGTCGGCCTTCTTGGTGAGGCGCTTCAGCGCGGCGGAGGTGACCGCCGGCAGGCCGAAGCGGAGGTGGATCGCGGCCGTAAGCCGGGCTTCGACGGCCTTGTAGTTGCCGCCGATCACCGCCTTGAAGGGGGAGATCATGTCGCCGATCACATATTCCGGCCCGTCATGCAGCAGCACGATCAGGCAGTCGTCGGGGCTGAGCCCCGGCTCCAGCTTACGGGCGATGTCTTCCACCAGCAGGCTGTGCTCGGCAACGGAGAAGGCGTGATCGCCGAGCGTCTGGCCGTTCCAGCGGGCAACGCGCGCGAGGCCGTGCGCGATATCCTCGATCTCGACGTCGAGCGGTGAGGGATCGATGAGGTCGAGCCGGCGGCCGGAAAGCATGCGCTGCCAGGCGCGCGGCGGGGTCTGGATACGGTCGGCCAAGCGGGGCTCATGGAATCGAATGCTGCGAAGGTGGCAGCATAGCCATAGCGTCCGGGCGATCAATCCTCGGCGGCGGCGGTCGTCTCCGGCCAGACGTATCGCGCCCAGTCAGGAAGGGCGAGGCTGACGGGAACATCGCCGGCACGAATGTCGGTTGCGCCGGCGGCCCGGTCCAGCCGCAGGATCGCGAGCCCATGGCGTCCGTCGACCGAACCCAGTGTGCCGGCCGGCTTGCCGTCGGCGGTGATCGCGGTGCCGGTCGCCGGCAGGTCGCTTTCAGAAGAGACGAGCACCGGCCGGCGCCGTGCGGTGCCGCGATGCTGCATCCGGCTCACGACCTCCTGGCCGACATAGCAGCCCTTCTGGAAGTCGACGCCGGTGATCTGGTCCATGGCCGTCTCGTGCGGAAAGGCGTCGCCATAGGTAAAATCGGTGCCGCCTTCCGGGATGCCGAGCCGGATGCGCAGCGCCTGCCATGCGGCGGCTTCGGTGCTGGTAAGCCCCGCCGCCTTGTCACGCGGCACATAGACCCGCCTGCCGAGACCCGCATGGCGTGGATCGGCGATGGCCAGGCCCTCCGGTCCCGGCCCGTCGCCCTCGCCAAAGACGACGAAGACGGCATAGTCGCCGCTGACGTCCTTGATCTCCGCCTTGGCCCTGAGACGATAGAGCATCAGGCGCTTCGTCAGATCGGCCAGCAGCGGCGCCGGCAGGTCGAGCAGGAACCCTCCCTCGATCGGCGCGACGAGAAAATCGACGAGGATTTTTCCCTGCGGGCTGAGGAGCGCGCCGAAGCCGGACCCGTCCTTCAGCACGTCGTCGATATCGCAGGTAATCAGCCGGTCGAGGAGCGTATGCGCATCCGGGCCGCTGACCATCAGGAGATCGCGGCCTTCGAGTTCGGCGACCTGGGCTTGCGTCATGGGCTCCAACTCCGATCCGCCTCGTTGCGCGCGTCGGCCCGGTTGGGCCAAGTCCATCGCAGGCAGCGAGTTTCATTCGTCTTCGATAGGTAGCCGTCGGACCCGCCCCTCACAAGGGCCGAGCTTTGCCGGTTTCCCTCGTCCCGTCATCGTCGTATAGGCAGGGGACGAATGCGAACGCGGGACCTTCATACCATGGCCGAGACCTTTGACCTCCTCATCAAGAATGCCGTCGTCGTCAATCAGGATGGGGAGGGCGAGCGCGACATCGCGGTGAAGGACGGCAGGATCGCGGCGCTCGGCGGGTCCATCGATGCCTCGCTGGCCGGCGAGGTGATCGACGCCAGGGGGCTGCATGTGTTGCCCGGCGTGATCGACACGCAGGTTCATTTCCGCGAGCCCGGCGCGACCCACAAGGAAGACCTGGAATCCGGCTCGCGCGCGGCGGTGATGGGCGGTGTGACGGCGGTCTTCGAAATGCCGAACACCAACCCGCTGACCACCTCCGCCGAGCGTCTGGCCGAAAAGGTCGCCCTCGGCCGGCACCGCATGCACTGCGATTTCGCCTTCTGGGTCGGCGGCACGCGCGCCAACGTCGACGACATCCCCGAGTTGGAGCGTCTGCCGGGGGCTGCCGGCATCAAGGTCTTCATGGGCTCTTCCACCGGCGATCTGCTGGTCGAGGATGACGCGGGCGTCGCCGCGATCCTGTCGAAGACGCGCCGCCGCGCCGCCTTCCATTCCGAGGACGAGTTCCGCCTGCGCGACCGGCAGGGCGAGCGCATTCCCGGCGATGCCGCCTCGCATCCGGTCTGGCGCGACGCAGAAGCAGCGCTGATGTGCACGAAGCGGCTCGTCCGTATCGCCCATGAGACCGGCGCGCGCATCCACGTCCTCCACATCTCCACCGCCGACGAGATGGACTTCCTGAAGGACCACAAGGACGTTGCCTCCTGCGAGGTGACGCCGCATCACCTGACGCTCTCCGACGAGGACTACGCGACCCTCGGCACCAAGCTGCAGATGAACCCGCCGGTGCGCTCGAAGGCCCATCGCGAGGGCATCTGGAAGGGCTTGCAGCAGGGCGTTGCCGACATTTTCGGCTCCGACCACGCGCCCCACACGCTGGAGGAAAAGGCCAAGGAATATCCGGCCAGCCCCTCCGGCATGACCGGCGTCCAGACGCTGGTGCCGATCATGCTCGACCACGTTTCCAAGGGCCGCCTGACGCTCGCCCGCTTTGTCGACATGACCAGCGCCGGCCCGGCCCGCCTCTTCGGCATCGCAATGAAGGGCCGCATCGCGGTCGGTTACGATGCCGACTTCACCGTCGTGGACCTGAAGCGCACCGAGACGATTACCGACGGCTGGATCGCCTCCAAATGTGCCTGGACGCCCTATGACGGCAAGTCGGTCACGGGCTGGCCGGTCGGCACCATCGTGCGCGGCAGGCGGGTGATGTGGGAGAACGAACTCGTCACGCCGTCCAACGGCGAGCCGGTGCTCTTCGGCGAGGCGCTGCCGCGCTGAGGCCTCGCCGATCGCCCTGTTCAAAGATGTCATCGTCTGCGCAGGCGGACCATCCATGAGACTTTCTTGGCGAGACTGACGTCAATCCTCCGCCTTCGCGGAGGATGACTGCCGTCCGGGCAAAGGACGCTTTCCAACAAATCGAGCGAATCCGGTCGAATTCTGCTAAGTCAGGTCGCCTATATTTGGCCACCCGTCTTTGAAGGAATTCATTGCGATGACCACCTGGATCGTCCTCGGCGTTCTCGTTCTTCTCGCCCTCTATCTCGTCAGCCTCTACAACCGCCTCGTCAAGGCGCGGCAGATGGCGAAGGAAGGCTGGTCGGGCATCGACGTGCAGCTGAAGCGCCGCGCCGATCTGGTGCCCAATCTCGTCGACACCGTGAAGGGCTACATGTCCCACGAGCGCGAGACGCTGGAGGCGGTGACGACGATGCGCGCGCAGGTCGGCGCGGTGCCGGCCGGCGATGTGGAGGGACGTGCCAAGGCGGAGGGGCTGCTTGGGCAGGCGCTCGGCCGGCTTCTGGCGGTCGCGGAGAACTATCCCGACCTCAAGGCCAGCACCAACTTCCAGACGCTGCAGCTCGAACTCTCCAATCTGGAAAACGAGATCCAGATGTCGCGGCGCTATTACAACGGCGCGGCGCGGGAGCTGAACGTGATGGTGGAATCCTTCCCCTCCAATCTCGTCGCCGGCCAGTTCGGCTTTGCGCCGATGGACTATTTCGAGATCGAGAATGCCGCCGACCGCGCGGTGCCGAAGGTCGGCTTCAACGGGTGAAAGCGATGAAAGCCATCCTCGCCGCGCTGGCGCTCGTCCTAGCGCTCGCCTCGCCCGTTCTCGCCGAGGAACGCATCCGCTCCTACGATTCGCGCATCGATGTGCGGACCGACGGACTTCTCGACGTCACCGAGACGATCACCGTCGATGCCGAAGGCGCCAATATCAAGCGCGGCATCTACCGCGATTTTCCGCTGATCTACGTCGACGAGAACGGCAAGCGGCATGAGGTTGGCTTCGACATCCTCTCGGTGAAGCGGGGCGGAAGGGACGAGCCCTATTTCACCAACCGGAACAGCGACGGCATCCGGATCTATATCGGCGACAAGGACGTCCTTCTCTCACCGGGAACCTACACCTACGAGATCCGCTACGAGACGAGCCGCCAGTTCCGGCGCTTCGACGATCACGACGAGGTCTACTGGAACGTCACCGGCAACGACTGGGCTTTCCCGATCGACGAGGTGAGCGCCGAGATTCAGTTGCCCGATGGCGCGCGCCCGGAAAAATGGACGGCCTACACCGGCTATTACGGCGACGCCGGCTCGGACTACACGGCCAGCGCCGACGGCAGCCTCGTGCGCTTCCGCACGACCCGGCCTCTGGCGCCGCGCGAGGGGTTCTCGGTCGTCGTCGCGATCCCGAAAGGCGTGATCGCCGCGCCGACGGCGGCCCAGGAGGCGGCCAATTTCTGGCTCGACAACCGCAACCGGATTCTGGCCGCCATCGTCCTTGCGGTCATCGGCGTCTACTATCTCTTCATCTGGGACCGGGTCGGGCGCGATCCGCCCAAGGATGTCGTCATCCCTCTTTTCAGGGCGCCCGAGGGTGTTTCGCCCGCGCTTGCCGGCTACATCCACGACATGGGCTTCAAGGGGAGCGGGTGGACGGCGCTCTCGGCGGCCGTCGTCTCGCTCGCGGTCAAGGGCTATCTCGTTCTTGACAATCTTGGCGACAAGCCCGTCCTCGAGCGGACCGACAAGCCCCTTTCGAACGACCTGCCGCCCGGCGAACGGGCGATCCTGACCAAGCTCGACGTCATCGGCCATCCCCGCTTTCGCCTCAGCCGCGACAACGGGCCGGATGTCGCCAGCATCGGCTTGAACTTCCGCGCGACGATCGAGAAGGAAAATCGGGGCCGCTTTTTCGCGATGAACGTCGGCTATGCCGTGCTCGGCATCGCCCTCAGCGTGGTTGGCGTCATCGCGATGTTCGCGCTCGGCAACTGGTCGGCAGATGAAGTGGCCGCCGTCATTCCCTTCGTCGCGGCCGGCTTCATCCTGGCGATCTTCGCTGTGCTCGTCGGCCAGCTCCTCGGTCGCGGCAACCCGGCGGGTAAGATCGGCACGATCGTCATCCTGTTCTTCCTCGGCCAGTTCGTCGTGACCGCCGCGAGCCTTGGATCGGCGGCGATGTTCGACTGGATGATCGCCAACCCCTTCCTGCCGATCACGCTCGGCATCATCGTCGGCCTGAACGTTCTTTTCTTCATTCTGCTGCGTGCGCCGACCGTTCTCGGGCAGAAGCTGATGACCGATATCGAAGGTCTGAAGCTCTATCTCTCCAAGGCGGAATCGGAGCGGATGAACATGGCCGGCGTACCGCAGATGTCGCCGCAGCATTTCGAGACCCTGCTGCCCTATGCCATTGCCCTCGGCGAGGAAAAGCCCTGGACACGGGCGATGGAAGCCTGGCTCGCGACGGCGGCTGTCGCCGGTGCCGCTGCGGCGGCCTATTCGCCCGGCTGGTACCACGGCGGCTCCTTCGATCACGGCGGATTGACCCAGTCCCTCGGCAGCCTCGGCAGCAGCATGTCCTCGTCCTTCCAGTCTTCGGTTCCGCCGCCGAAGTCTTCGAGTTCCGGCTTTTCGGGGGGAGGCGGCTCGTCCGGCGGTGGCGGAGGCGGCGGCGGAGGCGGCGGCTGGTAGAGGAAGCTGCGAGCCTGCCAAGGTGAGGGGGAAGCGGAACTGCGATTGAAGCCCGGAGTTTCCTTGGGTATCGCTTGTGCGTCTGTCCCTCCCGGATTTCTTCCCTATGCCCTTCTTCGAATATGCGCGCCCGGTGCTCTTTCTGTGCCTGTCCAACGTCTTCATGACCTTCGCCTGGTATGGGCACCTCAAATATGCCGACAAGCCGCTCTTCCTCGTCATCGTGACGAGCTGGGGTATCGCGTTCTTTGAATATTGCCTTGCCGTTCCGGCGAACCGCTACGGGCATGAGGTCTATTCGGCCGCCGAACTGAAGACCATGCAGGAGGTCATCACCCTCGCTGTCTTCGCGGGCTTCTCCGCACTCTATCTCGGCGAGAAGCTGACGCTCAGCCATGGTGTCGGCTTCGCGTTTATCTGCCTCGGCGCCTTCTTCGTCTTCAAGTCGCCTCTGGGCTGAAGCATCAAGCCGAAAAAGCCTGTCCCCGTCTCGTACGGGGATGGGAACCGGTTCTGGTGACGGCTGAATGTTCGTTGCCTCATTGCGGCAGCGGCTGATCCTCGGGCAATTCCGGCATCGAAAAATCCTTCCAGGTGCCGTCGGCCCCGATCTCGACCTTGTAGAAGAGATAGCTCCCCGTCGCCGCGATCTCCGCGAAGTCGCCCGCGGTCATGACGCGGTAGACCTCCACCATCTGCCTCGGCGTCAGCCGGCTTGGCGGAATGTCGGCGAAATACGGCCAGACATAGGTTTCCTTCGGCGTCCCCTTGTCTTCCACGACCCAGCCGGCGTCGAGCACGTCGGCGAGGATGGCGAGAATCTCCAGTCCGTCCTCGTCGCCGGATTCGGCCCTCAGGGTGTCGATCTTGTCGTCCGATTCCTGGGTGGCAAGATGCGGCGGCGTCTTGGAAAGCGCCATCACCGGGCGAAGCGCCTCCGGGTTCCCGGTCAGGGCCGCGTCGATGATCTTCTGCCGCATGGCGGCGACGGGAGCCGGCAGATCCTTGGTGCCATAGTGGATTTCGGGCAGCGGGCCATCGGCGTTGTCTGGCGTTGACGACGGTTGCGCGGCCCCATAGGGATTCGTCGCGGCGCCGGGAACGGAGATGCCGCCGCCGTCATCTTCCTTGAGCGGCGCCGAAGGGTCGATGGAGGGCACCTGGATGCGTTGGGTGGGCACCTCTGTGGCACTCAGCGCATGAAGGGGGGTGCAAATCGCCAGCACTGCCAGCAGGGACGTATACCGCACTGTCCGTTCTCCCGGAACGGCGGGTGCTGGTTGCCGCAAAGCACCGCGCCTGCCCCAGCATATAGGCCAGTGGTCGCGACCTGTCATCCGGCCAAGACGCCCGGAAAACGATCGTATCGGTTTGAAAACGGTGTGCTTTTCGACCAGATGGGCAGGTCTGCCCAAAGCCGATTTTGTGTCGCTGTTGCCCTAAGGCAACGCAGCCGCGAATCCGGCGCCAGCTTACTGAAGCGTCCGGTCCAGCGTGTAGTCGCCGGCGGCGACCTTGGCGGGAATCTTTTCCATCATCGCGGCGACAATGTGCTCGCCGAAACAGTCAACCAGCGTCGTCAGCGCAGTGAACAGGGCAACATGAGCGAACGCGTCGGGCGGCACGCCCTCCATGTCGGCCTCGTCGAAAGCCTGTTCGATGTGGTGCATCGCACGGCGCTTGATCACGTCGGCTTCGGAGGCTTCCTGGCCAGCATCAACATCTTCCAGAGGCAACGTCACGTTCGATCCATCCCTGCAGTTCAAAAATCCAAACTCGGTAACAGGGCGAAATAAAATCGCCCTTGTCGCAATTTCAGCGGCAATGGGCGTTTGCCCCCGAGTGAGCCGATCCTAACAGGCCTTTGGTTCGTTGTAAGGGGGAATATTAATCGAAGTTAACAGATGGAGCTTAATGCCGATTCAGGATGAATTTTGCACTAATGTGTTGTCATCCCGCCGGAAAATGCCCGGATCAGTGGTTTTCTCCAAGGCCTTGCGCGATCGAGGAGCCTTCCGCCAGATAGTCGTTGACGAGCGCTTCGGCATTGGGCGTGCAGGAACGGAAGATCAGCGCGGCCTCCAGGTTGGCCGTGTTGTAGGCGGCGACATAGGCCTTGCGGGTCTTGTCCTCCGGCGCTTCGACGGCGAGAAGATTCGTCATTTTCGTGCGCCAGATCGTTCCGTCACGGCCATGACAGATGGCGTCGAGATGCGACAGCGAGCCGAGGATCGCCGAAAGGCGCGTGAGAGCCTGCACCTTGGAGGAGGAAGGCGCCAGTGTCTCGCCGCCGGAAGCACCCTGGGCGAAGGCATCCGGCCCGGCGCTGGCTGTTCCAAGCAGCAAAATGACGAGAAGGGCCCGTCCCGGAAGACAAGTCCGGGATGCGGTCGGGGCGGTCGGAAAAAGCCGCAATGCCTCACCCCCTCTCTCTTGCCGTTGCCCGCCTGGGCCGATGCGACCCGGTTGGCCGCCGCATTCAGGCTGCCACAACGCCGGTCGCGATTGCGCCGCCGTCACGGGCAGGCTTCGTCCGGGAGCTTGTCCCGTGCCTCGAATGCATAGCGTAACAGGCCCGGCGTGTGCGGAAGGATCGACAGGACTTCCGGCTCATGCCATCCGGCCTCTTCCGCGTCGTCGCCGGCATGGATCGCATCGCTCCCCACAAGACGGCCGGCAAAGACCGCAATGACATAGTGCGCGGCGAGGTGGCCGTCGCCGTCGTGCCGGACCGATTCCAGCAGCGAAGGCACGCCGACCGTCTCGATGGAAAGGCCGCATTCCTCCAGGACTTCCCGCCGCGCCGCATCCGCCAGCAGCTCACCTGCCTCCACATGGCCGCCGGGCAGGGACCAGAGGCCCGCATACGGAGCCTTGCCCCGGCGCACGAGCAGCAGTCGCCCGGCATGCCAGACAGCCGCGCTGACGCCGAGACGGGGCATGACCGGCCAGTCACCCATCGCTCTGGGTTGCTTCAAAGGGTTTCTCGACGTCAAGATTACTCGAACAGAGCATCGATCGCCATCTGGACCGCATTCGGGTCGGCGGGCTCCGGATCGGACACGGGCGCACCGTTGATCAGGCCGCTGGCATGTTCCAGCAGCGGCTTGATCTGATGCTCGGCAACGTTGGTGACCCGCATGATCGTATGATCGATGGGAAGGTCCTCGTTGGCGATCATCCGCTGCACCGACAGGAGGGCCTGGTCGAGCATGCCGATGGTGGCTTCCAGCGCCTTGCGCCGCTCCGGCTCGACAGCATTGTAGGCGGCGATCGCCAGGTCGCGATGCTTGAAGTGCGAGGCGCGGAAGTGTTCGGGATAGCTGCAGGGGCTCCAGTCGAGCACATCGCTGACGCACTCGGGCATCACCGGCAGCATGTCGATCAGCATCACCACTTCGTTGAAGTGGTTGAGGTAGTCGGTCGCAAGACGGGTGTCGGGATGAATGTTGGCTTCCGCCAGACGCTGAGGCGTCAGGACGAAGTCGTCCACACCCGTCGCTTCCATCCGCCCTTGGACGCTCAATTCGATCTCCCGCGTGCCTGCCCGCCCGTCATATCGGGCAAGTCTATGCACGACATCGTTGCTAAAGTGCTTACAACTGTCACAGGGTGCGGCCGCCCCAGGCGGGCGGGAATCGGACGGACGAAAGAGACAAGACGAGGCAGGCAGCAGACCATGTGCGGACGCTTCACCCTGATCGCAACGCCCGACGAAGTCCGGCGCTATTTCCGCTACGACGAACAGCCGAATTTCCCGCCGCGCTACAACATCGCGCCGACGCAGCCGATCGCCGTCGTCATCGCGGGCAAGGAAACCACGCATTTCCGGCTGATGCGCTGGGGCCTCATTCCCGGCTGGGTCAAGGACACGGCAAAGTTTCCGCTGCTGATCAACGCAAGATCCGAGAGCGCCGCGGAAAAGCCGGCCTTCCGCGCAGCGATGCGTCATCGTCGCAGCCTCATTCCGGCAAGCGGCTTTTACGAATGGCGCCGCGTCGGCAAGGAAAAGCAGGCCTTCTTCATCCGGCCGAAGGACGGCGGCGTGGTCGCCTTTGCGGCCCTGCACGAATGCTATCAGGATGCCGCCGGCAACGAACTCGACACGGCCGCGATCCTGACGACCAGCGCCAACCGGCTCATGGCGATGGTGCATGACCGGATGCCCGTCGTGATTCGCCCGGCGGACTTTGCCGAATGGCTCGACACCGCGCGCAACGAGCCGCGCCATGTGACGGAGCTGATGCGCCCGGTCGACGACGACTTCTTCGAGGCGATCCCGGTGTCGTCGAAGGTGAATGCTGTCCGCAACGACGATGCCTCGCTGATTTCGCCGATCAGCGAGCCGCTTTCACTCGATTCGCCGCCCAAGGAGGAGGTCGAGGAGCCTGCGCCGCGTCGCTCGCAGGGCGATCTGTTCTCCGAATGACCTCTTCCGACAGACGCAATACGCGGCTGTCCTTCTGCATCTCGTGCTATGACTCTGCTTCATCAGGGAACTGATGGGGGGCGACATGAAGTCCGACAGTTCACACAGCTTCGACCGTGCACTTGTGTCTGTGCCGGGCGGGGAGCGCGTCGCCCAGACCCCCTTCGGTGCGCGGATCGTCATACACGCAACGGCCTCGGAAACCGGAGGCGCTCTGGGGATGTGGGAAACCTTCACGCCTCCGGGCCATGGACCGGCACCACACACCCACACCCGCGAGACGGAGGTCTTTCGGGTCATTCGCGGCACTTACCGCTTTACCTGCGGCGAAGATGTCTTCGATGCCTCTCCGGGAACGGTCGTGGTCTTGCCGCCATTCGTCCAGCACGCATGGGTCAATATCGGCAACGAGCCGGGGCAGATGTTCGCGACGGTGACGCCTGGCGGATGCGAACAGCTTTTCCTCGATATCGCCGCATCCGGCGCCACGACGCCTGAAGAGATCGCTGTCATCGAGGCGCGACTCGGCATCATCAATGAGGCGACTATGGCTCTGGCCGCAAGGGATCATTGAGGCAACCTTGAAAGCCATCGGCTTCGAAGACCGTCCGCCACACAGTTTGGATGGAGCGCTGCGCCGAACCGGTCCAGGCGTCAAACCGTCAAGACTTTCCGGTCCAATGGAACGGATTCGCCGCCCAAGAGTTACTTCCGCACACCAGTGAAACGACTTCAACGGCAGACGCGGCGACCCTGTTTCCGCGCGGAGGGAAACTCGTGACCATCGGAACCATTCTCCTCATCATCCTCATTCTGATCCTGCTCGGCGTCGTCCCGGCCTGGCCGCATTCGCGCGCCTGGGGCTATGGCCCGTCCGGCATCGTCGGCGTGATCCTGATCGTCCTCCTGCTTCTCGTCCTGCTTGGACGAATCTGACGGCGGGGCTTCGGAATTTCATCAGCGAAAACGGCGACGGCGGCCTCATGGGCCGCCGTCGTTGCATTTGTCTGAAGGTCTTCAGCGTTCAGGCGGCAAGCGCCATGGCCGGGGCCACGAAGCTCTCCGCGAGCGCTTCGGCAACCGCCGCGTTGGTCAGCCTGCCGGCGTGGACGTTGAGACCGTTGGCAAGATGGGGGTCGTCCGCGAGCGCCTTCTTCCAGCCCTTGTCGGCAAGCGCCAGCGTGAAGGGCAGGGTGGCGTTGTTCAGCGCATAGGCCGAGGTGCGGGCAACGCCGCCTGGCATGTTGGCGACACAATAGTGGACGACGCCGTCGACCAAATAGGTCGGATTGGAATGCGTGGTGGCGCGCGACGTCTCGGCGGCACCACCCTGATCGATGGCGACGTCGACGATCACCGAGCCCGTCTTCATGGCCGCGACCATCGGCCGGGTGATCAGCTTCGGTGCGGCGGCGCCGGGGACGAGAACGGTGGAGATCACCAGATCGGCCCGGGTCACGAGGTCACCGATGATCTGGGCATTGGCATGGGCCGTCTTCACGCGGCTGCCGAAGGTCGCGATCTGGCGACGCAGCACGTCGAGCGAACGGTCGACGACCGTGACCTGCGCGCCGAGGCCGATGGCGATCTGGGCCGCGTTGGTGCCGGCGACACCGCCGCCGAGGATGACGACCTCGGCCGGCAGAACGCCCGGCACGCCGCCGAGCAGCACACCCATGCCGCCGCTCGCATTCTCAAGACAATGCGCGCCCGCCTGCGGGGCCATGCGGCCCGCGACTTCCGACATCGGCGCCAGCAGCGGCAGCGCGCCGGAGGCGCTCGTGACCGTTTCGTAGGCGATGCAGGTCGCGCCGGACGCCATCAGGTCATGGGCCTGGTCGGGATCAGGAGCAAGGTGGAGATAGGTGAAGAGGATCTGGTTTTCGCGCAGCTTCTTGCGCTCGGCTGCCTGCGGCTCCTTGACCTTGACGATCATGTCGGCGGCGGCGAACACTTCGTCGGCCGTGTCGAGGATTTTCGCGCCGGCGGCGGCATAGGCGGCGTCGTCCGCGCCGATGCCCTTGCCCGCGCCAGCTTCGATCACGACCTCGTGGCCGTGGGCAACGAGTTCGGCAACCGACGTCGGCACCAGACCGACGCGATCCTCATGGTCCTTGATTTCCTTCGGCACACCAACGCGCATGGCATCCTCCTGACACTGATGAATGACCTGTTCCCCGCCTTCGGCTTTTTGCGAAGGCTTGGAAAATATGATCAATCCGGCGTCATGCAATTTCCTGCGTCATTGAGGGGCTATGGATCAATTTTTTCGAAGAATATGCTATAAAGGCGGGAGATAGACGCAGGAAATTCGAATGATCCAGATCGACAGCATCGATCGCGCCATCGTCAACGCGCTGCAGGAGAACGGCAGGCTGACCAATGCGGAGCTTGCCGCGGGCGTGAACCTCTCGCCGTCGGCCTGTCTTCGTCGTGTCCGCCTGCTGGAGGAAAGCGGCCTCATCCAGAAGACCGTGGCGCTGCTCGATCCGCAACTCGCTGGCGTTCCCGGCACGGCCTATGTCTTCGTCACGCTGGAAGGTCAGGGCAGGGCGGCGCTCGATGCCTTCGAGCGCGCCATCCGCCATGTGCCGGAAATCACCGAGTGCTATCTGCTCGCCGGCCAGCACGACTACCTGATGCGGGTCGTCTACCACGACAGTTCCGACCTGGAACGGCTTCACACCGAAATTCTGACCCCGCTGCCGGGCGTAGTGCGCGTCCAGTCCACGTTGACGCTTCGAACGGTCAAGCGGACGACCAAGCTGCCGGTCTGACGCCGGACGGCCACCCCACGATCTCCAACCGGCGATCACCGGGTGCTCACGGTGAGTTGCAATCCTGTGATGAGCCTCGGCTCCCGGTCGATGGTAGTTTTTCTTCCGTGAACGCGCCGCCAGGCAATCGGTTGGAGGAACCGGTGGCGGCTGCGGATGTCACGCGCGAAGGGGGGATGTCAGGATGACAATCGGATTTTCAGGACACGGCCTCGGCGCCGGATTGGGACTGTTTGTGCTTGCCGCCGTGATGCATGTCGTGCCGGCCCTTGCGGGCGAGATCAATGTGCAGGACGGCGCGGCGATCTCCGGCTACGACCCGGTCGCCTATTTCGAGGACGGCATGCCGGTCGAGGGCAAGCCCTCGATCACAGCAACACACAAGGGAGCGGAGTTCCGCTTCGCGAGCGAGGCGCACCGCGCCGCCTTCATCGCCAATCCGGAGAAATTCGCGCCGCAATATGGCGGCTACTGCGCCTTCGCCGTCGCCCAGGGCGCCAAGGCGAAGATCGAGCCCGAGGCTTATTCGATCGTCGACGGCAAGCTCTACCTGAATTTCGACAAGAGCGTGCAGGCGAAATGGAGCGAAGACATCCCCGGCTACGTGATGAAGGGCGATGCCTATTGGCCGAGCGTCAAGGACCAGTAGGTGCTGGCGGTGCCGAGCGCTCGCTTCTCGCCAGCTTTCCGTCAACTCTGCGACCACGGGTCAGGTCATGAATGCCGCAATTGGGCAGATAGCCCGTCAGGATGATCCCGGAGCAGGGGAACTGTGCTTCGTCCCCCTGTCGCAGGTGAAGCAGCACGACATCATCGCGCTCATGAACAACGACACGGTGGGCCGGCAGCTGCCGTTGCTTGCGGGTGAATTCTCGTCCGACGCCTGCAAGGCATTCCTCTCGGCGAAGCAGAAGCTCTGGGACGACCATGGCTTCGGCCCCTGGGCCTTTCTCATCAAGGGAGAATTCGCCGGCTGGGGCGGCTTGCAGCCAGAGCAGGGCGAGGCCGATTTCGCACTCATCCTTCACCCCGATTTCTGGGGCTGGGGACGCCGGATCTTCGAGCGTGTGAAGCATCAGGCCTTCGGCGAGATGAAGCGGGACTCGATCACGATCCTGCTTCCTCCAACCCGGTCGAATTCGCGGGCCGTCACCCGGTTGGGCTTCGTCGAGGACGGCGAGGTGACCGTCGACGGTGAACGCTTCAGGCGATTCCGGCTGAGGAAGACCGGTTGACCGGGATCGCCTCTTCGCTCGCCTGCTCGCGGACAGGCCTCGGCAAGACGAGGCGAATTACGCCTCGCCCGCGTCCTTGAGGAAGGGCTCCACCTTGCCCTTGAGCTTCAGCGTCATCGGCTGGCCCTTGCGGTCGAGCGTCTTGCCTGCGGCGACGCGGATCCAGCCCTCCGAAACGCAGTATTCCTCGACGTTGGTCTTCTCGGTGCCATTGAAGAGGATGCCGATGCCGCGCTCCAGAAGGGCGGCGTCGTGGAAGGGGCTGTCGGGATTGACGGACAGGCGGTCCGGCAGGGCTTCGCTCATCGGATTGCCTTTCATGGCGTGTGAGTGGCGTTCGAGAAGCGCTGATAGCGCATCTTGTCGCCAAGGTGAACTCAATCCGGTCGGACGGCGGCGAAGAGGAAGACTCTTGCCAACACTCCGCCATCAGGATGATCTATCGATCGCGGATCGGGACGCCGCGATTTGCGGGGCCGCAAGACGTCTTGGGTATCGGTAGCGGCAGATGTCGTCCCGTTGGAGACAAGGCAATCATGAAGCGGCGCATTTCGATCATGGGCCCGGTGTTCCTCATGACATCGGTCCTTTCCCTTGGGGCCGTCATTGCGCAGGACGCGGCCGCCCCGGACGGGGATGACAATGACGGCATGATGATGGAGAACATGGACCATGGGGCCATGGGGACGGGCGACGGCGAGGCCACGCCGGCCGATTCGCCGGCGAGCGCGGCCTTCGTCGCCGCCAACGCCCGCATGCATCAGGCCATGAACATCCCGCTGACCGGGGATGCGGATGTGGACTTCGTGCGCGGCATGATTCCGCATCACCAGGGCGCGGTCGAGATGGCGAAGATCGTGCTGCAATACGGCAAGGATCCAGAAGTCCGCAAATTGGCGGAAGGCATCATCGCCGCGCAGCAGCAGGAAATCGCCTTCATGAACGCCTGGCTCGACAAGCACGGCAACTGAGGCCGAGCGCGGTTCGGCTTTGGGTCACCCCCTGTGCAGGGGATAGTCCACCGGGCCCGGGCGGCCGGTCTGGCCGCGATGACGCAGGAACTGGTCGGCGATAACGCAGGCGATCATCGCCTCGCCGACCGGAACGGCGCGAATGCCGACGCAGGGGTCGTGCCGGCCCTTGGTCCTGAGATCCACTTCCTCGCCGGTCGCCGAGACCGATTGCCGGAGCGTCAGGATCGACGAGGTCGGCTTGATCGCAAAACGCGCGACGATCGGCTCGCCGGTCGAAATGCCGCCGAGGATGCCGCCGGCCTTGTTGGACAGGAACACCGGATGGCCGTTGGGGCCGAGCCGCATTTCGTCGGCATTTTCCTCACCGGTGAGTTCGGCGGCGCCAAAGCCTTCGCCGATCTCTACGCCCTTGACCGCGTTGATGGACATCAGCGCCGAGGCGATCTCCTGATCGAGCTTGGCGTAGATCGGTGAGCCGAGGCCGGCCGGAACGCCTTCGGCGACGACTTCCAGCACCGCGCCGACCGAAGACCCGGCCTTGCGGATGCCGTCGAGATAGTCTTCCCACTCTTTCGCCGCGACCGGGTCGGGGCAGAAGAAGGGGTTCTCGTCGACAGCCGCCCAGTCCCAGCGGCTGCGGTCGATCTTGTGCGGGCCCATCTGCACCATCGTGCCGCGGATGGTCATGCCCGGCAGCACAAGGCGGGCGACGGCGCCAGCCGCCACCCGCGCCGCGGTTTCACGCGCCGAGGAGCGTCCGCCGCCGCGATAGTCGCGCACGCCGTATTTCATGTCGTAGACATAGTCGGCATGACCCGGCCGGTATTTGTCGCGGATCTCGCCGTAGTCCTTGGAGCGCTGGTCGACGTTGCGGATCATGAGCGAGATCGGCGTGCCGGTGGTCACCAGCCCGTCGGTGCGTTCGTCCTCGAAGACGCCGGAGAGAATCTCGACCTGATCGGGCTCCTGCCGCTGCGTCACGAAGCGCGAGCCGCCCGGACGGCGCTTGTCGAGCCAGTGCTGGATCATGTCCGCCGAGATCGGCAGGCCGGGCGGACAGCCATCGACCACGCAGCCGAGCGCGGGCCCGTGGCTTTCGCCCCAGGTGGTGACGCGGAAGAGATGACCGAAACTGTTGTGCGACATGGCCGGGCCCGGTGAGAGCGGCGAAGCCTTCGCCGCGTGTTTGCGTGGCGCCGTGTTTACGTGGGCAGCAGCGCGCGGTCAAACAGCCCTTTGGAGCGGTTCACGGTCATATGGCTTCATATGAGCGTCGTTCGAACCGCTCCAGCACTCCGAAAACAGAGCATTTCCCTGTCGATTAGGTCCCTACCTGATCGACAGGGAAATGCTCTAGATCCAGCGACCCTCTTGCCCGTCCCAGGCAAAGAAGCGCTTTTGCGGCACGGAGAGCTCCATGAGCTCCTCGACCGGAATCCGCTGCAGGATGGCCCGGAAAACGCGGCTCACCGCCCCGTGCGAAACGATGACGGCCGGACCGTCGATCGCCGCCAGCCAATGCGCCGTGCGGGCCATCAGGTCGGCATAGCTTTCGCCGCCGGGAGGACGATGGTTGAAGGGATCGGCGCGGCGCGGCTCGAATTCCTGCGGACGCGTCGTCTCGATCTCGGCCATGGAAAACCCTTCCCATGTGCCGAAGGTGATTTCCTTCAGGCGATCGTCGTAGGAAATGGCCGCGGGATCGATACCGAGTTCGCCGGCGACGATCTGCATCGTTTCGCGCGCCCGTGCCATCGGCGAGGCGAAAAAGCGAAACGCGGACGGGGCTATGCCCCTGTCCTCAAGATGGGTCTTGAGCGTCTGCCCGTTTCGCCGTGCCTGGCCGCGGCCCTTGTCGTTGAGCGGGATGTCCGTCTGGCCCTGAAGCCTCAGCGCGGCGTTCCAGTCCGTCTCGCCGTGGCGGATGAAGACCATCGGCAGCGCCACGGCGCTGCGGATGGCCTTTGAAACCTCGCCCGGCACCAGCCTATCAAGCATCCTTGACGACGGAGATGTCCGGTGCGTCCACGGCCTTCATGCCGACGACATGGTAGCCGCTGTCGGCGTGGTGGACTTCGCCGGTCACCGAGCGCGACAGATCCGAGCAGAGGTAGAGACCGACGTCGCCGACCTCGTCGGTGGTGACCGTGCGCTTCAGCGGCGAGTTATACTCGTTCCACTTCAGGATATAGCGGAAGTCGCCGATGCCGGAGGCGGCCAGCGTCTTGATCGGGCCGGCCGAAATCGCGTTGACGCGGATGCCCTTGCCGCCGAGGTCGACGGCGAGATAGCGCACGCTCGCCTCGAGCGCCGCCTTGGCGATGCCCATGACGTTATAGTGCGGCATGACCTTCTCGGCGCCGTAATAGGTCAGCGTCACGATGGAGCCGCCATTCGTCATCAGCTTTTCGGCGCGCTGGGCGACCGACGTCAGCGAATAGCAGGAGATCAGCATGGTCTTGCTGAAATTTTCTTCCGACGTGTCGACATAGCGGCCGGTCAGCTCGTCCTTGTCGGAAAAGGCGATGGCGTGGATCACGAAGTCCAGCGAGCCCCATTCCTTCTCGATGGCGCCGAAGCAATCGTCCATCGACTGCTTGTCGGTGACATCGCAATGGCCGAAGACCTGACCGCCCACTTCGGCGGCCAGCGGCTCGACTCGCTTGCGCAGGGCATCGCCCTGATAGGTGAAGCCGATGAGACCACCTTGGGAATGGATCGACTTGGCGATGCCCCAGGCAATCGACCGGTTGTTCGCGAGCCCCATGATCAGGCCGCGCTTGCCCGCCATCAATCCCTGTGCGTTCGCCATACTTGTCTCCATGTCATCCACTTGACCGACCCGCCTGCCGGAGGGCGTGACCTCATTGCATAGCAATATGCGGCTCGCAAGCCTTTGCCGGTGCCGATTGCTGCCGGTGAAACGAAGGTTGCGCGAGCCGTCACGCCCAGAACTGGTCTTGTCCGCGCCGGTCGATTGCCGGTGATTACGCAATCGTCGTAGCTGTGGACAAGCTCCTCCTGCGCCGCGAACAGACAGTTGCGATGCACCGAAAGGAGGACACCTTGTAGCTGAGGGAATGTTTCGAGGAAATATATTCCGTTTGCAGAGCACACGCAGCCGGCTTCACTTTTTGAGTCAGGATCTTTCATGAACCGACTTGCATGACAGCGGCATGACATCGCTGGTCTTTCCGGTTCAAAGCCTTGACAGGGCCTGGAGCGCCACTGATCCTCGGGCGCCTTCGGGCCGCACCCTCCCAGGCTCTTCCGGATCAAGACCCCATGCGCCCTGCGCCAACGCCCGATCTTCTTGCCCGATTCGCCGCGATCGTCGGGGCCGCCAACGCGTTGACCGACCCGGTCGACATCGCCCCTTACGTCGTCGAATGGCGCGACCTCTATCTCGGCCGCACGCCGCTCGTCCTGAAGCCGGGGTCGACGCAGGAAGTCGCCGAGGTCCTGAAGCTTGCCCATGAAACGGGAACGGCCATTGTGCCGCAGGGCGGCAACACCGGCCTCGTCGGCGGCCAGACCCCGGACGAGACCGGCGCGGAGATCGTGCTGTCGCTGTCGCGCCTCAACCGCATTCGCGATGTCGATCCCGCCGGCGATACGGTGACGGTAGAGGCGGGCGTGGTTCTTCAGGCCCTTCACGATGCGGCGGCGGAAACAGGCCGGCTTTTTCCGCTGACGCTTGGCTCCATGGGCTCCTGCCAGGTGGGCGGCAATATCGCGACCAACGCCGGCGGCACGGCGGTGCTCTCCTACGGCAACATGCGCGCGCAGGTGCTGGGGCTCGAAGTGGTGCTGGCCGACGGCCGGATCTGGAACGGGCTGAAGCGGCTGCACAAGGACAATTCCGGCTACGACATGAAGCAGCTCTTCATCGGCAGCGAGGGCACGATCGGCGTCATCACGGCGGCGGTCTTGAGGCTCCAACCGCAGCCAGCGGGCATCGAGGTCGCCTTCGTCGGCATGCCGGGGCCGGAAGAGGCCTTGAAGCTGCTGACGCTGGCGCGCTCAAGGGCCGGGGCCATGCTGACCGGCTTCGAACTGATGCCGCGCATGGGACTGGAATTCACGCTGCGCCATCTCGCCGGCGCGCGCGATCCGCTGGAGGCGTCGCACGACTGGTATGTGCTCTGCGAGATATCGTCGACCAGCGAGGCCGAGGTCGCGCGCCGGGTCATGGAGCAGGTGCTCGGCGAAGCCCTGGAGGACGGCATCGTCACGGACGCGGCCATCGCCCAGTCGATGGATCAGGCCGCCGCCTTCTGGAAGCTGCGCCACGGCATGTCGGAGGTGCAAAAGCACGAGGGCGGTTCGATCAAGCATGATGTGTCGGTGCCGGTGGATCAGGTGCCGGCCTTCCTGCGCAGCGCCATCGCGGCGGTCGAGGCGTTCATGCCGGATTGCCGCCCAATTCCCTTCGGCCACCTCGGCGACGGCAACATCCACTTCAACGTCAGCCAGCCAATCGGCATGGACAAGGAGGCCTATCTCGCCAACTGGGATGCGATGAACGAGGTGGTGCACGCCATCGTCGGCGAATTCGGCGGATCGGTCGCGGCCGAACATGGTGTCGGACGGCTGAAGCGCGGGCTCATCGAACGGGTGAAGGATCCGGTCGAACTGGAGATGCTGCGGGCGCTCAAGAAGACCTTCGATCCGAAGGGGATCCTCAATCCCGGCCGGGTTGTCTGAGGGGGCTCTCGGGATAGTCGCTTAGTGCGCGACCGTCCTGGAAAAGAGGTTGATGACGACGACGCCCAGGATGATGAGGGCAAGGCCGACGATCGCTGGGGCGTCCAGTTTCTGCCCGGAGAAGAGCCAGGCCACCGCCGCGATCAGAACGATGCCCGCACCGGACCAGATGGCATAGACGACGCCCGTCGACATGACGCGGAGAGGGAAGGAGAGACACCAGAAGGCGAGGGCATATCCGCCGACGGTGATCAGCGATGGCACCAGCCGCGTGAAGCTTTCCGATCGCGCCAGCGCGCTGGTGGCGATCACCTCGGCGACGATGGCCGCGGCGAGAAAGGCATAGGTCGACAGCGGGATGGCAGGCATCGGCAGACTCCCAATGTTCCGGATGCAGGCGAGGCGTCAGCCGGACGCGCGCCGCAGCACGACCACCGCCTCCACATGGGCGGACCAGAGGAACTGGTCGACTGGCGTGACGCTCTCGATCCCGTAGCCGCCGTCGACGAGCAGCCGCACGTCGCGGGCGAGCGTTGCCGGATTGCAGGAGACCGCGACGACAGTCGGCACCTTGGAGGCGGCAAGTTCGGCTGCTTGGGCATTCGCGCCAGCGCGGGGCGGATCGAAGACCACGGCGTCGAAACGGGCGAGCTCCTTGGGCGTCAGGGGCCTGCGGAAGAGATCGCGCCGTTCCCGGTTGATCTGTTTCAGGCCCTTCGCGAAGCGCGCGCCCTTGTCCAGCGCCTCCATCGAAGCCTTGTCGCCCTCCACGGCGTGGACCGCACTCTTCGTCGCAAGCGGAAACGTGAAGGTGCCGGCGCCGCAGAAGAGATCGGCCACTGCTTTGGCGCCTTTGACGGCGGCAAGGATCAGGTCCGTCATCGCCTGTTCGGACTCGGCGGTCGCCTGCAGGAAACCGCCGGGCGGCGGCACGACGCTGACGCCGACGAAGGACAGCGACGGCGGAACGCGCTCCACGATGACCTCGTCGCCGACGGACAGCCGGGCAATCCCGGCCGCCATCGCCGCCTCGATCAGCGGCAGGCGCTGCTTGTCGGCGTCCTTGGGCGGCAGGCCGGTGAGGCAGACGTCGAGACCGTTCGCCGTGGTCAGAACGGAGATGGCGAGATCGCCCTTCTTCGGGGCGGCGACGGCGGCAAGCTGCTCAAGGGCGGGCAGGGCCTTGACGATGGCAGGCCGCGCCACGGGGCACTCATCGATCGGAACGATGCGATGGCTCTTGCGGCCGTGGAAGCCGAAGAGCAGGCGATGACCGTTTCGTCGCGCGGCAAGCGTCACACGCCGCCGGCTGCCGGACGGAACGATGATCGGCTCGGAGATCTCCGGATTAAGGCCGCGCGAGGCAAAGGCGGCGCGCACGAGGTCCTGCTTGAAGGCGGTATAGGCGGCAGGACCGAGGTGTTGCAGGCTGCAGCCGCCGCAGTCGGTGTAATGCCGGCAGGCCGGCGCGATCCGGTCCGGGCTCGGCGTCACGACGTCGAGGAGGTCGCCGCGCTCGCCATCGAGCTCGACCGCGACGGTCTCGCCGGGCAGCGTGAAGGGAACATAGACGGGTTGCCCGTCGAGCGTGGCGATGCCGTCGCCCTGCGCGCCAAGCCGTTCGATCGTCAGGGTCTCGGCCTCAACGCCGTTGCCGCTCATGTCTTCTGTGCCCCAAGCAGGAATTCGCGGTTGCCGTCGCCGCCGGTGATAGGCGATGGCAAGTGCCCGACAACCTGCCAGCCGTCAAGGCCGCCGATCCACGCGATGATTCGCTGCAATGCCTCGTCGGCAAGCTCAGGGCTCCTGACCAGCCCGCCTTTGCCGATGCCTTCGCGCCCGACCTCGAACTGCGGCTTGACCAGTGCGGCAAGGCGGGCGCCGGGCGCGGCAAGATCGAGCGCCGGCGCAAGCGCGAGCGTCAGCGAGATGAAGCTGACGTCTGAGACCACGATCTCCGGCGGCTCGCCAATGTGGGCCAGCGTGAGGTCGCGCGCGTTGAGGCCCTCAATCGACGTCACGCGCGGATCGCGGTGGAGACTCTCGTGCAACTGCCCGTGGCCGACATCGATCGCCGTTACATGCCGGGCGCCCCGCTCCAGCAGCACCTGGGTAAAGCCGCCGGTGGACGCGCCGACATCGAGGCAGGTCTTGCCGGCAGGATGGAAGGCGAAAGCATCGAGCGCTGCGACGAGCTTCAGCGCCGCGCGGGAGACATAGCGCGCCGCCGGATCGTCGATTGCGATGTTGGCCCCGGCGGCGACGGTCTGGCCGGGCTTGGTGACGACCGACCCGTCAACCTGCACGGTGCCGCGCTGCACGGCATCGCGCGCCCGGGCCCTGCTGTGAAAGTGACCAAGATCGACAAGCAACTGGTCCAGCCGGATCTTCGCGCCGCTCACGCGGCGGCGTCCTTTTCGGCGGCTTCGTTGGCGGCGTCGATCTCGGCCTGTACGGCAACGCCGGGGTCAACAGGCGTCTGGACCATGGGATTTTCCTCTTCGAGCGGTTCGGGCGTCAGCACCGCGCCGACAGTCGCCGTGGAGAAGAGGTCGAAGTCGTTCTTCTCTTCGGTGGTCTGCGAGGCGCGCTGCTTGATGCGCAGCGCGGTAAAGAGCAGCAGCGCCACCTGCGTCGCGGCGATGAAGAAGAAGAGAGCGCTGGCGCCAAGCCCCTTCATCAGCACGGAGGCGACGAAGGGGCCGATGACCGAGCCGATGCCGTTGGCGAGCAGCAGACCGGCGGCGGTCTCGACGTAGTCCGTCGGCGCCGCGCGGTCATAGGCATGGGCCGCGGCAATCGAATAGCCGGGCAGGGTGGTGATGCCGAAGAGAAAGCCGAACAGCAGCAGCATCGTGTTCGACAGCGTCAGGCTGGCGAGCAACATGCAGACCGCCGCGGCAGCCGCGAGCACCATCATCAGGACATAGCGCCGGTCCATCTTGTCCGACATCCGGCCGACCGGCCATTGCGCCAGAGCGCCACCGATGACGGCGACGCTCATGAAGAGGGCGGCCGCGCTGTTGGAAAGACCGTGGTCGACGCCATAGATCGCCCCGAGCGACCAGAAGGAGCCGTTGCCGATGCCGATCATGAAGGTTCCGACAAAGCCGACGGGCGCCATGCGGTAGAGCTTCTTCGGATTGAACTGCACGAGCGTGATTGGCGCGGGCTGCGCCGAACGGGTCATCGCCACCGGGATCGCCGCGACGGAGACGAGGATGGAAGCCAGCATGAAAAGCGTGAAGCCGCTGACGGGCGCCAGCGTCACCAGCATCTGTCCGGCCGTGATCGCGGCGAAGTTCACGACGATGTAGCTGCTCATCAGCAGGCCGCGATTCTCGTTGGTCGCCCTGTCGTTGAGCCAGCTCTCGATGATGAGATAGAGCCCGGCGAGGCTGAAGCCTGTCACCGCGCGGCAGATCATCCAGACATAGGGATTGACGAGAAGCGGATGGACCAGAGCGATGGCTGACGCGGCGGAGACAAGCGCGGCGAAGGATCGGATGTGGCCGGCACGCAGGATGAGATAGGGGCCGGCGACGCACCCGGCGACAAAGCCCGCGTAATAGGCCGAGCCGATGAGGCCGATGTCGAGCGCGCCGAACTGCTCCATCGAGGCGCGCAACGGCGTCAGCGTGCTCTGGAGGCCGTTGCCGGCAAGAAGAAAAGAAATACCGATCAGCAGCGATGCGATCGGAGCCAATGTGGAGGGCACGGTCAAATCCGAGATAGCAGGTGAAATAGGGCGCGCAATGGTCCGCGCTGGCGTCTATCGCGTCAGATCATGCCTGATTTGTGGCCAAAGGGGAATTCCGGCAATCCGTCGCCGGCCCGGCACCAGAGCAGGCAATGCGCAAACGGGACCGTCCCCCGAGCGAAAGCCGTCGCTGACCGGTGCGGATTGTTGCGGACAGCCTGATCGGATTGGCCGGACGGGCTGGTCAACCCGGCTCCAGGCGCGGAAAATCAAGGTGATTCTGAACTAGGTCCGGGAGCGACGGGAACCGAAAATCCGTCCGGATGTGCATCGAGGCCATCATCAGGCCCCGCTTTTGCTCGTTTTGGGTGATGGTGTTGTCCGCAAGCGACTGTCGCGGCCGAATGGCCAGCGCTGCGGCGGTTCGCGAGAGAAGCACGAGGGTGAATTTCGACCAGTAGAGGGGCGTCATTTTTTGCTCATGAGAGATGAGTTTCAGTAGATGCGGAGATCGGCGGATGAGCAGAAAATTCGAAAATTTCTACGTCAACGTAGCGATGGGGACGTTGTTCGCCTGTCTGGTGATCGCGATATCCATCGATCCGAAGGTTCATGGCTACGATGACGGAATTATTCTCACCGGCGCCGATCGGGTCTTGCGCGGCGAGGTTCCCTATCGCGATTTCTGGAGCATGTACGGGCCTGCAACCTATTATTTCAATGCAGCCGTGCTGGAACTGTTCGACAACAGCGCCATTGCCGTCAAGATAACGGCACTTCTCTTCAAGGTGCTGATCGTTGTCTTCGGGTTTGTCATCATCTCGAAGGCAAACGGACCCAAATGGGCGTTTCTCGGGGCGGTTTGCCTTTTGGGTCTGCTGATCAAGCTCGGCTTCGATCTTTTTACCGTGTATCACGCGACGGCACTCATCCTCGTCGCCTTCATGATGATCTCAAGCGCCGAGCCGACGCGCATCCGCATGCTGGGGGCAGGACTCCTGACCGGCTTTGCGGCGCTCTTTCGCCATGACATGGGGTTCTACGCCTGCCTCACGGCTGCCCTTGCATTGATGGTTTTCGCCTTTGGCGAAGGCACCGGCCTTCGCGCCAGATTGGGCAAGGCAGCGCTGCAGATCGCCATTTTCGCGGCCGGCGTCGGGCTCGTCTTCTTTCCGGCCCTGATTGTCCTCCTGAAGGCGGCCGGCGTGCAGGACGTTGTCTTCAACCTCATTACGGCGCCGAGCGCCATCTATCCCGCGGCGCGCGGCCTTCCATGGCCGTTCCCCTGGGATTCGGCCGTCTATATTCCGCTGCTGGGGATCCCGATCCTGGCGGCGATCGGCCTCGGACTGGCCCAGCATTCCGAAACGTCGGAACAAAGCTTTGCCGACCGAATGCTGATCACCTTGTCCCTTGCCGCCGTTGTCTTCATGGCCAAGGGAGCCGTGCGCGTCGAGAGCCTGCACATGGCGCCGGCTCTCGTCTTCGCCTTCCTGGCGCTCTTCACCTATCGCGGTGCCTACTGGCGCGAGAATCGCCGTGCTCTCGTCATGACGGTTCTGGTCATCGGCGGCATTTCCTATTCCGCCCTTTATGCCGCGACGGGTTTTCGCAACTCCGCCAGCAATGTCATGAAGATCGCCCGGGCGGAGCATCCTTTCCAGGCGCTGGATTGCCTGACCAGGATCGGCGAGGATCGTGTCGCGTGCCTGGAAATTCCGGCGCGCTACCAGCAGGCGGTGGCGTTCATCAAGGAAAACACGACCCAGGATGACCTGATCTACGTGGGGCCGAAGCACCACGACAAGGTCTTCGCCAACTATCTCGCGTTCTATTTCTTTGCCGACCGCAGGTCGCCGACGAAATGGGAGGAGACTCACCCCGGAATCCAGACGTCGCCGGAAGTCCAGATGGCGATGATCATCGATTTCACGGCGCGTCCCCCCAAATACATCCTGCTCGATGCCGCCTGGGGAGACATTCACGAACCGAACCAGTCATCCAGGAGCTCGGGGGTGTTCGCGCTCGATAACTTCATTCGCGACCACTACCGCAAGGTCACAAGCTACGGCAGCCTGGACGTCTGGGCCGAGAACAGCTGAGCCGAAGCAGTGCCCGCAGGAGCGGGCACCGGCTTTTGCGCCGGGATCGGGATCGGAGCAGGGGATCGGCGTGATGCCGGGAACGACGCAAATCGTCCCGGCTGTTACTCGCCTGCCTTCACGGGGACGACCGGAACTTCCGAGCCGAGCGACGAGAAGACGGCCTTCACGATGCCTTCGGCGTCGAGGCCTGCGGCCGCATAGAGCGCGTCCGGCTTGCCGTGGTCCAGATAGAGGTCCGGCAGGTGCAGGGTGCGGATCTTGAGGCCGCGGTCGAGCAGGCCTTCTTCGGCGAGCAACCCCAGCACATGGCTGCCGAAGCCGCCGATCGAGCCTTCCTCGATGGTGATCAGCACGTCGTGGCTGGACGCGAGGCGGATGACGAGGTCGCGGTCGAGCGGCTTGGCGAAGCGCGCGTCCGCCACCGTGGTCGAAAGACCGAAGGTCTCCAGTTCCTCGGCGGCTTTCAGGGATTCGGCAAGGCGCGTCCCCAGCGACAGGATCGCGACGCGGCTGCCTTCGCGCAAGATGCGGCCCTTGCCGATCTCCAGAACCTCGCCCTTCTCGGGCAGCTCAACGCCGACACCTTCGCCGCGCGGATAGCGGAAGGCGATCGGGCCGGCATCATGGGCGGTGGCCGTCGCCACCATGTGGACAAGTTCGGCCTCGTCGCTTGCGGCCATCACCACCATGTTCGGCAGGCAGGCGAGATAGGCGATGTCGAAGGCGCCCGCGTGCGTCGGTCCGTCGGCGCCGACGAGCCCGGCCCGGTCGATCGGGAAGCGCACGGGCAGGTTCTGGATCGCGACGTCGTGGACGACCTGGTCGTAACCGCGCTGCAAAAAGGTGGAATAGAGGGCGCAGAAGGGCCGGTAGCCTTCGGCGGCGAGCCCGGCGGCGAAGGTCACCGCATGCTGTTCGGCAATGCCGACGTCGAAGCAGCGCCGGGGAAAGGCCTGCGCGAAAAGATCGAGCCCGGTGCCGTCCGGCATCGCGGCGGTGATGGCGACCACCTTTTCGTCGATCTCGGCCTCGCGGACGAGCGCCTTGGCGAAGACCGAGGTGTAGGAGGGGGCGTTGGATTTCGGCTTGGACTGCTCGCCGGTCACCACGTCGAACCGGGCGACGCCGTGATACTTGTCGTCGGAGGCTTCCGCCGGCGCATAGCCCTTGCCCTTCTGGGTCACGACGTGGACGAGGATCGGTCCCTCACCGTCGTCGCGCACATTGCGCAGGACGGGCAGCATGTGCTCCAGGTTATGGCCGTCGATCGGGCCGACGTAGAAGAAGCCGAGCTCCTCGAACAGCGTGCCTCCGGTCCAGAAACCGCGCGCGAACTCCTCCGCCCGCGCGGCCTTGTCCTTCCAGAAGCGGGGCAGGCGGAAGGCGAGCTGCTTGGCGGTCTCGCGCAGGGTCCGGTAGGTGCGTCCCGAAACCAGCCTTGCCAGATAGGCGCTCATCGCGCCCGTCGGCGGGGCGATCGACATGTCGTTGTCGTTGAGGACGACGATCAGGCGGCTGTCCATGGCGCCGGCGTTGTTCATGGCCTCGTAGACCATGCCGGCGCTCATGGCTCCGTCGCCGATGACGCAGACGACGTTGCGCTTCTCTCGGGAAAGATCCCGCGCGACCGCCATGCCGAGGCCGGCCGAAATCGACGTCGACGAATGGCCCGTGCCGAAGGCGTCGTATTCGCTCTCGGCGCGCTTGGTAAAGCCGGAAAGGCCGCCCGGCTGGCGAAGCGTGCGGATGCGCTCCCGCCGGCCGGTGAGAATCTTGTGCGGATAGGCCTGATGGCCGACATCCCAGATCAGCCGGTCGTGCGGCGTATCGAAGACCGCGTGGAGCGCGACCGTGAGTTCGACCACACCGAGCCCGGCGCCGAGATGTCCGCCCGTCACAGACACGGCGTCAATGGTCTCCTTGCGCAATTCATGGGCAAGCTGGACCAGCTCGGTATCGCTGAGGGACTTCAGGTCCGCCGGCGAAGCAATCGTGTCGAGAAGGGGCGTTTGGGGGCGCATTCTGTCCTGCAGTCGTCCTGTCTGTCCTTGCCGCCCAAGTCGTCCGGCTTCGGGGCTGATGAAGTCCTGAAACAAATGCGATACAGGATGCTTCGACTTGCTTCAATCAGGCAATGTCATTCGACGTCAAGAGGTTCCACACCCTCTGCGGAACCATCCTGTCCGATGCGGATTTTCTCGACCTTGGCCTCGGCGGCCTTCAAGAGCTTGTCGCAGTGGGTGCGCAGTGCATCGCCGCGCTCGTAGATCGTGATGGATTCTTCAAGGGCGACGCTGCCCTGTTCCAGGCGGCTCACAATACCTTCGAGTTCCTTCAGGGCCGCTTCGAAGGGGAGCGCGGCAATATCATTGTCATTGGCCAAGTCAACACATCCTCAGGCAAGGTCATCCCGATTTTTACCTAGGGTCACCTGACCTAGAAGTGACGCCAAAGGGCCGGCAGGGCAACCCCGCAACGTCGGAAAGACGACGGGGAATTGCAGCCCATGGTGAACGTCGCTCCGCCGCCGCTGCCGGCTTCCGATCGCCGCCTCGCGGATCGAGCAGGCCTATTCTCCCATGAGAGCTCTCACGTGATGAGTCACAGATTTTGACAACCCCGTGAGGTCATAGCCTCCTTCGAGCATGGAAACGAGCCGGCCCTTGGCGTAGCCGTCGGCCTTTTCCATCAGCTTCCGGGTGATCCACCCATAATCCTGTTCGACGAGTTGCAGGCTCGCCAGCGGATCGCGGTGATGGGCGTCGAAACCGGCGGAAATAAGGATGATGTCCGGCCGGAAATTGTCGATGGACGGCAGGATCACCGTTTCCATCGCCTCGCGGAAGGCGTCCGACCCGTCGCCCGGCGAGAGCGGCGCGTTGAAGATGTTGCCGACGCCGCGCTCGCGCGCCGCGCCGGTGCCCGGGAACAGCGGCATCTGATGCGTCGAGGCATAAAGCACGTTCGGGTCGGACCAGAAGATATCCTGGGTGCCATTGCCGTGGTGGACGTCGAAATCGACGATGGCGACGCGTTCGAGGCCGTGGACCGCCTGGGCGTGGCGGGCGGCGACGGCAACGTGGTTGAAGAAGCAGAAGCCCATGGCGGTCGCCACTTCCGCATGGTGTCCCGGCGGGCGGTGGGCGCAGAAGGCGTTGTCGACCTTACCGGCCATCACCTCGTCGATCGCATGACAGGCGGCGCCAGAGGCGCGCATGCCGGCCTCCCAGCTTCCCTTGGACAGCACGGTGTCGCCATCGATGCCGACGAGACCCTCGGAGGGAACCGCCTCGCGTATCGCCTCGACATAGGCATCCGGATGGGCACGCTCGATCTGCGCGACCTCGGCCATCGGCGACTGTTCGCGGATCAGATGCTGGAACTCCTCCGCCTCCATCGCCTGCTCGACCGCGCGCATGCGATCCGGCCGCTCGGGGTGGCCCGCCGGCGTCTGATGGTCGAGAAAGGCCGAGTGGTGGAGGTAGAGTGTGCGCAAGATCCCGCTCCCATGCCGCTTTATCGTTCTGAGTTTTTGATTATGCCAATGTCGGGACGGACCCGTGCCCTGTCAATCGCACTTCTCAGTACAACAGCTTTCATCCCGTGGACGGATCGGCTCCGAGAGCAACGCTCATGACCTTGGCGCTGCCGCGCGGGCAAGACGATCGTTGATCGCCTCGCCGAGACCTTCCTGTGGAATCGGCGCCACGGCAATGGCTGCGATGCCGGGCCGGTCGAGCCGCCGCAGCGCGGCAAAGAGGTTGGCTGCCGCCTCGGCCGGATCGCCGCGCTCGCTCAGGGATTCGAACGCGGCCGCCTGGCTGCCGATCTCGCTGGCAACCGGTCCGAAACCGAGATAGGCCTCATCGGCGCGAACGTCGTCGGCGTTGAGCCGGACCCGTGCCTTTGGCGCGTAATGCGAGGTGAGAAGGCCAGGCGAGATCGGCGCCGCATCGTCGACGACCGGTTGATCGGCGATGATCGGCCGGCCGGCGATGGCCTCCAGGTCTCCGCGCGACACGCCGCCATGGCGCAGCAGCCGGACGTCATCGCCAGTCACGGCGACGATGGTGCTTTCAACACCGATTCGCGTGGAGCCGCCGTCGAGGACCGCGGCGATGCGGCCGTCGAGATCGGCCATCACATGGGCGGCCGTCGTCGGGCTGACGCGGCCGGACCGGTTAGCGCTCGGAGCCGCGATGGCAAGGCCGGAGGTCTCGATCAGACGGCGGGCGAGGGGATGCGCCGGCACGCGCAACGCAATGGTGTCGAGCCCGGCGGTGACAAGGCTAGAAATGCCGGCGGTGTCCTTGAGGGGGAGGACAAGCGTCAGCGCTCCCGGCCAGAAGGCCTCGGCGAACCGGCGCGACAGGGGATCGAATGTCGCGATCTCCTCGGCGGCCTCAAGCGAGGCGACATGGACGATCAGCGGATTGAAGGACGGCCGGCCCTTGGCCTCGTAGATTCGCGCCACCGCCTTGCCATCGCGTGCATTGGCTCCAAGACCGTAGACCGTCTCGGTCGGAAAGGCGGCGACCTCGCCGGCCTTCAGCAACGCCGCGACGCGCTCGACGGAACCAACGTCTTCGGCATCGATCAGCAGTGTTGTTTTCGGCGAAGAGGACACGGGCGCGCAATCCTGGCGAACGGCGGATCTTTGCGGCAGGGGGGGGCGGCGGCGGATCAGAGCCGTCCGCCGCCGACCTCTCAGCCGAACTCCGGCCCGCGCGGGGTGTAGGGTTTCATCTCCCGCCAGCGGGTCATGAGCTGCTCCAGACCGCCGTCGGTGCCGTCTGGCAGGACGATGCGCGGCGTGACGATCAGGTCGCCGCGTCCGCCCTCGCGGGTCGGCAGGCCCCTGGCGCGCACGCGCAGGGACTTTCCGCCGGTCGTGCCGGGCGGGATCGTCAGTTCGACCGAGCCCTCCAGCGTCGGCACGCGCACCTTGCCGCCAAGGACCGCCTCGTCGAGGCTGAGCGGCAGGTCGAGCTTCAGGTTGTGTCCTTCGGGGCGGAAGAGGGGGTGGATGTCGTAGACGAGAACGACGATCGCATCGCCCGCGACGGTGCCCTGCGCACCCTGGCCCTTGAGCCGGATCGGCTGTCCGGGCTCGAAGCCCGGCGGAATCTTGACGTCGAGCGTCTTGCCCGAGGGCAGCGTCACGCGAACCTTGCCGGACCCGACGATGTCTTCCAGCTTCACCTTGGCCGTGGTCACCGTGTCGCTTCCCTTTGCCGTTGTCGCGCCGGCACCCGTCTGAGTGAAGACATCTTCGAAGGACGCTCCGCCGCCAGCGCCGCCGAAACGGCTGCTTGACGCCCGCCCCGCGCCGCGTCCGCCGCGGCCAAACCCGGAAAAGGCATCGCCGAAGATATCGTTGAGGATATCCTCCGTGTTGCGCCCGCCGAAGCCGCCGCCACCGGCGCGTCGCCCGGCGCCGCCTGCACCGGTGAAACCCTCGAAGCCGGTAAAGCGCGGCTTGCCGTCCGGGCCGATTTCGCCGGCGTCGAACTTCTTGCGTTTTTCCGGCTCGCCGAGAATCTCGTAGGCCGAATTGATCTCTGAAAACAGTTCCTGCGCCTTCGGGTCGTTGGCGTTGGCATCCGGATGATAAGCCTTTGCCAGCTTTCGGAACGCCTTCTTGATTTCGCCCTCGTTCGCCGAGCGCGAAACGCCGAGGACGTCATAGGGATCGCGCATCTTCACCCCTTCGAAAACCAGATATCGGGAAAGCTTGCCTTGTCGGCCACGTGGCCGCAAGTCAGTGTGTTGACTGGCATATGGGAAGTCATAGGAATAAAATCCAGACCTGCCACCTTTGCCGGCAAGGCAGAAATTCTCCGCCCCGCCTGACGCATGACGCGTTCGAGCGGGTGCGCTTGAACGAGACCGTCATGCTCCAAAGTCATCAGCCTCGAGCGGCGTGAATGGCGCGTATTTGAATCCACATGACCGCACGCCGCTCCAGTGTACACCCGAATGCCTTCGCCGTTCCCAATTGATGTGACGGGCTCTATATCAATGCTGGCGCCGCGTATAAAGAGCCGCGTGACCTTTGCTTGATCCGAAAATGCCAGACGAATGGAAGGCCTGAGATGGACGAAGCCGGCAAGCCGCTTCCCGAGGATGATTTCACCAAGGCTGACGAGCCCCTGCGCCTGTTCGGCAGCTGGCTGAAGGAGGCCGAGGCAAGCGAGCCGAACGATCCCAATGCCATGGCGGTGGCGACTGTCGATGCCGACGGCCTGCCGCACGTGCGCATGGTGCTGCTCAAGGACTTCGACAAGGACGGCTTTGTCTTCTACACCAACTTCGGCAGCCAGAAGGGCCAGGAAATCCTGGCCAACCCCAAGGCCGCGCTGCTCTTTCACTGGAAGTCGCTGCGCCGCCAGGTTCGCATTCGCGGTCCGGTCGAGGTGGTGAGCGATGCCGAGGCCGACGCCTATTTTGCCTCGCGCCATAGGGGGAGCCGCATCGGCGCCTGGGCGTCGAAGCAGTCGAAGCCGCTGGAAAGCCGCTTCGCTCTGGAAAAGGCGGTCGCCGAGTTCACGCTGAAATTCGGCGTCAGCGAGGTGCCCCGTCCCGAATGGTGGTCGGGGTTTCGCGTGCGGCCTGTCTCTTTCGAGTTCTGGCAGAACGGCCTCTTCCGCCTGCATGACCGCATCGTCTTTGCACGGGATGCCGAAGGCGAGCCATGGTCGAAGACCCGGCTCTATCCGTGAGGGGCATCAGAGCCATTTCCGCCATCGAAACAGCACGAAGGTGCCGACGGCCGACAGCAGCATGAGGCCGAGGGCCATCGGATAGCCGTAGGCCCAGTCGAGTTCGGGCATGAGGCGGAAATTCATGCCGTAGATCGACGCGATCAGTGTCGGTGGCATGAAGACGACGGCAAGAACGGAAAAGATCTTGATCGTCGCGTTCTGCTCGATGCTGACGAATCCTAGTGTCGCGTCGAGCAGGAAGGTCACGCGGTCTTCGAGGCCCCGTGCGTGTTCCGCCAGTGCCTGCGCATCGCGCGCCAGCGTCTTCAGCCGCGCCTTGTCTGTCTTGGGAAAGCTGAGGGAGTCGGCCTTCTCGAGCAGGAACAGCAGCATCCGCGACAGGCTGGTGAGGCTTTCCTGGATATGGCCGATGCGCATGCCCTCCCGGCCGATCTGGCTGAGGATATCCTGATGCGCACGCCCGGCCACGCCACTTTCGAAGATGCGGCGGGCAAGTTTTTCGATCCGGGCGCCGGTCCGCTCCAGAACGTCGGCGATCCGGTCGATCGCGACATCCAGAAGGAAGATCAGCGCGCCCCCGGCCGTCGTGACGCCGGCCCCCGGCTTGCCGACGCGCGAGCGGGCCATCGGCATCGTTCCCGGTTCGTCGTAGCGAACCGTGACGAGATGCCGGGGCGTCAGGATGAAGGTGACTTCCGTCGTGTCGGGGGAGGAGGACTCCGACCGGCAGAGCAAAAGGGCCGTGAGATAGAGCACGCCATCCTCGATGGAGAGGCGGCTCGAAGGCTCGATCTCCTCCATTTCCTCGCGGGTGATGAGGTCGGCGCCGATGAAGCGCGAAACGGCCGCATCCTCCTCACGGGTTGGATTTGAAAGATCGATCCAGACGATGTCGTCGTGAAGCCGGTCGTTGCCGCAGTCGGGCTCTCGCAGAAGGTGGCCGTTTCCGGGGCGGAAGAGATCGATCATGGAGGGCTCCGGCGAGGGGGTCTTGAGGCCTAAACGCCATTGAGACCACTTTGTGCCGGAAGACAACCCACCACCTGATCCGGATGTCGGCAAGGCACCGGATGAGCGCCATGGTCCTGGGGCGGAAGAAGGGAAACGCGAAGGGCATTGCAGGGGGGAGGAACCGGACGCCCCTCGGAGGGAGGCGCGCACGGAGGTCGTGAAACCGGCCACACGCGACGGTCGCTCCGACCGGCATGAACCGTCACGATCATCGGGCCCGGCGAGATGATCCGCCGAACCGTGTCAGTGGGCATGGAAGTGCGGGGTGCAATGTCGGGGCGGATCGAAACCGCAAGGTCTCATCGCGATCCGGCGGCGACGCCGCCGGACACCCCGTTCGGCGAAGCTTGGCTCCGCCGGAAACGTTCCATGAAGACCCGGCACGAAACGGGCTGTTCATCCGGCGGCAGGGCAAAAGCCCACCTTTGCCAAAACGACCCTCACGGTCGCGGCAGGAGTGACCCGTTAGATTGAATGTGCCCCTTCATCACGCCGGCCAAATGCGCCGGGCGCTATTGCCCCGAGTGGGCCCCAGCCAATATCAGCCGTCGTCGCGATCTGCGAACTGGTCGGCGGTCATTGCCTTCGACTTCGGCTTCGTCGCCTTGGTCATCATGGCCGCCGAGTTCACTGCCTTGATTCCGATGGAGCGATACTGCTCACAAAGGTCGTGCTGCGATTGCTGCTGTTGCTGCGGATGTTCCTGGTTGTCCGCGGGAGACATGACCGAATTCACTTTCATAAAAGCTGTTGCGTTGCTGGAGTCGACTTTCGACGCCAGTTCTTCGCGACCACACCCGACTGGATGCGATCACCCCAAACTACATGGGGCAATTTTGACTTTATTAGGACTCACAGCGCTTTTCCATGCGACATCAAAGTCAAAATCGACCATCGGAATCACATAATATTTTCGACTGTTACAGAACAGCACCAAAAACTGGCATACCAAACAAAGTCGATGTCGATTTTTTCCTTAAACATCGGGTTTGCGCTCTGAAATGGTTAATTTCCATCAAGTAATGTGACGAAATGTTGCACTCGGAAGGCTCGGACCTCTTCATTGACGACTCCAGCCGCATCCGGTCCGGGGACGCCGACGCGGCCGGATTCATCAATCCTGTCAGTGTGCTGACGGTTGTTTGGGCCTTCGGATGGTCGCCGGGTGATTCGGATCGATTCGAAGTCACCCGGCCAGGCCGGTCGAAGCCGGAGGGGCCTTGCCGGTAAGGATACCCGGCGCCGGACCTCAGGTTGCGGTTCTGAGCCCCTCGCGGGACACCACCGCCTCGCCGTCGTCGAGTGCCTTGATCGTGCGGTCGAAGAGCTCGTCGAGTTCGGCCTCCGAAATGATCATCGGCGGGCAGACGGCCAGCGTGTCGCCGATGGCGCGCAGGATGAGGCCATGGCCCTCGCCGAGGCGGGCGACCTTGGCGCCGACACCCTGCGCAGCCTCGAACGACCGCTTCGTCGCCTTGTCGGCCACGAGTTCGATGCCGCCGACGAGGCCCTTACAGCGAACGTTGCCGACAAGCGGATGATCGGCGAGCGCCATCATGCGCTTTTCGAACTGCGGCGCCAGCGAGCGCACGCGGCCGACGATATCCATCCGCTGGTAGATCTCGATGGTCTTGACGCCGATGGCGCAGCCGAGCGGGTGGCCGCCATAGGTGAAGCCGTGGCCGAAGACGCCGATCTTGGCGGACTGGGCCTCCAGCGCCTCGACCATGAACTTCGGCAGCATGACAGCCGACAGCGGCGCATAGGCGGCCGTCATCTGCTTGGCGACGGAAACGGTCGCCGGCTTCATGCCCATGGTCGTCGCGCCGAACCAGTTGCCGGTCCGCCCGAAGCCGCAGATAACCTCGTCGTCAATGAGCAGGATGTCATGTTCGTCGAGGATTGGCTGGATGGTCGGGAAATAGCTTTCCGGCGGGATCACCACGCCGCCGGCGCCCATGATCGGCTCGGCGATCATCGCGGCGATCGTCTCCGGCCCCTCGGTCTCGATCAGGGTGCGAAGGTTGCCGGCAAGCCGCTGGACGAACTCCTCCTCGCTCTCGCCGGGCTGCGAGAAGCGGTAATACTGCGGGCAGTCGGTGTGGCGCACGTTCGCAACCGGCAGGTCGAAGTCGCGGTGGTTGTTGGGAAGGCCCGTCAGCGAGGCGGTCATCACCGTGACGCCGTGATAGGCCTTCACGCGGCTGATGATCTTCTTCTTCTCAGGCCGGCCCATGGCATTGTTGTAGTACCAGATCAGCTTGATCTGGGTGTCGTTGGCCTCCGAGCCGGACGAGGAATAGAGCACCTTATCGATCTCGCAGGGCGCGATTTCCTTCAGCTTCTCGGCGAGCTCGATCGCCGGCTCCATGCCCTTGCCGCCGAAGAGGTGGTAGTAGGGCAGGCGCCTGAGTTGTTCCGTCGCAGCCTCGACAAGTTCCTCGTTGCCGAAACCGAGACCGGCGCACCAGAGGCCCGACATGCCCTCGATATATTCCTTGCCCTGCGTGTCGTAGACATAGACGCCCTTGCCGTGGTCCAGCACGAGCGGGCCGATCTCGCGGATCTTGTGCAGCGGCGTATAGGGGTGGATGACCGCGTCGAGATCACGAGCCTGAACGTTGGTAAGGGGCATGGAAATTCTCCGCACTCGAAGGATCGATGTCTGGTGTCTGGTGAGGCCGGAAGGGTCGATACCGGACCTTAATCGCTGAGAAGCCGTTTGGGCAGTTGCAAAATCTGCTGGGCAGGGTCGCACGGGAAAACGTCTTGTCGCCATTGGCGATTTGGCGGATGGTTCGCAGGTGGCGGCGGTCCGTGACCGGCGGCAGGGGGGAGGGCAAACGTGCCGATCAGGGCCGAGCATCTGATGTCGGCGCCGATCGTCTGGCGCGCGAGAGGGCTGAAAAGCGCCCGCCGGCTCGTCCTGTTCGCGCTGCTCATGGTGCTCGAGACGGAACTTGCCCGCCGGTTCGGCCTTATCGACGTGCCGACCGCGCTGACTGCACTTGCCGTTGGCCTTGCGGCGACGCTGCTCGCCGCGGCGATCCAGTTCGCGACTTACGGCCAGATCTGGAGCGAGGGCGCCAGGGGCTTCGGTCATGCGCTTGCGACCAGTCTCCTTGCGCTCTTCATCCTCGTCCCGTTCCTGTTCGGCCTCGCGATGCTCCTGCTGCTGCCGCGGGCAAATGGCGAAACGACGGATGCGGCCGATCCTCCCGTGATCGCCGGCGAAGGTCCGGTTGTCCTGCGCACGTCCCACCCCGCCGGCCTTGGGTTTCTCGGCGCGGTCGCGGGCCGGCGTTATCCGCTCTCCTCGGTGGAACTCTATGCCGCCGCGAAATCGGCTGCCGTCGATCTCGGCTGGTCGATCCGGACCGAGGACGAGCCGGGCAACGAGGAGACGGGCGGCGGCTTCGCGGCGGCGGCGCCGACAGAGCTCTTTCTGCTTCCGGGCGAGGTCGCGGTGCGGGTTCAGCCGGTCGATGAGGGCGACGCCACCACCGTACAGGCGCGGATCGACCTGACGGCGGCGCTTCCCGTGCTTTCCGACGACCTCGGCTTCGACAGCCTGCGCATCCGGCTTTTTTACCGGGCACTGGATGCAAGGCTCGCCCAGTCCGCCGATGAATGACGCGCTGGTGGACGATTAC